>NZ_PKRR01000004.1:0-606678 GCF_002855595.1 Uliginosibacterium sp. TH139 | reverse complement strand
CCCCGAAAGTGCTCGATCAGCTGCGGGAACGCATCCGCTATCTGCACTACAGCTTACGGACCGAGGAAGTTTATGTCTATTGGGTGCGGGCGTACATCCGCTTTCATGACATCCGTCACCCTGCAACGATGGCGGGGCCGGAGGTAGAGGCTTTTCTGCGTTGGCTGGTGAACGAGCGCAAAGTGTCAGCCTCAACGCACCGGCAAGCTTTGTCGGCCTTACTGTTCCTGTATGAAAAGGTGCTCGGCGTTAATTTGCCCTGGCTGACTAAAATCGGGCGCCCGCATGTCAAAAAGCGCTTGCCGGTCGTGCTGGTGCCGGATGAGGTGGCGCGAATTCTGGCTGTGCTGGACGGCGAACACCGGCTGTTTGCACAACTCTTGTACGGCACAGGCCTGCGGATTGCCGAAGGCATGCGCTTGCGCGTCAAGGATGTGGATTTTGCGCATAATTCGATCATCGTGCGTGAGGGCAAGGGCGCCAAAGACCGCGTAGTGATGCTTCCGCAAAGCCTGATCCCCGGGCTGCGTTCGCAACTTACGCGGGCGCGCACCTTGTGGGCGGCCGATGTGGCAAATCGTGTTTCCGGAGTGGAGCTGCCCGATGCGCTGGCACGGAAGTACCCACGCGCTGGCGAATCGTGGCCGTGGTTCTGGGTGTTTCCGCAGGCAGAGTTGTCGAAAGACCCGCGCTCAGGTGTTTTTCGGCGCCACCACCTGTACGACCAGACTTTTCAGCGGGCATTCAAACAGGCGGTACGCCGGGCAGGTGTCGAAAAACCGGCTACACCGCACACGTTGCGCCACTCCTTCGCGACGAGCCTGCTGCAGTCAGGCTACGACATTCGCACGGTCCAGCAGTTACTGGGGCATTCGGACGTGAGCACGACGATGATCTACACCCATGTGTTGAATCTGGGCGGCATGGGGGTACGTAGCCCGATGGATGCACTGCCGACACTCGGTTAGCCCCAAAGACCAAGCCAGCCATAACGTCGCGTGTCCATCCGCTCTACACGCTATAGCTGACGTTACCGATAGGCATGCCCAGTGACCACATTGGCCGAGTTGCTGTCATTCCGTAAATCCACCGGCAACTGAGCCCCGTTCGTCGTGATATGTCGACGATAGATTATTCCGACACATCCACCCCACTGGTGCCTTCAGCCCGTCGCCCCCGGCGAACCGCCTGAGCGTGCCAGCACCTCCCCTCGCAAACGTTGATGGTGCCTAGAGGCTGCATGAGTTAGGCGCCGGCGCCAACTTCACCGCAGCCAGAGCACACCGCTCATCAGCGAAAAATCAACCGACGAACGGGAATTCCTTGCACTAAATACCACAGGGCGGCGCCAAGGACTTAGGCAACTACTTCTTTCTCGAAGAAAATCCAACAAACCCATCTCCAGGCGGCCCGAATTTTGAAAACCCGTAAATATGGCGTCAGAAAAAATAATCAAATCTTCACGCACAAATTCTCAAAGTCCACATTTCCTCTAACCTGAACGAAAAAACCTGAAATCTCATCAAACAAACCGCAAAAAACTACTTTAGGTAGCGATTTGACGACAAATTCACACCCTCCTAGGCTAACGACATTGATCAAATAAATGAGCCATGACATCCAGCAGGCACTCTTGATCGAGACGATTTATGCGCATGGAGAAAGACAAATGACTACGAAGGTTCTTATCAATCGCAAGAAACTGCTGTCGATCATCCCACTGTCTGAGCGAACAATCTTCAATCTAGAGCAGCGCGGGGAGTTCCCCCGACGCATTGCACTCACTAGCAGGAACGTGGCCTGGGATCTGGAAGAGGTCGAGGCGTGGATCGAGACACGCAAACTATCAGGGGGTCAGGCTATGCGCCCCGGCCTCATGCTGATGAACATGCCGGCTTGAGCGTCCATTCATCAATCATGTCCGCCCAATCCTGCAGCATAGCTGTACGCTGTTCTCGGTATTCCGCTTTGTTGTACACCGCCCTGACGCCCTTCTGCTCGTGGGCGAGACACTTCTCAATCCAGTCGGTGTTATACCCAGCTTCATGCAGCAAGGTGCTGGCCGTTCGACGCAAATCGTGAGGGCCGAACTTCGTTAAAGATTTTTTTTCTTTCTGCGCCAATTTATAGGTCAGCGTCAGAACCTGATTAAGTGTCGCACTGCTCATAGGAGAATCTGAGTCGTACCGCGAAGGCAGTACATAGTCTGATCCTCCGGCAAAGGTTTTTAGTGCAATGAAAATATCCAGAGCCTGCCGGGACAGAAACACCAGATGCGGACTACGCCGCTTCATGCGCTCCTTAGGGATCGTCCAGAGCGCGTCGCTGAAGCTAATCTCGCCCCAAGTCGCGTTGGTCAGTTCACTCTTGCGCACCATCGTCAGCAGCAAAAGCTTGGCAGCTGCACGGATGGATGGTGTTGTTCCGATGCGCTCCATGTACTGATACATCAAACCGATTTCGTCTGGCGTCAGCGCACGGTCACGCGGCTCAAACTTGGCTATTGTTGTCGGACGCACCAGCTCTGCAGGGTTCTCGACCTTCTGGCCACGTTCAATGGCCCAGCGATAGACCTGCAGCACTACCTCGCGAGAATGTACCGCAGTTGCTGGCGCACCTCGCTCCACGATGGCATCGGTCAGTGCGCGCAAATCTTCGTGAGTAATCTCAATCAGCTTCTGGTTGCCAAATTTCGGTTTGAGCTCCCGCTCATAGACTGAGCGGCGCATGTCACGAGTGGAATCAGCCATCTGGTATCCGCGTAGCCACTTTTCGGCCCAGGCCCCAAAGGTCTCCGCATCCTTGACGCGAAACTTGTCCCGCGCCTTTTCCTTGGCTGGCGACTTCCCCGCCGCAATCATCTTCTTTGCTTCACCCAATCGCTCACGTGCTTCCGCCAAGGTGATGCCACCGAGACCATAACGACCGAAGGTGATGGTCTCCTGCCTGCCGTGAATCGAATAGTTGTAGCGAAAAGAGATAGATCCCGCCGGAGTAACTGCAGCATAGAGGCCATCTCGGTCGTTCACCTTGTAGAGCTTATCCTGCGGCTTGAGGTTGCGGAGCTTGGTATCGGTCAGCATGATTACGGCCCTATTCGAAGTCCTATGCCATAATGAAAACAGCCCCAAAAACTTTCAAATTACCTAACAATTACAATAAGTTACGCATCTTCAATACCATGCAACAAGAAATACAAGCCTCATGGTATCGGCTGGACTCATGGCATCCGAAGAAAATAGTACCACTTGCAATGCCATGAAAAAAGCTTGCTTGGCCGTGCCAAATCTTGCCAGCCAGTACTGCAGACGGTCACAAAAAAGCCCGTAAAATCACGGGCTTATATGTTTTTTATTGCCTGATATTGCCAACCGATGCCAAACGCGAGATCACTCCCACTCGATCGTAGCCGGCGGCTTTCCCGACACGTCGTAGACCACGCGATTAATACCACGCACCTCGTTGATGATGCGGTTGCTGACCTTGCCCAGCAGCTCATAGGGTAGTTCGGCCCACTTGGCGGTCATGAAGTCAGAGGTGCACACAGCCCGCAGGGCTACGACGTATTCGTAGGTGCGGCCATCGCCCATCACGCCGACGCTCTTGACCGGCAGAAATACCGCGAAGGCCTGGCTGGTCTTATCGTACCAGTCGAAAGCGCGCAGCTCATCGATGAAGATGGCATCCGCGCGGCGCAGCAGGTCGCAGTATTCTTTCTTCACTTCGCCCAGCACGCGCACGCCAAGGCCCGGCCCAGGGAACGGGTGACGATAGACCATCTCGTGCGGCAGGCCCAGCGCCACGCCCAGCTCGCGCACTTCATCCTTGAACAGCTCGCGCAGCGGCTCCAGCAGGCTCAGCTTCAACGTATCCGGCAAGCCACCGACGTTGTGGTGACTCTTGATGGTGTGGGCCTTCTTGGTCTTGGCACCAGCCGACTCGATCACATCCGGGTAGATCGTGCCTTGCGCCAGCCACTTGGCGCTGGGCAGCTTGGCGGATTCGGCCTGGAAAACTTCAACGAACTCGCGGCCGATGATCTTGCGCTTGGCTTCCGGATCAGTCACGCCCGCAAGATGGCCCATGAACTGCTCGGTGGCGTTCACGTGGATGACCTTCACGCCAAGATGCTTGTTGAAGATGTTCATGACCTGCTCGCCTTCGTTCAGGCGCAGCAGACCGTTATCAACAAACACACAGGTGAGTTGGTCGCCAATCGCACGATGAATCAGCGCAGCCGCCACAGAAGAATCAACACCACCGGACAAGCCCAGAATT
Organism: Uliginosibacterium sp. TH139; assembly: GCF_002855595.1. NCBI lineage: Bacteria > Pseudomonadati > Pseudomonadota > Betaproteobacteria > Rhodocyclales > Zoogloeaceae > Uliginosibacterium > Uliginosibacterium sp. TH139. The sequence goes on along the minus strand of NZ_PKRR01000004.1, from coordinate 602,400 downwards.
ACTTCATCGGAACCGACCTGCTCGCGGATCTTCGCAACGGCCTGATCGATGTAGTTCGGCATGGTCCAGGACGGCTCCACCTTGCAGATCTGCAGCACGAAGCGATTAAGCATGTCACGCCCCTTGAGGGTGTGCGTCACCTCAGGGTGAAACTGCACGGCATAGAAGCCGCGGTCTTCATCAGCAATGGCTGCGATCGGACACGCCGCGTTGCTGGCGATGATTTTGAAGCCGGCAGGCAACGCGGTGACCTTGTCACCGTGGCTCATCCAGACTTCGAGGAATTTTTCCCCTGCATCGCCAGCCCGGTCTTCAAGGTGCTCAAACAACGCGCCGCCGTGCGACTGGATCTCCGCAAAACCAAACTCACGCACTTTGCCCGCTTCAACCTTGCCACCCAGCGCTTGCGCCATCCATTGCATGCCGTAGCAGATCCCCAGGACCGGCACGCCCAGTTCGAAAAGTTTCGGATCGGCCTGGTAATCACTCTCGTAAACCGAATTCGGACCGCCGGACAGGATGATGCCGGTGGGATTAAAGTCGCGAATGAAGTCGATGGAGACATCAAAGGAGTGCAGTTCGCAATAGACATGTGCTTCACGCACGCGACGTGCGATCAACTGGCTAACTTGGGAACCGAAATCGAGAATAAGGATCTTGTGCATGATGGATCAGGGCGTGGCGGAATCGGGAACAGAGGAAGCAGCGGCCGCAGCGGCCGCCAGCGTGGCTTTGTGCGTCATCAGATAACGCATGGCCAACACGGCAGCGGCGGCCTGCAGTGCAGCACAGAAAAAGAAAGGCGCGCCAACACGCCAGTCATGCGGCGGCAGATGCGAGACGGTGGCCAACAATGGAGCACCAAGCATTGGCGCTAGCACAGCCATCAGGCTATTGAGCGAAGATACAGCCCCCATGGTCTGCCCCTGATTATGGGCTTCAGCCGAGTTTGAAATCAGGCTTTGTACGGCAGCCATGGCGCCAAATGCCAGCACATTGCAGCCGATCACTGCGTACATCATCCAGCCCTGGGTCGCCATACCCCACAGGAAGTAAGCAACAGCCCCCGACGCAAGCCCGATCGCAGCCAGCTTGCGAGCACCGAACCAGCGCAAGAAATGTTTGAGCAGGAAACCCTGCACGATCACAGACATGACCCCTACCGCAAACAGCGACCAACCGTTTTCACCCGGCCCCCAGCCAAAGCGGAAGCTATTGGACAGAACCCAGCTTGTATGCAAGGTGAATTGGGCCAGCGAAGCCAGCGCAATCACTGCCACCAACGGCCCCACCCCCTTGAGTTGATTCAACTTGCGCAAGGATGCAACAGGATTAACCGCAGTACGCCATTGGATCGGCTTGCGACGCTCAAGCGGCAAAGATTCGGGCAGTACGAAATAACCATACAACCAGTTCAGGATAGCCAGCGAACCTGCGGCGAAGAACGGCAGATGCAAATTGATGGCACCAAGAATGCCGCCCATCACGGGGCCGAGAATAAAGCCCATGCCAAACATGGCCCCAAGCATGCCGAAGCGGCGCGCTCGCTGCTCAGGTGGTGTGATATCGGCCACATAGGCATTCGCCACCGCCGCATTGGCCTGCATGGCGCCGCCAACCAAGCGAACCGCCACCAGCATCCAAAGTGAAGTCGCCAAGGCTGTCGCAAAGAAATTCAGAGCCAAACCGCAGAAGCCAAGCAGCAGTACAGGACGTCGGCCATAGCGATCCGACAGCGCGCCAAGAAGCGGTGAGCCGATGAAGTTGGCAAAACCAAAAGCAAACGCCACTGCTCCATACCACCAGGCTTGCTCAACCGGATTACGGGTAAAACTGCCGACCAGCGCCGGCAACACCGGGATGATCAAACCGATCGAAATCATGTCGATCAGCACGGTGATCATGATGAAACCGATCCCCGCACTACGCCCCTTGGATTGCTGTTCAGGTGCAGATGCGGGGTGATTCATCAAGTAATTTCCGGAAGTCTTGAGAGCAGGCCGTCAGAAGACGGCCCGTGCAACTCAGTCCATGTGCTGGTAATTCGGCGCTTCCTTGGTGATCTGCACGTCATGGACATGAGACTCCCGGATACCTGCCGAAGTAATTTCCACGAATTCGGCCTTGGCGCGCATCTCTTCGATGCTGCTGCAGCCCACATAGCCCATCGAAGAGCGCAGGCCACCCATCAATTGATGGATTACCGCACCCACCGGTCCCTTGTAGGCCACGCGCCCCTCAATACCCTCTGGAACCAGCTTCTCAGCGTTACCGCCTTCGTTGTCCTGAAAGTAGCGATCCGCCGACCCCTGCTGCATGGCGCCGAGAGACCCCATACCGCGGTAAGACTTGTAACTGCGGCCTTGGAACAGCACAGTCTCACCCGGCGCCTCTTCGGTTCCGGCGAACAGACCGCCAAGCATCACGCAGTTGGCGCCAGCCGCAATGGCTTTGGAGATGTCACCCGAGTAGCGAATGCCACCATCGGCAATGAAAGGCACGCCGTGAGCCGCCAAGGCGTTGGCCACGTTATCGATTGCAGTGATTTGCGGCACGCCAACCCCGGCGACGATACGTGTCGTACAGATCGAGCCCGGACCGATACCAACCTTGACTGCATCGGCTCCGGCATCCACCAAAGCCAGCGCAGCGGCGGCTGTCGCAATATTGCCGCCGATCACTTCCACTTGCGGGAAATTCTTCTTGACCCAATTCACGCGGCTCAGCACACCTTGCGAATGACCATGCGCAGTATCCACCACGATCAGATCCACGCCCGCCTCAGCCAGCAACTCACAGCGCTCTTCAGTGCCTTCGCCCACACCCACCGCGGCCCCTACTCGCAAGCGGCCCTGAGCATCCTTGGCAGCAAGCGGATGCTCGGTCGCCTTCTGGATATCCTTCACCGTGATCAAGCCATACAGATCACCGTTAGCCTTAAGCACCAGCACACGTTCAAGGCGACTCTTGTGCATCAGCGCCTTAGCTTCGTCGAGCGACGCCCCTTCCTGGATAGTCACCAGACGCTCGCGCGGGGTCATGATGGACGATACAGGCTGATCGAGATTGGTTTCGAAGCGCAAATCACGGTTGGTGACGATGCCAACCACCTTCTTGCCTTCGACAACAGGCAAGCCTGAAATCTTGTGCTGGCGAGTAAGCGCAGTCACTTCACGAACGGTCAGCGTCGGCGGAATAGTGATCGGATCACGCAGGACACCGGATTCAAACCGTTTGACCCGCGCCACTTCCTGAGCCTGCTGCTTGGGTGTAAGGTTCTTGTGAATGATGCCGATACCACCCTCCTGCGCCAAAGCAATCGCCAGGCGGGATTCGGTTACGGTATCCATCGCTGCGGAAACCAGCGGAATGTTGAGGCTGATATTACGTGTCAGGCGCGTAGCAAGGCTGACGTCACGCGGCAGAACATTGGAATGGGCGGGGACCAGGAGAACATCGTCGAAGGTCAGCGCCTTCTGGATCAAACGCATGTTTATAATCCTTACCGGCAAATCGGCATTATACAGGCGGAGGGCCATCCGGCAAAACCGAGCGGCGGCCCTGCACTCCCTTCAAGGACTCACCATGAAACTGAAGCTTCTCGCCATCACCTTGGCCTGCACACTCCCTGTGGTAGCTGGCGCCCAAGTCTATACATGGAAAGACAGCAGTGGCCGCACCCATTTCTCTGACCAGCCGCCCCCCAACACTGATGCCAAAACCGTGCGCAACAACATGGTTCCAGAGCCTGCAGCCGCCCCCAAGAGCGCTGGCAGCCCTCCAGCAGCCAACGCCTCCGGCGTGCCTGAAGCAAAAGCCTCCGGCCCCAAAGGATGGGAGGAGCGCGACCGCGACTTCAAGCAGCGACAGGCCGAGAAGGCAGAAGCTGACGCAAAACTGAAGAAGGAACAAGAAGCCAAGGCCGACAAGGAGCGCTACTGCTCCGACCTGCGGCGCAACATAGCAATGCTCGAACGCGGTGGCCGAGTCGGCAAGGCCAACGAAAAAGGCGAAAACATCCCGATGGATGATTCGCAGATGCAGGCTGAAATCTCTCGCAGCAAGGCACAACTAGCCAAGGACTGCAAGTAAGCCTGACTGTCAGCAAGGCCGCCTTCAGGCCATTGCCGCTAAGTTAAGCCAAAGGCCCCCTCGGGGCCTTTGTTGTTTGTAAAGTGCAGGGCATGACAACAAAGCTGAGCCCCTTGCAGCCAGTGGATGGCTCAGCCGCTGCAAGAGTACCTGAGTGACCCCCACGACGTTGAGCCCCCTGAGCAACGGAGTGGCCCGCAGCACTGGGTTAGGCATTACAGATGAGCGGCGTGGCTACTATGCGAATCGTCGCTTACCCACGGAGCAAGCCATCTGGCGGGTGCTGGGGTCGCTGCTCAGGGAGCACTCAATTGTGTGTGGCGGAGGTGCTGGAGCTAGCCTTGCCTAGACGGAACGATGAGCGCATCAGCTCCATCAAGAAAAATGCCGCTCAGGCTTAACTGAGCAGCATTGCCGCGTTGCGGGCCTTTTGCGTTTTTACAGTTCTCCGCCACCCTTTTTCATGACCTTACCCTCTTCAGCACGTTTGCGACGCACCTCTTTCGGATCAGCAATCAAAGGGCGGTAGATTTCGATCCGGTCACCATCACGCAAAACCGTATCAAGTCGGCAAATTTTTCCATACACGCCGAATTTTCCTTGCTCGAGCGTTATCTCCGGGTGCTTCTGAAGCAGGCCACACGCTTTTAGCGCCTGCTCAATATTCGCACCCTCAGCCAGCTGCAGACTGACCAACTCCTGCTTTTCGGGCAAGGCATAACAGACTTCAATTTTCATTTGAATACAGCTCCGGAACCCTGAGCGGCCAACTGATCGGCGCGCCGGATAAAGGCCTCTACGAAACTGCCGGTAATCTGGCTGAACACCGGCCCCAACACCTTTTCAAGCAGGCTGCTGGAAAACTCGTAATGCAAAACAAACTCCACTTTGCAAGCCGCCTCAGTAAGCGGAGTGAAGTTCCACTCCCCATCAAGCTTGCGAAACGGTCCTTCGCGCAAACGCATGCGGATGCGCCGGCCAGGTTCGATTTCATTCACAGTAGAAAAGTGCGCCTTGATCCCGTGATAGCGAATATGCACCACCGCCACCGCATGCTCCACACTGCGCTCAAGCACCTCCCCCCCGCCACACCAGGGCAGAAAGGCTGCGTAATCCTCCACGCCATCAACGAGCCTGAACATAGCGTCGGCACCATGCTCAACAAGAACGGACTTTCTGATTTCGGCCATGCGATTGAGGCTGCCTGCTGCGTCGCTGCTAGAATGCGCGATTCTAGCGGATCACGCGCCAACACTGCAGCCACGCAGCATCATGAGCATCATTGACAATCGCAAAGCCTTTCACGACTACTTCATCGAGGAACGCTTCGAAGCCGGCCTTGTTCTGGAAGGCTGGGAGGTAAAGGCCATCCGTGCCGGCCGCGCGCAGATCAAGGAAGCCTACGTACTGATTCGCAGCGGCGAGATTTTCATCATCGGCATGCATATCAGCCCGCTACTCGCCGCCTCCACCCACATCAAGCCTGACCCGGTCCGCACCCGCAAAGTCCTGCTGCACGCGAACGAGATCGACAAATTGATCGGCAAGGTTGAACGCGCCGGCTTCACACTGGTACCACTCGACCTGCACTACAGCAAGGGCAGAGTCAAGATGGAAATCGGCCTGGCAAAGGGCAAGAAGCAATACGACAAGCGCGAATCCGAAAAAGAACGCGACTGGGAACGCGAGAAGCAACGCCTCATGCGCGACAAAACGCGCTGATCTAGCGCAGCAGAAGCAAGCAACGCTGTTCTCGGCGCCTCGCCACGCAGCGGGCGGGCTGCACCCTCCAAGAGAGTGCAGCTAGGCCGCTCGCCTTACCTCAAACGCGCCAGCACCCGCTCACGCCCCAGCACCTCCAGGACGGCATCGATCGACGGCGTTTGCGCCACACCAAGCAACTTCACGCGCAGCGGAATTGCAAGCTGGGGCATTTTCAGACCCAACTCGCTGCAGGTTTCCTTGATCAACCCGCTCAAGGCCGCCTTATCCCAGCTCACGAGAGCAAGCTTGCTAGCCAGCAACGCCAGCGCCGAACAGGCGCTTTCGGTTAGGTGCTGGGCCGCCAACTCAGCAGACGGCGCTACCTCGACGAAGTATGACTCCACCGAATCAGCCAGCTCAACCAGGGTTGATACACGCTCCCGGTACAGTGCCACAACTGCGGCCAGCTCCGGCCCACCCTCGACACTTACCGCGCGAGCGGCCAGACGCTTCACCACATCCGCCGCCAACACTGACGGTTCAGTCTGCTTGATGTAATGCGCATTCAGCCACTTGAGCTTCTCGGTATTGAACTGCGCGGCTGAGGGCGTGATGTGATCCAGATCGAACCACTCGACAAACTGCTCGCGCGAGAAGACCTCTTCGTCGCCATGGCTCCAGCCCAGACGCGCGAGATAGTTGATCACTGCCTCTTTCAGAAAACCCTCTTCGTCATACTGCATCACGCTGACAGCCCCGTGACGCTTGGAAAGCTTGGTACCGTCATCACCCAGGATCATCGAGAGATGCGCATACAGCGGCACACTCGCCCCCAGAGCCTTGAGGATATTGATCTGACGCGGGGTGTTATTCACATGATCATCGCCACGAATCACATGACTGATACGCATATCCCAGTCATCCACCACCACGCAGAAATTGTAGGTCGGCGTGCCATCGGCACGAGCGATAACCAGATCATCCAGTTCGGCATTGGAGATCTCGATATGCCCCTTAACCAGATCGTCCCAGGCCACCACTCCCTCGAGCGGATTCTTAAAACGCACCACCGGATGCAGTCCCTCCGGCACAGCAGGCAAAACCTTTCCTGGCTCCGGACGCCACCGACCGTCGTAACGAGGCTTCTCGCCACGCGCACGTTGCGCCTCGCGGATTACCTCGAGTTCTTCCGGCTGGGTGTAACAGTGATAAGCCGTTCCAGCCGCCAGCATTTCACCAATCACCTGCTTGTAACGCTCCATTCGCTGCATCTGATAGAAAGGACCTTCGTCGTGGGTCAGCTCCAGCCAGCTCATGCCATCAATGATGGCCTGGACTGCTTCGGGCGTAGAGCGTGCAACGTCAGTATCCTCAATACGCAAGACAAACTGACCACCATGGCGACGTGCAAAGGCCCAGGAAAACAGCGCAGTGCGAGCGCCGCCGATGTGCAGAAAGCCAGTTGGGCTGGGGGCAAAACGGGTTCGAACAGGAGTGCTCATGGCTGACGGAATAGCATCAAAACGAAAGATGTGCATTTTAAGCGATGAAAGCTTTGACGAACCGAAAAAGCTTCCCTATAATTCGGCCTCTCTTCTGACGGGAACGAAATTTTTCCCAGTCATGCAGGCGGTTAGCTCAGTTGGTAGAGCACGTCCTTCACACGGACGGGGTCGTTGGTTCGAGTCCAATACCGCCTACCAAATATTTTTTCAGTCTGGAGTTAATGACTGAAAATTCTCAGAAAAGGCCTACAGCAATGCTGTAGGCCTTTTTCGTTGCGCCACACTTCCAGTTTCGTAGGCGCCAAATCACTATTCATCGTTTCGTTGGCCGCCAGACATTGAGCGTAGAAAGCTTAAGGGCAGTTCACAAGTCATACGCCGTGCAGCCCACTACTCCCGCGAGGATCAACTCCATCGGGCGATGGGAACCGGTTACGGCCTCCCAGCTCCCCTGCCCCGCCTTCCATGCGGACTTCCTGACCACTGCCGGTTGACGCAACAAAACGGGCCTCTCCGGCCCAGCTGACTGTGCATTCCATATGCGTGCTCGCTCAAATAAGAAAGCCGGCAGCGGTTTCCCGGCTGCCGGCTGGTGACTGATTACTGCATGCTCAACGACGCGAAGTCGCCAGCTGGTACACCACGCGCACCATGCGATCGACCTCTTCGCAGATGTTGTAGAAGGCCAGCGAGGGCCGCACGGTCTGCTCGACACCGAAGCGCCGCAGAATCGGCTGGGCGCAGTGGTGGCCGGTGCGCACCGCAATGCCTTCGCGGTTCAGCGCTTCGCCCACTTCCTGCGTGGTGAAACCCTTGAGCACGAAGGACGCGACACTGGCTTTCTCGGCCGCCGTGCCGATCAGACGGATACCCGGAATCGTGAGCAAGCCCTGCGTGGCGTAAGCCAGCAGGTCGTGCTCGTAGCTGCCGATATTCTCGATACCTATGCGATCCACATAATCCAGCGCAGCGCCGAGGCCGACCGCGTCCGCGATGTTGCCGGTGCCGGCTTCGAAGCGGTTGGGCGGCGGCTGATAGATCGTACGCTCAAACGTGACGTCCGCAATCATGTTGCCCCCACCTTGCCAGGGCGGCATGTTCTCCAGAATGTCGCGCTTGCCGTAGACCACGCCGATGCCGGTCGGGCCGAAGATCTTGTGGCCCGAGAAGACGAAGAAGTCGGCATCGAGCTGCTGCACATTTACCCGCATGTGCGACACGGACTGTGCGCCATCGACCAGAGCCTTGGCGCCCACGCAGTGAGCGAGGGCGACAATATCCTTGATCGGCGTGACCGTGCCGAGCGCGTTGGATACTTGCGTTACCGCGACGATCTTGGTCTTGTCGTTGAGCAGCTTGCGATACTCGTCGAGCAGGATCTGGCCCGTGTCATCTACCGGAATCACGCGCAACTTCGCACCCTTGGCGGCAGCCAGTTGCTGCCAGGGAACGATGTTGGCATGGTGTTCCAGGTTGGAGACAATGATCTCGTCACCCTCGCCGACGTTCTGCGCACCCCAGGTCTTGGCGACCAGGTTGATGGCTTCGGTGGCTCCGCGCACGAAGATGATTTCTTCGGTCGAGCTGGCGCCGATGAAGCGTTTGACCTTGTCGCGCGCACCCTCGTAGGCATCCGTCGCCCGCGCCGCCAGTTCATGCGCCGCACGGTGAATATTGGAATTCTCGTGGGCGTAGAAGTAAGCGAGACGGTCGATCACGGCCTGCGGCTTGTGGGTGGTGGCCGCGTTGTCGAACCAGACCAACTGCTTGCCGTTCACGCGTTCCTGCAGGATCGGGAAGTCGCGACGCACAGCGTTCACGTCGAAAGGCGGACGCGCGCCAGCTTGCGATGCCGGTGCGCGACCATTCTCGTTACGAGTCAGATCCGTGAAGTAAAACCACTGATCCTTCTTCGCAGGTTCGGCAGTCAGAGCAGCAGCGGTTGGCGGCACACCACCGAGCAACTCACGCAACTCGTCCTCACCGGGCAAACCGAAAGAACGGGCTGTCACGCGATCTTCACGCGGCACATCCACTTCGCTGGCAACCGGATATGCGCCGAATTTGGCAACCTCGTCACCGAGGAAGTAATACGGTGAGCTGGGCGGCGTTGCAGGCGCTTGCACGGGGGCTTGCGGCAGATCGATGCTGGGTAGCGAGGCCGCATAGGCTTCGGGCACGCCCTGCGTCGGAGAACGGCTCGATACGCCAGCAGAATCCACCGCTTTTTCCGGCAGCCCGGTCTGTGTCTGGGCAACCGGTGCGAGCGCAGGGGCACGCGCACCGAGGGCCAGCACCGGCTCGGACGGCTGGGGCGGCATAGCGAGCTGCGACGGGCCACCCAGATGGCTCAGCCCGAGGGGCAAACCATTGGTGGCGCCGCCTGGCAGTGCGGTCGTCGCGGTGTTGCCAGGCAGGGCTGAGAAAAACTCGCCCGCCAGCTTCGCCAGGCTTGCCACATCCGGCAGACCCGAAGAAGGCTCCTTGGGAATGCCTGCCGGCGGCGTCAGTCCCGTCACACCACCCAAGCTGCCTGCGCCTGCAGGATTACTTGTAGGTGTCTGGGTAGTCATGGAACTTGCCAATCTCCACATCATCAAGCACAGCGAGGGCGTCGTCGGTCAGCACGGCCAGCGAGCAGTACAGCGAAATCAGGTAGGACGCGATGGCGTTGCGGTTGATACCCATGAAGCGCACCGACAGGCCCGGGCTCTGTTCGCCCGCCAGACCCGGCTGGAACAGGCCAACCACGCCCTGGCGCTTCTCGCCCACGCGGATCAGCAGGATCTTGGTCTTGCCATCGGCCACCGGCACCTTGTCCGACGGGATCAGCGGGATGCCGCGCCAGGTCAGGAACTGCGAGCCGAAGAGCGACACGGTGGGGGGCGGCACGCCACGGCGGGTGCACTCACGGCCGAAGGCGGCAATCGCAAGCGGGTGAGTCAGGAAGAAGGCCGGCTCTTTCCACACTTTGGTCAGAAGCTCGTCCAGATCATCCGGCGTTGGTGCGCCGGTCAGCGGGTAAATGATCTGATCCGGATGCACGCTGGCAAGCAGGCCGTAGTCCGGATTGTTGATCAGCTCGGACTCCTGACGCTCCTTGATCGTTTCGATCGTCAGGCGCAGTTGTTCCTTGATCTGGTCATGCGGGCTACTGTAGAGATCGGACACGCGGGTCTGCACGTCTAGCACGGTGCTGACTGCATTAAGGAAGTACTCACGCGGGGCTTCTTCGTAATCAACGAAGGTGTTCGGCAGTTCGCCGGAGCCTTCGCGCTGAGTGCAGGTCACCTGCACATCCAGCGGATTCTTGACCTTGTTGAGGCGGTAGATACCCGCCTCGACGGGTTGCCACTGCAGCAGATGGGTCAGCCAGCGCGGCGTGATGATAGAAAGCTGCGGGACAGTCTTGGTGGCATTCGCAAGCTGGCGTGCGGCATTATCGCCAAGCGCTTGCTGGACTTCATTTGCGGCCATTCATGGCTCCTTGCAAGAATCAGGTTTATCAGGAAAACGTCTTAATAAATATGCTTTTCTTCTAAGCGCGTCTCAACATGCTATCGCCAGCACAAAGCCATCAATGTTGCTCACAGCGGGCCAGCAAATAGGAGGGCAGAAGCTCGAAACCACTGGCAAGCTTGTTGATGGTCACCAGTGAAGGCATGGCAATACCGCGCTCGATCTCGCCCACATAGGAGCGGTTCAGATCGGCACGCTCAGCAAGCTCTTCCTGCGACCAGCCACGCGCTTCGCGCAACTGGCGTACGACACCAGGAAATCGGCTGACGACCGGACTCATACTCAAATCCCTCCACCGTGATTCAGCACTTCATGCTGCGAGTTGGCCTGAGTGACGTTGCTACCTGCGGAAACACTGCGCGTCAGCCAGACATTGCCGCCAATGACAGACCCTTTGCCGATGGTGACGCGCCCCAGCACCGAGGCGCCGGCGTAGATCACCACGTCATCTTCAACAATCGGATGACGCGGCAAGCCCTTGTGCAGCTTGCCTTCCTCATCGCTGGTAAAGCGCTTGGCGCCCAGGGTGACGGCCTGATACACGCGCACATTGCGGCCGATCACAGCTGTCTCACCAATCACCACGCCGGTGCCATGATCGATGAAGAAGCCGGGGCCGATCTGCGCACCAGGGTGGATATCGATCCCGGTTTCGGAATGCGCCAATTCCGCCACGATACGTGCCAGAAGCGGCACGCCAAGCTGATGCAGCTTGTGAGCGATGCGGTGATGAATCATCGCTACGATGCCGGGGTAGCACAGCAGCACTTCATCAACGCTGCGCGCAGCCGGATCGCCCCGAAAAGCGGCTTCCACATCGGTATCGAGCAAGCGGCGGATATCTGGCAAGGCAGTCGCGAAATCGCGCACGATGCCCACGGCCTGCAGCTCAAGCGAGGTCGCGCCCACATTGCTCTGCCGGGCCGCGTAGCGCAGTTCAAGGCGCACCTGAGCCAACAGGTTGTTCAGCGCCGCGTCCAGGGTATGGCCGACGTAGAAATCCTCGCTTTCCTGCCGCAAGTCGGCCGGACCGAGACGCATCGGAAACAGCGCGCCGCGCAGGGCAAGCAGAAGCTGGCGCAAGGTTTCCGGCGACGGCAACTCGCGCCCGCCGTACTCGTGGCGGCGTTGCTGGGCTTCACGCCAGCCTTCGCGCACTTCACGCAGGCCGGCAACGACGCGGTCCAGATCCCAGTTCGATGTGGCCGAAGCCAGCACCGAGGCGCCGGCTCCGTCCAGTGTCGAAAGCCCGATGTTCATGCCGCAATCCCGGCTGCATCGAACAAGCCTTCAAACAGAACCGAGCTCAGATAACGCTCACCTGAGTCAGGCAGAATGACCACGATAGTCTTGCCGGCGTTCTCCGGCTTCTGAGCGAGCCTGACTGCGGCAGCCGCAGCAGCACCACTTGAGATACCGGAAAGGATGCCTTCTTCACGTGCCAGACGACGAGCGTATTCAACGGCGTCTTCGTTGCTGACCTGCTCGATGGCATCCACCAGCGAAAGATCCAGCACGCCCGGCACGAAGCCCGCGCCGATGCCCTGAATCTTGTGCGGACCGGGCTTCACGGGTTCGCCGTTACGCGTCTGGGTCAGCACCGGACTGGCGGCCGGTTCAACGGCTACGGAGGTGATCGCCTTGCCTTTGGTTTGCTTGATATAGCGGGACACGCCGGTAATCGTGCCGCCGGTACCCACGCCAGCGACAAAGATATCCACTGCGCCATCGGTCGCGTCCCAGATTTCGGGGCCCGTGGTGGCTTCGTGAATCGCCGGGTTGGCTGGGTTCTTGAACTGCTGCAGCAACACATATTTGGGGTCAGACGCAGCAATTTCCTCGGCCTTGGCAATCGCGCCGCTCATGCCCTTGGCGCCTTCGGTCAGTACCAGCTTCGCACCATAGGCCACCAGCAGCTTGCGCCGTTCCAGGCTCATGGTTTCCGGCATGGTCAGCGTGAGTGGAATACCGCGCGCTGCGGCCACGAAGGCCAGTGCGATGCCGGTATTGCCGCTAGTGGGCTCAACCAGTTCCTTGCCCGGGCCGAGCAGGCCACGCTTTTCAGCATCGGCAATCAATGCTGCACCGATGCGGCACTTCACCGAGTAGGCGGGGTTACGCCCTTCAATCTTGGCCAGCACAGTGGCACCCGCGCCGTCCGTAATGCGATTGAGGCGGATCAACGGCGTAGCGCCGATGGATTGCGAATTATCCGAAAAGACCTTGCTCATTTATTGCTCCCCGACTTGATTGAAATTCGTTAACACCCGACCGCCCCAAAAAACGGAACAACAATCACCGCGAACGGAAGCCAGGTCGCCAGGAGACACGGAAACGTATCTGAATACGTTAAGCACCCGATTTGCGAGATAGCACCCGTGCGGCAGATTGGCGCCCGTCCTTAGTCTTGGTTCCAGGGCAGGCCCCAATACCGCCAACCGTTGTGCTCGCCGCGTTGCTGCTGATCGTTCAGATCACCTTCGAAACCTTCAAGCACATTGAAAACATGATTGAAGCCCGCCTTAGCGGCGGCTTCGGCCGCCAGGGCCGAGCGCTTGCCACTGCGGCACAGCAGCAGGATCACCTGCTCCTTGCCGGCCTTGGTTTCGAGCTCACGCACGAAGCGCGGGTTACGCGTCAGAGCCGTCCCGTTCGCCCAGGCCACATGAAGCGAACCAGGCACATGGCCCACAAACTTGCGCTCTTCTGCGCTGCGCACATCTACCAGCAAGGCTTCGCCCGCACTGAACAGATCCCAGGCTTGCGCCGGCGTAACCCCTCCCGCGAAGGGCAGCTGCTCCCCGAGCGCGTTTTCGCGGGCACGCTGCAGAATATTGAGGCGCTCCCCGGCCGGTACTGGCTGAAGGGCCTTAGTAGCGGGCGCTTTCGCCTCGCTGTGCGACTGAACAAGAGAACCGGCTGTTGTCATTTCACTCTCCTTGACGGGAAGCTCCGTTGTGATGCCATAAGCATTGGAGTTCCGTGATGAGCAGCAGCTTATGCGCCGTCTTTAGCCAGCAAAACGATTTAAAAATTGTTCGCTTATCCGCTTTCCTGATAAGCCCAAACAAGGGGGTGGATGCCTGTAGCATCAGAGGAGGATCGCCAGAAGCAGCGCTTTCATATCAGTGGCGCCCTGCCCTCACAAGCGCATCAACGCGACGGATGGGCCTGCAATGCCAGGCAAAGCCTGGCTCGCAGAGGGCCGGCCAAGGCAAGCCTCTTTACTCAAAATTGGAATAAGGACTTCAGCTTTTATTAGTTAGCAATGAATAAGCAGAGCCATACACTGCGGTCACTTCATATAAGGCTCTGCGCCATGACCGCTTCAAGACGCTCTTCGGCCCATGTACTGCCCGGCTTCAGGCTGACCCTGGGTTACACGCTGCTTTACCTATCCCTGATCGTGTTGATCCCGCTGGCAGCGGTATTCATCAAGACAGCCCAGGGCGGCTGGGAGCATTTCTGGTGGTCGGTCAGCAGCCCTCGAGTGCTCGCTTCATTGCGCCTGTCTTTTGGCGCTTCGCTGATTGCTGCGGCAATCAATGCGGTGTTCGGCCTGCTGCTGGCCTGGTCGCTGGTGCGCTATCGCTTTCCGGGTCGCAAGATCGTGGATTCGCTGGTCGATCTGCCCTTCGCCCTGCCCACCGCTGTCGCTGGCATCGCGCTGACGGCTATCTATGCGCCCAAGGGCTGGGTGGGCAGCCTTGCTGCGGCGCATGACATCAAGATTGCCTTCACCCCCTGGGGCGTATTGCTGGCGCTGGTCTTCATCGGCCTGCCCTTCGTGGTGCGCACCGTTCAACCGGTGCTGGAGGATCTGGAAACCGAGCTGGAGGAAGCCGCCGCAAGCCTCGGCGCGCACCGCTGGCAGATCTTCCGCTATGTGATTTTCCCGACCTTGCTGCCGGCGCTACTGACAGGCTTTGCGCTCTCCTTCGCCCGGGCCGTCGGCGAATACGGTTCAGTGATCTTCATTGCCGGCAACATCCCGATGGTGTCGGAGATCGCGCCGCTGATGATCATCACCAAACTCGAGCAATTCGATTACGCCGGAGCGACCAGCCTTGCCGTGGTGATGTTGCTGGCCTCCTTTGCCCTCCTCTTCGTCATCAACAGCCTGCAGGCCTGGTCGGCCCGCCGGATCGGAAGGAAAATCTGACATGGCCGCTGCTACTGCCACCCTGAATGCTGCGCATCTGGCCTCACTGAACGCGCCGCGCCACTTCGAAGACAAGGCCGCAACCCGTGACCAGGCCTGGGTGAAGTGGAGCATCGTCACGGTTTCCTTGCTGTTCTTCGCAGCTTTTCTGCTGCTGCCACTGGCCACCGTCTTTGTCGAAGCCTTCAAGCGGGGCTGGGATGTGTATCTGGCTGCGATCACCGAGGCCGACGCATTGGCTGCCGTGAAACTGACGGTGATCGCCACCGTGATCGCCCTGCCCTTGAATCTGGTCTTCGGTGTGTCGGCGGCCTGGGCCATTGCCAAGTTCGAATTCCGCGGCAAGCAATTCCTGATCACCCTGATCGATCTGCCCTTCTCAGTGTCGCCTGTGGTAGCTGGCCTGATTTATGTGCTGATCTTTGGTGCCCAAGGCTGGTTCGGCCCCTGGCTGATCGAGAACAACCTGAAGATCGTGTTTGCCGTACCCGGAATCGTACTGGCCACCATCTTCGTGACCTTCCCCTTTATCGCCCGCGAGCTGATCCCGCTGATGCAGGCCCAAGGCAAGGAAGAAGAAGAGGCCGCCATCGTTCTGGGCGCCAACGGCTGGCAGACCTTCTGGCATGTGACCCTGCCCAACATCAAGTGGGGCCTGCTCTACGGCGTGATCCTGTGCAATGCCCGGGCGATGGGCGAGTTCGGCGCGGTCAGCGTTGTCTCCGGGCATATCCGCGGCCTCACCAACACCATGCCGCTGCAGATCGAGATTCTCTACAACGAATACCAGTTTGCCGCCGCCTTCGCCGTGGCCTCGCTTCTGGCCCTGTTGGCCTTGGTGACACTGGTACTTAAAACCTTCATCGAGTGGCAAGCCGCTCGCGATAGCCAACAGGAAGAACAAGCATGAGCATCCAGGTCCAGAACATCCGCAAGCAGTTCGGTTCATTCATTGCGCTGAACGACGTTTCGCTCGACTTCCCGACCGGCGAACTGGTCGCCCTGCTAGGCCCCTCCGGCTGCGGCAAGACCACGCTGCTGCGCATCATCGCCGGCCTCGAATCGGCCGATAGCGGCAACGTGATCCTCGAGGGCAACGACGCGTCCGGCACCCATGTGCGCGAACGTCAGGTCGGCTTCGTGTTCCAGCACTACGCGTTGTTCCGCCACATGACGGTGTTTGACAACATCGCCTTCGGCCTGCGCGTGAAGCCGCGCCATGAACGTCCCTCGGAAGAGATCATCAAACGCAAGGTGACGGATCTGCTCAAACTGGTACAGCTGGACTGGCTGGCCGATCGCTTTCCCTCCCAGCTCTCCGGTGGCCAGCGCCAGCGCATCGCGCTCGCCCGCGCACTGGCGGTAGAACCGCGGGTGTTGCTGCTCGATGAGCCTTTCGGCGCGCTCGATGCCAAGGTCCGCAAGGAGCTGCGCCGCTGGCTGCGCAAGCTGCATGACGAACTGCACATCACCAGCATCTTCGTGACCCACGACCAGGAGGAAGCCCTTGAAGTGGCCGACCGCGTGGTGCTGATGAATCATGGCAGCGTGGAGCAGATCGGCAGCCCGGAAGAAGTCTGGAATACGCCGAAAACGCCCTTCGTGTATGGTTTTCTGGGGGCGGTAAACCTGTTCCATGGCCGAGCCGAACAGGGTGAAGTGAAAGTGGGCGAGCACAGCCTTGCGCACTCGGAAGCAAGCATCCCGCCGGGCGCTGAAGTCATCGCTTTCGCCCGCCCGCATGAGCTCGACATCGAGACGGATCTGGCCTCGTCGCAAGGCATCCGTGCGCGCATTGCCCGCATCCAGGCTTTTGGCATTACCGCCCGGGTTGAGCTCGAACGTATCGATGCCGGCCAGACCGTACATCATCACGAGGTGGAGTTGCCGCTCGAACGCCTCATCTCGCTGCAATTGCAGACCGGTAGCGAAGTCCGTCTGGTGCCCTCGCGCCTGAAGGTCTTCCAGCAATCTGCCGCAGCAGCGTCCGACCATTACATCGCAGCGGGGATCTGAACATGAACTTCCAGCAACTGCGCATCGTGCGCGAAACAGTCCGCCAGAACTACAACCTCACAGAGGTTGCCAACGCGCTATTCACCTCTCAGCCCGGTGTGTCCAAGCACATCAAGGATCTGGAGGACGAGCTCGGCGTCGAGCTTTTCATCCGCCGCGGCAAGCGCCTGCTGGGGCTGACAGAACCGGGCAAGGAACTGGTGGTCATCGTCGAACGCATGCTGCTCGACGCACGCAACATCAAGAAGCTCGCCGACCAGTTCACCCAGCGTGACCAGGGCCAGCTGACCGTGGTCACCACCCACACCCAGGCACGCTACGCGATCCCCAAGGTTGTCACCACCTTCAAACAGGAATATCCCAAGGTGCATCTGGCGCTGCATCAGGGCAGCCCACAGGAGATCGTCCAGCAACTGCTCTCGGGCGAAGCGGATATCGGCATCGCCACCGAATCGCTCGACAATGAACCAGAGCTGGTGACTTTCCCGTTCTACGACTGGCACCACGCGGTGCTGGTGCCGGCCGGGCACCCGCTGCTTGCCGAAACCACGCTGAGCCTCGAAGCCCTGGCTGAGTATCCGCTGATCACCTACCACTCAGGCTTTACCGGTCGCAGCAAGATCGACAAGGCCTTCGCCGCAGCCAATCTGACGCCGGACATCGTAATGTCCGCACTGGACGCGGATGTGATCAAGTCTTACGTCGAACTTGGGCTGGGAGTTGGCATCATCGCGCCGAGCGCCTTCAATCCGCTCAAGGATCACGATCTGCGCCTGATCGACGCATCCCATCTGTTCGCCCGCAACACCACGCTGATCGCGGTACGCCGCGGCCACTACCTGCGCGGCTATGCCTATCGCTTCATCGAGCTGTGCTCGCCTGAGCTGACGGAAACCAATGTAAGGGCTGCCGTTGCACCGCATCGGGAGAATGCGTTCTAACTAACGTGACAGCTTGGGAGGGCGATGGCGACTTGAGTGGCCATCGCCCTCACCCCATGCACGTACAGCCCGCCTGACATGCAGCGCACAGGCGCAGGAGAAGCTCAGGCTGCTTCGCCGCTGAGCAGGAAAAGATTGGGCGCCCCTCTTGCATAACCCTGCTCGCCCACCAGCACATCAAGCAGCAGCGAGGCAAGATCATCAGCCAGCGGATCGAAGGCCGGATCCCGCGACTGGAAGAACAGCTTGATGTAGCCGTGGCAGGCATCACAGGTTTCAGCCTGGATGGGCGCGTCAGGTGCAAGGCCGAGGTAATCGACCACACCATCGGCGTCGCACAGACTGCAGTGCGCCCTCACCATATGCCAGCGCGTGGCACACAAAGCACATTCAAGATAGCGCAGGCCGCCGCGCCCTTCACCGGCAAGGATCACCCCGCCCAGGGCGGCACTGCCACAACAGGGGCACTGTGCGCGTTGCACGATCGGCGCAGAAGCCGCCACCCGGCGCCAAGCAAGCAGCGTCCACACCACCTGGAGGGCTGCGCTGAGGACCAGATCAAGTTGGCTACGGCCCTCTGCAGGGCGCTCGCCGCGCGCAAACTCGAGATTGTCCCGAATACGTGCCGCCAGTACCGCCGGATCAGGCTCATCAGTACCCGCAGCCAAACTGCCGCGCAGATACTCGAAGGCCTCGGGCCAGGCGGCTCCGAGCGCCGCATCAGATACAACCGCAAACTTCGGGCCCAACGCATCCAGGGCGCGCTGCTGCGCATCAACCAGTTCAGCCAGCCACAGCAACCAGGCTTCCAGCGCATGGCCGGGGGCCAGACTCCGAAGGCGTTGCGCGCGGTGGGAAAAAAGCCGGGCATCCGGCGCAAGCACAAGGATCGGCGCAATAGCCGAGGAGATCTGTTCAGGAAGATTCATGATTTTCTTGATCGTTGGGCGAGATGCTCACACTCACATCATGCCGCGCCGGGCCTGACCGGCCAGAGGCATTTCACCGGTGAGCCGTTCTGCATGGCAATAAGCCACCATCTGGCCAGGGCGCGCAAAACCGACGAGCAGGATACCCGCGGCCTCTGCCGTGCGGATCGCCAGGGCAGTAGGCGCGGACACCGCAACCAGTGCCCCCGCGCCCAGCGCGACCACTTTCTGCACCATTTCATAAGAGGCACGGCTACTGACCAGTACGAAGCCAGCGCCTGCCTCATGCCGGCTGCGGAACATGGCTCCAGCGAGCTTGTCGAGCGCATTGTGGCGCCCGGCATCTTCGCGGACCATCCGGATCCGACCCTCGCCATCCACCCAGGCCGCCGCGTGGGAGGCCCCCGTCTGCTGACGCAAAGGCTGCCAGTGCGCAAGCTGCCGCACGGCCTCATCGATCGCACTGACCGATACGGACGCAGCGCTAGCGAGGCGCCCCTCGGGCAGTGGGCGAATGGCATAGGTCAGGCTTTCCACGCCGCACAGACCACAGCCGGTACGGCCAGCCAGCGAACGGCGCCGCTCTTTCAAGGCCAGAAAGCGCGGCTGGGCAATCTGCATCTCGATGACAATGCCCGCGCAGCCCGGCTGGACCTCGAGATCATGAATCTCCTCCATATTTTCCACGACACCTTCGCTGATGCTGAAGCCCAGCGCGAAATCCTCGAGGTCCGTCGGCGTCGCAAGCATCACGGCATGCGAAATGCCGTTGTAGCTCAAAGCAACGGGCACCTCCTCGATGACTTCGTCCTCTTGCTCGGCGCGGCTTTCCGCCTGTATGCGCAGCACCTCAACCAGCGCGCTCGGCGCGTGATCAGCTTCGTCAGCAGGCGCGCCGCCCGGCAAGGGAAGAACAGGAACTGTGCAGCTCATGCTTGGCTCACTTGCCGGTCATCTGGCGATACCAGCCACGGTGATGCTGCTTGGCCCAGGCGCGGGTCACGGTGCCGTACCACATGGCGCGGATGGTGCCCTTCACCCAGATCGCGGCATACACGTG
Organism: Uliginosibacterium sp. TH139; assembly: GCF_002855595.1. Taxonomy (NCBI): domain Bacteria; kingdom Pseudomonadati; phylum Pseudomonadota; class Betaproteobacteria; order Rhodocyclales; family Zoogloeaceae; genus Uliginosibacterium; species Uliginosibacterium sp. TH139. Next base: position 582,472 of record NZ_PKRR01000004.1, on the reverse strand, counting down.
CACGAAGATCAGGCCGATCATCACGGCGGCGGTGGCGGCATGCACCACCACGGCCACGCGCACGAGCTGCGTATCGACATGAAACATGCTGCGCCACATCAGCAGGCCGGACACCGTCATCAGCAGCATGCCGACGCCGAGCGTCCAGAACAGTGCCTTCTGCCCGCCGTTGTATTTGCCTTGCTCTGGCATGTCATGGTCATTGCCATCAACCATGTTCTTTGCCTTCTTGAGCCACTCGACATCCGCCGGCGTCATGATGTTGAGGCGGTAGAAGCGCACGAAGATGATGAAGAAGGCCACTGCCATCAACACGCCTACCCAGGGATGGAGGATGCGCGTCCATACCGGGCCGCCGAAGAGCTGGGTGAGCGGGAAGAAGGCCGGATGAAAGAAGGCCAGGCCGGAGAGCGCGAGCAGGATGAAGCTCATGCCTACTACCCAGTGGTTGGCCCGCTCGGAGGCGTTGTAGCGCTTGAGGTCCTTCGGATCGCGGATCATTTCGCACCTTCCTTTTCTGCACGTTCGCGGCGGTCTTCAGCGTCGATCTCGTCTTCGACTTCCTTCGAGACCTCGTTCGGTCCCTTCATCACGTAGTGGAACAGGCTGCCCAGCGCCACCCCAGCCAGGGCCAGCGTGGCGAGCGGCTTGGCCATACCCTTCCACAGCGAGACCAGCGGGCTGATCGACGGATTGCTCGGCAAGCCGCTGTAGAGCTCGGGCTTGTCGGCGTGATGCAGCACGTACATCACATGGGTGCCGCCTACGCCTTGCGGGTCGTAGAGCCCTGCGTTGTCGAAGCCGCGGCGCTTGAGATCCGCCACCCGGGTCGCCGCGTAGTCCTTCATGTCCTCCTTGCTGCCGAACTGGATGGCGCCGGTCGGGCAGGTTTTCACACAGGCCGGCTCCTGCCCCACCGCGACTCGGTCGGAACACAGCGAACATTTGTAGGCCTTGCCGTCGTCCTTGGAGATACGCGGCACGTTGAAGGGGCAGCCGGTCACGCAGTAACCGCAGCCGATGCAGTTCTCTTCGTGAAAATCGACGATGCCGTTCTTGTACTGGATGATCGCGCCGGGAGATGGACAAGCCTTCAGGCAGCCGGGGTCTGCACAGTGCATGCAGCCATCCTTGCGGATCAGCCATTCGAGGCGGCCATGCTCTTCTACTTCAGCGAAGCGCATGACGGTCCAGGCCTTGGCCGAAAGATCGGTCGGGTTGTCATACACGCCGACGCATTCGCCCACCTCCTCACGAATGTCATTCCATTCCGAGCAGGCCACCTGGCAGGCCTTGCAGCCGATGCAGGTTGATACATCGATGAGCTTGGCGACTTCGATCGGTGCGCGCACCTGGGTCGAGGGCGTAGTGGTGGCGGAACGGCGCAGGATGTCGAGGGATTGCAGTGCCATGATTCAGCCTCCTCAAGCCTTTTCCAGATTGACAAGGAAAGCCTTGTATTCAGGGGTCTGCGTGTTGCAGTCCCCCACGGCGGGCGACAGGATGTTGGTCAGGTAGCCCTTCTTGGCCAGCGTCTCCCAGCCCCAGTGCAGCGGGATGCCGATCTGGTGCACCGTCTGCTTGTTCACCGTCAGCGGCTTGATGCGCTTGGTCACCACCGCACGCGCCTTGATGAAGCCACGCTTGGAGCTGACCTTGACCCAGTCACCCGCCTTCACGCCTTTCTCCTGCGCCAGCGCCTCACTGATTTCCACGAACTGCTCGGGCTGAGCGATGGCACTCAAGCGCACCGACTTGGTCCAGAACTGGAAGTGTTCGGTAAGCCGGTAGGTGGTGCCCACGAAGGGGAACTCGGTGTGCTTGCCGAGCCGCTCGCGGTCGCCCTTGAAGATGCGCACCGCCGGGCTGTTGACCACCTTCGGGTGCAGCGGATTGGTGCCCAGCGGCGTTTCCATCGGCTCGTAGTGCTCGGGGAAAGGACCATCCACGAGCTTGTCGGTGCAGAACAGGCGACCGAAGCCTTCCGGGTTCATGATGAATGGGTTCATGCCGGCTTCCGGTGGTGAGTCCACCTTGAAGTCCGGCACGTCGGCGCCGGCCCAGCGCTCGCCGTTCCAGGCGATGAGGCGGCGCGTGGCGTCCCAAGGCTTGCCGGCCGGGTCGCAGGACGCGCGGTTGTAGAGGATGCGCCGGTTGGCCGGCCAGGACCAGGCCCAGCCCGGCGTGTTGCCGAGGCCCACATCGGTGTTGTCGCGGCGTGCCATCTGGTTGCCGGCCTGAGTCCAGCAGCCGGAGAAGATCCAGCAGGCGCACAGCGTGCTGCCGTCGTCCTGCAGCGTGGCGAAGCCGGGCAGCTGCTCGCCCTTTTTCACCAGCACCTTGCTCTTGTCGGCCGGATCAGGGATGTCGGCCAGCGCGCGGCCGTTGAGCTCCTTGGCCAGCTCTTCCGGCGTCGGGTTCTTCGGATCGCGGTAGGGCCAGGAGAGATTCAGAACCTGCTCGGCGCCCTTGCCGCCTTCCTTGCGATACAGCTCGCGCAGGGCAACGAAGAGTTCGCCGATGATCTCCTGATCGCCGCGCGCCTCGCCGGGTGGCTCGGCACCCTTGAAGTGCCATTGCAGCCAGCGGCCGGAATTGACGATGGCACCGTCTTCTTCGGCAAAGCAGGTCGAAGGCAGGCGGAACACCTCGGTCTGAATCGAGGCGGAATCCACATCGTTCGATTCGCCGTGGTTCTGCCAGAAGGTCGAGGTCTCGGTGGCGATCGGGTCGATGATGACCATGTACTTGAGCTTCGAGAAGGCGTCGCGCACCTTGTGCGCATCCGGGAACGAAGCCAATGGGTTGAAGCCCTGCACGATGAAGCCGTTGATCTTGCCCTGATACATCAGCTCGGTGATGTGCAGCACGTCGTACATCTTGTCCCACTTCGGCAACCAGTCGTAGCCCCAGTTGTTGTCCTTGGTGGCCTTGTCGCCCCAGAACCACTTCATCAGGCTGATGAAGAACTTGGGCGTATTGCTCCAGTAGTTGAGCTGCCCGTCGCGCAGCGGCTTGGGCGTGGTCTGGGTGAGATAGGCATCCAGCGTCGGGTGCAGCTTCTCGTTGGGCAGCGTGAGATAGCCGGGCAGCGAGGTCGACAGCAGGCCCAGATCCGACAGGCCCTGGATGTTGGAGTGGCCACGCAGGGCATTCACGCCGCCGCCGGGCATGCCGATGTTGCCGAGCAGGAGCTGGATCATCGCCATGGTGCGGATGTTCTGCGCGCCGGTGGTGTGCTGCGTCCAGCCCAGCGCGTAGAGGATGGTGCCCACCTTGTCCGGCGTGCAGGTGTCGCCCAGATGCTTGCACACCAGCTCGAAGCCCTCGACCGGGCTGCCGGTGAGATTGTTCACCACTTCCGGCGTGTAGCGCTCGTAGTGCTGCTTCATCAGGTTCCACACGCAGCGCGGATGCTGCAGCGTGGGATCGACCTTGGCGATGCCCTTGTCGTCCAGCTCGTAGTTCCAGGTTTTCTTGTCGTAGCTGCCCTTCTCCTCGTTGTAGCCGGAGAACAGGCCCTCATCGAAGGCATAGCCTTCCTGCACGATGGCGCTGGCATTGGTGTAGGCCTTGACGTAGTCCCACTGGATCTTGTCGTGCTTGATCAGCCAGTTGATGATGCCGCCGAGGAAGGCAATGTCGGAACCCGCGCGGATCGGCACGTAATGATCGGCCACCGCAGCCGTGCGGTTGAAGCGCGGATCCACCACGATCAGCTTGGCGCCGCGCTGCTTCTTGGCCTCGATCGCCCAGCGGAAGCCCACCGGATGCGCTTCGGCCGCGTTGCCGCCCATCACCAGCACAAAGTCGGCATTCTTGATATCGACCCAGCTGTTGGTCATCGCGCCGCGGCCGAAGGTCGAGGCCAGCGCCGACACGGTCGGGCCATGACACACGCGGGCCTGCGCATCGGTGGCGACGATGCCCAGCGAGCGCATGAATTTCTGCGTGATGATGCCGGTCTCGTTCGATGAGGCCGAAGCCGTCAGCATGGCGGTGGAGAGCCAGCGATTGACCGGCACGCCCTCGGCGTTTTTCTCGATCAGATTGGCATCGCGGTCGGCCTTCATGTGCTTGGCCACACGTTCGATGGCCTCATGCCAGGAGATGCGTTTCCATTCTTTGCTGCCCGCCTCGCGCACTTCAGGGAATTTGAGGCGCCCCGGGGCATGGATGAAATCAAGCAGGCCGGCGCCCTTGGGGCACAGCGCACCACGGCTGACCGGATGATCCGGGTCGCCCTCGATGTGGATGATCTCGGCCTTGGCGTTCTTGGCGCCATCGCCCAAGCTGTACATCAGCAGGCCGCAGCCCACCGAGCAGTAAGTACAGGTGTTGCGCGTTTCACGGGTGCGGGCCAGCTTGTATTGGCGCACCTCGGCATGTGCTTCGCCGGAATAAGCCCCCATCAACACCAGACCGGAACTGCTCAGCCCGGCCGCCGAAATCCTGAAAAACTGGCGCCGGTTCATCTGCATGCCTGCTGCGCGGCGATTGTCTTGATCCATGAAAGCCTCCAGGTAAATTCACACCTGGATTCCCCGGTACCCCGGGCGCAGTGCGCGCCGCACTCCTCCGGCAACAGTCGCTCACCCGCATTCAGTGCGGCGGCCGCTGCCATGCAGGAGCCTCTCTCTGTCCGGGCAACCCACCTGACTTGAGCATTTAGTATGTCACGTCAATAGCGTCTTGCCCCTGTGAAAAGCAGGGGTATAAGGGAAAAACCTATGTGCCACAGGCCTTCAATCAGCCCTCTGAGATAGAAAAGCCGGGCTCCTCAAGCCACCTCCTGCCCCCAGTAAATGCGGTAATCCAGCACGCCAAACAGCCGGAACCGTGCAAAGCATGCAGGCAAGCCTGCTTCTGACTGGTTAAACTGCGCACCTGCACACTTTCACACGATGACTGAAATGACTGACGCCTCTTCCCCCAGCACTCCCGCAGCCCCCGCAGCATCTGCTTCGGCCTTGCTGAAGCAACTGCAGCAGCAATACAAGCTGATCGGAGAGCATCAGCCCATGGCGATCGGCATCGACAAGCAATTGCTGGCTGCCCGGGCGGACATCCCCGCCAAGCTGCTGCGCGGCGCACTGGGCATGCACACCCGCTCGGTGCGCTACCTGAAGAATCTGCAGAGTGCGACCCAACGCTTCAATCTGGACGGCAGCCCGGCTGGCGAAGTGAGCGAAGAACAGCGCGGACTGGCCAGCAAGGAACTGATCGAGCGCTTCAAGAAGCGCGCCGAAGAACACAAGGCTGAAAAGGCCGCCAAGGAAAAGGCTGAAAAGGAAGCACGCGCCGAAACCGAGCGCCAGGAAAAACTCGCTCTGTTGGCCAGCAAGTTCGGCCGCAAGTAAGCCTGAAGCAGGCAAAACAGGGTTCGCGCAAGCGCTTGCCTGAAGCACCCGGATGGAATTTTGATAGAAGAAAATTCCACTTCTGGATTGCCCCTGCAGTTGGTAGTCTCCTGTTTTGCCTTCCAGGAGCCCACCATGCACGGCATCTCCCTGCGTCGCCTGAGCCTCACACTTCCTCTGCTGATAGCTTCGCTGCTGGCGACACCCGCCCACGCCGGCAAGACGCTGGACGCCATCAAAGCCCGCGGCAATATCCAGTGCGGGGTCAGCACGGGTGTCGCCGGTTTCTCACTGCCGGACAGCCAGGGCAACTGGAGCGGTTTCGATGTGGACCTGTGCCGCGGCATCGCGGCGGCGGTTCTGGGAGACGCGAACAAGGTGAGCTTCGTACCGCTGAACTCGCAGCAACGCTTCTCCGCCATCCAGTCCGGCGAGGTAGACGTGCTGGCGCGCAACACGACCTGGACCCTCAATCGTGATGCTTCGCTAGGGCTCAACTTCACTGGCGTGACCTACTACGACGGCCAGGGCTTCCTGGTGCCGAAGAAGCTGAAGGTTACGAGTGCCAAACAGTTGAAGAATGCCGAGGTCTGCGTGCAGTCCGGCACCACCAACGAAAAGAACCTGGCGGACTACTTCCGCAGCCAGGGCATCAAGATCAAGCCGGTGGTTTTCGAAGGTTTCGAAGCATCCTTCAAAGCCTTCTTCTCGGGACGCTGCCAGGCTTACACCACCGACATTTCAGGGCTGGCCGGCGTGCGCAACAAGGAAGCCAAGAATCCGGATGACTATGTGATCCTGCCTGAGGTGATCTCCAAGGAGCCGCTCGGTCCGGCGGTGCGCCGCGGGGATGACGAATGGTTTTCCATCGTGCGCTGGGTGGCCTTCGCTCTGATCGAAGCCGAGGAATACGGCATCACCCGCGCCAACGTCGACCGGATTCGTGCCGAGAACAAGGATCCGGCCATTGGCCGCCTGCTGGGCTCCACGGAAGACACCGGCAAGCTCCTCGGACTTGATCGTGACTGGGCTTACCGCTCGATCAAGGCCGTCGGCAATTACGGTGAGATCTTCGCCCGCAACGTGGGGCCCGAATCGGTGCTGAAGCTGCCACGTGGCCTCAACAATCTGTGGAACAAGGGCGGTATCCTCTACGCACCGCCGGTTCGCTGAGTCTTCCGGATTTGCCACATCGACGGGCCGCTCAGCGGCCCGTCTCATTTGAAGAGAGATCATGCTTCGCCCCCTTCTGCGCTGGCTGCCCCAGATTCTGCTGCTGTGCCTGCTTGCCCTGCTGCTGGGCTGGCTGGGGCACAACGTGCTGGAGCACATGCGGGAGCGCGGCATCCGTGCTGGTTTCGACTTCCTGCTCGATCCGGCCGGCTTCGAAATCGGCGAAGGGCTACTGGCGTATGACGCCAGCCAGCCGATGTGGCGCGCCTTTCTCACCGGCAGCCTGAATACTCTGCGCGTAGCCCTGCCCGCAATCCTCCTGGCAACCTTGCTTGGCATCCTGATCGGGCTGGGGCGACTCGCAGAGCATCCGCTGCCACGTCGGCTGTGCGACGCACTGGTTGAAACCCTGCGCAATATCCCACTGCTGCTGCAATTGCTGATCTGCTACTTCGCCCTGACCGGTTTGCTGCCGGAAGCCAGCAACGCCTTGGCGCCTTTCCCCGGCGTGCTGATCAGCAAGGGCGGCCTGTTCCTGCCGGCATTAGATTGCAGCGCAGCCTGCTCACTGGATGTGCCTCTAGCTGAAGGCTTCGGCATCAGCGGTGGCTGGTCACTGAGCCCCGAGTTCCTCGCCGTCTTGATCGCACTGAGCCTTTACAGCGCGGTGTTCATCGCCGAAATCGTGCGCGGCGGGATCCAGTCCGTCGCCCAGGGCCAGATCGATGCAGCACGCGCGCTGGGCATGCGACCTCTGCAGGTGCTGCGCGAAGTGGTGTTCCCGCTGGCCTTGCGCGCGATCGTGCCGCCAATGGGCAACCAGTATCTGAATCTGATCAAGAACTCTTCGCTGGCGGTGGCGGTGGGCTATCCGGAACTGGTGTCGGTCGCCAACACTTCACTGAACCAGACTGGCCGCGCCTTCGAGTGCATCGTGATCGTGATGGCGGTGTATCTGACGCTCTCGCTCATCACCGCAGCACTGGTCAATCTGTATAACGCCCGCGTTGCCCTGCGAGGAACGCGATGATCCGCCAGCCACGCAAACGCACGATTCTCTGGATTCTGCTGGGGGCAGCCCTGCTCTGGCCACTCCTCAGCTGGGGGCTTGTGCATGCAATCTGGAGTTCCGACCTGGAAGCCTGCCGCGCGGCGCGTGGTACCGGTGCCTGCTGGGGAGTCATTGTTGAAAAGCATCGCCTGCTGCTGTTTGGCCGCTACCCCTTCGAAGAACAATGGCGACCCTTGCTGGCCACCCTGCTGATCATCGCAGTGCTCGGCGCTGCCTGCTGGCGCCAGCTGTGGCAATTGCGCTTCGCCGCGCTGGCGGGCCTGATCCTGCTTTTGGCAGTCGCCCTGATGCGGGGCGATATCGGCGGACTGAGCCCGGTGCCGACCAAGCTGTGGGGGGGCTTGCCACTGACCCTGCTGGTCTCGCTGGGCGGCACCCTGCTGGCCTTCCCGCTGGCTGTGCTGCTCGCATTGGGGCGGCGCTCATCCCTGCCGCTGCTGCGCAGCCTGTGTGTGACTTATATCGAGCTGATCCGCGGCGTACCGCTGATCAGCCTGCTGTTCATGGCAGCCTTCCTGTTCCCCCTGCTGCTGCCTACAGCTTGGCGGCTGGACATCCTGCCGCGGGTGATCGTAAGTATCGCGGCCTTCGCAGCAGCCTATCTGGCCGAGGTGATCCGCGGTGGCCTGCAGGCCATTCCTGCAGGGCAATTACTGGCCGCCCGCGCACTGGGCATGCGCACATGGCAGGCCCTGCTGTGGATCGTACTGCCGCAGGCCTTGCGCAAGGCCTTGCCGGCACTGGTCAACAGCTTTGTGGGGATTTTCAAGGACAGCTCGCTGATCTCCATCGTGAGCCTGCACGAACTCACCGGCGCGCTCTCGCTGGCACTCGGCGGTGATGCCGACTGGCGCAGTTTCTATCTCGAAGGCTATCTCTTCATCGCCTTCATCTACTGGGCCTTCTGCTTTGCGCTGTCGCGCGTCGGCAAACGACTGGAAACTGCCCGCTAGCGGCAGTCAGGAGACGGAAATCGGCAGAATTGCGTGAGCGCGGCTCAGCACGCCACGCGTCGCCCCTCAGCAAATACGGCCAGCTCACCCACCGGCAGGGGCTGCCAGTGCTCGTCCGTGAGCGGTCGGGTGGCGACGATGATCATGCGGTCGTCCTGCTCGTTGTGGCGGGAAAAATCGATACCCAGCGGGCAATCGAGCAGATGTGCCCGGCCAAAGGGATAGGCCCGCTGCAGATAGTGCAACTCGGTACTGCGGTGGGTGAACAGCCATTCGCCGTTGGACAGCACGAAATTGAAGCTGCCAGCCGCAGCGATCAGGCGCGCCAGTTCGGCCAGGGTCTGGCTCAGTTGCGCCAGCCCCGGCGCCTGGCGGCCGAAACGGCTGAACAGGCCATCCAGCAACAGGCAGAAGGCGTGTTCGCTGTCGGTCTGGCCGCAGGGCGTGAAGCAGACCGGCGCCGGCAACTTGCTGACATCCAGATTGCCGTTGTGGGCGAAGGACCATTCCTGCCCCCACAAGTGGCGCAGGAAGGGGTGGCAGTTGGTGGCACTGATGCTGCCCTGAGTCGCCTTGCGGATATGCGCGATGACGTTACGCGAGCGGCCGGAATAGAGCTGGATCCACTCGGCCAGCGGTGAGCGGGCAGACGGCAGTTCATCAATCAGCAACTGGCAGCGGCGATCCTCATACAGGGCGATGCCCCAGCCATCTGCGTGCTCGTCCGTTTCGCCCCCACGACGCAGGAAGCCCTCGAGCGAAAAACTCAGGCGGGCAGGCTTCAGCGAATTCATACCGAGTAACTGGCACATGTGAGGAGTAACGGCACTAAGGCCTGATGCGTTGACCGGATTCTGCATGCAGTTTTTGAGCATGCTCAGACATCTTCCGCATAAGCAAATGCCGTGCGCAGGCAGCACGATCGATCCGGACACATAAGATTCACTTTTATTGCATCTTTTAGAAGATTCACATAAAGTACCTCTTATAAACACCCGTCCTCACCTTCTGGAGAATCCGGACATGAAATCGTCACGCAAGCTGTGGCAATGGCTGGCAGCAATCTTCTTGCTGTCGTTTGCCGTGCTGGGCTGGATCGGCCATGAGATCTACCTCTCGGCCCCGCCCATTCCGACCCGCGTCGTCGCCAGCGACGGCAGCGTGGTCTTCGAGGAGGGCCAAGTCATGCACGGCCAGGAGGCCTGGCTGTCGGCCGGCGGCCAGCAACTCGGCTCGGTCTGGGGCCACGGCAGCTATGTGGCGCCGGACTGGTCGGCCGACTGGCTGCACCGCGAGGCTATTGGCCTGCGTGAAGCGCTCGCACAGAAAGCCTTCCAGCAAAGCTACGCGACGCTGGCGAGCGATCAGCAAGCGCTGATCGGCGCCCGCGTGAAGAGCGAGCTGCGCAGCAATACCTGGGATGCCGCCAGCGGCACGGTCACCCTGAGCGTGGAGCGCGCCAAAGTGGTGCGCGAACTGGTGCAGCACTACACTGGCCTGTTCGGCAGCGACACGTCGCTCGACGCGCTGCGTGAGCAGTACGCGATGGTCAAGGACACCCTCAAGGATCCCGCAGACCTGAAGGCTCTGCCGGCCTTCTTCTTCTGGTCGGCCTGGTCTTCAGCCACCGACCGCCCGGGCGAGAAGGACCTCTCCTACACCAGCAACTGGCCGCACGAACCGCTGATCGACAATGTACCGACTACCGGCAACGGCATCTGGTCCATCGTTAGCGTGGTGCTGCTGATCGCCGGCGTGGCTTTCATGATTGCCTGGCATTCGGCCTCCAAGGAAGAAGACGACCCGACCCCACCGGCCCATGACCCGCTGTTCGAACTCAAGCCGACGGCCTCGATGCGCGCCACCACCAAGTACTTCTATGTGGTGATCGGCCTGATCCTGCTGCAGGTGGTGATGGGTGTGGTCTCGGCCCACTACGCGGTGGAAGGGCAGAGCTTCTTCGGCATCCCGCTGGCCGAAGTGCTGCCCTTCACGGTGAGCCGCACCATCCACACCCAGCTTGGCGTGCTGTGGATCGCCACCGCCTGGCTGGCCACCGGTCTTTACATCTCGCCGGCGCTCTCCGGTCACGAACCGAAGTTCCAGGCACTCGGGGTGAACGTGCTGTTCTACGCCCTGTTGCTGATCGTGGTCGGCTCGATTGCCTGCGGCTGGATCGGCACTCTGCAACGCCTGGGCACCAATTTCAGCTTCTGGCTCGGTAACCAAGGCCTCGAATACACCAGCATGGGCCGCATCTGGCAGTACGGCCTGTTCGCCGGCCTGATGATCTGGCTGGGCCTGATGGCACGTGGCCTGTGGCCGGCACTCAAGAAGCCCTCCGAATCGCGTGGCCTGATCGCCATGGTGTTCCTGTCCGCCACCTGCATTGGCGGCTTCTACGCCAGCTCGCTGATGTGGGGCCAGCACAGCCACTACTCGATGATCGAGTACTGGCGCTGGTGGCTGGTGCACCTGTGGGTGGAAGGCTTCTTCGAGGTGTTCGCCACCGCCGTGATCGCCCTGATCTTCACGCGCCTCGGCCTGATCCGCTCGGCCTCGGCCAACGCCGCGATCGTGATGGAAACCATCGTGTTCCTCTTCGGCGGCATCCTCGGCACCCTGCACCACCTCTACTTCACCGGCACGCCGACCTCGGTGATCGCCATCGGCGCCATCTTCTCGGCGCTGGAAGTGGTACCGCTGGCCCTGATCGGCTTCGAAGGCTATCGCAACTATCAGCGCAGCCAGGCCGCGCCGTGGGTGGCGAGCTACCGCTGGATCATCCTGTGCTTCGTCGCCGTCGGCTTCTGGAACTCGGTGGGCGCAGGTCTGCTGGGCTTCTCGATCAACCCGCCGATCTCGCTGTACTACATGCAAGGCCTCAACATGACACCGGCACACGGCCATGCCGCGCTGTTCGGGGTGTACGGCATGCTCGGCATCGGCCTGATGCTGTTCTGCCTGCGGGGCCTGATGCCGCGCGAGAACTGGCAGGATGTGTGGCTCAAGCGCATGTTCTGGATGCTCAATATCGGCCTAGCGATGATGGTCTTCATCTCGCTGGTACCGGCCGGCATCTACCAAGCCTGGGCCAGCGTCAGCGAAGGCCTGTGGTATGCCCGCTCGCCGGAGATCGTGCAGTCCGCCGTGATGCACACCCTGGTGTGGCTGCGTGTGCCGGGCGACATCGTGTTTGCCATCGGCGTGCTATGCCTCGGCGTGTTCGCCTTGCGCCTGCTCGGCAAGCGGCGCCAGCCCGAAGCAGTTGGGCAGGTCCGTACCGCCGAACGCTAAGCCGCTTCATCACCCGCCCGCGCCCTCCAGCGCGGGCTTTTTCTTGCACAATCCCGGCATGGACTACCTCACGATCAAGGCCCTGCACATGTGGTGTGCCGGCCTCAGCATCAGCCTCTTCAGCCTGCGCGGCGGCCTGCAGCTGGCGGGCATCGACTGGCGGCGCTGGCGCCTGCTGCGCATCGCCCCGCATGTGGTCGACACGGTGCTGCTGAGTGCGGCGATCTGGCTCGCCACCCTGCTGCAGCAGATTCCCTTCGTGCATGGCTGGATCACCGCCAAGGTGCTGGCGCTCGTCGCTTACATCCTGCTTGGCCGTCTGGCGCTCAAGGCCGGCCAGCCGCCCCGGCGCGCGGCGCTGGCTTTCGGCGGCGCGCTGCTCTGCGTGGCCTACATCGTGTGCGTGGCCATCACCCATTCGGCCAGCCTCGGCCTGTTTTGATGCAGCCGCCAAGGGCGTAAGCCTGTATCGTTCGCAGCAGGAAAAGATCGTCGCCCGCCATGAAACTCACCACCTTCACCGATTACACCCTGCGCGTGCTGATGTACCTCGCGCTGAATCAGGACCGCCTCGCCACCATTCAGGGCATCGCCGAAGCCTATGGCATCTCGGAAAGCCACCTGATGAAAGTGGTGCAGCATCTAGCCAAGACCGGCGTGATCGAAGCCCTGCGTGGCAAGGGCGGCGGCATCCGCCTGGCCTTGCCGGCGAGCGAGATCCGCATCGGCCGGGTTGTACGCGAAGCCGAGGGCGACGGCCCGATCGTGGAATGCTTCAGCGCCAACGACACTTGTCGGATCACTCCGAACTGCAAACTGGCGGGCGCCCTGCGCCGCGCCTTCGATGCGCTCTACGCCACGCTGGATGAATACACCCTGGCCGATCTCACCCAGCAGCCAGCCGCGCTAGTACAAATCCTGAAGATCGTGCGCAGCTGACGCTGCTGTCGCAAATCCTGCAGGGTTTTGTCACCAAGCCCCCACACAAACGCTCCCGCCTCTTAATTTATCCCTTTTAAATCATGCGGATAAGTTCTGGCACCGTGCTTGCTGAATACAGCCAAGGCAACCAAAGGGGCTGGGCATGGGCCGCAGGATCATCATCAACGACACCACACTGCGCGACGGTGAGCAAACCGCCGGCGTAGCCTTCAGCGCCGCCGAGAAGCTGGATATCGCCCGCCAGCTCGACGCGCTGGGCGTGCCGGAGATGGAGGTTGGCATCCCGGCCATGGGCGAAGCCGAGCGTGACTGCATTCGCGCCATTGCCGAGCTGGGTCTGCAAGCCCGGCTGATGGTGTGGGCCCGCCTGAATGAACGTGACATCTCCGCCTGCGCCGGTCTCGGCGCGCAGCTGATCGACATCTCGGCGCCCTCTTCCGACCAGCACCTGGCCAGCAAGCTGGGGCGCCCGCGCAGCTGGTTGCTCTCCGAGATCCATCGTCTGGTGCATTTCGCCCGCGACCTTGGCCTGGAAGTGAGTATCGGCATGGAGGACGCTTCACGGGCCGACCCCGCCTTTCTCGCCCAGATTGCCGAGGTAGCGGCCCGGGCGGGCGCGCGTCGCCTGCGCTTTGCCGACACCCTGGGCATCATGGAGCCCTTCGGCGTGGAGCGCGCCATCAAGGCCTTGCGCAAGACGACCCGGCTCGAAATCGAGATGCATGCTCATAACGATCTGGGCATGGCCACGGCCAACACCTTGGCGGCAGCACGGGCCGGTGCCAGCCATCTGAACACCACGGTCGGCGGGCTTGGAGAGCGGGCCGGCAATGCGGCGCTGGAAGAAGTCGTGCTCGGTTTGCGTCAGTGTTACAAGCTCGAAACCGGCGTTGAACTGTGCAATTTTCCGGTACTCGCCCAGTGCGTAGCCAAGGCTTCGGGGCGACCGATTCCGGCCCAGAAAAGCCTGACCGGGTCGAACGTGTTCACGCATGAAGCAGGCATCCATGTTGATGGCCTGCTCAAGGACCCGCACAACTACCAAGGTTTCGATCCGGCCATCGTCGGGCGGGAGCATCGCGTGGTGCTGGGCAAACACTCCGGCACCCGTGCCGTGAAGTCGGTCTTCGCCGCCCTCGGGCGCCAACTCGGCGATCTGGAGGCACACCTGCTGCTGGAGATGGTGCGGCGTTTCGTCGCCCTCGAAAAACGTACCCCGGACGAATCCGAACTGATGCTGCTCTTCAAGGGCCTGCATCAGGAATGCTGCTGACAGAGAGAGGTCATCATGAGCACCGAGCACCCTGACTTTACGGACGATCTGGCCGAGCTCGAATCGGCCGAGGACTTCCTCACCTACTTCGGCATTGCATTTGATCCCAAGGTTGTAAGGATCAATCACCTGCACATCCTGCAGCGCTTTCACAACTATCTGAACGGGGCCGGCAAGGCGCTGGAATACGAAACCTGGAAACATCTGCTGGCTCGCGCCTATCAGGACTTCGTTCATTCCGATGCGCTCACCGAAGGAGTCTTCAGCGTTTTCAAACGTGCTCGCGGCATCCAGACCGTGGCGATCACCGCCATTGGCAGGAGGCAGCCATGAGACCGCGCTGGGAGCTTGGCGAAAGCCTGCGCGTGACGCGCAATGTGCGCGACGACGGCACCTTTCCCGGCGCCACCCGCGGCGAGCTGCTGGTGCGCCGCGGCAGCATCGGCACGGTGGTCGACATCGGCAGCTTTCTGATGGATCAGGTGATCTACTCACTGCACTTTCTTGAGCAGAACCGCATCGTCGGTTGCCGCGAAGAAGAGCTGCTCGGCTTGGACGAAGCCTGGATCGACACCCGTTTCGAATCGCGCGAACGCGTGCTCAGCGCACGCGATCTGGCCATTGGCGGTGAAGTGCGCGTGCCCGCCGGTGCACGCGGCGAAATCCTCAAGGTACTCCGCGATCTGCCGGAAGGCCCGGCTTACCACGTGCATTTCGAGTGCTGGGCGGGCCACCCGCTGATCGTGCGCGAAGCTGCGCTTGCCCCTGTTTCAACCCCGTTGCCGGAAGCCTGCTGCAATGTCTGAAATCGCCTCCCCCTCCCCCGTAGTCGCCGCCACTCCAGCGTCCGCCACGCCCGCCAGCCCTGCCGCCTCGGGTTACCTGGCGCTCAAGCAGTCTCAGGCCCTCTTCAAGACCACGCCCGAGCGCCTCGACGCCGAGCAACGCCGCAAGCTCGAGGCCGTCGTCAATCGCCAGCGCGCGATCGAAACGCGCATCCTCGGCAGCCGCCAGGCCACGCACGTCGTGATCAGTCCGGAGGCAGTCACCCACAGCATTGCCGAGATTGCTGCAGGCTTCAGCAATGAGGCCGAATTCGTGTGCGATCTGGCCCGTTTCGGACTCAGCGAACAATCGCTGCGCGCCGAAGTGGAGCGCGAATTGCGCGTCGAAGCCGTGCTGGAAATGGTCTCGGCAAAAGTCGCTCCGGTCAGCAACATGGAAGTGGAGCTCTTCTACCACCTGCACCACGCCCGCTTTGAAACCCCAGAGCGCCGTACCCTTCGCCACATCCTGCTGACCCATGACGACAGCGAGGCGGGCCGCGCTACGAGCCGTCAGCGCATCGAAGTTATCCGCGAACTACTGCTGCGCCATCCGGATCGTTTTGGTGAACAGGCCCTGCGTCACTCCGAATGCCCCACGGCGATGCAGGGTGGCCTGCTCGGCCAGGTGCCGCGAGGCCAGCTGTTCCCGGCGCTGGATGCGGCCGCGTTCACGATGCGTGCCGGCAGCCTGTCGGAAGCGCTGGAATCCCCCATGGGCTTTCACCTGCTGCGCTGCGAAAACATCCAGCCGGCCGGCAAGGTGCCCCTGACCCAGGTACGCGATCGCATCCGCGAGCAGATGCTGATCACCCGCAAGCAAAACAAGCAGCGGGCCTGGGTGTGCCAGATCATGAGCCACGAAGCCCGCGCCTGATCAAGCAGGCCGCCCCGGCGCGGGGCGGAGGTGTGCTTAGCCGCCCACCATGCTCGCCACGCGGATGCTGCGGCTCTCGGGCACCTCGGAGTGAGCAATGACCTTGAGCGAAGGCACGGCACGCCGCAGGAAACGCGCCAGCAGCCAGCGCAGGCTGTTGGGCACCAGCAACACCGCCGGCAGGCCGACTTCTTCCTGACGTTGCGCCGCCGCAGCGGTTTCGCGCATGAGGGTATCGGCCAGGCCGGGTTCGATTGCGCCACCTTCGCCGCCTGAGGCCAGGGCCTGATGCAGCAGACGTTCCAGCCCCGGTTCCAGCGCGATGACCGACACTTCGTTGCTGCCCGGGAAAAGCTGCTGCACGATGGCCCGGCCCAGCGAAGTACGCACCCGGGAGGCGAGCTCCACCGGATCCTGACTGCGCGGAGCATGCTCGGCCAGCGATTCGACGATGGTACGCATGTCGCGGATATTGATGCCTTCTTCCAGCAGGTATTGCAGCACGCGCTGCAGCACATGCAACGGCAATACCTTGGGCACCAGATCCTCGACCAGCTTGGGCGACTCGCGCTGAATGTGATCCAGCAAGGCCTGGGTTTCCTGGCGCCCAAGCAGGTCTGCCGCATGACTCATGAGCAGGTGATTGAGATGGGTAGCCACCACGGTGCTGGCGTCCACCACGGTATAGCCCAGGGCATGCGCCTGCTCGCGGCGGGCGTTATCCACCCACACAGCAGGCAGGCCAAAGGCCGGATCGGTCGTGGCGGTGCCGGGCAAGGTGCCGCCCACACGCCCCGGATTGATGGCGAGAAACTGCCCGGGATAGGCCTCTCCCTTGCCGATCTCCACCCCCTTGAGGGTGATCCGGTAAGCGTTCGGCTTGAGTTCCAGGTTGTCGCGGATATGCACCGGCGAAGAGAGAAAACCGATGTCCTGCGCAAACTTCTTGCGCAGGCCGCGAATGCGCTTGAGCAGCTCGCCATCCTGACTCTTGTCCACCATCGGGATCAGGCGATAGCCCACCTCGAGGCCCAGCACGTCCACCGGCGTCACATCGTTCCAGGTCGCATCCAGCGATTCGGGCGCTTGCCCCGGTGTCTGCGCCGGCAGGGGCTGCGCTTCGGCCTCTGCCTCGGCCGCCTGCTTCTTGCCGGTATTCCAGGCCACCGCCGCGAGGCCCGCCGCCAGGGTCAGGAAGATGAAGTTCGGCATGCCCGGGATCATGCCCAGCACGCCGAGGATCGCTGCGGCCAGGATGCTCACATTTACATTGCCGAAGAGCTGGTTGATGAGCAGCCCGCCCACATCGCCTTCATCACCCACGCGGGAGACCACCATGCCAGCGGCCACCGAGATGATCAGGGACGGTAGCTGGGCCACCAGGCCGTCACCGATGGCCAACATCACATACTGGTTGGTCGCGCGATCAAGCTCCATATGGTGCTGCAGCACGCCGACGATCAGCCCGCCAATCACGTTGATGAACAGAATCAGGATGCCGGCCACCGCATCGCCGCGCACGAACTTCGAGGCACCGTCCATGGCACCATAGAAATCCGCTTCCTGGGCCACCTCGATACGCCGCCGCTTGGCTTCCTTGTCGTCAATCAGGCCAGCATTCAGGTCGGCATCGATGGCCATCTGCTTGCCGGGCATCGCGTCCAAGGTGAAGCGTGCCCCCACTTCGGCGATCCGCCCGGCGCCCTTGGTGATTACCACGAAGTTGATCACGGTGAGGATCACAAACACCACTACGCCCACCGCCGTGTTGCCGCCCACCAGGAAGTGACCAAAGGCCTCGATCACCTTGCCTGCCGCGTCCGGGCCGGTATGGCCGTGCAGCAACACCACCCGGGTGGAGGCCACGTTCAGCGACAAGCGCAGCAAGGTGGTGATCAGCAGCACGGTGGGGAAGACCGAGAAATCCAGCGGCTTCTTGGTGTACATCGCCACCAGCAGCACCATCATCGAGATCGCGATGTTGAAGGTGAAAAACACGTCCAGCGCAAACGCCGGCAGCGGCAACACCATCATCGCCAGCATCGCCAGCAGCAGGATCGGCGCAGCCAACTGGCGGATGTTGCTCGGCGCAAAGAGCGTCTTCAAATTGACCGTGTTTGCGTTACTCGCCATGACTCAAACCCTCTTCAATATCGATTCGCACCAGCAGCCTCGGGCGCGGTGGCTGCCCCCGGATCCAGCTCTGGTGGAACATCAAGATCGTGCGGTCGCTCAGGTGGCAAGCCGCCCTGAGCGAGAAAATGATTGAGCTGATACACATAGGCCATCACCTCGGCCACGGCGGTGTACAGCGCGGCCGGCACCTGATCGCCGACCTCGGAATGGCGAAACAGGGCACGCGCAAGGGGCGGAGCTTCGAGCAGTGGCACCTTGTGCTCCTGGGCCAGTTCGCGGATCGCCTGTGCCACCAGATCCGCCCCCTTGGCCACCACGGTGGGGGCCCCCATCGCCCCGGCTTCGTATTTCAGTGCCACGGCATAGTGGGTCGGGTTGGTCACCACCACATCGGCCTTGGGCACCGCCGCCATCATGCGGCGACGCGCCATGTCGCGCTGGCGGGCGCGGATCCGTGCCTTGAGCTGCGGATCGCCTTCCATTTCCTTGTATTCCTGCTTGAGCTCTTCCTTGGTCATCTTGAGCCCCTCGTAGTAACGCCAGAGCTGGAAGGGCACATCAAGCGCCGCCACCAACGCCAGGCTCGCCACGACCCACAACAGGGACATCAGCAGCATGTCGCCGAACATGCTCATGCCAGACTCCAGCGGCATGCTCATCAAAGCAACTATCTCGCCCCGCTGCGACCACAGCACCCAGCAGCCGATGCTGCCGATCAGACCGGACTTGAGCAGCCCTTTCACCAGCTCGGCCACACCATGCATCGACGCCATGCGCTTGAGGCCGTTAAGAGGATCCAGCCGATTCAGATCCAGCTGAAAAGCCTTGAAGGAGAAAATCAGCCCCCCCATCATCACCGGCGCCGCCACAGCGGCCACCAGCATCACCACAAAAAAAGGCAGCAGTGCCGTAAGCGCATCGATGCTCAGGCGCAAGAGCTGCTCATACATGTACTCGCTATTGAAACTCTGCTCACGACCAAAGCTGAGCCCGCCTCGCATCAATGCCGAGGCATGCGCCACCATCCAGCGGGAAACCACCAGCAAGGTCAGCACAGCCGAAATCATGGTCAGGAAACTGGCTAGCTCACGCGACTGCGGCACCTGCCCATCGGCACGTGCCTGCTCGATGCGCCGGCCTGACGCTGGTTCGGTCTTTTCGAGGTCGCTGCCTTCAGCCATGTCCACTGCCTCTGCGCAATAGAGGCATTATTTGCCGCAACGGCAATCCTTGCCGGGCCGAACAGGGATGAGAAAGCGGGCTTATTCAGGCATTGCTGACCCAAGCGCCGCCACACCCACGGGCAGCAAGGAGGCTCAATGCGCTTTCCGGAGCCTCTTACGCTGGAAGAAAAGTCGCCTGCAGATCCAGGCTGGCTCGATGCCCCACGACCTCGGCGTGCTCTGCCAGCCAGCGCCGGGCATGACTGCGGCCGGCATCACGCAGGCGGTGCAGAAAGGCTTGATTGGCAACGCTCTTGCTCGCTGCGGTGAGCCCGCCGAGCACCGCTTCGGCTTCGATCAGATGGAAACGTGTGCTGCGCAGACGTGCTTCCAACGAGCCGGAAAGCCAACCACTCTCGCTCGCCATCTCGCGCATGGCCGCCAGCAAACGCATTTCACGCATGAAGGCATTGGTGAAAGCCAGTTGCGCAGCGCGCTCCTGGATCTCATCGGCACCGCGCGGGGTGCGCTCGTGATGGAGCGGCGCCAGCATCACGATCAGGATGTCGCGCGAATCACAAAAACGGAACAGCGGAAACACCGCCGGATTGGCCGCATAGGCACCATCCCAGTAGGGCTCGCCATCAATCATGATGGCATGGTGGATGGTTGGCAGGCAGGCCGAGGCCAGCAGCGCATCGGCGCTCAGATCGGCATTCCGGAAAAGCTTCAGATGCCCGCTGTTGGCATGCGTTGCGGCAATGAACAACTTGAAGGGCGACTCGCGGCGCAGACGCTCGAAATCGAATTGAGCTTCAACCAGATCCCGCAAGGGATTCAGATCCAGCGGATTGAGCTGGTAGGGCGAGAACCAGCGCGTAAGCTGCAGCATCCAGTTCATGCCGGGCATAGGGGTGGTCGGGTCGATGATCGGCGGCACCACCTCACGGGGCCCGCTCAAGGCCACTCCCTCCCAGAAATTACTCAGCGCCTCACGTGCGCCCTCCGCACCACCGAGCAGCCAGCCGTGCGCCAAAGCCACCGCATTCATGGCTCCGGCGCTGGTGCCGCTGATGCCCTCGAAGCCGAAGCGGCCGTCTTCCAGCAAGGCATCCAGCACACCCCAGGTAAAGGCTCCGTGGGCACCACCGCCTTGCAAGGCAAGATTGAGGGAGAACGAGCTCGGGCTGACCTTGGCAAACATGTGCGCAATCCAGGTGTGCAACAGCCTGCAGTGTGCCGCAGGCATGTTGCAATGCACACTGTTCAGGCCGCTTTTTTCCGCAGGTCAGGCAGGAAGACTGTCAGCAGTCCCAACAAGGGCAGGAAGGCGCAGACCTGATAGACGAACTCGATGCCGCGCAGATCCGCCAGCATGCCCAACAACGCAGCACCGATGGCTCCCATGCCAAAGGAAAAGCCAAAGAACAGGCCCGCCACCAGCCCCACCCGGCCCGGCAACAATTCCTGCGCATAAACGATGATCGCCGAGAAAGCCGAAGCCAGGATCAAGCCGATGATAAAGCTCAGAACGGTTGTCGCAGTGAGCCCCACATGCGGCAGGATCAGGGTGAACGGCGCCACGCCGAGGATCGAGAACCAGATCACCCGCTTGCGACCGATGCGATCGCCCAGCGGCCCACCAATCACGGTCCCTGCAGCCACCGCAAACAGGAAAACAAAGAGGTGCAACTGGGCCGATTGCGCGCCGAGCCCGAACTTCTCCATCAGATAGAAAGTGAAGTAGCTCGACAGGCTGGCGAGATAAAAATACTTTGAAAAGATCAGGCTCAGCAGGACTGCAACAGAGCCCACCACCCTGCCACGCGACAGGCCGGTTTCGGCCGCCCCCTGGCGAATCCTGGCTTTCAGCGCCCCTTGCGCCTGTTGATGCGCATACCACTGCCCCACCTTCCACAGCAAAGTGATCGCCAGCAAGGCAGCCAGCGCAAACCAGGCCACACTACCCTGCCCGTTCGGAATCACGATCAGCGCCGCCAGCAAAGGGCCCAGCGCCGTGCCGGCATTACCGCCGACCTGGAACACGGACTGCGCCATCCCCAGACGGCCGCCCGAAGCCATGCGCGCCACTCGCGAAGACTCAGGATGGAAGATCGAGGAACCGGTGCCGACCATCGCGGCTGCGATCAGCAAGGCCGGATAAGTCGTGGCCGTGGCCAGCAAGAGCAGCCCCACCAGCGTACTGCACATGCCGAACATCAGCGAGTAAGGCTTGGGATAGCGATCGGTGTACAGCCCGACCAGTGGCTGCAACAAGGAAGCGGTGGCCTGGAAAGTGAAGGTGATCAGGCCGATCTGCCCGAAACTCAGATTGAAACCGCCCTTGAGCAGGGGATACAGCGCCAGGATCAGCGACTGCATCATGTCATTGAGGAAATGCGAGGCGCTGATCGCGCCCAGCACACGGAACGAGGTTGTCTGCCCTGCTGACTGCGCGCTCAAATCACGTCTCCCTGTGGAATGGATGCCACCTGCCTCTACGCAGGGCTTGCGAAAGAATATAGGTGAGGGTGAAAATTCCGTCTAACCACAAAAAGCCAGAATATGTCGCAAAACAGCCACAACATCATTTTGCGCCTGCCCAGCTACCAGACACTCCCACGGCCTGTCGTTGCCCGCATAGGTGATCGCCTTCCCGGCTCGCTGACCCCGTGGCACAGCCATCGCTGGTGGCAGCTGACCTGGGCCATGAGTGGCGTACTGGCCATCGAAACGCAAGATGGCAGTTTCATGGCCCCACCAGAACGAATGATCTGGATTCCGCCAGACATCGAGCATCAAGCCACCAACGCTCCGCTCACCGAAATGCGCAATCTGTATGTGGATCACAGCCTGATGGAATGGGCCGGGCCACACTGCAGGGTAGTGCGCATCACGCCCCTGGTGAGGGAGCTGATGCTGGCCGTGACGACGCTGCCGGAAGATTACGAGCCGTCCGGCGAAGCCGAACGACTGATCCAGGTCCTCGTCGATCAGCTCAAGCACCTGCCCGAAGTGGCCTTCAACCTGCCGATGCCGACCGATCCGCGCCTGCGCCGGATCTGCAGCGAACTACAGAACCGGCCCGACGACACCCGGACCATGGCAGCCTGGGGCGAACGGGTCGGCCTCTCCGAGCGCAGTCTGGCCCGGCTTTTCGTGCAGCAGAGCGGCATGAGTTTCGGCGACTGGCGCCAGCGCCTGCGTCTGCTCTTAGCACTGAACGGACTGGAGCGCGGCGAACGCGTCACACGCGTGGCGCTGGATGCCGGCTACGCCTCACCTTCGGCCTTCATCGCAGCCTTCCGGCGAAACTTCGGACTAACGCCAACCGAGATGTTCAAGCCACAAGGGGCTTGATACCCCTTGCACTGCTGCCGAACTCAGGCTGGGAACAAGACCTCGGTAAAACCGAAGCGGGTGAAGTCCTGTACCCGCATCGGATACAGGGTGCCATCCAGATGGTCGCACTCATGCTGCACCACGCGGGCATGAAAACCCTCCACCTCGCGAAGAATCGGCGTGCCGAACTGATCGAAGCCGCTATAGCGCAGGCGCACATGGCGCGGCACCACGCCACGCAATCCCGGCACCGAGAGGCAACCCTCCCAGCCTTCTTCCAGCTCATCGCCGATGAATTCCAGCACCGGATTGACGAGCACCGTGAGTGGCACGGCCGGGGCTTCCGGATAGCGCTCACTGGCCTCAAAACCGAAAATCACCACCCGCAGATCTACTCCGATCTGCGGTGCGGCGAGGCCCACACCACCCGCTTCACGCATGGTGTCGAACATGTCAGCGATCAACGCGTGCAGCTCCGGCGTGTCGAAAGCCTCCACCTCTTGCGCATGGCGCAACAGGCGTTCATCCCCCATCCGCAGGATCTCGCGAATCATTGGCGCCTCAGCAATTGGTGCAGAAATGCTGCAACACGTTATGCACGCGCACCATCGCCGTCTTGGCGGTGGCCTCGATATCGGCCATCTGGATGCCGTGGGCGCTACTGCCACGCCCGGCCGCCTGATTCACCACGACCACAATTGCCGCATACGGGATGCCCAGCTCTCGCGCCAGCACCGCTTCAGGCATGCCGGTCATGCCGATCACGTGTGCACCATCGCGCTCCAGCCGGGTGACTTCGGACGCTGTTTCAAGACGTGGCCCTTGAGTCGCAGCATAGGTACCACCATCCACGATCGCCTCACCTGCATTCCGGGCAGCGGCGAGGATGCGCGTGCGCAAGGAGGCATCGTAGGGATCGGTGAAATCCACATGCACGACCGGGCCATCCACGCCGTCGAAATATGTCGCCTTGCGGCCCCAGGTGTAATCGATGATTTGATCAGGCACCATCAGCACGCCCGGTCCAAGATGGTCCTGAATACCGCCCACCGACGCCACCGAGATGATCTCCTTGGCACCCGCTTCCTTGAGGGCCCAGAGGTTGGCACGGTAATTCACGCCATGCGGCGGGATCGTGTGGCCGTAACCATGCCGGGCAATGAACACCGTCTGCTGGTCACACAGATGACCGAAGAGCAAAGCACCGGAAGGCTCGCCATAAGGCGTACGCACCACTTCACGGCGCGTGATGTCGAGATTGGAAAGCTGGCTCAGGCCACTGCCACCGATGATTGCGATCATGTCCGTACCGGGCTGAAAAATAGTCGATGGATCTTAGCACGCAGGGCTGCAGGCTCGCCGCAGCTAGCGGCCATGGCGGCCGCGGCGGCTCACGGGGCTGAAGGCATGGCTGACAAACTGTCACGGTTTGTCCACTTCAGCATGATAGAATAGAGGGCTTTGCGATCAAGCCCTCAGGGTTGACGCGTCTAACCACTTCCCCCGCAGACCGAAAATATCATGAGCCGTGCCATCCGCAACATCGCCATCATTGCCCACGTCGACCACGGCAAAACCACTTTGGTCGACCAACTTCTCCGCCAGTCCGGCACTTTTGCCGCCCACCAGGCCGTGACCGAACGCGTGATGGACAGCAACGATCTTGAAAAAGAGCGCGGCATCACGATTCTGGCCAAGAACTGCGCAATCAAGTACGGCGAGACCCATATCAACATCGTCGACACCCCGGGGCACGCTGACTTCGGCGGCGAAGTCGAGCGCGTGCTGTCGATGGTTGATTCCGTGCTGCTGCTGGTGGATGCCGTTGAAGGCCCGATGCCGCAAACCCGTTTCGTGACCCGCAAGGCACTGGCCATGGGGCTGAAGCCGATTGTTGTGGTCAACAAGATCGACCGTCCGGGCGCACGCCCGAACTGGGTCATCGACCAGACCTTCGATCTTTTCGACAAGCTCGGCGCCACCGAAGAACAGCTGGATTTCCCGATCGTCTACGCCTCGGCACTGAATGGCTTTGCCATGCTCGACGCCGATCAGCCTGGCACCGACATGAAGCCGCTGTTCGAAGCCATTCTCAAGCACGTGCCGCAGCCGGAAGTGGATTCGGACGGCCCTCTGCAACTGCAGATCTGCTCGCTCGACTACTCCACCTATATCGGTCAACTCGGCATCGGCCGCATCAAGCGCGGTCGCATCCGCCCGAACCAGGAAGTGGTCGTGATGTACGGTGACGAGAACAAGGGCAAGGCCAAGATCGGCCAAATCCTGACCTTTGAAGGCCTTGAGCGCAAATCCTCAGAGCTGGCCGAAGCCGGCGACATCGTGCTGGTGTCCGGCATCAATCAAGTAGGCATCGGCGTGACCATCTGTGACCCGGACCAACTCGACGGCATGAAGCCCATCGCAGTGGATGAGCCGACCCTGACCATGAACTTCATCGTGAACAGCTCCCCGCTGGCCGGCCGTGAAGGCAAGTTCGTGACCAGCCGCCAGATCCGCGAGCGCCTGGAAAAAGAACTCCTTAAGAACGTTGCCCTGCGTGTGGTCTATACGGACGACGCTGATGTGTTCGAAGTTTCCGGTCGTGGCGAACTGCACCTGACCATCCTGCTCGAATCCATGCGCCGCGAAGGTTTCGAGCTGGCCGTGGGCCGCCCGCGCGTAGTGTTCAAGGAAATCGACGGCGTGAAGTGCGAGCCCTACGAAATGCTCACCGTGGATGTGGAAGAGGACAATCAGGGCGGCGTGATGGAAGAGCTCGGCCGCCGCCGTGGCGAACTGCAAGACATGGCGCCGGACGGCAAGGGCCGCGTGCGCCTCGAATACCGCATTCCGGCGCGTGGCCTGATCGGCTTCCAGGGTGAATTCATGACCCTGACCCGCGGCACGGGTCTGGCCAGCCATGTGTTCGACGACTACGCCCCGGTGGCTGGCAACATGAGCGAGCGCCGCAACGGCGTGCTGATCTCGCAGGACGACGGCGCTGCTGTGGCTTACTCCCTGTGGAAGCTGCAAGATCGCGGTCGCATGTTCGTAAGCCACAACGACCCGGTGTACGAAGGCATGATCATCGGCATCCACTCGCGTGATAACGACCTCGTGGTCAACCCGATCAAGGGCAAGCAACTCACCAACGTGCGCGCCTCGGGTACCGATGAAGCCGTGCGTCTGGTACCACCGATTGCACTGACGCTCGAATCCGCCATCGAGTTCATCGCCGATGACGAGTTGGTCGAAATCACCCCAAAGTCGATCCGCCTGCGCAAGCGCTACCTGAAGGAACACGAACGCAAGCGTGCCTTCCGCAGCGACGAAGCCTGAGCACCGCACAGCGTCACCAGAGGCCATCCTGCGGGATGGCCTTTTTCGTTTCGGCGGCGCATAAAAAACATCAAAGCCGCTTTCGTGCTGCAGCCATTACAATCCCGCCACCCTAGCCCAAGGAGCGCCCGCCTTGATTTCGCGCCTGCTGACTGCCAGCCTCAGCCTGCTCTGCCTTTGCGGCAGCCCCTTCCTGCACGCCGCCGAGCCTGAAACGGTCAGCCTTCAGTTTGCCAACGCTCTGACTGCCCCGGCGCCCGCGGCGGGCACAACAGCAAACAGTGAAGGCGCCAGCACGCCGGTCACGACCGAACTGCCGCAGCGCACCCCAATCAATACCGGTGCCCATGCCAAAGCCAGTTCCGACCTCTGGGACCGCATCCGCAAGGGCTTCGGCATTCCAAATCTGGTCGACAACCCGAATGTGGATCGCCACATCGCCGCTTTCCAGGCCCGCCCGCAAGCCATCACCAATCTGATGGAGCGTGGCAGCAAGTATCTCTATCACATCGTCAGCGAACTCGAAGCGCGTGGCATGCCGACCGAGCTGGCCTTGCTGCCACTGGTGGAGTCGGCCTACAACCCGATGGCCTTCTCGCCAGCCAAGGCCGCCGGCTTGTGGCAGTTCATTCCCTCGACGGGGCGTGACTTCCGTCTGCAGCAGAACTGGTGGGTGGATGAGCGTCGCGACGTGCTGGCCTCCACCGCCGCCGCACTGACCTACCTGCAGGCTGTATACGAACTTCAGGGCGACTGGCACCTCGCGCTGGCTTCCTACAACTGGGGTGAAAACGCGGTGCTGCGCGCCGTGAATTCCAACCGCAATGCCGGCCGGCCGACCGACTACAACAGCCTGCGCATGCCCAAGGAAACGGCCCAATACGTGCCCAAGCTGCAAGCCGTGAAAATGATCGTAGCCAACCCGGAGCGCTATGGCCTGCGCCTCCCCCCCATCCCGGACGAACCCTATTTCGTGACGGTGGAGCGTGATCAAGGCATGGATGTGGCGCTCGCGGCGAAATTCGCCGAAATGCCGCTGAACGAATTTCTGGCCCTGAACCCTGCGTATAACCGCCCGATCATTCCCGGCAACCATGATGCAGACCTGATCCTGCCAGTCGACAACGCACGGAAGTTCAGCGAGAACTTCGCCGCCCACGGTGGCCCGCTGCTGAGCTGGAAGACCTATTCACTGCCACGCGGGGCGCGCGTCGAGCAGGTCGCCCAAAGCCTCAAGCTGAGCCCGGACGCTCTGCGCAGTGCCAATGGCCTGCCCCCACGCGCCAAACTGGCAGCCGGCTATACCTTGCTCGTGCCGCACGCCACCGACATCACAGCGCCGATCGAAACGGCAGAAACCAGCAAGCCTGGCGTGCAGAACAAGAGCTCCAGCCGTGCTCCATCGCCAGCCCTGAACAAGGCTGCGGCACGCGCACCGGCCAAGAAAACACCGACCCGGCGCGGCTGACATGCAACAGCTGGGGGCCAGCGCCTTCGCGCTGTTTGAGGACAATCTCGCCCAAGCGCCGCGCGCCTGTCTGCTTGAAGGACTTGAACAGCGCCTGCTTGCCCACCACTCCAGCGAACTGGCGGAATTTTTCGAGCGTCTGGAGGCTGCCCAGGCAAGCGGCCGCTGGATTGCCCTCGCGGCCCGCTATGAGCTTGGTAGCGCCTTCGAACCCCACCTGCTCCACTGCCACAGCACCCAGCCTCTGCTACAGGCCTGGGTGTTCGCCCACCGAAGTGAGCTCAGCGGCGATGCGCTCGCCCACTGGTGGCAGATGCAGGCTGCCGCACTCAGCCCGCAAGCGAGTGAGGCCGGCTTGCTGCACCTTGAAGCCGATTGGGACGAAGCGCGCCATGCCACTGCCTGCCAGCGCATCCTTGATTACATCCACGCCGGCGATTGCTATCAGGTCAACCTGACTTTTCCCCTCCGGGGCCAGATTTATGGCCATCCGCTGGCGCTCGCCGCTCGGCTGCGCGAGGCCCAACCCGTAGCTCATGGCGTGCTGATCCACGACGGCGAAGACTGGATCATTTCGCGCTCACCGGAACTCTTCGTCGAGCGTCACGCAAGTACCCTCACCTGCCGCCCGATGAAGGGTACGGCCACACGCAGCGACGATCCGCTGGCGGATGCCGCAGCCGCCAGCCGCCTCGTGCACTCGGACAAGGATCGCGCAGAGAACCTGATGATCGTGGATCTGATCCGCAACGACCTTGGCCGTCTTGCCCCCGCCGGAGGGGTGCGCGTCGAACAGATGTTCTCGCTGGAAACCTATCCCAGCGTGCATCAGCTCACCTCCACGGTCAGCGCAGAGCCCGTCAGCGCTCCCCTGGAAACCATCTTCCACGCCTTGTTTCCCTGCGGTTCGATCACCGGTGCGCCAAAGATACGTGCCATGCAGATCATCAACGAGCTTGAAGACGGACCGCGCGGCATTTACTGCGGTGCGCTGGGCTGGCTCGCTCCGGAGGGCGAGTTCAGCCTAAATGTGCCGATCCGTACCCTGTTGGTGGATTCCGAGGGCGCTTGCCGTCTGGATGTGGGCAGTGGGGTCGTGGCCGATTCAGAGCCGGCCGCCGAGTATCGCGAATGCCTCACTAAAAGCCGCTTCCTCACCCAGCTTGCCCCCCCCCTGCAACTCATTGAAACCCTGCGCTGGACGCCCTCAGAGGGCTATCCATTCTTGAACGGCCACCTCGAACGCCTGCAGGCCTCGGCCCGCACACTGGCCTTCAGTTGCCCCCTGACAGAGATCCGCGCAGCACTGCAAGCACTGGCCAACATCCTGCCTGGCTGCGCACAACGCGTGCGTCTGCTGTTGTCACGCAACGGACAGTTCAACCTGCAAAACGCCGGACTGGACGAGACTCCAGCCACAGCCCGCTTCGCGCTAGCAGACTGGGCACTCGATCCGCAAGACCCACGCCTGTCGCACAAGACCACCGCACGCCGGTTCTACGACAGCGCCTTGCAGAGCGCATTGCAGCGCGGCCTCTTCGACCTCGTGTTCTGCAACACGCGCGGCGAATTGTGCGAAGGCACGCGTAGCAACCTGTTTCTCGAGATTGATGGGGAAATGCTCACCCCCGCCAGCCACTGCGGCCTGCTGCCAGGCGTACTGCGTACCAGCCTGCTGGCCAGCGGCAAGGCCCGTGAAGCCGTACTGCAACGCGAGGACCTGGCACGCGCCAACCGTATCTGGCTGGGCAACGCCTTGCGTGGCCTGATCGAGGTCACGCAGGCAACTTGAGTGACATCTGCGCCGCAGATCGCGGCGCAGGAGAAGCCTCAGAGCACGTCGAAATTGCTGCGTCGCTCGCGCAACCAGGCATCCATCTGCTCGGCGGCCATCGGCCGAGCGAAATGAAAACCCTGCAGCAGGCTACACCCCAGAGTCTCCAGCATGGAGGCCTGGGCTGCGCTCTCCACCCCTTCCCCCATCAGCACCAGCTTACGCTTGCACGCCAGCTCAGCGATTGCAGCAGGGAGCGCTGTCGCCTCAGGTGTTTCGCCGAAGTTGGCCAACAGGTTCCGATCAAGCTTGATCCGATCGACCGGAAAAGTACCGAGCTGGCTCAGGGACGCCCGGCCACAACCAAAGTTATCGAGTGCCAAGCGTACGCCCAGCTCGCGCAAGCCGCGCAACTGATGCTGCAACAGCCGAGGCTCCTCGAAAGCGAGGCTTTCATCAAGATCCAGCACTAGCCGATCTGCTTCCACATCACTGTATTCAAGCTGGGCCCGCAAGCGCTGCACGAAGCGCTCGTCGCGCAGTTGCACCGAGGAGATATTCAGGGTGAGCTCGAGACCACGCCAGCCCTGGCGCCGCCAGATACCGAAACGCTCCAGCGCCTGACCCAGCACCCACTGGCCCAGCTCATGAACCATGCCGGTACGCTCCGCGAGCGGGATGAAACGGGCGGGCGGCACCAGCTCTCCAAAATCGTTGCGCCAGCGCAGCAACACCTCAAGCCCCTGCAACTCGCCGCTGCCAGCCTGCACAATGGGCTGCCAGCACAGGCTCAGACCACGCTTGAAATCAATGGCGGCGCGCAGACTGTGCAACATCGCCACCCGGGTCTGTACGTCGTCCGACATCATTGCCGAGAAAACGCTGAAAGCGCTCCCCCCGGCTTGCCGGGCCTGATTCAGCGCCAGACTGGCGTTGCGCATGAGCTCCACCGCATTGCCCTTGCACTCCGCAAGGCGCACTAGTCCGATACGCAACTGCACCGTGAGCGCGTGGCCATGAACAAAGAAAGCCTGCTCGAAAGCCTTGTTGATAAGCGCCGGATCGAGCGCATTTTCCGGACCGAAAATACCGAAAGTGTCACCGGACACCCGCGCCAGCGTGACGCCCGGGCCCAGTGCGCTGCGCAGGCGCTTGGCTACAGCTACCAGCAAGGTGTCACCACAGCGATAGCCCAACGCATCATTGATTTCGGAAAACCGCACCACGTCCGCCAGAGCCAGGCAACGCGAACCACCCTGACGCACCAGCAGATCCTGATCGACTTCATTGATGAAGCACGTGCGGTTGGGAAGATGAGTCAGCGGATCATAGAAAGCGAAGAAATCGAGGCGCTCGATCAGATCTACGTTCTCGAACCCCACACCGAGACTGGCCGCGAACATTTCCACCAGTCGCTGCTGCAAACTACGCAGGGGATGTGGATGGTCCACCACCACCACCGCGTCACGCCCGCCATTGCCGAGCCAGAGCAAAAAACGCCCGGCTTCGAAAACACAGGTATGCGCTGCCAGGCAACGCCGGATACCGCGCTGCATCTCCACATCCACGCTGCGCTCGATCGCGCAGCCGGCCAGGTTGGCGTAGCGCCCACGGCCACACACCACGTGCAACCCAGCCTCACCCGGGGTAGCCGAGCTGTGCTCCATGGCGACCAGCGCATCGGCAGCCTCCCCCAGGATCTCTTCGACGCGCTCAAGCAGTACCCGCGAGAATTCGACTGAGCTGCGCAGGCGGAAAACCGTATTGGCCGCACGCGAGACGGCATCCATGCCGCGATTGGCCGCACGCACAGTTTCGATCTGCTCGTAAGCGCGCACGGCAGCAGTCAGCGTCGTGATCAGTCGGGTTTGCGACAGCTCGGACTTGGTACGGTAGTCATTGATGTCGTAGCGCCGTATCACTTCCAGTTCCGGTGCATAGCCAGGCTGGCCAGTACGCAGCACGATGCGCACAGAATGCATGCCGAGCTCGTTGCGGATGGTATCGACCAAGCGCAAACCAGCATCCGGCGTTTCCATCACCACATCCAGCATCGCCACTGCCACGCCTGGATGTTCACGCAGCATCGCTTCGGCCTCACGCGCGCTGTAAGCATGCAGCAATTCGAGCGGGCGCTCGTCAATGTGAAACCCGCGCAGTGCGAAAGCGGTGGCGCGGTGCACCTCGTCATCGTCGTCAGTAATCAGGATTTTCCAGGGCGCAGGCCCCTCTTTCACCGGATGAGCCAGCGCTTCGTCGACGAACTCCAGCATGTCGCCCGCCTGCGCTATCGCATCCCCCTGCTCGAGGGTCGAACTCACCGTACGTCCTCCCGGAATGCTGCGTCTGATACCGTGGCTTCCCTGTCCACTGCCCCCATGCCCCGCTCCTGCCTATCCGTAACCATCTCTTTCAGGTATCGGCAGGGAAAGCGAAAACTTGCGGTCTGGAGGCGGCTTTTTTTCTGCTTCAGCGCAACATGAATTCGACGCGGGCTTGCAGAGGCTTACCCTCTTCCGCTTCCCGGTTGGCTACGAGAAAAACCCGCGCCGGATCCACGCCATTTTTCTCGAGCAGATACGCCCGCACAGTCTGTGCCCGCGTTCTGGCCAAAGTCTGCAGGTCGGCCTGGGTAATCGCGAAGCTGGCCAGCAGGATGCGTTCCATCTCGGCAGGCGGCTGATCCTTCAGAATGCCCAGCGCGTTACGCGGCCGAGCATCGACTTTCTCGCTTTCATACACACGCTTGAGCAGTGCCGGATATTCCGCAGCCTCGATCTGCAAGGCATCCACCTGATCAACACTGTCGCCGCGCCGAACCAGTTGCTCAGCTTTAAGGGCGCGCACCCGGGCCTCAAGGCGGGCACGCTTGAGGCCCGTCGTGTCGGATGCCGGATCGGCACTACCGGCGATCTCCAGTTTCAGCACCGGCCGGCTCGTCAGACCCTTGGCCAGCCCCCCCAACTTGTCGAGTGCCGCCTTGTTTAGCGTCGCCGAACCTGGCTCGAAATCCACCCATGCCAGAGCCTCCGCTTCTTCGCCGAAGATCGAGCCCAATAAGGCGAAGGGCGCTGTCACTGCCTTCCCGATCAGATTGGTAATGACCCTGATGATCACGCCTCCGACCGAAAATTCCGGGTCGTCAAGCGAGCCACTGATGGGTAAATTGATATCGATCATGCCGTTGCGGTCCTTCAGCAGGGAGACCGCAAACAGCACAGGCAACTTCGTCGCGTCCGGGCTCTCAACCTTGTCGCCAAAGGTCAGCTGATCCAGCTTGACACTGTTTTTCGCAGTGAGCCGGCGATCGCGGATCTGATACTGCACATCCATCGACAACTTGCCCTTATCGATTCCATAGCCCACGTAGCGGCCGGCATAGGTCGACGCAGAGGTGAGATCCACGTCGCGTACCTGAGCCTGAATATCGAGGAAGCCATCCTGGCGGAAAGGGTTGAGGCTGCCATTCACCTTCACCGGCGCCGCGCCATCCAGGCTGGCGCCGAGATCGAGCAGCGCCACCGAGCTTTCATCCGAGGATAGCCCTCCCAGACTGCCGTTCAGAGCAAGCAGATTGGCATCGTAATTGGGCTTCACGAAACGATCGCTGAAACGCACCTGACCCTTCTCCAGCACAATGCGCTCTACCCTGACCTTAGGCAGTGGTTTGTTCACAGCACTTGCCGCCGCCGACTGTGCAGCTTGCGGCGCAGCGGCCATCTGAGCAGCTTCGTGGGCTGTGATCTCGCGCAGGTTCAAACGCCCCTGCGCATCCAGAATCAGGCGGGTATAGAAGTCACTCAGACGAATTTCGCGACTGCTGAAGCCCAGCGGCTCGGTCTGCACGCTCATGTCCTGCAGCGCGAGGCGCCTCCAGCGCAGGAAGTCCTCTTCATTCACCCGGTCCAGCATGTTGAAATCATCTACCGCCAGCGCGCCGGCAAAACGGATATCCGGCTGGCTTTTGGCGAGATCGAAATCAAGTTTTCCTTTCGCAGTCAACGTACCTCGGGTGAGCAGCACGCGGAATTGATCTTCAAGATAAGCTTGGGCAGGCAGTAACTCCACCGCACTCAGGTCGAGATTTACGCGCCCGCGCAGCGGCTCGGTAGAGAACGCAGCGTCCGCATTCATGCGCCCGTTGCGATTGATGCGCGCGCTCAGGCTTGCCTTGGCTTGGGCATTGCGCCGAGAACTCCAGTCCTGCAGACTCAGCCCCAGTTCGCGCACATCCACGACAACCGGCACACTGCTGCTGCGATCTTCGATGCGCACGCCGCCCTCATTGATCTCGGCCCTACCCACACTGAATTGCCAGGGCAGCTCGGGTTCGGCCGCCGGAGCGGCCTCCAGCACTGCTTCAGCCGCACGCTCCAGGCGATCCTTGAGCACCTTGCGGGCCTTTGAATCAGCATTCGAATGGCTCTGGAACATGTCTGCCAGGTTCAGCACGCCGTCAGCATCACGCAGCAGCATGGCTTGCAGGCCACGATTGCTGAAACGGCCGATATGGAGTTCGCGAAGTTCAAGATCCATGCGCATTTCCTCCGCACGAGTCTGTGGTACCTTCAGCAGAATGCTGCGCTGACCGGCCTTGTCCGGCTTTGCAGCCGCATCTGCAAGGCTGAAATCCCGCAGATCCAGCGCCATCTTGTCGAGCCTGACTGCAGGACCAGCCTTGCCGGGTACCACGCTGAACTCGCCCGCCAGCGCCGTTTCGCCCTTGAATAAGGCGCGCGGCAAGGCGGCCTGATAGTAGGGGCGCAAGGGTTCAAGCTGCATGCCGGCAAACGCAAAATGGCCGCTGTAGGTTTCGGCTAGTACGTTCAGTTGGGCCTGCAGATCGATGCGCAAGCTCTTTTCGCTGGCCGCCTGCAAGGTAAAACTGGCGGGTTTGCTAGTGCCAAGATCGAATTGGCTCAGTTGCACCTCAAAAGGATCGAGCTTGAGTGCAAAACCGCCGGGCACGGCTTCGTCGCGCCAATTGAGGCGCCCATGGCTCACGCTCAATTTGTCGATCAGCACGCGCGGCGCGGCCACTTTCACTTCTGTTTTCGCGGCGGGGCTTGGTTGTACCTTGCGCGCAGGCGCGACAAATTCCGTGGCCAGGCGCTCTAGACGGAAGCGACGGTCCTTCTCGCGCAACAATTCGATCTGCGGCGCTTCGACATTCAACGCACGCACATGCAGCAAAGGCTGGCTGGCAATCGGCTCCACGCGCTCAAGCTCCACCTGCAGGCTCTGCACTGCGAGCAGATCGGCGCCGGAGTGTTCCTTGATCTTCAAGTCCTTGAGACCGAAACGACCACTCACCGCCAACGCAGCAGGTTTGTCGCCCAAAGCATCCTCCCAGTGCAACCGCAGGGCGGAGCCGAAATGAGCCTGCTCTATGCGCACCGGCAGCTTCACCGGCACATAAGCGAGGTAGGCGGTGAGATCCAGATCTTCGATGTCCACATCCAGCGTAGCCACGCGACGATCGGCAAAAGGCTTGAGCTCACCAAGCAACTCAAAGGAGCTTTCTTCGAGGTCGAAGGCCAGTCTCGGCTTGACGAAGTTTTCGACGCGGGCCGGCAAGTTGGAAAGAAAAGGCAAGCCCAGGGCCAGCGCGCGGACATGGTGTTGCTTGCCGAGCGGGCGATCGTCGAACTCGATCTCCCCCCCTTCAAGCTCGATGTTGTTGAGCGAAAAGCGCGCAGCGTCTGGGGCGGGCTCGGCAGAGGGCTTAGCAAAGCGCTCAAGGATGTCACTGAAGTTGAAGCGTTGCGCCTCGATCCGCACCAGTTTCAGCCGCGGCTGCTCCACGCGCAAGGCATCAAGCACCAGGGCACGATGCCAGAGCGACGCGGTGGAAACGTTCGCCTGGACGGCAGCGAGGGCCACAAAATCACTCTGCCCATCCGCCTCAGCGATTCGCAACCCTTCCAGGCGCGCCGACAAACGCAGCGGATTGAAGCTCACCCGCTCCACGCTGAGCTTGCGCCCGAGCGCTGCGCTGCCTTGAGTCTCCACGGCCCAGCGCAGCAAGGGCGGCGTACCCAGCCAAGCCAGCACCAGCAAGCCCAACACACTGGCGGCAGCAATTTTCACGCTACGGCGTGCTGCCAGCTGACGCAGGCGGGGAAGCAAGGCAAGAAGTTTTTCGCGGGTAATCATGGATCGAACCAGGCACAAGCACAAACAGGCCCGCATTCTCCCACGCCCGGCTGACGGCGGCATGACAGCCACCCTAGCGGTCAATCCGCCAGCAAGGCCTCCGCCTCGATCATGCAGCCGCTGCGCAGGCGGATGCTGCGACCACAGGCATGGGCCAGTCCATCATCATGCGTCACCAGCAAGAGCGTAGTACCGGACTCCCTATTGAGCTCGAAAAGCAGATCAATGATGTGCCGGCCGGTGGTGCCGTCCAGATTTCCTGTCGGTTCGTCAGCCAGCAGTAAGGCCGGCTGCATGGCAAAAGCACGCGCCAGCGCCACCCGTTGTTGCTCACCACCGGAAAGATGCTTCGGATAATGCCCGGCCCGTGCAGCGAGCCCGACCCGGTCCAGCCATTGCCGCGCAAGCTCCCTCGCACCGCTGCGCCCAGCCAGCTCCAACGGCATCATGACGTTCTCCAGTGCCGTCAGCGCCGGCAAGAGCTGAAAGGACTGGAACACGAAACCGATCATGCGCCCGCGCAAGGCTGCTCGCCCGTCCTCATCGAGGGCATAGAGACTCTGCCCGCCAAGCTTTACATCCCCCGAACTGGGAACATCGAGGCCGGCCAGCAGTCCGAGCAAGGTGGATTTCCCCGACCCCGAAGCGCCAACGATGGCCAGCGTCTCTCCGGCCTCGACCGAAAATTCGATCTGCTGCAAGATGTCCAGCTTGCCGCCATCGGCCAAGGCAACCGTCTTGGCAAGCCCTTTCACTTCCAGCACTGGCCCGGAGCCCTTAGGCATGTCTCGTTTCATCATCATCCTGTTTGCAATCTGCTCGATTCAAAATGCCCTGGCGGCAAACATCCTGGTATGGGGCGACAGCCTCTCAGCCGGCTACGGCATTGCCCAGGAACAAGCCTGGCCGCAACTGCTGAGCCGCAAGCTGGCCACCGAAGGCTACCGCCACACGGTAATCAACGCCAGTCTCAGCGGCGAGACCAGTGCTGGCGGACTGAGCCGCCTGCCTGCAGCCCTGACCCGCGACAAGCCGTCCATCATCATCATCGAACTGGGAGCCAACGATGGCCTGCGTGGCCTGCCGGTGCCGGCCATGCGCAAGAACCTTGATGCCATGATCCGCAGCGCTCAGGCCAGCGGCGCCCGGGTGATGCTGATCGGCATGCGCATGCCGCCCAACTTCGGCCCGGTCTACACCCAAAAGTTCCAGCAGACCTACAGTGAGCTCGCGCAGCAGTACAAGACGGCCCTTCTGCCCTTCATGATGGAAGGCTTCGCCGAGCGCAGCGAGCTATTCCAGGGCGACAACCTTCACCCCACCGCAGAGGCCCAGCCTCTGATCCTCGCCAACGTGTGGTCAGCGCTCAAACCGCTGCTGCGCAAGTAGCCGTACTCACAAGCCGTCAGCCTTGGTGCTATTGGATTTTTTTGCGGGCTCCTTAGCCATTTTTGCCGTTTTTGAAGACGAACTGGACTGTGCCGGAGGTTTGGGTGTCGGACGAATCGGCGGCTGACTCCAGCCGGGTACCGGTACATACACCGTTGAACTGCCGCCCTGGCCGTAGAGCTGGGCATCAACATTGTCTTCACAATCCACCCCGCGATTGCGCTTGCAGGCTTCGATCATCCGCAGACGAGCCGCCTCGACATCCGACACCGGTGCGGCGCTGCTGGCGCTCTCCTGCTCTGGCTTGGTGGTAATCCCCCCCGCCGCCGGCCCCACCGCTTTCGACGCGGCCTTGGCAGCTTCCGGTGACGGCGCTGCAGGCGGCGGCGTGAAAGCCGGCATCACCGTAACGCCGCCAGACACCTTGCTAGCCTTGACATCCTTGGGCGGCGTATCGCCGTACTGGATTTTGCCGTCAGCATCCAACCATTTATAAACCTCGGCCTGTGCCCCGAAGGCGAACAGACCGAGCAGGCACAGCACAATCGTCGTTTTCTTCATGCATTAACTCCCGGCCCTGGCGCCTTCTAGGGACGCTCACGATTAAAAGAATTCGAAACAGGCAATCATCTCACCAACAACTCCGGTGCGCCGTTGATCAAGTGTCCAATAACGCTCGCCACTTCAAATCCGTTGTCATGGAATACCCGCAAGGCCGCCTCGGCGACGGACGGAGCGCAACTCACCAACAAACCGCCGCGGGTCTGCGGATCCGTCAGCAAAGATCTGCTGCCAGTCCGGACAGACTACCGGCAAGCGCACATCCTGACCATAGACCTTCCAGTTGCGCGGACTGGCTCCGGTACGCAGCCCCTCACAGGCAAAGACTTCAGCCGAAGCAATCCGTGGGATACGGGCAAACTCGATCGTTGCAGCCAACGGCGAACCGCGACAGATTTCGAGCAGGTGGCCGGCTAGGCCAAAGTCGGTCACATTGGTAATCGCATGTACGCCATCGAGGGCTACCAGCAAGGGGCCAACCCGATTGAGCTGGGTTGTGTGGCGGACCATCTCGGCATAGCCTGGTGCGTCCAGCCGCTCCTTCTTAAGTGCGGCAGAGAGCCCCCCACTCCGAGCGGTTAGCCCGGGATGAGTACTCCCCCGCTTGAGCGTCGGCATTGCAGCGCACTTTGTCGGGTTCCACCCGCCCCAGCGCAACCAGGCCATAGAACGGCCCCAGCACATCAATCGAACGCCAGCCTGCGATCGGAAGCCCACTTCGCGGCAGATGCTGGCATCGCCCTCGAGCACCTTGCCAATCACTTTGGGCGGCAACTTATCCAGCGGCATGTCGACAATAGCCAGGGCCATGATCGGTGTACCGCTCAAGATGCTCAAGTGCTGATCTGGAAGGCCTGGCGGCACACAAGGGCTCTGTGCTCGGTGGCCGGCCAAGCCAGCCCCAACCCGCTCAGAAATGGTTCTAAAACCTGATTGAGCAGACCTTGATGTGCTTCGATCTGGTCCGCCCAGTTTTTGTCGAAGCGGAGAGCCGCAAGATCTTCACCCTGTTCGTACCTGCAATTCTCATCGAGCGGATACGTGCAGCCCTTTGCATCGAAATCGAAACTAGCCGCGAGGCGCGTGTCGAATATCTGCTGCGTGACTATGCCTGGCTCGGCAAGCAGTCTGCCGAACTGGCTCAGAAACTGGGCTTTCTCAAGGGGCTGCAAGCCAACGAAACACTCAGCCACTGGCAAGACTGGGTACTGGCACGAGCACTGTCTGTGCTCTACGCCGATACACTACTATCCGCTCTACACACGCTCACAGAATCGTAATTTCACCCGTTTCCCGCAAACACAGCGCTGCAAGACAAACGACCTTTCCACGGCCGGCATCGAACAGCTCGCAGCCAGCATCCTCAAGCACTCGGAACACTCATGAGCAAACCCAGCCGTCGCCCGCAACGCCAGAACCGCCCGAAACACAACCTGCAGACTTATTCCAATCGCCAACCAGCCCGCACCCTGGCGGTAATGGTTGGCATCCCATTGCTGATCTGCCTGCTCGCAGCCATCAGCCGCAAGGAATATGGTTTCAGCCTATGGATCATCAGTTCGATTTTTCTTATCGCCTTCATGCTGTTTTCGTCGTTGACGATCCGTGTGTCGAACGATGAGCTGCACTGGCACTTTGGTCCCGGTCTGATCCGCAAAGCGGTTCCCATAGCCGACGTAGCCCGTGCGGAAATCGTCCGTACCCGGTTATGGGACGGCGTCGGTATCCACTACACGAAGCGTGGCTGGCTCTACAACGTATCCGGACGGGATGCAGTGGCCATCACGCTGAAGGACGGCAAGCAGTTCATGCTAGGCAGTAATGACCCGATCGGGCTGTGGGAAGCGATCGAGCAGCGGCTCAGCTGATCAATCCAGTGTTGGCGGCAAGCAGTTCACGCCCAGCCACGCCGCGATCGCCTGCCACTGCTCGAGATCGCGCGCGACCCGCGCGGGCGCGATGTCAAACAAACTCATGCCGTGGGCAGCCAGCTGCACATAGTTCTGCGTATCGCGCAGGCAGGCCACCAATGGCAGGCCACTGCCTTCCACGAAACGCAGGAATTCGGCGGCGGCGCGGGAGCGCTCATTCACGCGCATGCCAATCAATGCTACCTGCACACCGCGTGCCGCCTTGAGCTCGGCGAGCTCATCGAAGAATGAACGCGTAGCGAGAATATCGAACATCGAAGGCTGCACCGGTACCAGCACGCGTGTAGCCAGCTTCAGGCACTCCTTGAGTTTGTCGCCATGAAACGCCGCTGGAGTATCGAGCACCACATGTGTTGTCCCTGCGGGCGGGCGCGCGGCGCGATCCGGCTTCAAGTCCCATGGCCGGATCACCGGCAACACGGCAGGACGCCGTGCGAGCCATAGACGCGAGGACTGCTGGCGATCAACATCCCCCAGCATCACTGTCGCAGGCCCCGTCGCACCACCACGCCAGGCCAACAAGCCAGCCAGATTCGTGGCCAGCGTGCTTTTACCGGCCCCACCCTTGGGATTGGCGACGAGATAGACCTGCATGACTAATCTCCAGATTTCAATCGCAGTCGATCCGCGCCTGAATGGAAATCGTAACGCGCGGGGACAAGGCCGAAAGAAGGAGCGCCAGCCTACGGGGGTAGGCCGAGCACTACAGTTTCGGGCTTGCCCCGCGCAGCAGATTTACATCAAGCGCGGCGCCAGGTGGTACCGCCGGCACCGTCCTCAAGCACGATGCCACGTGCCTTGATTTCATCACGGATGCGATCGGCTTCAGCAAAACTCTTCGCTTTCTTCGCTTCATTGCGCGCCGCAATCAGGGCATCGATCTCGGCGGCCTCGTCTCCCGCCGCCTCACCCTGCACGAAAGCCGCCGGATCCGCCTGCAAGAACCCCAGCGTGCCGCCCAGCGCGCACAACAGCGCGGAGAGTTTCGCGTCGCGCGTGCGGTTGATCTCGTTGCGCAACTCGAAGAGCACCGCAAAAGCCATCGGCGTATTGAAGTCATCGCACATCGCGTCGAAGAAACGTTTGGCGTAGGGCTCAGTCCAGTCAAGCTCAAACTCAGCTGGCGGAACGTCGCGCAAGGCGGTGTACAACGAGACCAGTGCCCCACGCGCATCCTGCAGGATGTCCCAGGTGTAGTTGATCTCGGAGCGGTAATGGCCGCGCAGCAAGAAAAACCGTACAGCCTCGCCGCCCTGTACTGGATCGAGCTTGTCGAGTACGGCACGCGTCGTAAACACGTTCCCCAGCGACTTGGACATCTTCTCGTTGTCCATGTTGAGGAAAGCCGCATGCATCCAGTAATTCACAAAAGGCTTGCCGGAAGCCCCCTCGCTCTGGGCGATCTCGTTCTCGTGGTGCGGGAACTGCAAGTCCCAACCACCGCCATGGATATCCAGGGTTTCACCGAGCTCGGCCCGGCTCATCGCCGAGCATTCGATATGCCAGCCCGGCCTGCCTTCGCCGTAATGCGAACACCAATGCGGCTCCTGTGGCTTGGCCGCCTTCCACAACACGAAGTCGAGCGGATCTCGCTTGTGACCATCCACCGCCACACGCTCGCCTGCACGCAAATCGTCAATCGACTTGCCGGAAAGCTTGCCGTACCCCGGGAACTCGCGCACGGCGTAGTAAACATCGCCATTACTGGC
Organism: Uliginosibacterium sp. TH139; assembly: GCF_002855595.1. Classification (NCBI taxonomy): domain Bacteria; kingdom Pseudomonadati; phylum Pseudomonadota; class Betaproteobacteria; order Rhodocyclales; family Zoogloeaceae; genus Uliginosibacterium; species Uliginosibacterium sp. TH139. The sequence goes on along the minus strand of NZ_PKRR01000004.1, from coordinate 541,733 downwards.
TGGGTAGGCCTTTCCATTGGTCACCAAATCGCCGATCAGCCCCAGCATGTTGTCAATGTGCTGGGTGGCACGCGGTTCGGCCAAGGGACGCAGCATCAACAGGCGGTCGCAGTCTTCATGCATGGCCGTCACCATGCGGGAGGTCAAGGCCTCGATCGGCTCGCCATTCTTGTTCGCGCGATCAATGATCTTGTCGTCCACATCGGTGATGTTGCGCACATATTTCACCTCGTAGCCGGCGGCCGTCAGCCAGCGATAGACCATGTCAAACACGGTCAGGGTGCGAGCGTTACCGATGTGAAAATAGTCGTAAACCGTGAGGCCGCACACATACATGCGCACCTTGCCGGGTTCAATGGGCGTAAAGGCCTGCTTCTCGCGGGCGAGCGAATTGTGGATCCTGAGCATGATTCGACGAAGACAGTCTGTGGGAATGAGGGTCTCCGGGCGCGTCCGGAAGGACATCCTCCTTGAATGCGTTGGGATTGGGGACAGAGCATAGTAAAATCGCGCTCGCACTCTGCCGACCCACGCACAACCGGACCGACTCTACCATAATGCGCCACTCGATCTCCCGTTGCTCCCGCATCTGCATCACTGCACTGCTGGCTCTTTCGACTGCTGCGCTCTCCGCTCCTGCTGCTGCCCAGGCCACACTCAGCGAAGCCCAGGCCCTGCTCGCTCAAGGCCAGCGCAGCCAGGCCCTCGACAAGATCGACCGTGTGCTGGCCAGCACCCCCAAAGATCGTCAGGCGCGCTTCCTGAAAGGCGTGATTCTCGCCGAGATGAATCGTCTCGATGACGCTGCCGTGGTGTTCGTGAAGCTCACTGAAGAAGCCCCGGAACTCCCCGAACCCTATAACAACCTGGCCGTCATCTACGCCCAGCAGAAGCAGTTTGACAAGGCCAAGGCCGCGCTCGAAATGGCTATCCGCACCCATCCCTCGTATGCCGTAGCGCACGAGAATCTGGGCGATCTCTACGCAAAGATGGCCCGTCAGGCCTATGACCGCGCCCTGCAGATCGATTCAAGCAACAGCAATGCACAGGCCAAGCTGAACCTGCTGCGCGATATCAGCACGGCCGGCGCCCGCCCTGCCACACCGACCAAGCCCGTCACCGTTGCCGTCACCACGCCAGCCCCCACCGCCGCACCTGAAGTTCCTGCCGTCAAACCGGTGCAGGCCGCGAGCAGTACGGCAGCCGTTGCAGCCAGCAGCAAGCCTGCAGCTTCCGCAGCGAGTTCCAGCGCCGTGGCCGAAGCGCCGGCCAAACCTGCTACAGCAGACAACGATCAGCGTGCCGTACGCAGCACAGTTCTGTCCTGGGCGGAGGCCTGGTCGAAGAAAAACACCAAGGAGTATCTGGGCTACTACGCCAGGGATTTTGACGTGCCGGATGGCAAGACCCGTAGCGCCTGGGAAGCAGAACGTATCGATCGGGTCGGCAAGCCAGGAGCCATCAAGGTTACGCTCAGCGAACTAGACATCAAGCTCAATGGCGACCGTGCCATCGTCCGCTTCAAGCAGAACTACCAGTCTGCCAGCTTCAAGTCTGCCAGTGGCAAGACCCTTGAAATGATCCTGCGCAATGGTCGCTGGCAGATTCAACAGGAACGGATCGGACGTTGACCCGCACACTCAAGCACCTGTTCAGCAGCAAGCTGCACCGCATCGCCGCCTGTGCGGCGCTCATCGTCTCCTCGGCCGCCTGGGCACCCACCGGACTCTACGCCGGCGTATCGGATGCTGGTCCGGATGCCACGATCACTCTGATCATTCGTGACATTGAGCAGAACAAGCTCGATGTCGCGCTGGCACGCACCGAAAACCTGCTCGGGCTTTATCCGAATTTCCGGCTCGCTCACCTGATCCGTGGCGATCTGCTACTTGCGCGCACCCAGCCACTGGCAACCTTTGGCAATGCTGCAGGCGCGCCCGCCGACAAACTGCGTGATCTGCGTGAAGAAGCCATTGCACGCTTGCAGGGCTATCGCAATCGCCCGGCACAGAATCAAGTGCCCCGCTATCTGCTGCAGATGCGCGAAGATCAGAACCATGCGGTAGTGGTCGATACCAAGCAGTCTCGCCTCTATCTTTATCGCAACGAAAAAGGCCGCCCGGTCTTCGTCGCGGATTGGTATATCAGTCAGGGTAAAGCTGGCGCGGAGAAGCAGCGCGAGGGTGACAACAAAACCCCGGTTGGCCTCTACCAGGTCACCAGCGTGATGCCGCCAGAAAAGCTCACCGACTTCTACGGCAAGCGTGCCTTCCCGCTCAACTATCCCAATGAATGGGACAAGATGCAGGGGCGCAACGGTCACGGCATCTGGCTGCACGGGGTACCACGCGATACCTTCGCCCGCCCGCCCAAGGCCTCGGAAGGCTGCGTCGTACTGGCCAACCAAGACCTGGACGCTCTTTCCACCTATCTGCAGATCGGTGTCACTCCAGTGATCATCAGCAACGGCATCGAATGGCTGTCGCTGGATGACTGGCAAAACGAGCGCAGCGCACTGAATCAGGCTATCGACGACTGGCGGCGCGACTGGGAGAGCCGCGACGTCTCGCGCTACCTGTCCCACTACTCCACCCGCTTCAAGACCAATGATCAGGATTTTGAAGCTTGGGCACGTCAGAAACGTGAAGTCACTGCTGGAAAAACCTGGGTCAAAGTCGAGCTGCGCAATCTGAGCGTGCTACGCAACCCGGGCAGCCAGGATGAGATGGTAATGGTCAGTTTCGAGCAGGAGTACCGCAGCAGCAATCTCAACAATGTCGCCAAGAAGCGCCAATACTGGCGCAAGGAAAACGGGCGCTGGAAAATCATCTACGAAGGAGTTGCCTGAACATGAGCACAACGATCATCCGACTGATGCGCTGCACCATGCTGTTGCTGAGTTGCCTAGCTCTGCCCGTTGCCGCCCAGACTGCAGCACCCCGCGTTCAGGTCGTCACCAGCGCAGGCGAATTCACCCTCGAGTTGAACGCCGAGCGCGCGCCGAAGAGCGTTGCCAATTTCCTGAAGTACGTTGAAAGCGGCCATTACGCAGGCACCATCTTCCACCGCGTGATCAAGGATTTCATGATCCAGGGGGGTGGCTTTAGCGCCGACATGAGCCAGAAGTCCGTGCAGGCCCCGATCCAGAACGAAGCCGCCAACGGCCTCAAGAATGTTCGCGGCAGCATTGCCATGGCCCGCACCGGCGACCCGCATTCCGCCACCGCCCAGTTCTTCATCAATACAGTGGATAACAACTTCCTCGATTACCCGGGCCAGGACGGCTGGGGCTACGCCGTATTCGGCAAGGTTGTGACAGGGATGGACGTGATCGACAGGATCCGCAGCGTGCCGACCACCAATGCCGGCATGCATCAGAACGTTCCGGTCAAGCCCGTCACCATCCAGAGCATGAAGCTACTGCCGGCACCTGCCGCCAAATAACTTTCACCATCCGGCCCCATCCGGGGCCGTTTTTCCCCCGGAGCCCTACATGATCAAGCTGCACACCAGCCACGGCATCATCGCCCTCGAACTCGACGCCGAAAAAGCCCCCGAATCCACCAAAAATTTCATTGCTTACGTGGAGGCCGGCCACTATGACGGCACCATCTTCCATCGCGTTATCAAGGACTTCATGATCCAGGGTGGCGGCATGCTGCCGGACATGAGCCAGAAACCGACTCAAGCACCGATCAAGAACGAAGCCAACAACGGCCTCAAGAACGAACGCGGCACGATCGCCATGGCCCGCACCTCGGATCCGCACTCAGCTACCGCCCAGTTCTTCATCAATACCGTCGATAACGACTTCCTCAACTTCCGCAACGAATCCGTGCAGGGCTGGGGTTACACCGTATTCGGCAAGGTTGTGGAAGGGATGGATGTCGTCGACCTGATCCGCGCAGTCAAGACCGGTCGCAGCGGCTATCACTCGGATGTGCCGGTGGAAGCAGTTGTCATCACCAAAGCGGAAGTGGTCTGATTCCTCACCACCCGATTTGAGCAACGCCGGCTTCGAGCCGGCGTTCTTTCATCTACCGGACTTCACACCTTGATCCTCTTCATCTCCGACCTGCATCTACAAGCCGCAGAACCGGAAACAGCACAGGCTTTCCTAGAGTTTCTCGCTGGCCCAGCCCGCCAGGCTCGCGAACTATGGATTCTGGGCGATCTGTTTGAACTGTGGACAGCCGACGACGATTTGCGCGAAGCCTTTCCGGCCAGCATCGCCGATGCGCTGAACGAGCTTTACCGCAGCGGCGTTGCCGTCCGCATCGTGGTAGGCAATCGCGACTTCATGCTCGGCAAGGTTTTCGAAGCGCGCAGCGGCGCCCGTATCGTGTCTGAACCCGCGCTACTCGAATTTGAGGGCAAACGTCTGGTGCTGCTGCACGGCGATGCGCAGTGCACGGATGATGTCGCCTACCAGCGTTATCGCCGCCGCATCCGCTCGCCCTTCATTCAGGCTTTGCAACGCAATCTGCCCTACTTTGTACGGCGTGCCATCGTGCGCCGCATTCGCCAACGCAGCGTCATGAACCGGCAAAAGTACGGAGAAAGAAAAATCTCCGACGTGAATGCCGACGCGATCGCCGAGGTCTTCCGCACAACCAGCGCAGATATCATGATTCACGGCCATACACACCAGCCGGCCTGCCACACGCTGGCAGTGGACGGGCGCGAATGCCAGCGCTGGGTGCTCGCTGACTGGCACGGCAAGGCCACCTGGCTGGAAGCCGGACCAGAGGGACTCATTGCACGCGGCGGCTGAATTCGGCCAGCTGAAACGACAAGCCCCGGTCATCAGCCGGGGCTTGTCGTTTCAGCAGCAAAGCCAGACTCAGTTGCTGGCGCCTGCCATCAGATTCAGATCGAGCTGCTCAGCGTCATCGTCAGCCGCCTTGCTGGCCGCACCACGCCCACCCTCAACGCTATCGAGGTAAGCGGAAGTCACATCGCCGGTGACATACACACCATCAAAACAGGAACACTCGAACTGCTCAATGGCCGGATTCAAATCACCGACAGCCTTCTTCAGGTCTTCCAGATCCTGATAGATCATCGCATCGGCCCCGATTTCCTTGCCCACCTGATCGGCATCGCGGAAAGCAGCGATCAGCTCGTTCTTGCTGGGCATATCGATCCCGTACACGTTGGCATGGCGTACCGGTGGCGCAGCGGAGGCCATGAAGACTTTGGTTGCTCCGGCTTCGCGCGCCATGTTGATGATCTCGCGACTGGTGGTACCGCGCACGATGGAGTCATCCACCAACAGCACGTTCTTGCCGACAAACTCCTGATGCATGGCATTGAGCTTCTGGCGCACCGACTTCTTGCGCACTGCCTGGCCCGGCATGATGAAGGTTCGGCCGATGTAGCGATTCTTCACAAAGCCTTCGCGATACGACACGCCGAGATGGCTTGCCAACTCCATCGCCGCCGAACGACTGGAGTCTGGAATCGGAATCACCACGTCAATCTTGAGATGGCTGTATTCGCGCTTGATCTTCTCCGCCAGATACACGCCCATTTTCACGCGGCTCTCGTAGACCGAAATACCGTCGATGATCGAATCAGGGCGAGCCAGATACACATACTCGAACATGCAGGGTGCGAAACTGCGCATATCCGCGCACTGGCGTGTAGACAGCTTGCCATGGGTATCGATCAGCACCGCTTCACCCGGCGCGATATCGCGCACAGTCTTGAAGCCAAGCACATCCATCGCGACCGATTCGGAGGCCACCATGTACTCGGTGCCCTCAGGCGTTTCATGCGCGCCGAGAATCAGCGGCCGAATCCCGTGCGGATCACGGAAAGCCAGCAGGCCATAACCTGCAATCATCACTACCGCAGCATAGGCACCCTTAGCACGCTTGTGAGTACCCGCCACAGCGGTAAAGATGGTGTCTTCGTCGAGGCGGAATGCACCGTTCGAGGCCACCTGCAACTCATGCGCGAGCACATTGAGCAGCACCTCCGAATCAGAGTTGGTGTTCATGTGACGCAGATCGCCCAGATACATCTCGCGCTTGAGTTCATCCGAGTTCGTCAGGTTGCCGTTGTGTGCCAGCATCAGACCGAAGGGCGAATTGACGTAGAAAGGCTGGGCTTCTGCCGCATTGAAGGCCGAACCAGCAGTCGGATAGCGACAGTGGCCGATCCCCCAGTTACCTTCCAGATTACGCATATTGCGAGTGCGGAAGACTTCGCTCACCAGGCCGGAACCCTTGTGCATGTGGAAACGACCGGACTCCGTGGTGGCGATACCGGCGGCATCCTGACCGCGATGCTGCAAGACCAGCAGGCCATCGTAAAGCAACTGGTTGACCGGGCCTTTGGCCATTACGCCGATGATTCCGCACATACCTTCTTCACCTGTATTCAATACTTGATTCGATCTGCCAGATCCCGGGGGAGCCAGGGTTTGACAGCCAGTACAGCAACTTCCAGCGGCGGTGCGAAAGTTGATCCGCGCCACCATTGTTCTTTCGGCAGGCTGCTCATGCCCGCTGCTGCCACCAGCAGCAAGGCCAGAACCAGCGCGCGCAGCACACCGAAACCGGCCCCTGCCATACGATCCAACACACCGAGGCCTGCCACACTCAATAGCTCCCGCAACAGGAATCTCAGCAAGGCCAGCAACAACAAGACCGTAACGAACACCGCCAAAAAGACCAGCGGCCAGCGAGCCCACTCCGTTTCCACCGCACCCGCCAACATCGGAACGCCCAGGGGCGCACAGTACCAGGCGGTGGCCAGCGCGAAGATCCAGCCCAGCAGCGCAAATACTTCGCCAACCAGCCCACGCCATAAGCCCAGCAACGCGCTCAGCGCGAGCAAGACCAGAAAGATGTGATCAAACAGCGTCACGCTCCGACGCTCACTTGCTTGTCACGATTCCGTTAAGACCCGCTTTCTTGAGCTTCTCCACGACTTTATCGGCACTTGCGCGATCAGCATAAGGACCGGCGCGCACGCGGGTCCGATCCGCCTGCTTCTCCAGACTCGCCTTCACTCCGCTGGATGAGGCCCGAGTCGCCACCTCGCGCGCATTGGCTTCCTCGCGATACACCCCCAGCTGCACGAAGAACTTCCCCGTCACGACAGGCTTGGGCTCAGCGGGTTTAGGCTCAGCTGGCTTGGCCTCGGCAGACCGGGCAGCAGCACTGCTATCACTGCGCCCTTCAAGAATGTCACGCGCACGCTGCGCCTCCACAGGCGGTTTGACAGCAGGCTTGGGCGCACTTTGGGCGGGCGCTTCAGGAACAGGAGGAGGGACTACAGCACTTTGCGCAACGGCCGGGGCGAGCTCCGCAGGCTTGGCGGCAGGCACTGACTGGACAGGCAAAACCGGTGAAACGGGTGGCGGAGCCGCTCCGGCGATCAAGCGGGAGGCATAGTTACCTCCCTCCTGGCTGGGTATACGGATCGAGAGCTCCTGAGAACCGGGGGCGGGCTCGCTGTCCATCACCATCGGCAGCACGATGGCCGCCACCAGAGCCAATGCAATGGCCCCTACCAGACGGCGTCGGGCGCGTTTCTTGAGATCGAGCTGGACGTCGTTTTCAGCCATGAAAACTCACCGGGAAGCAGCCGCACACATCACGTCGGCCACGGTCAGGAAGGAACCAAAGGCCACGATTCTATCACCCTCGGCAGCCTGCTTCCGCGCTGCGGCAAAAGCTTCGGCCGGGCTCGCAAAACAGGCAAGACTGGCCTTGCAGCCAGACGCATCCAGAACCTCAGCCAGTTGCGCGGCACTGGCCGCACGCGGCCCCGGCAGGTCACACAGCAACCAGTGATCGACCCGCGGAAGCATATGCTGCAGGCTCCCCGCAATATCCTTGTCAGCCAGCATCCCGCATACCGCCCAGGTATCCGGGAAGAAGCCCATATTGGATAGATTGTCGGCCAGCACGGCAGCAGCCTGTGGATTGTGCGCCACGTCCAGCACCACAGCGGGCCGGCCTGGCAGCACCTGAAACCGCGCAGGAAGCTCAACCGTCATGAGTCCCTGACGTACCGCCTGCATGGGGACCGGTAAGTTTTCCTGCAGACACTCCAGCGCGGCCAGCACAGTCGATGCATTCAACAGCTGATTGGCGCCACGCAGGGCCGGATAGGCCAGGCTGTTGCGTCGCTGGGCACGCCCCTGGAAACTCCACTGCGTCTTGTCACCCGTGAAGCCATAATCCTTGCCCTGCTGGCGCAGATCGGCTCCGATGGCCCGGGCGTACGCAAGCAGACTCTCCGGCGGCTGTGGATCACCACACACTGCGGGCTTGCCGGCACGGAAGATACCCGCCTTCTCGAAGCCGATCTTTTCACGCGTGTCGCCCAGATAATCCATGTGATCCATGGCTACGCCGGTCACGATGCAGCAATCCGGCTCAAGGGTGTTGACGGCATCAAGCCGACCGCCCAGACCTACCTCCAGAATGATCACATCAAGATTTTTCTGGCAGAACAGCCACCAGGCCGCCAGCGTACCGTACTCGAAATAGGTCAGTGGAACCGGCTCTGCACTGGCGCAACGGGCCGCATCTACCGCAGCGAAAGCTGCGCACAGATCAGAATCACTCGCCTCCTGCAGATCAATGCGTACGCGCTCGTTATAACGCAGCAGGTGAGGAGATGTGTAAAGCCCCACTCGGTAGCCTGCCGCATGCAGAATGGCTTCCAGCATGGCGCAGGTCGATCCTTTGCCATTGGTGCCACCCACCGTAATGACTCGAGCCGACGAGCTAGCGCCAAGCGCATCGCGCACCTGAGCAACACGGTCCAAGCCCAAGTCGATCGGCCGGCTATGCTGCGCCTCAATGTGCGCCAGCCAGGCCTCCAGCGTGGCAAATGCTGCGGGCATGAATCAGCCGTTGGCAACCGCCGGCTGGCGGGACAACAAGGTAATAACCTGGGACAGCCGATCGCGCAGTTCGCGGCGATCCACCACCATGTCGATGGCGCCCTTTTCGAGCAGGAATTCGGAACGCTGGAAACCTTCAGGAAGCTTCTCACGCACGGTCTGCTCAATCACGCGCGGGCCGGCAAAACCGATCAGCGCATTCGGCTCAGCCATCACCACATCACCCATGAAAGCGAAACTGGCCGACACACCGCCCATGGTCGGGTCGGTCAGCACAGTAATGAAGGGCAGCTTCTTGGCTGACAGCTTGGTGATAGCAGCCGTCGTCTTGGCCATCTGCATCAGGGAAAAGAGGCCTTCCTGCATGCGCGCACCGCCGGTGGCGGTGAAGCAAATGAAGGGCAGTCCCTGCTCAACAGCCGCGTTCACGCCGCGCACAAAACGCTCGCCGACCACCGAGCCCATCGAGCCGCCCTGGAAGTCGAATTCGAATACGGCAACCACGGCCGGTACGGTCTTGATCGCGCCTTGCATGACCACCATCGCGTCGGCTTCACCGGTATCTTCGGCAGCGGCCACCAGACGATCAACGTATTTCTTGCTGTCGCGAAACTTCAGCGGATCGACCGGCACGACTTCCGCGCCAATCTCAAAACGCCCCTCCGGATCGAGCAACAGATCCAGGCGCGCGCGCGCACGGATGCGCTTGTGATGGCCACATTTCGGGCACACATGTTCGCTGGCTTCGAGATCGGAGCGATACAGCACCGCCTCGCAACTATCACACTTGATCCATAGACCTTCCGGGATCGACTTGCGCACCGGTTGGTCGCGCTTGATCTTCGGGGGCAGGAGTTTGGTCAGCCAGCTCATATCAATACCTCTTCAATCTTAAATTACTCAGGCCGCATGGCAGAACGGATGCCAGCCAAAAAGGCCTGGACACGGGCGTTCAGCCCTTCTTCGCCCTGCTCCACTTCCTGCACGATGCGCGAGCCGATCACCACAGCGTCCGCGACGGCAGCTACGGCACGAGCCGACGCGGCATCACGGATACCGAAGCCCACACCGATCGGTAGGGAGATATGCGCGCGCAACTCGGTTAGCTTGGCTGCCACATTGGCCACATCCAGGTTTGCTGCGCCCGTCACCCCCTTCAGGGAAACGTAATAAACATAGCCTTCAGCAAGCTTCGCCACAGCCTGCATGCGACTGACAGGGGTGGTCGGGGCCAGCAGGAAAATCGGGGCAACGCCGAAACGCTTGAGCACGGCCACACGCTCAACAGCCTCCTCAGGCGGCAGATCAACGGTCAGCACACCATCCACGCCTGCCACGGATGCCAGCTCACCGAAAACCTCATAGCCCATGGCCTCGAGCGGATTGGCATAGCCCATCAGCACCACCGGCGTATCGGTATTGGTCTTGCGGAACTCCGCCACCATCGCGATGACCTGACGCAGGCTGGTACCGAACTTCAGCGCACGCTCGGCAGCACGCTGGATCACCGGGCCATCCGCCATTGGATCGGAAAACGGTACGCCCAACTCGATGATATCGGCGCCCCCCTCAACCAATGCGTGCATCAGCCCCAGCGTTGCCGCCGGATTCGGATCGCCTGCAGTGACGTAGGGAATCAATGCCTTGCGGCCTTCGGCCTGCAGGCGGGAAAAAGTGTTCTGAATACGGGACATGATGTATCTGAAGCCGGGTTACAGGACGATGCCGTCGAGACGGGCAATGGTCGGAATATCCTTGTCGCCACGACCGGACAGATTCACCACGATCACCTGATCAGAGCTCATATCCTTGGCCATCTTGGCGGCATGGGCCAGTGCGTGGCTTGATTCCAGCGCAGGAATGATGCCCTCGAAACGACACAGATCGTGGAAGGCTGCCAACGCCTCATCGTCATTCGCGGCCACATACTCGGCACGATTGATGTCTTTGAGGTGGCAGTGTTCGGGGCCAACGCCAGGATAATCCAGACCTGCCGAGATCGAATGGGTATCCACGATCTGGCCGTTCTCGTCCTGCATCAGATTGACGCGCTGGCCATGCAGCACGCCAGGACGGGCATTGGTCGTCAGCGGGGCGGCATGCTTGCCGGTTTCGATACCATGGCCACCAGCTTCGACTCCGATCAGGCGCACCCCCGGCACTTCGATGTAGGGGTAGAAAATACCAATCGCATTGGACCCGCCCCCCACACAGGCCACCACAGCATCGGGCTGACGCCCCAGCTGCTCGGCGCACTGCACTTTGCACTCTTCGCCGATCACCGACTGGAAGTCACGCACCAGTTGCGGATACGGATGCGGGCCGGCACAGGTGCCGATGATGTAATAGGTGGAATCGACGTTGGTGACCCAGTCACGCATGGCTTCGTTCATGGCGTCCTTGAGAGTCTTGGAGCCGCTTTCCACCGGCACCACGGTCGCCCCCAGAAGCTTCATGCGGAACACGTTCGGCGCCTGGCGGGCCACGTCCTCAGCCCCCATATAAACGATACACTCGAGGCCATAACGGGCCGCCACAGTCGCCGAAGCCACACCATGTTGACCAGCGCCAGTTTCAGCAATCACGCGCTTTTTACCCATGCGGCGAGCCAACAAGGCCTGACCGATGGTGTTGTTCACCTTGTGAGCGCCGGTGTGATTCAGATCCTCACGTTTGAGATAGATCTGCGCCCCTCCGAGCAATTCAGACCAACGCTTGGCGTGGTAAAGAGGACTTGGGCGCCCCACGTAATGCTTCAGTTCGTAATGAAACTCGGCCATGAACTCCGGATCCCGGATGGCCTTCTCGTACTCGACGCGCAGCTCATCCAGCGCTGGAATCAGGGTCTCAGCGACATAAATGCCGCCAAACTGGCCAAAATGGCCAGACAGATCGGGGAAGTTATACGAGGAATTGTTTTCGGCCATCTGCTTCACGCACTCCAGCAACAAAAGCTTCCATCAGGGCGCGGTCCTTGATTCCTTTGGCCGCTTCGACACCACTACTCACATCCACTGCCCACGGCTGCACCGTGCGGACAGCTTGCGCTACATTCCCCGGGCTCAAGCCACCAGCCAGCACCAGTGGCACCGGAAAGGTCTCAGGAAGAAGGCTCCAGTCAAACACTTCGCCACCGCCACCATAACCCTCGACCCAAGCATCAACCAGCAAGCCAGCCGCCCCCGGAAAACGAGCCGCGTAGTTTAACAGATCGAAGCCCGCCCTCACCCGAGCCGCTTTCATCCAGGCACGGCCAAAGGATGCGCAATAGGCAGCGTCCTCTTCGCCATGAAACTGCAGCAAAGATAGCGGCACTTCCGCCAGTACCTCGCGCACCCGTTCCGGAGCCTCATTAACGAACAAGCCCACGCTGCTCACGAACGGGGGCAAAACCGCGCAAAGCTCGCGCGCCTGCTCAATATTTACGGCGCGCGGACTGGGCGGATAAAACACGAAACCGATCGCGTCCGCTCCGGCAACAACAGCCGCCTTCACGTCCTCGATGCGAGTCAGTCCACAAATCTTGATGCGGGTTCGCATGATTCAGAGTCCTGTAGGCAGGAACAGGGGCGCGATGATACGGCCTCCGTCCGGCAGATTCCAGCGATCCGGGTATTCCACCCCGGCAAGATACAAACCATCCGGCGCAAAAGTCGGCGGCGCCAGGCGGCGATTGCGCATCGCCAAAAGCTCGCCAAGCCATTCTGGAGAACAGGCGCCCTTGCCGACATACACCAGCGCCCCCACCATGTTACGGATCATGTGATGAAGGAAGGCATTGGCTTCGAAGTCGAATACAAACCACGGCCCGCTCTGTATCACACAGGCCTCGCGCAAATTCCTCACTGGCGAGTTGGCCTGACACTGAGCCGCCCGGAAGGAAGAAAAATCATGCTCCCCATGCAGGTACTGCACCGCTGCCCGCATTGCAGCAATATCCAGCGGCGAATGAAACCAGCCAACCCGGCCATGCAGGAGCGCACTGCGCACGGGTCGATTAAGCAACACGTATCGATAGCGCCTGCCCAGGGCGGAAAAACGAGCATGAAAGTCCTCCGCAACCTCCTGCGCCCAATTAACCGCCACCCCTTCCGGCAAGTGAGCGTTCACGCCACGCACCCACGCACTTGCAGGGCGGCAAACCGTGGTGTCGAAATGTGCAATCTGCACGGCAGCGTGCACACCCGTATCTGTCCGCCCAGCGCACTGTAGCTGTACAGATTGGCCTGCTATTTCACTCACCGCACGGGTCAGGCAATCCTGCACCGTGCGTCCGTGACGCTGAGTCTGCCAGCCCTCAAAAGCGGCGCCACAATACTCCAGGCCGAGCACTATGCGAGCCATAGCCAACCTCCCGCAATCAACAGCATGAGCATCATCAGCGCCAGGTCAGTCCCGGACAAGGATTTCAGCTCCCAACCCAGAGGGGTCAAATCCTGCTCCCTTGGGGCAGCCATGAGGATTTCGCGCCAATTTCCCGCATCCACAGCAAGATGATCGAGCACCAGACGCAGGCGCAGGATGAAGCGATCCACACTAACCCCAAGCACAACCAAGGGTTTCATCAAACTGTGCAGACCATTCATCCAGGCTGACTTATCAAGCACCACGAGCAGAACAGCCAGTACGCTAGCAGCCGCCAGCAGGCGCAAGGACTGCTCAAGGGCTAGCAACACCCCTTCGCGACTCGGACTGAAGCCCCCTGCTTGCGGCCACATGAGACTTCCAGGCGTCTGCCAGGCAAACAGGATGAACAGAGCAAGAAGAATGAAGCGCATACGCCGCCAGGTACGCCAGGTAGGCGTCTTCGCCAGCAACAGACTGATTGCGCCAACCAGCAGCGCAAGCAACCAGAAACCTGGCCCGCTAAGGCATTGCAACAGGAGAATCAAAAAAAAACCGGCCGTCATGCAGACGGCCGGATGGATAGATCTAAACATTTGTATTCAGCTGGCAAACCTCATGAATCAGCCTAGGCGCCCGAGCATCGTGCGAGCCTGCTCCTTCTGGAAGTCGGCACCATCCGAGATCACCTCTTCGAGCAGCTCACGCGCGCCTTCCATATCGCCCATTTCCTCGTAAGCCTTAGCAAGCTCGAGCTTGGTGCTGACCTCTTCATTGACGTCGATATTGTCCTGAATAGGCTCATGCACGACGGAAGCAGTCAGCGAGGCGGCAGGAGTCGCGGCATTCTCGGCACGGAGATTCACAGCAGACAGATCCAGCATGGTCGGTTTGGTATTGGTTTCTTCACCCAACTCGAAATCAAAATCAAGCAAACTGCCTTCAAAGTTGGTTTTCTCCAGATCCACCTCAGAAAGCGACTCCCCGCGAGCAGACGTCTCAATACCGAGATCGAAATCCTCATCCGCCGCTACCGCAGCCTGAGCAGGCTTCACAACAGCCTGCGTCACTGGCTCATCATCCAGCCCGATATCAAACTCAAGCGGCATTTCTTCACTCGGCAATGAAGGCTGGGTCGAAGTCGCTTCATCCATCGTCCGAAACTCGTCCTCACGAGGCTCCATCTCGGTCGGCTGATCGACACCTGCGGGAGTTTCAAGATCCAGATTGAAATCCAGATTAAGAGACTCAGGGACCGGCTGAACCGGCGCTGCGGGAGTCGCTTCAGCCAGCACGGGCATGTCACTCTCACCCGTCGTGAACTGATTAATCTCACCCGGTACAGTCCACGTCGAACGGACCTGCGAAATGTTGTTGGTGCCAAAACTCACTGCCGGCGCTTCCGCCACCGGCGTTTCAGGCGGCAGATTCACTGCAGCCGAAGCAGCGACGACAGCAGGAGCCGCATCACCAGCAGCCATCTTGTAGAGCGGATTAGCTGGATCGAGCTTCAGACCCAGCGCCGCAGCTTTGCTCCAATCATCACCTACACCTGCCGTCTGAGTGTAGAGATCAGTAGCAATGTTCTCAAACTGCTTCAGGGAGCGGCGTTGCGAATAGATTTCGAGCAACTTCAAATACACCGCAGCACGCGAAGGATCATTCTTCAGTGCATCGAGAAGAATTTCCTCAGCCTGAGCATCACGGCCATAAGCCATGTATACATCGGCCTCAGCTACCGGATCAACGCCTTCATCAGCATCAATCGCGGACATGCCAGACTGGCTGAAGTCGGTATGCAGCAAACTAGTGCCGCCCGTATCCACCGTCTGACCACCGGCGCTGCCAAACACAGAGTTAGGGCTGGTAATCGAGGACTCAGTCAGCTGAGTATTCCCGCTACCCGCAGCTGCCATTTTTCGACGCTGTTTAACAACCACATAACCAACAGCACCGGCAACCCCCGCCAGTCCAAGCAATGCCAACAAGGGATTGCTGAGCAACCCCTCCTCCTCAACCGGTAACGGGGCTGGCTCAAGCTTCGGGGCCGCCACTACAGACTGCTCCACCGCAGGCGCAGATATTTCGGCGACCGGCGCCGGTGACTCAAGCACCGGTGCAGACGCTTCTGCAACAGGCGCCGATGCAGCAACTGCCGAGGCTTCGGCGGCCTTGCGCGCCTCCTCAGCGGCGAGAGCTTCCTGAGTTTTCCTGGCCTCATCAGCCAGACGAGCCTCTTCTGCCTTGCGCGCCTCCTCAGCCTTCCTGGCCTCGTCAGCCCGCTTGGCCTCCTCGGCCTTGGCTGCAGCCTCGGCCTTTTCAGCCTTGGCCTTGTCTGCCTTACTCATCTCAGCTTTGGCCTTGTCCGATTTTTCGGCAGCCTTTGCTGCAGCCTGGGCATCCGCCAAGCTCTTGTTCTTCAGATCGACAAGCTTCTGCAACTCACGCACATTCTTCTCAAGGTCAGCAACGCGCGAGTTAGCCTCCTTGAGCGCCTTTTCACGCGCGACCACATCATCCTGCAACGACTGGATGCGTGCCTTGGTGGCCGCATCGCCCGTTGCCGCTGCGGAGGCTTTGCCTTCGGCAGCCGTCACTTTGACCTTGTCCTTACCTTGCTGCGCGGCGACAGCTTTTTCCTCAACCTTGGGAGCAATCTTGCCCGAGGAACCCTGAGCTGCACCGCCCTCCTTGGCAGGAGCGGCTGTTGCGGCAGAAGCCACGGACTGACGATACTGCTCGAAACTCGAGGCCTTAAGGACGATCTGACGGGCCTCACGCTTGGAAATATCCGCGACACTACCTGCTTCCGGCACCTTAAGAATGCGCCCAGCACGCAGACGGTTGATATTCCCCCCCACAAATGCATCGGTATTGGCTCGATACAGGGCGGCCAGCATCTGTTCCTGACTGACTTCAGCCGGCTTGGTTTCTGCTGCAATCTTGGAGAGCGTGTCACCGCGCTTGATGTTGTACTCACCGGAAGTCATGTCTGCTGCCGGTGCTGGAGACGCGGCCGCTGCAGATTTCGTTTCGCGAGGCGTAGCGGGGCCGGAAGTCGGCGCTACCCCCTTGGCAACCGGTGCGGACACGACTGGCGCAACCGCCGGTGCAGCAACCCGAGCGGCCCCGACATCAGAAGGATCCAGCAAGAAAGTGTAATTACGCTGCAGACGACCGCCCACCCAGTTCAGGTCGAGCAGTAGTTCTACAAAGGGCTCATTGAAAGCACGGTCTGTAGAGATCTTGACAACCGATCTGCTGCCCCGACGTTCAATAGCCATTTTTACGCTGGTGAATTCAGCGAGATATTCAACGTTGGCACGTTTGAAGGCTTCGGCTGATGCCAGCTTCGCAATCATTCCATCGAGCTCTTCGGGGCTGGCCGAGAGCTCGACTTCAGCGCGCAAAGGCTGCCCTAGCGCACTCATGACATTGATACGGCCAAGCCCGGCAGCGCCGGCACTTCCGCAAAAGGCCAACATCATCGCTGCGACGAGGGTGTTACGAAGCATCGGAGTTTTCATATCGAGTACGCGCGGTGCATTCAGGAAGCCACCGTCTCTGAGGGTTAGAGATAAACTTCAAAATAACATCAACGAGTTATCGCCGCAAGCTAACCTATTACCTGAGTATCAGCAATACAACACCGTATTTCAGGGGCATTGCGGCAATTCTGCCTGGCCAAAAAATACGCCACAGGCATCAATCTGAAAGCCAGATGAAAATACGGCGGCCCGCTCTGAAGCGCAACCGCCGCATCCCAAATTCCTTATAGATCAAAACACTGGACTACAAGGACTTATTTCACAAGAACAGTAAAAACCCGCTCAAGCCTCCAGCAGGATGCGCAACATGCGGCGCAGCGGCTCGGCCGCGCCCCACAGCAACTGGTCGCCAACAGTGAAGGCAGCAAGGTATTCGCCGCCCATCGCCATCTTGTGCAGGCGACCAACGGGCACATGCAGATGGCCGGTCACGGCGTTCGGGGCCAGCTCACGCTCGCTACGCTCACGCTCGTTCGGGACCACGCGCACCCAGTCATTGGCGCCGGCCAGAATCTCGTGAATCTCATCCAGCGGCACATCCTGACGCAGCTTGATGGTCAGTGCCTGGCTATGGCAACGCATCGCACCGATACGCACGCACAGGCCATCGATGGGCACCGAGCCCGCCGTGCGGAACGCCGGCTTGCCGAGGATCTTGTTGCACTCGGCGCCGCCCTTCCACTCTTCCTTGCTCTGGCCGTGTTCATACGGCACATCGATCCAGGGAATCAGGCTGCCGGCGAGCGGCACACCGCGGAAGTTCTGCACCGGCATGTCGGCGGAACGCATGGTTTCGGCGACCTTGCGGTCGATTTCAAGAATCGCGGAAGCCGGATCAGCCAGCAGGTCGGCCACGGATGCGTGAATCTTGCCCATCTGCGCGATCAGCTCGCGCATGTTCTGCGCACCGGCGCCGGATGCAGCCTGATAGGTCATCGAGGTTGCCCACTCGACCATGTCGTTCTGGAACAGACCGCCCAGCGCCATCAGCATCAGACTGACCGTGCAGTTGCCGCCTACATAGTTCTTGACGCCCTTGGAGAGACCATCCTGAATCACGTTCTTGTTGACCGGATCGAGGATGATGATTGCGTCGTCCTTCATGCGTAGGCTGGAAGCCGCGTCGATCCAGTAACCATTCCAGCCAGCAGCACGCAGTTGCGGGAAGACTTCGTTGGTGTAGTCGCCGCCCTGGCAGGTGATGATCACATCCATCTTCGCCAGATCGGCGATGGACTTAGCATCCTTCAGAGGCGCGCCGCCGCTCTCGGCCGGGCCAGCGCCGCCCGCGTTCGAGGTGGTGAAGAACACCGGCTCGATCAGGGCGAAATCGTTTTCCTCGCGCATGCGTTGCATGAGCACCGAGCCGACCATACCGCGCCAGCCGACAATACCAACTTTCTTCATCGTGATTACCTTTTGCCTGAACTGCCTCCGCTCGCTTTAGCCTGTCTCCGCCACCGCGGAGACATCAAGCGGCGTGACAGGGCTAAACCGTGGTGGTTTTTTTGGTCGTGGTGGTGACGGTCGTGGCAACGGACACGCGAGCGGAAGCCTCTGCAACGCAGAAAGCTTCCAGCCCGAATGTATTTTGTTTCCGTTGCATCACGTTTTCGCCAAGTCAATTGCAGGGCCGCCCCAAGATTGACTTGCGCCACCTCGGGGGCGGCTAAATTCCCAAGAATTTAGCCGGGGGCCAAAACTCAGAGCGCTGCGATGACCGCGTCGCCCATTTCGCGCGTACCGACGCGCTTCGTGCCTTCTTCCCAGATGTCGCCGGTACGCAGGCCTGCGGCCAGCACCTTCTTCACGGCGGCTTCGATGCGGACAGCTGCCGCCTCGTTATTGCCACTGTAACGCAGCATCATGGCGGCGGACAAGATCGTTGCCAGCGGATTGGCCACACCCTTGCCGGCGATGTCCGGTGCGGAACCGTGGCAGGGCTCGTACATCCCCTTGTTGTTCTGGTCCAGCGAAGCGGACGGCAGCATGCCGATGGAGCCGGTCAGCATCGAAGCTTCGTCGGACAGGATGTCGCCGAACATGTTGCCAGTGACCACCACGTCGAACTGCTTCGGTGCGCGCACCAGTTGCATCGCGCAGTTGTCGACCAGCATGTGGGAGAGCTCCACGTCCGGGTACTCGGACGAGATCTCGATCATCACATCGCGCCACAGCTGGGTGGTTTCCAGCACGTTCATCTTGTCGACCGAGCACAGCTTCTTGTTGCGCTTCTGGGCGGACTTGAACGCCACATGGCCGATGCGGCGGATTTCGTCTTCGTTGTAGATCATGGTGTTGCGGCCGACGCGCTTGCCGTCTTCCACGGCGATACCACGTGGCTCGCCAAAATAGATGTCACCGGTCAGCTCGCGCACGATCAGGATATCCAGACCCGACACGATTTCCGGCTTCAACGAAGAAGCATTGGCCAGCTCGGGATACAGCACGGCCGGGCGCAGGTTGGCGAACAGGTTCAGATCCTTGCGGATGCCCAGCAGGCCGCGCTCGGGGCGCTGCGGACGCGGCAGCACGTCCCACTTCGGGCCGCCCACGGCGCCGAGCAGCACAGCATCGGCCGCGCGCGCCAGCTTCTGGGTGGCTTCCGGGTAAGGCGAGCCAGTGGAATCCACGGCACAGCCGCCCAGCTCGGCGTATTCCATTTCCAGCTTGAGGCCGTCGGTCTTCAGCGCATCCAGCACGCGCACCGCTTCGGCAATGATCTCGACACCAATGCCGTCACCCGGCAGAACACAGATCTTCA
Organism: Uliginosibacterium sp. TH139; assembly: GCF_002855595.1. Lineage (NCBI taxonomy): Bacteria > Pseudomonadati > Pseudomonadota > Betaproteobacteria > Rhodocyclales > Zoogloeaceae > Uliginosibacterium > Uliginosibacterium sp. TH139. Next base: position 522,208 of record NZ_PKRR01000004.1, on the reverse strand, counting down.
TTTCTTTTCCTTTGCATGAACAAAGGCCGGCATCAGCCGGCACTTTGTATTTCGTATGGTTTGATCAGGCAAACAGCCAAGGTTGCGCGGCTTTGTGCTTCTCTTCAAAAGCCTTGATCTCTTCGGCATGCACCAGCGTCAGGCCGATGTCGTCCAGACCATTGAGCAAACAATGCTTGCGGTGCGGCGTGATGTCGAAGCTGAAAGAGAAGCCGCTCGGCGTGGTCACGGTCTGGGCTTCCAGATTCACATCGAGCTTGTAGCCTTCAGTCGCTTCGCATTCCTTGAACAGGCGGTCGACGATTTCAGCGGAGGCCACGATCGGCAAGATCGCGTTCTTGTAGCTGTTGCTGAAGAAGATATCGGCGAAAGACGGCGCAATCATCACGCGGAAGCCGTAATCCTCGATAGCCCACGGGGCGTGCTCGCGCGAGGAACCGCAGCCAAAGTTGTCACGCGCCAGCAGCACTTGCGCGCCCTGATAGCGCGCCTGGTTCAGCGCGAACTCGGGGCGCTTCGGGCGGTTCGTGCAGTCCATGCCCGGCTCGCCGAAATCGGCGTAGCGCCATTCATCGAACAGGTAAGGCCCGAAGCCGCTGCGCTTGATGGACTTCAGAAACTGTTTCGGGATGATCGCGTCGGTATCGACATTGGCGCGGTCGATCGGGCACACGAGGCCATTAAGACGGGTAAATGCTTTCATCTGTTAGCTCCTTATGCCTGACGGATATCAACGAAGTGACCGGCAATCGCGGCGGCAGCGGCCATGGCCGGGCTCACCAGGTGAGTACGGCCACCGGGGCCTTGACGGCCTTCGAAGTTGCGGTTGGAGGTCGAAGCGCAGCGCTCGCCCGGGCTCAGACGGTCGGCGTTCATCGCCAGACACATCGAGCAACCCGGCTCGCGCCATTCGAAGCCCGCTTCGGTAAAGATCTTGTCCAGACCCTCTTCTTCAGCCTGACGCTTGACGATGCCGGAGCCCGGCACCACCAGCGCCAGCTTCACATTGCCAGCCACCTTCTTGCCCTTCACCACAACTGCCGCAGCGCGCATGTCTTCGATGCGGCTGTTGGTGCAGGAGCCGATGAACACCTTGTCGATCTGAATGTCGGTGATCGGCATGTCGGCTTGCAGGCCCATGTACTGCAGCGCGCGCTCGATGCCGGCACGCTTCACCGGGTCGGCTTCGTTGGCCGGGTTCGGCACATTGCCGCCCACCGCCAGCACCTGCTCGGGCGATGTGCCCCAAGTCACTTGCGGCTCGATGTCAGCGGCATTCATCTCGACCACGGCATCGAACTTCGCGCCGTCTTCGGTATGTAGGGTCTTCCAGACTTCGACGGCCTTGGTCCACTGCTCGCCCTTGGGCGCATGCTCGCGGCCTTCGAGGTAATTGATGGTGGTGTCATCCACACCGATGATGCCGGCGCGCGCGCCCGCTTCGATGGCGAGGTTACACACCGTCATGCGGCCTTCCATGGACAGGCCACGGATCGCCGAACCGGCGAACTCGATGCAGTAGCCCGTGCCGCCAGCAGTGCCGATCTTGCCGATAATAGCCAGCGCCACATCCTTGGCCGTCACGCCAGCGCCGAGCGCGCCTTCGACCTTGACCAGCATGGATTTCGATTTCTTCTGCACCAGCGTCTGCGTGGCCAGCACATGCTCAACTTCCGAGGTGCCGATGCCGTGGGCCAGCGCACCGAAAGCGCCGTGGGTCGCGGTGTGGCTGTCGCCGCACACCACCGTCATGCCCGGCAGGGTCGCGCCGTTTTCCGGCGCGATCACGTGGATGATGCCCTGGTTCTTGTGCTTGAACGGGAAGTAGATCAGCGAACCGAATTCCTTGATGTTCGCGTCCAGCGTGTCGACCTGAGTCTTCGAGATCGGGTCTTCGATGTCGCGATCCCAGTGATTGGTCGGCGTGTTGTGATCCGGCACCGCCACGATCGACGTATTGCGCCAGGCCTTGCGGCCAGCCAGACGCAGGCCTTCAAAGGCTTGCGGGCTGGTCACTTCGTGCATCAGGTGACGGTCGATATAGAGAAGACAGGTACCGTCTTCTTCCTGACGGACAACGTGGGAGTCCCACAGCTTGTCGTAGAGAGTCTTGGCCATTCAAATCACTCCTTGCCTGGGCGCTGCAAACTCAGCGCGGATCTGGGTTCCGGGGAAGGCTTGCGGCCCTGACCCGGTTTGTGACGCGGATACTAGGCCGGGTTCTATACCCGCACAAGGCAAGCACTTATACTAGTATCAACACTAACAGGATTGATCACTCAGGATAGACGGATGGACACCCGCCGCAAGGAACTCGGTGAATTCATGCAGGTGCTGCGCGCCCGCAGTCAGCCCGCCGACTTTGGCTTCGCGGCCGGCAGCCGGCGCCGCACCGCCGGCCTGCGCCGCGAGGAGATGGCGCAACTCGTCGGCATCAGCCCCACCTGGTACACCTGGATCGAACAGGGCCGCGAGGTGAATGTCTCCGCCGAGGTGCTGGACCGCATGGCCCGCAGCCTCAAGCTCACCCGCAGCGAGCGCGCCTACCTCTTCGAGATGGCCGACCGGCGCGACCCGCAGGCCAGCCTGCCTGAAGACGATGACGCAGCGCCGCTCTTTTCCACCCTGCTCGAAGACATCCGCGTGCCCGCCTACCTGATGGGCCGCTACTGGGACATCCTCGGCTGGAACGCCCCGGCCGCCGAGCTCTTCACCGGCTGGCTCGACCAACCGCAGGACGCCAACGCCCCGCCGCCCAACATGCTGCGCTTCGTCTTCCTGCGGCCAGAAACCAAAAGTTTTCTCGTCGACTGGGAAGTACGCGCCCGCCGCATCAGCGCCGAATTCCGCGCCGACTGCCGCACGCGGCTGGACGAACCCGCCCTGCTCCGCCTCGTCGACGAACTCGAAACCGGCAGCGCCGACTTCGCCGCCTTCTGGAAACAGCACGACGTGCTGGAGCGCCAAGGTGGCGAACGCGGCTTCCTGCACCCACAGCGCGGCCCGCTGAATTACCGACAGGTCACCCTGCGCCCGGTCGAGCAGGAACACATCAAGCTCGTAATGCTGCAGCCAGCCTGAAGAACCGCGCCCAGCCTAGTTCTTCGGGCAACCAATGAAGCTGCAATGAGCCAATGGAAACGTAGGGCGCCGCAGGGAACAATGGAGCGAAGCGGAATTGCGCCGGATTTTTCGCCCGTGCATTCGGCGCAGCTTGCAGCGTTCAGTGCTGTCCTACTTTTACGCGGTGTGCTCAGCCTTATTCTTCCGGCTCCCGCATCTGCGCGCCAGGTCAAAGACAAGCTGCACCTCACGATGGCGGCATACCGAACCGCATTGCATAGGCTTATCATTAGCCTCGCGGAAGATCAGGCCCTGTTTGCAACCTAATAACCACTCTTGATCTAGCAATTATTCGAGTTTGATCCCATTTCCGCGCCGCTTGTTAAGAAACTATTAGAGCCCCGTTCCTTTAACTCTTCATGAGTAGCAGCAACATGTCCGAATATTTTGCATTCATTGATGAATCGGGGAACCACGACTTGGATACATCCAAAGAAGGAGTATCCACGTACTACGTTGTTGCCGCGATTGTCTGCAAGAGCGCCAACGTTGAGTCTCTCACTAAAACTGTCGATGTAATCAAAAATAAGCACTATGGAACCGGCGAGATCAAATCCAGCAAGACTAAAGAGGATCGACGACTGCGCGTCATTAACGACCTTCTCGACATAGATTTCAAATTCACCGCAATTGCCGTCAACAAAAATGAGCTTCAAAAAATCGGCGGCTTTCCTCACAAAAAAAGCTTTGTAAAATTTTTACACGGGATTTTATATAAAAGTCTTGTGGCGACATATCAAGACATTTCCATTCGCGCGGACGAACATGGCCGAGAAGAGTTCATGATTGGTTTTCGTAACTACATAACCAAAAATCACATTCCAGACCTATTCAAAACGTGCACCGTTGAACACGTAAAAAGTGAAAGCAACGTACTAGTACAGTTAGCAGATTTTCTCGCCGGAACAATCCGAATTTTCTACGAAGAAAACGCATCCAAAGACTTAAACGAAGCATTCATAAAACTGGCAACAAAATCTAGGTTATCAATTGAAGAATGGCCCCCACAGCACTTTAGACGCATTGACCAAAGACCGGATCGAGAAGAGCATGACGAAGTTGTTTTTACTGTCGCAATGAACAGCGCAGCAAGCTTTGTCTCAGAGAATTCCGAATTTTCGGATGAGGAAATCCAGCCCCAACTCATCGTCCTTAAGTACCTGCTATTTCAAGCTCAATTCGTACACACCGAGTATATTAGCTCGGGAGAATTGCGTGACCACCTTGCTGCATGCGGCTATGCCGACATCTCAGAGCACCAATTTAAGTCCATGGTTATATCAAAGTTGCGTGACTGCGATGTTCTCATTTCCAGTTCAAACCGGGGCTACAAAATTCCACAAACACACGCTGATTACATGGATTTTGTTGAGCTTGTTAACGGTCAAACCATTCCATTATTGGATAGACTTAGGCGTGCAAAGAAAGCGCTATTCGAGGCTAGCCTAGGCGAGATCAAAACATTCGATGACCCGCAATATGAAAAACTAAAGCGGGTTATTGATGCTCTTGGTAATTAGCTCGTCACATGCCGCACCTCGTCGAACCGCATCATGTAAGGCACGCTCCCTTCTCTCGCTCCAAATCGCAGGATAATCCCCTATCCACCCGCCACCTCCCGCCCCATGGAATTCATCACCAACCCGTACTTCTACCTCGCCGCCGTGCCAGCGGTGCTGCTGGCGGGCATCTCGAAGGGCGGCTTCGCCGGTGGGCTGGGCGTGCTGGCGGTGCCGCTGATGGCGCTGGCGATTCCGGCGCCGCAGGCGGCGAGCGTGATGCTGCCGATCCTGTGCCTGATGGATCTGGTGGGCAGCTGGAGCTATCACCCGCATTGGGATTACAAGCTGCTGCGCCGCCTGATGCCGGGCGCGGTGCTGGGCATCGGCGTGGGCTGGCTGCTGTTCCGCCATATTTCGCCCACGGCGCTGAACCTGATCATCGGTGGCATTGCCATCCTCTTCGCGCTGCAGCGCCTGGCGGGCCTGCAGCTGCGCGACACCTCGCGCCTGCCGGAGTGGCTGCGCGCCGGTTGGTGGACCAGCCTTTCCGGCTTCACGAGCACGCTGGCGCATGCGGGCGGGCCGCCGATGATGATTTACCTGCTGCCCAAGCAGCTGGACAAGACGGTGCTGGTGGCGAATCTAACGCTCTACTTCGCGGTGGTGAATTACCTGAAGCTGGTGCCCTTCGCCGAGCTGGGCCTGCTGGACGCGCGCAACCTCGGCACGGCGCTGGTGCTCGCGCCCTTGGCGCCGATAGGCGTGTATCTGGGCATCTGGCTGCACAAGCGTATCGACGAGAAGCTGTTCTACCGCCTGAGCTACATTTTTCTGCTGCTCACCGGCATCAAGCTGATCTGGAGTGCGCTGTGAGACTCAAGCGCCCGCGCTGACCCAAGGCCCCTTGCTGGTGATGGCCAAGGAGTCCCATAAAGTTTTGGCACCCAACACCCGCAAGATCACCCAGAGGCGGCGCTTGTTCAGGTTACAGGTCCGGCGGGTGCTTCAGACTCGGGATCTGGCTCAAGAATCACGGAGCCATCCGCTGCCCAGCTGACCCGGGTAATGCCGGGTTCGATAGCTTCGAGGCGACGGGCCTCGAGATCGGCCGGGCTCAGATCGCCGATATCCACGCGCATCAGATCGGCCAGGCGCCGGTTCTCCAGCAGTAGCTCACGATGCGCCAGCGCCTGGGCGATTGCCGAGACCAGTTCGTAATCGTTCCAGGGCTTGCCGATAAAGCGATCGATGCCCACCTCATTCACTGCCCGCGTCAGCGCATTCAAATCCGCGTAGCCCGAGAGGATCAGGCGGCAGGCATCCGGCTGAGCCTCCTTGGCGGCCTTGAGGAAACTGACGCCGTCCATTTCCGGCATCCGGTAATCCGTCAGGAACAAGTCGAAAGGCTCATGGCGAGCCCGTTCCAGCGCAGCGCGCGCGGAAACGAAGGTTTCGATCTGCAGATCGAAGTGCTGGCTGCCATACACGCAGGGGGCTACGCGCAGCATGCGGCGCAAGGACTGCAGAATGGCAGGCTCATCATCAAGAATCAGGATCTGGCTCATAGGGGGCCTCCTGGCTGGGGTTGGATTCGGAAGGCTCGGCCGGTGCCGGCTGGCGTATTGGCAACAGGATGCGGAAGGTAGTGCCCTGCCCGACTTCGCTGCTGACCTCGATGCGGCCGTGGTGGCGATTGACGATGCCGAATACCAGGGACAAGCCAAGACCGGTTCCGACACCAATCGGCTTGGTGGTAAAGAAGGGATCGAAGATGTGCTTGAAGTGTTCGGGCGGAATCCCCTGGCCGGTATCGGCGATGCTGATCGACACCTGATCCTCGCCCACCATGCAGCTGGTGATGGTGATATCACCCTGGGTTTCAATGGCCTGGGCAGCATTCACAAGCAGGTTCATGAAGACCTGATTGAGCTGCGAGATGACACATTCGATTTCCGGAATCCTGCCGTAGGCCTTGTGCACCTTGCACTTGTATTTGAGCTCGTTGGCAAGGATGTTCAGGGTGGCGTCGAGGCCCCGATGCAGGTCGGCACAGCCCCAGTCCTGCTCGCCAGTGCGCGAGAAATCGCGCAGGTCCAGCACGATCTTGCGCACCCGCTGCAGGCCTTCACGAGACTCTTCAAGCAAGGGAAAGATGTCACTGCGCAGGTAGTTGTAATCCTGGTCCTGCTTGATGCGACGGATTTCGGCGAGATTCGGATTATCCGGATGAGCCTCGTCGATCAGGGTGGTGTAAGCGTCGCAGAGGGCGATCAGTGCAGTGCAGTACTCGCTGAGGGTGCCCAGGTTGGAGTGTACGAAACCAATCGGATTGTTCAGCTCATGGGCCACGCCGGCTGCGAGCTGGCCAATGGCCGCCAGTTTCTCGGCCTGCAGAAGCTGCGTGTGCGCCTCTTCGAGCCGGCGGTTGAGGGCTTCCTGGGCGCGCAGGTTTTCGGCGAGATACGCCTCCTGTGCCTTGCGCTCGCTGATATCGGTCAGCACCCCGTCGACATAGCAGACCCGCCCATCAACATCCCGCGCCACCGTGGTGTAGTCCGAGACCCAGATGTACTCACCGCTGGCGCAACGCAGGCGGTACTCCTGGACATACTCGGCATGCCCGGCAGCCAGATGTACGCCGACTTCCTCACCAATCCGCGCGAGATCCTCCGCATGGATCAGGCTGGCAAAGCTCGGTTCCCCTGCAACCAGCGCGGCGGGCTCATAGCCCCAGCGGCGAACGTTGTCTGACACGAACTCAACCGGCCAGCCCTCCTCCAGACGCCAGCGGAAGCAGATCGCAGGGCTCGCCTGAACCACCTGCGCGGTCTGCCGCAGCGCACTCTCAATGCGGCGCTTGCGGGAAATACGCCAGGCCTCGTTGGCGATCAGTTGCAGACTCTCGACATCGGTATCGGTGTAATCACTTGCCTTGTTGCCCACCCCGGCAAGCATGCGCACGCGCCCTTCCTCGATCACCGGCACGGTGATCAGGCGCTGGAGCGTGGCATGGCCCTCGGGCAGACCGCGTTTGTTCGGCGCGTCGGGGTAATCATTGACCATCACGGGCCGTTGCAGCCGCGCAGCATCAGCCCAGATACCCGCCTTTTCGAGCGGGTAATGCTTGTCGAAAACCGCCTGGCAATAGTGTGCAAGGGTGTTGCGCGACCAGGCCACGAGTTCGATGGAGCGGCCATCCTCACTGATGAAATGGATGAACGCGATCTGGCTGGCCGTGAGCGCTTCGGCAAGATCCTGGGCGAAAGACAGAAAACCTGCCTCATCGAGCACTTCGGCTTTCAAAGGCATGGACAGCAAGGCGTTCGCACGCCGGGCCTGGAGTTCGATGAGAAGTTCGGTACGGCGCCGGGTGGTAATTTCCGTAATCACGCCGTTCCACAGCAGCTGACCGTTGTCTAGCACCTGCGGCCGCGAGCGCATGATGAACCAGCCGTAATCCCCTTCGCGGCGACGCATGCGCAGCTCCATCGAGAACTCGCTACAGTCGGTCTGGCAACGCATTTCGGTGTCGGCCAGCACCGCCACATCTTCTGGATGTACACAGGCATAGAGCTGCTGGCCATCGGCCAGCACGCTCTCGGGCGTGATGCCGTGAATGCGCTCCACGCCTGAGCTGATATAGGTAAAGCAGCGCGCCTCGCCCGGCCCGGTCAGGATCTGATAGAGATAGCTTTCGGGCAGGTTGTCTCCCACGGTGCGGAACAGCGCCTCCCGCTCACGCAAGGCCTTGAGTGCTTCAAAGCGCGCAGTCACATCGAGTGTCACCCCCCCCAGCCCCGGCGGGCCTTCATCGCGCGGAATGCAGAACTTGATCGACTCATAATGACGGCCGGCAAGCTCCTCTTCGAGCACTTCGGTTTCGCCGCTGGCCAGCACGCGCAGATCATCCGCCACGATCTTGGCACCGAACTCGCCCGGAAAAATCTCGCTCGAGAGCTTGCCGATCATGCCGGCCGGATCGATGCCAAGGAGTGTCTGAAACCCCCGGTTGGCCATCAGCACGCGGGACTCATGGTCCTTCACGTAAGCCGTGCCCGGCAGGTGATCGATGAAACTCTGCAAGGTGGCCTGCAGGCGCTGGGCACGGCGCGCATCGGCATTGCGCTCGGTCACATCAATGCCGATCACGACGACATGCTCACCATCGCCCAAGGGATAGATCATGCTTTCAAACTCACGCCCCTGGCGATGATCGATCAGCCGCTGCGGCACCTCCGTATCACGTGCCCGCTCCAGCGCGGCGCGGCGGCTGGCCGCGATCTCAGGGCTGAGCTGACGGAAAATATCCTGCCCGATCATCTGCTCGGGCGTACTGCCCAGGCGCCGGGCTCCCGTCTGATTGATCAGTTCCAGACGCCCCTCCGGCTTGAGCATCAGCAGAGTTTCCGGCACCGCATTCATGAAGGCCTGAAGGAGACCGGCATAGCGCTCCCGCTCGCGCTGCAAGGCACGGGTCAGAGCGAAACGATTGTTCTGATGAGCCAGCAGCAGCAGGGCAAAGGTAGTAATTGCAATGAACAGGCCGGCATAGAGGGTGGCCAGTCGCGCCGGTGCGAGGATCTCCTGTTCATCGACCTTGGCCGCCAGCCACCATCGGCCATCCTCGATATCGTGCAAGGCGCGGCGCACTTCGATCTGGCGGTAATCCCGCCCGGGCGACAGCAAGGTCATGCCCGGCCGGGGCAGCTCAACCCCTAGCTCATCCAGCCCGGCGTGCGTGCTGAGGGCGGCAATCCGGCCCGCACCGAGGGGGGCAAGATAATCCAGCCGGCGCCCGTCGATCCGCGCCAGGACCAGCTCACCACTGCGCTGACTGCCGGGCCAGACGGCCAGGGTCGGATACAGGGTGAGTTCCGGATCAAATTCGATGTAGGCAAAGCCAGGCAGATAATCATCCCGGCCGAGCGCCACGACGAAGCCCAGGCGCGGAGCCCCCGAGGCGGCACTCATGTGAAGATCCACAAAGTGCGGCTGTGGCGCCTCCCCGGAGGCCGCACCGGTCAGACTCGCAAAATCGGGTGCGCGCTCAGCCGAGCTGATCAGGAATCTGCCACTCGGGTCATACAGATCAATCCGGCTCGCATCCTTGAGCCGACGCAGGCTGCTGTTCAGGCTGGCGCGCATGAGCTCATCGGCATGGGGTTGCTGACGCTCTCCGGCCCATACCTTCATGGCCAGGGGCAAGTCCCGCGAGGCAGCGAGAATGGCGGCATGGCGGCGCTCCTCCAGCAAACGCTCGATCTCGTGCGCTTTGAGTTCGGCGATCGCCGCAAGATTGCTGTCTGCACTGCTGCGCGCTTCGTAAGTGAAATGCCAGCCCACCAGCATGAAGGTCAGCAATGCCAGCAGCACCATGCCGGCCATCATGACCTGGCTACCCGGACGCGGCCAGGGTATGCGGGCCAGGGCCTGGCGGACACTCACGATGGCTCCTTGCTGGCCGCGATGCGAAAGGCTTCACGGATCTGCTCACGCAGCGGGTCATCCTCCCAGGGTTTGGTGAGGAATTTGTACACCGCACCACGGTTGATCGCATCCATGACCGATTCAAGTTCGGTATAGCCCGACAGGATGATGCGCACGGTATCCGGATAAAGCTGGCGCACGCGGGCAAAGAACTCGGTGCCGGTCATGCCGGCCATGCGCTGATCCGAAAGGATCACGTGTGCCGGATGGCGCGCCAACTGCTCGAAGGCTTCATTACAGCTCGCTGCGGTGAGTACGCGGAAACTCTCGTGGCGGAACAGGCGGGTAAGCGCACTGAGGATGGAGGGCTCGTCATCCACGATCAGGAGGTACTGGTTGCCCTGTGCCTGCACTTCACCCAGATGCAGGCGCTCACGGCTGGCGAGCAGGCGGGCGTAGTCGTCCGCCGCCAACGGCCGATGAAACAGATAGCCCTGCATGGCATGACAGCGCCGGCTGCGCAGGAACAGGGCCTGCGCCTCGGTTTCCACGCCTTCGGCAAGCACCGCCAGATTGAGGCCGTGAGCGATCGCGATGGCCGCCGTGGCGATCGCAGCATTGGCCGGGTTATGGGTAATGTCGCGCACAAAGCCCTGGTCGATCTTGAGCTTGTCGAAGGGGAAACGCGCGATATAGGCCAGCGAGGAATAGCCGGTGCCGAAATCATCGAGCGAAAGCTTCACGCCCAATGCCTTGAGCTTGCGGCAAGTACTAATCGCCGCATCCAGATCGTGAATCAGCGCGGACTCGGTGATTTCCAGCTCCAGGAACTCTGCGGCCAGCCCGGTATCCACCAGCACGTTACGTACTTCCTCAACCAGGCTGTCTCCCCGAAACTGGCGCGCCGAGAGATTGACCGCCACGCGCTGCGGCTGCAGACCAAGATCCAGCCAGGCCTTGTTGCGCTCGCAAGCTTCGCGCAGCACCCAGGAGCCGATCGGAATGATCAGGCCGGTATCTTCGGCCACCGGGATGAACTCACCCGGGCTGACCATCCCGAGTTGCGGGCTATACCAGCGCAGCAAGGCCTCACAACCGATGATGTTGCCGCTGTCGAGACTGTTCTGCGGCTGATACACCAGTTCGAACTCGCCCTTGCCCAGCGCCTCGCGCAGGCAGGCCTCGATCAGCTGACGCCGGCGCGCGTCCTCGTCCATGCCATGCGAGTGGAAGCTGAAGCAGTTGCCGCCCTCATGCTTGGCGCGCATCAGGGCGACATCGGCGGCCTTGATGAGCTCATCGGAGTTGAGACCATCGCGTGGCGACACGCTGATGCCGATGCTGGCGCTCACGATCACGCTGTGCCCCGCACATTCCACCGGCCGGGTGATCAGGCTCTGCAGGCGGCTGGCCAGATGCAGGGCCAGTTCAGGATCGGCCAGTTCGCCAAGCAGGAAACAGAACTCGTTACCGGACAGGCGCGCCACGGTATCGCCCTGGCGAATCTGGCTGGAGAAGCGCTGGGCCATGTCAATCAGCACCTGATCGCCCAGGGCCTGACCCAGTGCGTCGTTGATGCTACGGAAGCGGTCAAGGTTGATCAGCATCACCGCCACACAACGCTGGCTGCGCTTGGCGGTCACCAGCGCCTGCTCAAGCCGATCGAGGAACAGGCCGCGACTGGGCAGGCCGGTGAGCGGATCAAACTGGCTCAGATGGTGGATGCGCTCCACCAGTTGGCGCTGGGCCGCCACGTAGCCGAACTGGCCAACGTAATGCGTGATCTCGCCAGCATCATTACGCACCGACGAGATCCGCAGCCACTCGCGATAGGTTTCGCCATCCTGTTTGCGATTGGTGACTTCGCCTTGCCAGCAGCCCTCCTCCTCGATCGCGCGCCACATCTCGGCATAGAAGCCTGCATCGTGCTCGCCAGACTGGAACATGCGCGGATTGCGCCCGCGCACTGCGTCATAGGAATAGCCGGTCAGTTGGCTGAACACATCATTGACCAGCACGATCTGCGCCTCGGCATCCGTCACACAGATCGCATCGCTGCTGCCGCGAAGGATCTGCAGCGCCAGGGCATATTCGGCATCATGCAGCCGCGCTTCGGCCAGTGCGCGCTGGTGCAGCACGGCCGAGCGGACGCGCCGGGGCAGCAACGCGAGATTGTCGCTAAGCACGTAATCCGCCGCTCCCAGCCACAGGCTGCGCAGCGCATAGGCCCCTTTGCCGCTGCCCGCTCCTTCCTGCTCATCATCAGGCTCACAAAGCATGATCACTGCCGGCAGCTCGGGCAGCGCCAGCCACTCTTCGAGCAGGCGCAGGCCTGCCGGAAGCGCGTCCGCCGGGAATGCACCGGCCGGGCGCATACAGCACAGCAGGCAATCGACTGGCCCGGCGCGAAGCAGATCAGGCAGTGCCTGCGGGGTGGCCACTCGCTGCAGCGTAAAACGCAGGCCGCCGCGCTGCAGGGCAGCACTGACGGCCTCATGGAGACCGGCTTCGCTATCGACCAGCAGAATCTTCAGCGTGTCGTCCATGGCCGGCTTCATACCCGCACACACACCACCAGACGGCGGCCGAAGGATTCTTCGAAATCGCGGATCTGGCGGATCAGCAAGTCATCGAGTACATACTCGGTTGCGAGCAGCAGCATGCCGTCCGGGCTATGCAGATCACGCGAGAGCACCATGCCGGCCTCCAGCTCGGCGCCACTCAGGCGGCGCTCGATGATGGTCTGGCGTGGCAGTTTGCCGATGAGCTGGCCGAAGGCATCAACCACATCCGGGTCGTAGCGGAACTTGCGCCCTTCGATGACCCACTGTTTGGCTTCTTCCGGCGTCATTCGCTTGGCGCTGAGAGTGCCAAGCTGGGCGCCGTCGTAATCATTGGCCAGCGCCAGGATGCGGGCACCGAGCGGGATCTTTTCGCCCGTGAGCGCGTCTGGAAAGCCCTGCCCGTCCCAGCGCTCGTGGTGGCTGCGGATGATGTCGGCCACGCCACGCATATCCGGCATCGACATCAGGGCCGCCGCCCCATTGATCGGATGCTTGCGCGCAATCCCGAGTTCGTCACTGTTCATGCGTGTCAGCGGAGTGCCAAAGAGGGCGTCCGGGTAGCCGATCTTGCCGATATCGTGAAGCAGGCCGGCAAGCAGGATTTCGTGCTGCAGATCGGCACCCAGCCCCATTTTCTCGGCCAGTTTGCGCGCGACATCGGCCACCCGCCGGCTATGCCCGGCCAGTGCCGGGGCACGCATCTCGATCAGATTGGAAAGCACCTGTACCGAGGTGAAGAAGGTTTTACGCAACTTCTCCATCGCCAGCGAGATTTCCTGATTGGCGATGCGCAGCTCCTCGGTGCGGATTCTCACCTTGTCTTCGAGCGTCGCATTGAGCTCGCGCAGCGCGGCGTTCTGGTGCGCGGTAAGGGCTTCCAGGCGCTGCTTTTCGGCCTGCAGGCCACGCAACTCGAGCGCCTGCTGGAGCGTCTTGAGAAGCTCTTCGTCATTCCAGGGCTTGGCGATGTAGCGATAGATGCCGCCCTCGTTAATGGCCGCAATCGCCGAGCTGACCTCGGCATAACCGGTGAGCAGGATGCGCAGGGTATCCGGCCAGCGTGCGCGCGCCTGGGCCAGCAACTCGGCGCCGCTCAGGCCGGGCATGCGCATGTCCGACACGATCAGATCCACCGGCTCGCGGGAAAGCAGCTCGAGGGCCTCCGCGCCACTGCCCGCCAGATGCAGCTGGTAGCCACTGGGCCGCAGCAGGCGGCGCAGGGCTGAGAGCACATTAGGCTCGTCATCGACCAGCAGCAGTACTGGCGCGGCCGTGAAGCCCGGTGGCCAGCCAGTGGCAGGCAACAGTTCGCTCATGGCTTGCCTCCCTGAAGATGGGCTGCGCCGCCACGCAGCGGCAACAGGATGCGCACCCGGGTACCGGCACCGGGCGTGCTGTGCACTTCAATATCACCACCATGCCGCTGCACCGTGCCGTAGGCCACGGAAAGCCCAAGCCCGCTGCCCTGCCCCACCGAGCGGGTGGTAAAGAAGGGATCGAAGATATTCGGCAGCACCTCGGGCGCAATGCCACAACCACTGTCCTCGATGCTGATCACCACGCGCTCCCCCTCCAGCGTGGTGCGCACCGTGATGCGGCCCCGCGTCTGAATCGACTGCGCCGCATTGAGCAGCACGCTCATGAACACCTGGTTGATCTCGGAGGCCAGGCAGAACACAGGCGGGATGTCGCCATATTCCCGATGCAGCTCGCAGCGCCCGTCGAACTCGCGCGCCAGCACATCAAGCGTGCTCTCCAGGCAGTGGTGAAGATCGATCTCGCCCCACTGGTATTCCACGCCCTCGCGTGAGAAGTCCTTCAGGCTCTTGACGATGCGGCGCACCCGCTCAACACCCTGGCGGGATTCCTGGAGCAGATCCTGCACATCCTCACGCAGGTAGTCGTAATCAATGGAGCGCTTGAGCAGGGCCAGGCTTTCCAGCTGCGGAGCGGCCAGCGCTCCATCGCGTTCAAGCACTTCGTAATGCTCGATCAGGCGCAGCAAGGCCTGGATATGCTTGTCGAGGCTGCCGAGGTTGGAGGATACGAAGCCGATCGGATTGTTGATCTCGTGAGCCATGCCAGCCGCGAGCTGGCCCACCGAAGCGAGCTTCTCGTTCTGTAGCAGCTGGCCATGAGCCTGCTCGAGGCGCACGTTGAGCGTGTCCAGATCCTGAAAGGCCTTCAGCAAGGCCGCCTGATTGCTCTTGCGCTCGGCAATATCGCGAAAGATCACCACCGCACCGGCGCCGGGCTCGCCGGGTCGCAGCGGATTGGCCGTGATTTCCACATCCAGTGCCTGGCCATTGGCCTGCCAGAAAACGTCTTCGATGAAGCAGAAGGCACCACCACGCTCAAGCCACGCAAAAGGGCTCTGCTCCGGCGGATAGGCGCTGCCGTCGGCATGCCTGGGTTGCAGCAGGCTGTGCAGACTGGCACCACACAAGGCCTGCGCCGAATAGCCGAGCAGGGCGCAGGCGGCACGGTTGGCGTAAGTAATGAGATGCTGCCCATCGATCCCGAGTGCTCCTTCGGTCAGGGTATCGAGCAGGCAAGTGAGAAAAGCCGGTGCAGCGGGCAGCGGGCAAGCCTGGCTCATGCAGCATCCTCCGTGGCAGGGGCTGCGCGCAGATGCTCGACCATGGCGAGGAAGCTGCCCCCGCGCGCAGCCCCGAAGCGCTCGATAAGGCGTTCGCGCGCAGGCTGCAGGGCGATGCGGAAAGGCTGCGGATCAGGCCGCTCGATACGCATGCCGGCAGTACGCAAGGCTTCGATCTGGCTGAGTTCCTCGGTACGCAGGGCGAGACGCATTGCCTGCCCGGCCCGCCGGGACTCCTCAGCGAGGATCTTCTGGTGCTCGGCGCTGAGGGCTTCGAAACTGCGCCGGTTGATGATGTGGAGCATGGCGCCGTAGCTGTAATCGAGCAGGCTCAGATAGCCTTGCTGCTCGTAGAGACGATAGCCGTGGATGATCGCCACGGGGTTTTCCTGGCCATCCACCATGCCCTGCCGCAGGGCCGGGATCAGGCGGGCAAACTCGACCACCACCGGCATCGCCCCCAGGGCCTGGATGGCGTCAAGATTGATGGCGATTGGTGGCACGCGGATGCGCAGCCCGGCCAGATCGGCGGGCTGTTGCAGCGGGCGCACGCGGTTGCTGATCTGGCGCCGGCCCCACTCCCAGCTCGAAAGGCTGTGCAGGCCACGTTGCAGAAGATCCGGCAGGGCCCAGTCGGCAAAGGGGCCATTGAGCACACGATCGGCATGGGCCAGGTCGTCGAACACGAAAGGCATACCGACAAAGCCGAACTTTGGAATCAGCTCGCACAGGCGATCGAAGGGGGCGAAAGCCATGTCTGCCTGCCCGTCCATCACCAGACGCAGCAAGGCTGGGATATTGCCCAGGGTGCTGCCGGGCATGTCGGCAATATTCAGCAGGCCGCCGCTGCGCTGGGCCACGCGACCGGAAAAATCGGCAATGGCACGACCGGCAGCGGAAGTGTCACCGGTATGGTGGGCCAGCAGCAGAGTCTTGAAGCCGGTGCTCATGACCGCTCCTCCGCCCCCGTTGGTATATCGGGGTCACTGTTCGCGGCATCCCCGGCTTGCTGTACCGGCAGATGCAGCGTAAAACAGGTGCCGACGCCCGGAGTGGAGCTGACCTCGATGCGGCCGTGATGCTTGCGGATGATCCCGAAGGAGAGCGAGAGGCCCAGTCCGGTACCCTTGCCAACCGGCTTGGTGGTAAAGAAGGGATCGAAGATGCGCTGCATGACCTCCGGCGCCATGCCGCTGCCGTTATCCTCAATCTCTACCCGCACCTGCCCGTCTTCAGCCCGCGACCGCACCGTGATGCTGCCGCGCCGCCCCTCCGGCATAGCATGGGCGGCATTGACCAGCAGATTCATGAAAACCTGATTGAGCTGCGAGGGCAGGCACTGGATCTGCGGCAGCACACCGTAATCGCGGATCACGTCAGCCTTGTACTTGATCTCGTTATTGACCACGTTGAGCGTCGATTCGAGACCACGGTGCAGATCCACCCACTGCCAGTCGGCACTGGCATCAACGTGGGAGAAGTCCTTGAGATCCTGCACGATCTTGCGCACCCGCTCGATCCCTTCACGCGATTCACGCATGAGATCGAGTACATCTTCTTTCAGGTAAGCCAGATCGATCTTCTCGCGCAGTGCCGCCAGTGAGGCGCGCAGGGCTTCATCGCCGATCATTCCCTCGGCTGCCACATAGGCATCGAGCAGGCCGAGCAGATCATCCAGATAGAGCTGCAGGCTGCCGAAATTCGAGAACACATAGCCGATGGGATTGTTGATTTCATGCGCCACACCTGCCGCCAGCTGACCAATGGAGGCCAGCTTCTCGTTCTGCACGAGCTGCTGCTGGCTCTGGATGAGCTGATCCTGGGCCAGATGGAGCTCTGAGTTCAGGCGCGTAACCTCGCGCAGATGCTCATGCATAGTCAGCTCGAGCTCCTCGCGACGGGCGATGTCTCGCTCCAGCTCGCTCTTGGCACTTTGCAGCTCGCGCGTGCGCTCCGCCACCAGGCTCTCGGCGGCCTGATGCGCGTTCTGCAATTCCGCCTCCACGGCCTTGCGAGCCGTAATGTCGATGAGGGTTTCGATGGCGCCCACGATCTGTCCGGTCGCATCGCGCAGCGGCGCGGCGGCCGCATGCAGCCAGCGGGCGGACTGCTTGCCGTGGGCAGGAAAGAACATCTCGGCCTCATAGCCCCCCTCGGCCGTCGGCGAAGGCCAGAAGCGCCCCTGATAGCGCTGGCGCAGGAAGGCCTCATCAACCGGCCCCATCACCTTGTCAGCCAGCCATTCGCCACGCGCAACGCCAAGGGCCAGACCGGCATCGTCACGACCGATGATGTCATTGGCCGAGAGCCCGGTGATGATCTCGCAGGCACGGTTGCAGTGGCTGATGCGATGCTCGCGATCGAGCACGAAAGTCCCCACCGGATAACTCTCGATGATCTCGGTGAGCATCTGCAGCATCGATGCCTCGGCACTCTCTGCACGCATCCGGGTCGTAACATCGGTACAGGTGGCGATCTGTACCGGGCGCCCACCAAACAGGCTCGGCTGCAGACTCACCTCGAACCAGCGATCGCTGCCATCGGCCATCGGCCAGGGCAAGGCATCGGCCCAGCTTTGCCCGAGCGTGAAATCGATCCAGGATTCTCCTGCCAACTCGCGCAAACCATGCCCCTGCAGCGCGCTGCGCTCCAGTCCGACCGTACGCAGGAAAGCACTGTTGGCAAAGAGCAGGGATTCGCCTTCGATGACCAGCACTCCGACCTCGATCAGATCAAGGAGCAGAAAGCTTTGCCGGGAGTCCCCTGTCTGCAGCGTATCCATAATCAACGCACCGGGGTAATGGCAATGATGAGCCCGCGCTCGGCATGGGGCATGCTCTGGATCTGGGCTTGATAGACCTGCCCGGCGAGTGCGAACCGGCAAGATTTCTGTGCCGGATCGGCGATCAGCACCGCCAGTTCGGCGGGCAACTGGGTCGCCGCCGGGCGACATAACTGCAGCGCCTCGCTGAACAGGACCAGTCCGGCGTGATTGGCAAACATCAGCAGGCCGTCCGCCCCCACGCCAAGTAGTGGCATCGGCAAGGCATGCAGCAACTCCTGGGTGGCCGCAAGCGAAGCTTCGGCAAATTCAGCCTGTTCGGCGAGTTTGCGATTGGCCACTGCAAGCTCCTCATTCACTGTAACCAGCATGCCCTGGAGCATTCGATTCTCATCCTGTACCCACTTGTGATGCAGGGCCTCCCTGATTGAGAGGCGCAGGATTTCGTCGTCCCAGGGTTTGGTCAGGAATTTGTAGACCGCACCCTCGTTGATGGCGGCAGTCACGCTATCGAGATCGGTGTAACCGGAGAGAATGATGCGGACGCTATCGGGACTGGAGGCCTGAGCCTTATGCAGGAAGACCGTGCCCAGCATGCCCGGCATGCGCTGATCCGACACGATCAGGTCGACCTTTTCGTGGGCCAGGATCTCGAGCCCCTGCTCCCCGCTCGAGGCCGTCAGGATGACGTAGTTGTCCCGACGCAAGAGGCGACGCAAGGCGGAGAGGATGTTCTCCTCGTCATCAACCAGCAGCAGCACAGCCGGCTTGATCTCGATGCGCGCATCGCCCGGCCCCTGGATCGTTTCCATGGCTGCGGAAAGCTCCCCTCGTGTTGGCGGGTTTGCGCGCAGGACGGATGTCCAGGCGCCAGCCCCCTGGAGGCTTATCGGCAACTTTGGGAGCGGCCTTGAAAGCCGGTGAGCCGCCTAAAGGGGCAGCACCACGAAATCCGGCCGGCAGACGTGAAAACGGCCCCTGCACAAGGGGCCGTGGCGGTGAGCTGAAGCGCACAGGCTAGCCGACCTGATCGAACAGCCTGGGCGCACCCTCGATATTTATCGGTTTCCCCGGCGGGCCTGTTCGTACAGCGGCATGACCTTGTCGCCATACACCTTGAGATCAGCCTGGCGATCCGCGGAAGCCGGGTGCGTGGATAACCACTTGGGCGGCGCGCCCTCGCTGGCCTTGCCCATTTTCTGCCACAGCGTGACCGCCGCGCGCGGATCGTAGCCCGCGCGCGCGGCCAGTTCGATGCCGACGCGATCCGCCTCGGTTTCATGCTCGCGCGAGTTCGGCAACTCGAAGGTGACGTTATAGACCACACTGGCCAGGTCCATCGTCCCAGAGGAAGCGCCCAGCGCAATGCCGATGATGGACATTCCCAGCCCCGCCGTGGCCGCGCTTGAAGCCCGCTCCAGCGCATGCTCGCGCAGGGCATGGGCGATCTCGTGGCCCATCACCTGGGCCAGTTCGTCGTCACTGGCTTTCAGGCCTTCGATCAGGCCGGTATAGAAGGCGATCTTGCCACCGGGCATGCACCAGGCATTGAGCTCCTTGGACGTGATCACATTCACTTCCCACTTCCACTTGGCGGCTTCAGGGCGGAAGACCTCGGCCTGTGGAATCAGCCGGTCAGCAATCGTACGGATGCGCTGCACCTGCTCCGGATCCTTGTTGAGCGCGCCCTTCTTCTGCTCGCCACCCAGTACCTGCTTGTACTGCAAGGCAGACTGCTGATTGAACTGGCCCCGATCGATCAGCGAGGACACGCGCTGCTCGCGCGTCACGCCCACCACGCCGGGATTGGTGGTCTGCACCGTCTGGCAGCCAACCACCGCGGCCAGCAGCACGGCGGCGCTGGCCCAAGGAGCTATCTTGTCACGCATCCCGTTTCTCTCCCTCACCAAGGCGGGCCGGCCAGCCCAGCCACAAAACCACAAACCCCAGCAGCGCAAACACCGAGCTGGCGGTGAAGGTCCAGCCACCGCCCACACCATCCCACAAGGCCCCGCTCACCAGACTGCCGATGATGCCGCCGGCGCCAAAGGAAATGCTGCCATACAGCGCCTGCCCCTGGGCCTGATGTGCCCCGGCGAACCATTTGCTGACTGCCGAGATCGCGCAGATATGGTTAAGGCCGAAGGTGATGCCATGCAGAAGCTGCAAACCCAGCAGCAAACCGATCCATTCCACGCCCCAGCCGATCAGCGCAAAGCGCCCCACCGCCACCAGCAGCGCCAGAAGCAACATGCTGCGCAGGCGGAATCGCCCCATCAGGCGCGGCGCCCACATGAAGACCAGAATCTCGGCCAGCACCCCGAGGGTCCACAGCAGGCCCACCACGCTCTTACCGTAACCCGCCTCGACCAGATGGATCGAGTAGAACACGTTGAGCGCACCGTGCGCAGCCGTCATCAACATGCAGGACACCAGCAGCGCCAGCACCTCGCGCCGGCGCAAAATGCTCAGAAGGCTGCCACCACTCGCGCGCTTGTCTGCCGGTGGAGCCTCCGGCACCGTCAGCGAGGTCAGCACGATGGCCGCCAGCATCACGATTCCGGCATGGATCACCCAATCGATGCTGGCTCGCTCCAGCCACCAGCCCATGCCCAGTACAGCCACCACAAAACCAAAGGAGCCCCAGGCACGCACTCTGCCATAGCCATGGCGGCCCGCCAGGTGCGCAAAAGTGGTGGCCTCGGCGAGCGGGCTCTGGGCGGTCCAGAAAAAACCCATCACGGCCAGCGCCAGGGCAATGCTCCACAGGCCTTCACCGAGCCAGATGCCAAGAAAACCGCAGAAGGAGCACAAAGCCGCGATACGCATCACCGGCATGCGCCGGCCGGCACGATCGGCCAGCCAGCCCCACAAATTGGGGGCAGCCAGGCGCATCCACTGCATGATCGAGAGCAGGAAACCGATCTGCGCCGAAGGAAAGCCGCGCCCTTGCAGATAGAGCGCAAAGTAAGGCATGAATACGCCGATGAAAGCGTAGTAGAAGAAGTAGTAGGCGGAGAGGCGCGCAAAGGGCACGCGCCCAGCCCCGCCCTGCAAGCCCGCCTCAGTCACGCGGCGACGGCACGGCCTGCACCGCGCCCGGCGCCAGGCCGGCAATCGTCGGCAGCGGCGGCGTGATATCGGCGTTCTGCGCGCGCTGGCGCAAGGCGTGATCGATCAGCACCAGAGCCAGCATGGCCTCGGCGATCGGCGTGGCACGGATGCCCACGCAGGGGTCGTGGCGACCAGTAGTCATCATCATCACCGGATTGCCGTCTCGGTCGATCGAGCGGCGCTCCTGCGGCAGCGAGGAAGTCGGCTTGATGGCGATGGACACGTGAATGTCCTGCCCGGACGAAATCCCGCCCAGCACACCGCCGGCATGGTTCGACAGGAAACCCTCAGGCGTGAGCTCGTCGCAATGCTCGGTGCCACGCTGGGCCACCACACCGAAGCCATCGCCGATTTCCACGCCCTTGACGGCGTTGATGCTCATCATGGCGTAGGCGATGTCGGCGTCCAGGCGATCAAACACCGGCTCGCCCCAGCCCGGCGGCACACCGGTGGCAACCACGTCGATCCTGGCGCCAATGGAATCGCGCTCGGAGCGGATCTGGTCCATATAGCTTTCGAGCTGCGGCACGATCCCGGCATTCGGCGCGAAGAAGGCGTTGTTGCCAACTTCATCCCAGCTCTGGAACGGAATCTCAATCTCACCCAGTTGGCTCATGAAGCCACGGATCACGATGCCGTGTTTTTCGCGAAGCCACTTCTTTGCAATCGCGCCTGCTGCCACGCGCACCGCAGTTTCGCGCGCTGAGGAACGGCCGCCGCCACGGTAGTCGCGCACGCCGTACTTGTGCTCATAGGCGTAGTCCGCATGGCCCGGGCGGAAGGTGTTCATGATCTTGGAGTAGTCGCCGCTTCTCTGATCCTGATTGCGGATCAGCAGCGCGATCGGGGTGCCAGTGGTCTTGCCCTCGAACACGCCGGAGAGGATCTCCACCGCGTCCGGTTCCTTGCGCTGGGTGACATGGCGCGAGGTGCCCGGTTTGCGGCGATCCAGCTCCAGCTGGATGTCGGCTTCAGTAAGCGCCAGTCCCGGCGGGCAGCCGTCCACCACGCAGCCGATGGCCGCGCCGTGCGATTCGCCGAAAGAAGTGACCGTGAAGAGCGTGCCGAAAGTGCTGCCGGACATGGGCGTTCCAATCCATCCTGTGAGGGCGCGGATTTTATCACGCGCCCCTGCCGAATCACCCGGCCAGTGCGGCCACAGCCGCCGCGGCAATCACCGCATCCTGCAGCGCATTCATGCCGGAGACACCGATGGCACCGATCACTTCGCCGTTGCGGAACAAAGGCAGGCCGCCATCCACGGTGCACACGCCGTCCATCGAGAGCATGCGCAGGCCGATCCCGCCCCCCGCCACCACCTCTTCAAGCAGCTTGGTCGGGCGGCGAAAATTGTTGGCCGTCACCGCCTTGGCCTGCGCCACCGCGAGGCTCGCATGCTGGGCACCATCCAGCGCCTGAAAGAGCTTCAGATGCGAGCCGCTATCGACAATCGCGATGACCATCGGCCAGTCCCCCTGGCGCTGGCATTCGGCCACCGCAGCGGCCATCACGCGCTGCGCCTCTTCGAGCGTGATCGGGGCGCCATAGCGCGGGGGAAGGGGCGTGCTCATGTGGAAATCCTTTCAGTCGAAAAACAAAGGCCCCGCACTGCGGGGCCTCGAACGGAGCAAGCCGGCTTCAGATTGCCTGCTCGTTGGTTTCGCCGGTGCGGATGCGCACCACCTGCTCGACGCTCGACACGAAGATCTTGCCGTCGCCGATCTTGCCGGTGTGAGCGGCCTTGATGATGGCTTCCATGGCCTGATCAACGATCTCGTCGACCACCACCACCTCGACCTTGATCTTGGGCAGGAAATCGACCACATACTCGGCGCCGCGATACAGCTCGGTATGACCCTTCTGGCGACCAAAGCCCTTGACCTCAGTCACGGTCAGGCCGGTGATGCCTACTTCGGAGAGGGCTTCGCGCACTTCGTCGAGTTTGAAGGGCTTGATGACGGCTTCGATCTTTTTCACGGCTGGTCTCCAGTCCAACAGGTTGAGGCCCGGAGTATAGCCAACAAGGGGCGCACCGGAAATGCAAGGCACCGAAAACAGGCGGTAAACCAGTGCCATATCGCATACTCTGGAGTACTGGCCGCGGGGCACAATGACGCGGGTAGAGGAGGACCATCGCACATGATTCCGTATGGCAGACAGGACATTTCCGAGGCCGATATCGCCGCCGTCAGCGAGGTGCTGCGGTCGGACTGGCTGACCCAAGGGCCAGTCGTCCCCCGTTTCGAGGCCGCCATTGCCGACCACTGCGGTGCTGCCCATGCGGTGGCAGTCAATAGCGCCACCTCGGCGCTGCATATCGCCTGCCTGGCGCTGGGCCTCGGCCCGGGTGATGCGCTGTGGACCAGCCCGACGACCTTCGTCGCCAGCGCCAACTGTGCGCTGTACTGCGGCGCCAGCGTGGATTTTGTCGACATCGACCCGGTCAGTTACAACCTCTGCCCCCAGCGGTTGGAAGCGAAGCTGCTCGAAGCCGAGGCCCTGGGCCGCCTTCCTAAAATCGTGATTCCGGTGCATCTGTGCGGTCAGCCCTGCGAGATGGCCGCCATCCACGCGCTCAGTGTGCGCTTCGGCTTCCGCATCATCGAGGATGCCTCGCATGCCATCGGCGCCCGCTACCAGAACGAGCCGGTCGGCAACTGCCGCTACAGCGACATCACCGTCTTCAGCTTCCACCCGGTAAAGATCATCACCACCGGCGAGGGCGGCATGGCACTCACCAACGATACACAACTGGCCCGCCAGATGGAGCTCTTGCGCAGCCATGGCATCACCCGCGAAGCCGGCGAGATGGGTCAGCCCCCGGACGGACCTTGGTATTACGAGCAGATCACGCTCGGTTTTAACTACCGTATGACCGAGCTGCAGGCGGCGTTGGGCCTGAGCCAGCTCTCCCGGCTGGACGAATTCGTACGGCGCCGGCAACAGCTCGCCTTGCGCTACGACCAGTTGCTGGCAAACCTGCCGCTCACCCTGCCGGTGCAGGCCACAGTGAGCGAATCCGCCCGCCATCTCTATGTGATCCGCCTGCAGGAGGCCGCCCAGCATCGTTTCGTGTTTGAAGCGCTGCGCGCCGCCGGCATCGGCGTGAACCTGCATTACATCCCGGTACACCTGCAGCCCTGGTATCACACACTCGGCTTCGCGCCCGGACAGTTCCCGCAAGCCGAAGCCTATTACCGCGAGGCCATCAGCCTGCCGCTCTACTCCGGCCTCAGCGAAGAAGAGCAGAACGAAGTAGCCGCCGCCCTGCGCGAAGTGCTGACCGAGGCCCAACGATGAAACTCTGCGTAATTCCGGCGCGCGGCGGCAGCAAACGCATCCCGCGCAAGAATCTGAAAGACTTCTGCGGCCGCCCGATCATCGGCTGGTCCGTAGTGGCCGCGCGCCGCGCCGGCTGTTTCGATCACATCATCGTATCGACCGACGACGAAGAGATCGCCGCTACCGCCCGCAACCTCGGCGCCAGCACGCCCTTCATGCGCCCGCCCGAACTTTCCGACGATCACACCGGCACCACCGCCGTGATCGCCCACGCCATCCGCCATTTCGACGCCGCCGGCACGCCGCCCACGCTCGTCTGTTGTCTCTATGCCACCGCCCCCTTCGCCAGTTCGGACGACCTGCGCGCTGGGCTCGAACGCCTGCAGGATTCGGATGCCGACTATGCCTTCCCGGTCACCCGCTATCCCTTCCCGATCCAGCGCGCGGTGCGCCTCGACGAAGCGCAGCATGTGAGCATGTTCCAGCCCGAGCATTTCGCCACCCGCTCGCAGGATCTCGAAGAAGCCTGGCACGACGCCGGCCAGTTCTACTGGGGCCGCCGCGAGGCCTGGCTGGCCGGCACGCCAATCTTCTCGCCGCGCTCGCTGGGCCTGCCGGTGCCGCGCCATCGCGTACAGGACATCGACACGCCCGAAGACTGGCTGCGTGCCGAATGGCTCTTCAAGGCCATGCAGGCCGGCCTATGAGTATCACGGCCCTGCCCCGGCGGATCGGGCGCGTCGCCTTTCGCTGCGACGCCAGCCTCACCCTCGGCAGCGGCCACGTGATGCGCTGCCTGACCCTCGCCCAAGCCCTGCAGGCCGAGGGCAGCGACTGCCATTTCCTGTGCCGCGGCGAGCCCGGCCATTTGCTCGACCAGATCCGCGCCGCCGGTTTCACCGCGCACGAGTTGCCGGCCAGCGAAGCCTTCAGTCAGGAACAGGACGCCGCCGCCTGCCGCAACGCGCTGGACGCACTGCGGCCAGACTGGCTCATCGCCGATCACTACGCACTTGCCGCCGAGTGGGAAAGCGCGCTGCGCGGAAGCGGCCGGCATCTGCTGGTCATCGACGATCTGGCCGACCGCGCACATGTGGCCGATCTGCTGCTGGATCAAAATCTCGGCCGCCAGACCAGCGACTATGCCAGCTTGCTGCCCGCCACCTGTCGCGTGCTGGCCGGCCCGCACTACGCCCTGCTGCGCGACGAATTCGCCACCGCCCGCAAACTCAGCCTGCGCCACCGGCAAGTGCCTGCGCTCCGGCACATCCTGATCAGCTTCGGCGGCGCCGATGCACACAACCTCAGCGGCGCCGTACTGCGAGCCCTGCAAGGCAGCCGGCTACCCACCGATTGCCGTATCACGGTGATCCTCGGCGCGGCCAACCCCTGGCAGCAGGAGACCCGGGGGCTGGCTGTGCAAATGCCCTGGGCGACCGAAGTGAAAATCAATGTGGCAGACATGGCCCGCCACCTCGCCAGCGCCGATCTCGTCATCGGCGCGGCCGGCGGCAGCGCCTGGGAGCGCTGCTGCCTGGGCGTGCCCAGCGTGTTGCTGATCCAGGCCGAGAACCAGCGCGCCGGTACGCAAGCACTCCTCGAGGCCGGCGCTGCTCTGTTCGCCGAGCGGCCGGAAGACTTGGCTGCGAGCCTCGCACAACTCGCCCCGCCCCGTCTCTCCACCCTCAGCGCCAGCGCCGCTGCTATCTGCGACGGCCTTGGTGCGCAACGCGTAGTGCGGACCATGAAGGAGCTGTCATGAAAATCACCGGCCTGCTGCGCCCGCTTGAAGAGCGCGACCTCCCCTTGCTGCTGGCCTGGCGCAACCATCCCTCGGTGCGCGTGGCCATGTTCCGCCGCAGCGAGATCACGCCTGCCGAACACGCCAAGTGGTTCGCTAGCCAACAGCACCTGAGCGAACGCTTTCTGCTGATCTATGAGGAAGCTGGCAACCCACTCGGCCACGTCAATTTCAGCCAGCTGCAAAACCCGAAAATGGCGGACTGGGGCTTCTACCGGGCCCCCGAAGCGCCCAATGGCAGCGGCCTGCGCATGGGCCGCGCCGCCCTTGACTGGGCCTTTGAAACCCTGAGTCTGCACAAGCTGTGTGGCCAGGTGATCGCCGACAACCCCCGCTCGCTTGCCTTTCACCGCAAGCTCGGCTTCCAGCTCGAAGGCGTTTTGCGCGAGCAGTATCACGACGGGACACACTATTTCGATGTGCACTGCTTCGGCCTCTTGCGCCACGAGTGGCAACACTACAACCCAGAGGCTGCCAATGACGACTGAGCACAGCATCCACATCGCCGGCCGGCGCATCTCGCGCGAAGACCCGCCCTATGTGATCGCCGAAATGTCTGCCAACCACAACGGCAGTCTCGACACCGCCTTCGCCATCATCGACGCAGCCGTCGCGGCCGGCGCCAGTGCCGTCAAGCTGCAGACCTACCGGCCGGACACCCTCACGCTCGACTGCGCCAGTGAAGACTTCCAGATCCACGGCGGCCTGTGGGATGGCCAGACCCTCTACCAGCTCTACCAGCAGGCTCACATGCCCTGGGAATGGCACGCCCCGCTCTTCGCCCATGCAAAAAAGCGCGGCGTCACGATTTTCAGCTCGCCCTTCGACCGCACCGCAATCGACCTGCTCGAAGACCTCGGCGCGCCGGCCTACAAGATCGCTTCCTTCGAGGCCATCGACCTGCCCCTGATCCGCTACGCCGCCGCCACCGGCAAGCCCATGATCATCTCCACCGGCATGGCCGATGCCGAAGAAATCGCCGAGGCAGTGGACGCCGCACGCAGCGGCGGCTGCCGCGAGCTCGCACTGCTCCACTGCGTGAGCGGCTACCCGGCCCCGGCCGAGGACTACAACCTCGCCACGATTGCCGACATGCGCGCGCGCTTCGGCTGCGTGGTCGGTCTCTCGGACCACACCCTGGACAACACCACCGCAATAGCCAGCGTCGCACTCGGCGCCGCCATCCTTGAAAAACACTTCACGCTGGATCGCTCCGGCGGCGGCCCGGACGACAGCTTCTCGCTGGAGCCCGATGGCCTCGTCGCCCTGTGCCGCGATTCCGCCACCGCCTGGCGCGCGCTGGGCCGGGTGGATTACGGCCGCAAATCCAGCGAGCAAGGCAACGTCAAATTCCGCCGCTCGCTCTACTTCGTGCGCGCTCTTAAAGCGGGCGATGTGATCGGCCCGGACGATGTGCGCAGCGTGCGCCCCGGCTTTGGCCTGCCGCCCAAGCATCTCGATGCGGTGATCGGCAAGCGTGTGCTGGCCGACGTGGCCGCCTGCACGCCGGTAAGAGTAGAAGTGATTGAGGGGCTGTAGGCACGGGTAAAGGTCAATGTAGGCGGAACTTCAGTCGCGCGACACGCATGGTTTGCTGATTGAAGTCAGCCCTACACCAACCGGATCGTCGGCCAGGGTTCTCGTGGAGACCCGCCCCGGATTACGCTGTGCTGCATCCCGGTCGCATGCAAAGCCTGAGGCGTTTCACCCCAAGCATCCCCCGCCAATACCTGAAACAACAAGACCGGCATTTCGCCGGCCTTGTTGTTTTTCCTGAACCACAACCCGCTACTTCTTCTCGGCTATCAGGGCGCGGATTTCATCGTCCGTAAGGAAGTGCTCATTGGTGCCGGAGTTGTATTCGAAGCCGTCTTCCACCTGGCGGCCCCTCTCCCCTGTTGCATCGAGGAAGTAGTTAGGCTCGGTCACGAAGCTGATCGAGGGCCGGATCACGTAGTGCTGCGAGAATTCAACGGTCTGGAAGGCGTTGTCGGCCGGCACCATGACTTCGTGCAGCTTTTCGCCAGGACGGATGCCGACGATCTTCTGGGGCAGATCCGGCGCCATGGCGCGGGCCAGATCCGTGATGCGCGAGGACGGGATCTTCGGCACGAAGAGTTCGCCACCGTGCATGCGCGCCAGACTGCGGATCACGAACTCGACCCCCTGCTCCAGGGTGATCCAGAAGCGCGTCATGCGGGGGTCGGTGATCGGTATCTCCGTCGCGCCTTCGCTGATCAGTTTCTGAAAGAAGGGCACGACCGAGCCGCGCGAGCCGACCACGTTGCCGTAGCGCACCACGGCAAAGCGGGTTCGGCGGCGACCAACGATGTTGTTGGCGGACACGAAAAGCTTGTCGGACGCGAGCTTGGTGGCGCCATACAGGTTGATCGGGCTGGCAGCCTTGTCAGTGGAGAGGGCGATCACGCGCTCGACTTCGTTGTCGAGGCAGGCGTCGATCACGTTCTGGGCGCCATGGATGTTGGTCTTGATGCACTCCATCGGGTTGTATTCGGCGGCCGGCACCTGCTTGATGGCGGCGGCGTGAATCACCACGTCGATCTCGCGGCAGGCCTGGCGGGTGCGCTCAGCATCGCGTACATCACCCAGGAAGAAGCGCATGCGCGGGTCGCGGAACTCCTGCTGCATCTCGTATTGCTTGAGTTCGTCGCGCGAGTACACCACCACCCGGCGCGGATTGTGATGGGCGAGGATGTTGCGTACGAACTGGCGGCCGAAGGAGCCGGTACCGCCGGTGATGAGGATGGACTTGCCGTCGATCATTGTTGTTCTCCCTGGTCGGATGCCTGTCTGGCCCGCGCGGCGTCGGCGAGGTCCTGTAGCCCGTCGGAGGCTGCAGCAAGAAAGTTCTGGATCACCCCGAAGGCTTCGGTGGCGTACTCCACCGCCAGCTCATCGGTGGCGCACAAGGCCATGCAGTCGTAGAGGAAACGCCCCATATGCAGCATGGAGCCGCGCATGAGCGGGAAGATCTGAGTGCTGCGGTGCTTGTCTGCAAAGAAGTAGTGGTGCAGATCGAACATACGCTCGACGATGTCCATCTTCTCGTGCACCTCAGGCGCGAGGATGCGGGCCACATCTTCGCGCACTGCCACGAGTTGCTCTTGCATCATCGCCAAACTGTGCAATGGGTCTTGGTCATAGCTCGTGGTAAAAGCCCCGAGCATGGCCTCGATGGCCTCCATGCGGGTGGCCGGCGTCGCAGCACTCGTAAAATCCTCGGCATGCAAAGGCTCAGCACCTCGGATCAAGGCTCCGTCATTGAGGTTGTACACCTTCGCGCCGGGGTTCTCGCGCAAGGATATGACCATCGAATCGCGTGAATGAGTAAAGGTGTCGGTCGAAAACACCTTGCCGCCAAAGTTGCCTTCCACTTCGCGGGCATTGGCTTCACGGTGGCGCTTGTGAGTGATGTCGACAATCTTCTTGAGATCAGGCGATACAGTGCTCTGGCCTTCGAAGTACACCGAAGCCTTGGAGTGGTGGTGCGCTTCGCTGCGAAAACCCAGATCCACCCCCATCAGGTAGATATTGCGAAAGCCCAGGCGCAAAGCCAGTGCCAGCCCACCATTGGTACAGGTAGGGCCGCTGCGGAAAACCGGAGCTTCACCAAAGAAATTACCCACCATGGCCCCCACATCCATTTCCTTGAAGAACATCAAAGGATGCTGGGTGAGTTCAAACACCTCAGGCGGCAAAATGGAAAGACCCAGAATAGGCACCTCGCCTTTCCAGGATTCATTCAACGTGGCCGCGAGGAATCGGTTAGTCAGTGCCGTGCGCTCGATCTCGACGTGAAAGTCCGGTCGGATGCCAGCCCGCGCCAATGCTGAGATCGCCGTACCACAACTGAACACCACGGCCCGGTCACGATACTCGCGCAAAAGCGGCAGCAGGTGATCGAGCGAGGGCCCGGCGCCGATGATGAACGCCATCGCGTCTTCCGGGATCGGGCGCTCGGGCGCTCGGGTATAGGCTGGATAACGTGCGAGGCAATTATCCAGAGCATGCTTAAGACCCAGGATCTCGTCATCCAGAAAACCCCAACCACGATAAAAGGTCCAGAGGTCGGTCTTCAGCTTGTCCCAGAGCTCGCGAACTTTCTCCGAGTCGTAATCATTGAAAAACATCCCAGCGCCCTGAATGCAGTATGGCGGCCAGAGGTTGTAGAAGTGCACACGCAGATGGTCAGAGAGCTTTTCAGGCGATTCGTCATAAGCAACCGAAAAGTAAAACCCTTTGCGGGAGAAGCGCTGGGCCAGTGAGATGTAGTCGACGAAATACAGCGATAGATTCAGACGCGCGATGTCGGTATCAACTATCAGCAGATGGCGCAGATCGTAATCATCTACAAGCCTATCCAGATGCCAGCCGAATCCGCTTCCAAACACGATCGCGATTGGCAGTTTCTTGTCACCAAAATCAGCCAGCGGCAACCGCCGTCCCTCTTCTGAGGTGAGGTCGAGAAATTTCTGCACGAGCTTCGTGCGGTACTCAACCTCAATGTAGGAGTGGAAGAAGGAGTAATCCTGGTGCGGCGCTACATCGTGAAGATTATTGATGTAACCGTGGTTCACCGTGATGCGCGGGCGAATCTTGGGATTGTTGAAAACATCCATCAGGATCCGGGAGAGATCCACGTAATCCTTCGGATCCCCCTTGTAGCCGGCTGAATAGATGGTCAGCCCACCGTCAGCATCCACCTCAAAGGGGGCTGGCAGCTCAGCGCCCATGATGTTTTCGAAAACATCCGGAAAGCGCTCATGGAAGAAGAGCAGATTGGCCTGATAGGTGGCCATCAGCTTCTGGATGTAGGCCTCCTGTAAAGGCGTCCACTCCTGATCCAGTGCCCCTTGACTGCTATCGTCCATTCCGTTTGCTCCAGCGAGACAGGTGCTGACACACCTGTTTACAAAAAAAAGCTGAACTCCGGAGGCCGGACGAATCACGGGCTTATCCGGGTTATCGGCCCGCATACCTGAAAACTTTAATCCGAAGGGCGCTTTCTCCAACACGGCACCCTCCCCGCAAACCCGCGCCACTAAAGGGTTTTCAGGCCACGGTTTTTCACACCACAAAAATATATCTGCCTGAAGGCCTACATAACCCTGAAGAGAAGGGTATTCCGGTCGTTATTTGGCTCATGGCACGGGACTACACAGGACCAAAGCCAGCAGTCAGGAATCGGGGCTCAGCCCCTCAGGCCATACAGCCGCCAGACTGAAGTGAGAAACGCATATACAAGGAGTAGCAAAATGGCACTGACGATCAACACCAACGTGGCTTCGCTGAACGCCCAACGTAACCTCACAGGCACGCAGAGTTCATTGTCTACCTCGCTGCAACGCCTGTCCTCCGGTCTGCGCATCAACAGCGCCAAGGACGATGCAGCAGGCATGGCCATCGCTGAGCGTATTCAGGCACAGGTGCGCGGCTTCAACGTTGCCACCCGCAACGCCAACGATGCGGTCTCCCTGATGCAGGTGGCCGACGGCGGTGCCGAGCAGATTTCCAACAATATTCAGCGTATGCGCGAGCTGGCCGTGCAAGCCGCCAACGGTACGCTGAACTCTGGTGACCGAGCCAACCTGCAGGTGGAGTTTTCAGCCCTTGGCAAGGAAATTTCCCGTCTCTCGAACGCCACCAAGTTCAACAACATTGAACTGATCAACTCGACTGGCGCTCAGACCTTCACCTTCCAGGTCGGTGCTGGCACCACCAGCAACGACCAGATCACCGTCTCTACAGTCGATCTGCAGGCCTCTACGATCGCCCTTGATTCCGGCTCGATCACAATTGACGGCAGCACAGCCTCCAATGCGCTCGCCGCTATTACTAACCTCGACTGCGGCATCAATACCATCACGACCACTCGTGCAGGCTTTGGTGCCGCACTGAACCGGGCCACGGCAGTGATCTCCTCTCTCCAGATCGCAGTCGAGAACCAGTCGGCAGCCCGCGGCCGCATCGTTGATGCCGACTTCGCTTCGGAAACCGCCAATCTCTCGCGCTCGCAGATTCTGCAACAGGCCGGTACCGCGATGCTGGCCCAGGCCAATGCGCTGCCGCAGCAAGTGCTCAGCCTGCTCCAGTAAAAACCCCCTTGCCGTAACGGCAGAAAATGCCGGTGGATGAGAATCCACCGGCATTTTTTTCGCCCGTCATTCCGCTTTGACTACCGCAAGCACCTCTCAAGGAGAACTGACAAACAGCCCAAAACCATTGCCCCACGGGGATTTCATAAAACTGGCATCGGCTTTGCATAGGCGTTGGCAAGCGTGTTCCTGTTCCTCTCCACGGAACAAGACGTTTGAACCACCGCCGAACCAGATCGGTCCGGCACGAAATCCAGGAGTCCGGGCATGGCAATGACGATCAACACCAACGTGGCCTCGCTGAACGCGCAGCGCAATCTTTCCAGCAACCAGACAGCACTGACCACCTCACTCCAGCGTCTGTCCTCGGGGCTGCGAATCAACAGCGCCAAGGATGACGCAGCCGGCCTGGCAGTCGCCGAGCGCATCCAGGCCCAGGTGCGCGGGTTCAACGTCGCCATCCGCAACTCCAATGACGCCATCTCGCTGATGCAGGTGGCCGACGGCGGCGCCGGACAGATTGCCGACAACATTCAGCGCATGCGCGAACTCGCCGTGCAGGCTGCCAACGGCACACTGAACTCAGGGGACCGCGACAACCTTCAGGTCGAATTCTCAGCCCTGGGCAAGGAAATCACGCGCCTCTCCGAGGCCACCAAGTTCAACAATATCCCGCTGCTGAACTCTGCCTCCTCCACCTTTACCTTCCAGGTCGGCGCAGGCACCACAGCCAATGACCAGATCAGCGTCTCCACCGTGGATCTGCGTGCCTCGGGCGCCATCCTGGTGGATTCCGCTTCGATTTCCATCAATGGCAGCACGGCTTCCAATGCACTCGCCGCGATTACCAATCTGGACTCGGCGATCAACACCATCACGACCACCCGCGCCGGCTTCGGTGCAGCACTCAACCGCGCTACTGCCGTGATTTCCTCGCTGCAGATCTCGGTCGAGAACCAAGCCGCGGCACGCGGACGCATCGTCGATGCCGACTTCGCCGCCGAAACCGCCCAGCTTTCGCGCAACCAGATCCTGCAGCAAGCTGGCACGGCCATGCTTTCGCAGGCCAATGCGCTTCCCCAACAAGTCCTGCAGCTTCTGCAGGGCTGATGCAGACGTTCAGTAATTCACAGCAAACTGGAGAACCATCATGGCAATGACCATCAACACCAACGTTCCTTCGCTGAATGCCCAGCGCAATCTCAGCGGCTCACAGGCCTCCCTGTCCACCTCGCTGCAGCGCCTCTCCTCGGGCCTGCGCATCAACTCGGCCAAGGACGACGCAGCCGGCCTGGCGGTCGCCGAGCGAATCCAGGCCCAGGTGCGCGGCTTCACGGTGGCGGTGCGCAATGCCAACGATGCGATCTCCCTGATGCAAGTCGCCGACGGCGGCTCCGGGCAGATAGCCGACAACATCCAGCGCATGCGCGAGCTGGCCATCCAAGCTGCCAACGGCACGCTGAACTCGGGCGACCGCGCCAACCTGCAGGTGGAATTCGCCGCCCTGGGCAGCGAGGTACAGCGCCTCTCGCAAGCCACCAAATTCAACAACGTACCGCTGCTGAACTCGGCCGTTTCCACCTTCACCTTCCAGGTCGGTGCCGGCACCACCCAGTATGACCAGATCAGCGTCTCCACCGCTGATCTGCGTGCCAGCGCACTGGCCATCGACTCCTCGGTGATCAACGTGGCCGGCAGCACCGGCTCCAATGCGCTCGCCGCCATCACCAACCTGGATTCGGCGATCAACACCATCACCACCACCCGCGCAGGTTTTGGCGCTGCGCTGAACCGCGCCCAGGCCGTGATTTCCTCACTGCAGATCGCGGTGGAAAACCAGTCTGCCGCCCGCGGCCGGATCGTCGATGCGGACTTTGCGCAGGAAACTGCCAATCTCTCGCGCACCCAGATCCTCCAGCAAGCCGGCACAGCCATGCTGGCGCAGGCCAACGCACTCCCACAACAAGTGCTCCAACTCCTCCAGGGCTAAGCGCTTCTTACAACCGGTCAGTTGCTGTGATTTCGAGGAGGCGGAAGCCTCCTCTTTTTTGTCCACCCAGTCCGCCCGTCAGCTTCATCCAGCCTTGCAGCCCAGCTAACCCTGTGGACTGTGAAAAAGTAGTCGTTATCCCCCCTACGGACGCCCCGGAAGGCATGCCAGTACCGCCCTCCGAACGTCGCCAGAAGCTGTGCCGGGGCCCCCGCCCGACCACAGCCTGAGTGGGACGCAGACAACAGGATGGAGTCACAGATGACGCATGCAGCCAGCAATATTCCCGGGCAATCCCGCCCGCCGCCGGTCTGCCTGTACGCCCTCACCCCTTGTCGCGCCCCCCGGTAGTCACAGGAGGCTGAATCATGACGATGCAACCCATTACGCCCGTTTCCTCGCCCGACGCAGTTTCACATGCACGCGACATCCGTCCCTCAGCAGGCAAGGATGTCCCGCTTGATGAAACCCTTAACGTCGTCGGCGAAGACAAGACCGAGCAAGGCACCAGTGCGCCGCCCCCGAGCCGAGAGGCGGTCAACGAGGCTATGCAGGAAATGCAGCGCGCCCTGCCCTCCGTGGCACGAAACCTGCAATTCTCCATTGACGAGCAAACCGGTCGGAGTGTCGTCAAGGTTGTGGATGCAGACACGAGCGAAGTTATCCGCCAGCTGCCCAGCGAAGAGTTGCTAAACATCGCACACGCCCTGGACAAATTATCCGGCCTGCTCCTCAAGCAGAAAGTCTGAGCCGCTTGCGGCAAACGCTTGAAATAACAGGGTAAGCAATCATGGCAGGCACAATTACTTCTGCAGGACTCGGGTCTGGGATCGATATCGAATCCCTGGTGACCAAACTGATGTCCATCGAACAGCAGCCGATCACCAAGCTGCAGACCAAGGACAAGAGTTTTGACACCAAGCTCTCCGCCTTCGGCACGCTCAAGAGTTCGCTCTCCAGCCTGCAGACGGCGGCAGAAGCGATCAGTTCGGCGGCAAAATTCTCGGCTTACCAGGCAAGTATTGCCGACAGCACGATCGGAACGGTCAGCGCCGGCTCTTCCGCCTCGGCCGGCAGCTATCAGCTGGAAGTCAGCTCGCTTGCGTCATCACAGAAAGTCGTCACGACGGCACAAAGCAGCAGCTATACCTTTGCCGATGGAACGCTCAGCTTTGACGTAGCTGGCAAGGTCACCAACATCGACATCAGCGCAGCCAAAGGCAACAACACCCTCGCCAAAGTCAGGGACGCCATCAATGCATCTGGCGCGGGCGTGAGCGCCAGCCTGCTCAGTGACGGTAATGGCACCCGGCTGATCCTCACCGCCTCGCAGTCCGGCACCGACAACGGCTTCACTGTGAGTGGCCTGGGGCTCGGTTTCGATCCGAATGACATTGCCAGCTCGGATAGCCTGGTCGATCAAAGCACTTCGAAGGCAGCCACCAACGCCGTATTCACGCTCGACGGTGTGCAGGTCACCCGATCCAGCAACGTGATCAGTGACGCGCTGGACGGCGTGACGCTGACCCTGAACAAAAAGAATATCGGCACGCCAACCACGCTCAACATCACGCAGGATGGAACGGCGATCCAGAAAAAGGTCGAGGACTTCATCACGGCCTATAACAACGTCGTCAACACAATCAAGACCCAGACAGCCTGGAACAACGACACCAAGACGGCTGCAGCCCTCAACGGCGATGCCGCAGTACGTGGTATCCAGAGCCAGCTGCGCAGCATTGTCAGCGGCTCCCTGTCGAGCGGTTCGCTGACCCGTCTCTCCGACATTGGCATCAAGATCGAGACCAGCGGCACCCTCACGCTCGACAGCACCAAATTCAAAAACGTGCTGGCCGACCCGACCAAGGACATTGGCAGCCTGTTTGCCGAAGGCACGGTCAGTGGCTTTGCCGACCAGATCGCTGATCGGGTCAAGGAGTTCCTTGGTACCGACGGCCTGCTGACCAGCCGTACCGATGGGATCAAGAAGACCCAGCTTGGCATCGACAAGCAGATTGAAACCCTGGAAGCCCGCATGACCGTGATCGAAGCGCGCTACCGCAAACAATTCACGGCGCTGGATACCTCTGTCGCCAGCTGGAACTCAACCGGCAACTATCTCACCACGCAGCTCTCAAGCCTGCTGACCAAGTACACCAACAATTAACCGAGCAGGAGCCCATCCATAATGTTTGCACGTCCCTCGGCTGCCGCTGCCTACGCCAAAGTTGGTGTGGAATCCCATGTCACCAACGCGGACCCGCATCAGCTGATCCTCATGCTCTTCGATGGCGCCCTGCTGGCCATCAACTCTGCTGCCATCGCCATGGAGCGTGGCGATATTGAAGCGCGCGTGAAGAACATCACCAAGGCCATCGAAATCATCACCATGGGGCTCAAGGCCAGTCTGGACGCGCAAGGTGGCGGCGAACTAGCCGAACGGCTCGGCGCTCTCTACGACTACATGTGCTCACGTCTCCTGCACGCCAACGCCTTCAGCACGGATGCGCCGCTGGTGGAAGTAGCTGGCCTGCTGCGCGATCTGCGCGACGCCTGGTCGCAGATTGCTAATGCCAGCCAGGCAGAATCACAGGAGGCATGATGGATCCGACCCTCCCCCTCTACGAAGCCATGCATCATCTCTCCAGCGAAATGCTGGTGGCTGCCCGCGCCAATGACTGGGACCAGTTCTGCCTGCTCGAACGCGAAGCCGCCGAGCTGCGCGATCGCCTCGTCCGCTACGAGATGCCGGCAGCAAGCCCTGCCTCCCTCGATGAAGGCGGCAGGGCACGCAAAGTGGCCCTCATTCAGCAGATCCTCGCCGAAGATCGCGAGATCCGCAGCCACACCGATCCCTGGCTGGAACATGTGCGTGCCCTGTTGGCTGGCAACAGCCGGCAACGGGCGATCAATAACGCCTACGGTCTGCGGTCGGGCTAGAATCAGGGCCATCCCAGCGGCAGGAGCGCAGTAGCCCATGATTCCCGGAGACCTGGCGTCCAGACTGCGCGTCCTGCTTGAAGCGAGTGTCCAACCCATCTCGGTAGCGCATGAAATCGCGCCCGATCTGCCGCGTCTGCAGCCAGGCCAGCGAATTACTGCGCTGATCGAAAGCCCCTTGCCCGATGGCAGCTTCCGCGCCGTCGTGGCGGGCAAGACCATCACCCTTGCGCTGCCCGAGTCTG
The DNA here is from genome assembly GCF_002855595.1 of Uliginosibacterium sp. TH139. Taxonomy (NCBI): domain Bacteria; kingdom Pseudomonadati; phylum Pseudomonadota; class Betaproteobacteria; order Rhodocyclales; family Zoogloeaceae; genus Uliginosibacterium; species Uliginosibacterium sp. TH139. The sequence continues at coordinate 484,723 of NZ_PKRR01000004.1, read as the reverse complement.
CCAAGAGTGGCGACTCGCTGGAGTTGCTCGTCACCGGTCAGCGTGGCAGCACGGTTCATGCCCGTCTGGCACCGGCGACCGAAACGCCGCCCGCCGATGGCGACGAATTGCCGCGCACCGCATTAAGCAAAACCGGCCAGCTCATTTCTCAGCTGATCACCGGCCGCCATGGCGAAGCCCGCCCGCAAGCCCTCAACCGGGGCGAGCCCCTGCTACCGGCCACCCAGACGCCCCGTGCGGCCACCCTGGCCCCCGTCCTGCAGCAGGCGGTGAGTCAAAGCGGCGTTTTCTACGAAGCCCATCTGCGTCAATGGGTGGAAGGTAAGCGACCGCTCGCCAGCCTGCTCGCCGAGCCCCAGGCCGCAGGCATGCCCGAAAGCGAAGGGGGCGAAACGACCACCCGTGGTCTGTTGCCACGCACAGCCAGCAGTACCGCCGCCGCACCTACAGCCTCCCCCGCCAGCAGCGTAAGTAGCCCCGCTCAGACCTCCACCAATCCACAGGCACCGGCCGGTCTCGCCCAGGCGCTGAACTCCCAGACAACGCCTGACACCGAACGTGAGCGTGAAACCTCGGCTCTGCGTGTGGCTACCGGCACGACTGCCGCCAGTGCGACAGACAACACGGCTCCGGCACGCTCCGCCGATCCGCTTACACCCGTGATGCTGCAGCAACTCGAAGCCCTTGCCAGCAACCAGCTCAGCTGGCAAGGCCAGGCCTGGCCCGGCATGCAGCTCCAATGGTCGCTAGTCGATCCGGAAAGCGAATCGCCCCAGCGCGGCGAGGCCGACCAAGGCCAGGTCTGGCGCAGCAATCTGCGCGTCGATCTGCCTGCCCTCGGCGGCATCCAGGCACGCCTGCTGCTAGGCCCACAAGGCCTGAGCCTGCTGATCGATACCGATCGCGCCGATACCGCCGAAAAAATGCGCGCAGCACAACCGGCACTGCAGGCCGCACTCGAAGCCGCCGGACTGGATCCGCGCCACATCACAGTGAGCGAACATGTCAGCGCCTGATATCGCTCCGCGCGCCACGGCCGTCGCCCTCGCCTATCAGGAAGGTGAGGCTGCCCCGCGCGTAATCGCCAAAGGCAATGGCCTGATCGCCCAGCAGATCATCGATCGCGCCCGCGAAGCCGGTGTCTATGTGCATGAATCGCGCGAGCTCGTAGCGCTCCTGATGCAGGTAGATCTGGACGAGCGCATCCCGCCCAAGCTCTATGTAGCGGTCGCCGAACTGCTCGCCTGGCTCTACCGCCTTGAACAGGGACAAGCCCCGGAAGCCCCGCCACCACTGCCCGATGATATAGTCTCCCCCACGCCGGACGAGACCTGATTCCGGCCCTTCATTCCCGGAATCCACCGCATGCCCACTCCCGGTTCCGCATCCGCGCCAGACACCCGCCTCGAAATCCAGCAACCTGACGCGCACGCTCAGTACATCCTGCGCGACGCGCGCGAAATCGCCTATGTGCTGCGCCAGCTCGGCGCTCGCCGCGCTATCGTTACCGCCTGGTATGGCCACGCGGGGGATTTTCTGACTACCGGCGTCATTGATGTCGCAACGGACAATCGCAATCTAATCCTCGATCTCGGCCGTGACGAAGCTGCGATTGCCGGAGCCCTGGCCGCAGGCCGTCTGCTCTGCGCCACTCAACTCGACAAGGTCAAGATCCAGTTCCCCCTGGAGCGTCTGGAGCGCTGCACCCACGAAGGCTTCCCAGCCCTGCGCACACCACTGCCAGACATCCTCCTGCGTCTGCAGCGCCGCGAATACTACCGCCTCAGCGCCCCCTCGCTCGATTCACTGGCCTGCCAGATTCCGCTGCGCGATGGCCGCAAGATCCACGCCCGCATACTCGACATTTCAGGCGGTGGCCTAGCCATCGTCGCCCCCCCCGGCGGAGAGGATCTGCAGGTCGGCACGATCTTCGAGAACTGCCGCCTCGAACTGCCGGACAGCCCACCTCTCACCGTCAGCCTGCAGGTACGCAACGTATTTCGCATGAGCACCCGGGGCGGCAGCGAAGTGCTGCGAGCGGGCTGCCAGCTCGTGCATCTGCGCGCTGCCGAGGCCAACCTGATCCAGCGCTACATCCTCAAGACCGAGCGCGAGCGCAACCACTACCGGGCCTGACTCCCTCCTCCATGTCTGCTCCAGCCGCCGACAAGCCTGCGCCCGACGCCTTCCGCTATATCTACCTGTCGGTAGCCGCAGCCCTGGCCACCATCGTCCTGAAATTTCTCGCCTGGTGGCTATCCGGCTCGGTGAGCCTGCTCTCGGATGCGATGGAATCCTTCGTGAATCTGGCCGGAGCCGTGTTCGCGCTGGTGATGCTGAAAGTGGCTGCCGAACCGCCAGACGCAGGTCATCCCTGGGGCCACAGCAAAGCCGAGTATTTTTCGAGCGGTTTCGAAGGCGGCCTGATCTTCATCGCCGCTGCCGCCATCCTGTGGGCGGCCATCCCGCGCCTCTTCGCACCGCAGCCACTCGAATCGCTGGGCATCGGCCTGTGGTTCTCCGCCGCCAGCACCGCCATCAATTTCTTCACGGCACACACCCTCAAGCGCGCCGGTAAACGCCTCCACTCGATCGCCCTGGAAGCAGATTCGGCGCACCTGATGACCGACGTATGGACCTCGGTCGGCGTGGTCGCCGGCCTCATCGGAGTCATGCTTACCGGCTGGCTGTGGCTCGATGCGGTGATCGCCGTTCTGGTCGCCCTGCACATCCTCTCCGAGGGCGCCCGCCTGATGCAGGCTTCAGTCAGCGGTCTGATGGATCACGCCATGGATGAAGCCGAAATTGAGCAGATCCGCCAGATCCTGCGCTGCTACACCGCGCGCAATGTGCACTACCGCCATCTCCTTACGCGGCGGGCCGGCACACGCCGTTTCGCGCATGTCGACATCCTCGTGCCGGGCGACTGGTCAGTGGAGACTGCTCACACCCTGCTCGATGAAATCGAAGCCAGGATTGCCAGCGAAGTTCACGGCACCCAAACCACCACCCATCTCGAACCGGTATATTGCGCGCTTCACGCCGCCACCGGCGACCGCCGTCAGGATTGAACCGATGCTCTACGCCCTTGCCCGCCCCTTTCTCTTCTCGCTCGATCCGGAATGCGCCCACGATTTCTCGCTGTGGGGGATGCGCAACTTCGGCGGCTGGATGCCCAGCGCCAGCCTGGCCCAAGCCGAGTCGATCGAAGTGATGGGGATCCGTTTCCCGAACCGAGTCGGGCTGGCGGCCGGACTGGACAAGAATGGCGATGCCATCGACGCGCTGTCCTCCTTTGGCTTCGGGCATATTGAAATCGGCACCGTCACCCCGCGCGCCCAACCCGGCAACCCCAAGCCACGCATGTTCCGCATTCCCGAGCAGCGCGCCATCATCAACCGCATGGGCTTCAACAATGAAGGCGTGGACAACCTCATCGCCCACGTGAAGGCTGCCCGTTTCAAGGGAGTGCTGGGCATTTCCATCGGCAAGAATTTCGACACTCCGATCGAACACGCCGCGGACGACTACCTCGCCTGCCTCGACAAGGTCTATGGCCACGCCAGCTACATCGCGGCCAACATCTCCTCGCCCAATACCCAGAATTTGCGCCAGCTGCAGGGCGAATCCGAGCTCGACAGCCTGCTTGCTCGATTGAAGCAGCGCCAGACCGAGCTGGCCCAGAGCCACGGCCGCTACGTGCCGATCGCCCTGAAAATCGCACCTGACGTAGATGAAGCCCAGCTCACCAACATCGCCGACGCGCTGCGCCGTCACCGTATCGACGGCGTAATCGCCACCAACACCACACTGGCTCGTGAGGCCGTACAAGGGCTCGCCCATAGCAACGAAGCGGGTGGGCTGTCCGGCGCACCGCTGCGCGAGCGCAGCACCGAAGTGGTCCGCTCACTGGCGGCCAAACTGGCTGGCGAACTACCGATCATTGGTGTCGGCGGCATCACAGAAGGCGCTCATGCCCTCGAAAAACTGCAGGCTGGCGCGGCCCTGGTCCAGGTCTATACCGGCTTCATCTACGGCGGCCCCAAACTCATCGCAGACTGCGTGGAAAACACCTGCAAGTTCCAGCGCGACGCAGCTGAAACAGAGTAAATAAGAGCGCGGACTGCCTTCAGCGCCGGCCCGGCCGGTGCAGGCAGCACGCAGTCCGTGTTACACAGCCCTGCCATCCCAGGCGACGCCTATATGCCTCGCCTGCATACCCCTATAACACTCCTCTGCTTTGGATTCACCTGGCTCAGGCGGATAATCCCGGCCATTCTCCGGGCGAAAATTCATGGCTCACTACCTTTTCCTGATCATTGGCGCTGTGCTCGTCAACAACGTCGTGTTCGTGCGCATTCTCGGCCTGTGCCCGTTCATGGGCGTTTCCAAGAAGCTGGAAACTGCCATCGGCATGGGCGCGGCCACCACCTTCGTACTCACGCTGGCCTGCGGCAGCAGCTATCTGATCGAACATTACCTGCTGCTGCCCTTCGATGTTGGCTACCTGCGCACTCTAGCCTTCATCGTAATGATTGCCGCCATCGTGCAATTCACCGAGTTGGTGATCCAGAAGACCAGCCCTGATCTGCAACAGGTTCTGGGGATCTACCTGCCGCTGATCACGACCAACTGCGCCGTGCTGGGCATCCCGCTACTGTCGGTGAACTACCAGCACAACCTCATGGAAGCCCTGATTTTCGGCTTTGGCAGCGCCGCCGGTTTCACTCTGGCGCTGATCCTGTTTGCCGGTGTGCGTGAGCGCCTTGATGGCGCCGATGTACCCCAACACTTCAAGGGCACACCGATCGCGCTGGTCACCGCCGGGCTGATGAGCCTGGCCTTCATGGGCTTTGCCGGACTGGACAAGTTCTGATGCTGTCAGCTCTTCTCGTGATGGCGGGCCTCGCCATCCTCATCGGCGCCGTACTGGGCTTCGCAGCCCTGAAATTCAAGGTCGAAGGCGACCCGCTGGTCGAGAAAATCGACGCCATCCTGCCGCAGACGCAATGCGGTCAGTGCGGTTTCCCTGGCTGCAAACCCTATGCCACGGCGATCGCCAATGGCGAGGCAGACATCAACCAGTGCCCTCCAGGCGGCGATGATGGCATCCACAAGCTCGCCGACCTTCTGGGACGCGAATACAAACCGCTGAATGCCGAGAACGGCGCCGAAAAACCCAAGGCAGTGGCCTTCATTGATGAGCAGACCTGCATCGGCTGTACCTTGTGCCTGCAGGCCTGCCCGGTGGACGCGATCTCCGGTGCAGCCAAGCAGATGCATACCATCATCGCGCCGCTGTGCACCGGCTGCGAGTTGTGCATTGCCCCCTGCCCGGTCGACTGCATCACGATGGAACCGGTGAAGGAAACCGTAGACACCTGGAAGTGGCGCTACCCGGTCTTCCCGCTCAAGCAACAGGAAGGCCGTACCGCATGAACGCCCTGCGCAAACTCTTCAGCTTCAACGGCGGCGTAAAGCCCGCTACAAACAAGGCCGAATCCACCCGCGCGCCGATCGTGCCGCTGGCCGAGTTGCCGCTGCCCGCACAGTTCGTGGTGCCACTGCATCAGAGCGTCGGCGGCACACCGCTGCCGCTGGTGGCAACGGGCGAGCACGTGCTCAAGGGCCAACGCATCGGCGCGGCCGACGGTAACTTCTCGGCTGCCGTACATGCCCCCACCTCCGGCACCGTCGTGGCCGTTGAACCTCGCCTGATGGCCCACACCTCGGGGCTGTCGATGCTGTCAGTGGTCATCGAGCCGGACGGCAAGGACGAATGGATGGAGTGTGAGCCACTGCGCTGGAAGAGCTTCGGCGCTGATGAAGTACGCGACTGGCTGCGTGATGCAGGGGTGGTCGGCCTCGGTGGTGCGGTCTTCCCCAGCCACGTGAAATTGAATCCAGGCCGCAAGACGCCAATGAAGACCCTGGTGATCAACGGCGCCGAATGCGAGCCCTTCATCACCTGCGATGATCTCCTGATGCGCGAGCGCGCAGACAAAGTGCTGGCCGGCATCCTGATCATGCGCGAACTGCTCGGCGCGCCCGAGGTGCTGATCGGTATCGAGGACAACAAACCCGAAGCCGTTGCCGCCATGCAGGCCGCCTGCCAGGTGCATGGCGACGCCTCGATCCAGGCCATCGCCGTCCCAACACGCTATCCAGCCGGCGGCGCCAAGCAGCTCATTCGCGTGCTCACCGGTATTGAAGTGCCACACGGTCAGCGCTCCACCGATTACGGCGTGCAGTGTTTCAACGTTGGTACCGCCTACGCCATTCACGAAGCCATCGAACTGGGCCGCCCGCTGATTTCGCGCATCGTCACCGTCGCCGGCAACGTCGGCGCGCCGCGCAATTACGAAGTGCTCTTCGGCACGCCGATGGATCATCTGGTGCGCCAGGCCGGCTGGCAAGAGGATACCGACGCCTTCATCATGGGCGGCCCGATGATGGGCTTCCGCATGCCTGCCTTCGACGTACCGGTCGTCAAGGCCACCAACTGCGTGATCGCGGCCAGCCCCCGTCTGTTCGCACCGCCGCCGCCCGAGATGAACTGCATCCGCTGTGGCGAATGCGCCCGCGCCTGCCCCACCGATCTGCAGCCCTTCGAAATGTATTGGCACGCCCGCGCCAAGAATTTCGGCAAGGTGCAGGAATACAACCTGTTCGACTGCATCGAATGCGGCTGCTGTAGCTTCGTCTGCCCCTCGCACATCCCGCTGGTCGACTATTACCGTTTCGCCAAGACCGAGATCTGGGATCGCGAACGCAAGAAGGAGGCGGCCGACGAAGCCCGCGTGCGCTTCGAGGCACGCAATGAACGCATCGAGCGCGAGAAGCGCGAGAAGGCCGAGAAGCTGGCCGCCCGCACGGCCGCCAGCCGGGCCGCCGCCACAGTCTCGACCGAGACAGCAACTGCTGCGAATGAAGCTCCTCCTGCCAGCCCGGCAACGGACGACGCGAAGAAAGCTCTGATCGAAGCTGCACTCGCGCGTGCCAAGGCCAAGAAGGAAGCCGCCTCCAGCGGGGAAGCAGCTCCGGCAACAGACAAGCCCGCTAAGAAAGAGCTCTCCGCAGAGGAGAAGCAGGCGCTCGTCGACGCAGCCCTGGCCCGCGCCAAGGCAAAGAAGGATGCGGCAGCTGAAACCAGCACCCCCGCAGCGGCCGACGACAAGCAAGCGCTGATCGAGGCCGCGATTGCCCGTGCCAAGGAAAAAAAGGCAGCTCAGACGGCAGGCACGGAAATGTCTGCCGACAAGCCTGCCAAGAAGGAATTGTCAGCCGAGGAAAAGCAGGCTCTGGTTGATGCTGCACTGGCTAAAGCCAAGGCGAAAAAAGAGGCCGCCGCCGTAGCCGACCCCGCCTCTGCGACGGACACGCAGGCCGTGATCGACGCAGCCATCGCCCGTGCGAAGGAAAAGAAAGCGGCGCTGGCAGCGGGCACCGAGACTCCGCCCGACAAGCCGGCGAAGAAGGAATTGTCGGCCGAGGAAAAACAGGCCCTGATCGATGCCGCGCTGGAACGTGCCAAGGCAAAGAAGGCCGCTCAGGCGGCAGACAAGGAACAGTCATGAATCGCCAGATCCGCTGGGGCATCCTCGGCTACGCCCGCATTGCCCGTCTGCAGCTCATTCCGGCCATCCTCGCCTCCGGCAATGGACGGATCCAGGCCCTGGCCTCGCGCGATGAAAGCAAGCTGGCAGAAGCATGCGCACAAGTGCCAGAGCTGGTCAGCTACACGAGCTACAGCGAATTGCTGGCCGACCCACAGGTTGATGCGGTGTACATTCCGCTCCCCAACGCCCTGCACCGCCAATGGGTTGTTGCCGCACTGGATGCCGGCAAGCATGTACTGTGCGAGAAACCGCTGGCCCTCTCAGCCCGTGAAGCGCGTGAAATGCAGGCTGCGGCCGTCAGCAATGAACGCCTGCTGATGGAAGCCATCATGTATCGCTACACCGATCGCACGCGCCAGTTGCGTGCGGTGCTCGATTCCGGCGTACTAGGAGAGATCCGCCATGTGAATGCGAGCTTCCGCTTCCTGCTCGATCGCCCCGGCACCATCAAGATGGAGCCCGAACTGGGCGGTGGCGCGCTGTACGACGTCGGCGTATATCCGGTCAGTTTGCTGGGGCTGATTACCGATGGCGCCCTGCCGGTCAGGGTGCACGCTGAAGCTCAGTTCGACAATGGCGTGGACGTGAATGCCTCCGTGCTGCTGCGCTATGAATCGGGCCTCCTCGCCACGCTCCACTGCGGCTTCAATGCCTTTGGCCAGATGGGTGCCGAAATCATTGGCAGCAAAGGTCGCCTGATGGTGCCCGATCCGTTCCTTGGCGAGGCTGGTGAGCTCACCCTCGTCACAGCCCAGGGCAGCCGCAGCATCCCGGTCAGCGCCACGGATCGTTACACCGCACAAGTCCGTGACTTCGCCGCCGCCGTTCTGCAGCAGCGCTCGCCGCTGATTCCGCTGAAGGAATCCATCCGCAACCTGGAAGTGCTGGATCTGATCCGCGCCAGCCTGCAGGCCCACTAGGACGCCCTCCCCAGATGCTCAACAACTCTCCCTACGTCCGCAAGCCCGCCAGCGTCAGCCGCGTGATGCTCAAGGTACTGGCGGCGCTCGTGCCGGCAATAGCCGTCTATGTGTGGCAGTTCGGCCCGGCCATCCTGATCCAGCTCGCGCTCGCCAGTGCCACCGCACTGGTCTGTGAAGCCGCCATGCTGAAGCTTCGCGGCAAGCCGCTCGCACTCTACCTCACCGATCTTTCGGCCATCGTCACGGCCTGGCTGATCGCGCTGGCCTTCCCGCCGCTCGCCCCCTGGTGGTTGGTCGTCACCGGTACGGCCTTTGCCATCGTGGTTGCCAAGCACCTGTATGGCGGGCTGGGCCAGAACACGTTCAACCCGGCCATGGTGGCTTACTGCGTGATGATCGTGGCCTTTCCTTCGCTGATGAGCCAATGGCCGGGGGATCTGTCCATGCAGGCCGCTGCACTGGCCGAGCACGCGCAAGTTCTTCCCGACGGGGCCGCCATGGCGCTGGACGCGATCACCAGCGCTACGCCGCTGGACGCCTTGCGCACAGGCCTGCGCGCAGCCGGTGCCAGTGTTGCCAGCGTCAGCGCCGATCCGGCCAGCTTCGGCCAGGTCGCAGGACGCGGCTGGGAGTGGATCGCCCTGGCCTATCTGGCAGGCGGCCTGTTCCTGATTCAGCAGCGCGTGATTACCTGGCATATCCCGGTCGCCTTCATTGCCGGGCTGTCCGCCATTGCAGGTGCTTTCTGGCTGGCAGACAGCACACACTACGCCTCGCCGCTGTTCCACCTTGCAGCCGGCGGCTCGATGCTCGGCGCCTTCTTCATCTTCACCGACCCGGTATCGGCCTGCACCACGCCGCGCGGCAAGCTGATCTACGCGGCTGCGGCCGCACTGCTGGTGTATCTGATCCGCGTCTTCGGAGCCTACCCGGACGGCGTGGCCTTCGCCACCCTGCTGATGAATATCCTCGTCCCGCTGATCGACATGAAGACCCAGCCACCGGTCTTCGGCCACAAGAACTGAGCCTGCGATGGAACCCGTGATTCCCCAACCTACGCCTTTCGGGCTGTCACTGCGCACTGCGCTGACCATGCTGGCCTTCACCATCGTGTTCACCGCGCTGATGGCCGGCACCTATGAAGCCACCCAGAGCACCATTGCTGCCAGCGCTGAAGAGGCCAAGCTGCAATTGATCAATGAAGTGCTGCCACCCGCGAGTTACGACAACGCCCTGCTGCGTGATGAACTGAAGCTCGCTGCCGCACCCGAGTTGGGTCTGCCCAAGGGCGCCTCGGTGTGGCGCGCGCGCAAGGCCGGCCAGCCGGTGGCGCTGGTACTGGAAGCCGTCGCGCCGGATGGTTACGCGGGCAAGATCCGCCTGGTGATGGCCGTGATGCAAGATGGCAGCCTCGGCGGCGTGCGTGTGGTGGAGCATCACGAAACACCGGGCCTGGGCGACTACATCGACCCGAAGAAGGACAAAAACAAGGCGGCTCCCTGGATTGAGCAATTCAAGGCCCTCACTGGCCAAGCATGGAAAGTGAAGAAAGACGGCGGTGACATCGCCTATCGCACCGGCGCCACTATTTCAGCCCGAGCCGTCACCAACGCAGTGGCCCGCGTCGCCGCCTTCGCCCGCAGCGAACAAGCGCACCTGTACCAGCAAGGAGCCCAGCCATGAACAGCTACAACTACCGTGACATTTTCTGGAGCGGCCTGTGGCGCCAGAACGCTGGCCTGGCCCAGCTGCTCGGCCTGTGCCCGATCCTCGCGGTGTCGACCAGCGTGGTCAATGGCGTCAGTCTGGCCCTGGCCACCATTCTCGTGATGGCCGTCTCCAACGCCGTCGTCTCCGCCCTGCGTAATCTGATTCCGTATGAAATCCGCATCCCGGTGTTCATCCTGATCATCGCCGCACTGGTCACCGTGCTGGATCTAGCCATGAATGCATGGCTGCACGAGCTCTACGTGGTGTTAGGGATCTTTGTGCCGCTGATCACCACCAACTGCATCGTGCTAGCCCGCGTCGAAGCCTATGCTGCCAAGAACCCGGCCCTGCCTTCGGCTGTCGATGGCGCCGCGATGGGTGTCGGTTTGATGCTGGTACTGGCTGTGCTCGGCGGCATGCGCGAATTGATCGGCACCGGGCAGCTCTTCGCCGGCGTCGAAATGATCATTCCGGGAGCCCATGCCGTTCAGGTATTGCCTGCAGACTATCCTGGCTTCCTGTTCGCCATCCTGCCGCCCGGCGCCTTCATCGCCCTGGCCTGCCTGATTGCGGGCAAGAGCTGGTTGGAGGCACGCAACAAGGCGGCCCAGACCAGCACCGGTGCAGGCTGCGTGCCCGCCGCTCACTGAGGTCTGCCATGCCCCGGCTGATGAACAAGGCAGAGATTGGCGAGGCCTTTGCCCGCTGGCAAGCCGCCAATCCTCAGCCGGTCACCGAGCTGGAATATGCAACGCCCTTCCAGCTGCTGGTGGCCGTGGTGCTCTCGGCTCAGGCCACCGACAAGGGCGTGAATCTCGCCACCCGCCGCCTGTTCCCCGCCGCGCCCACGCCCGAAGCCATGGCCACACTCGGCGAGGCAGGCATTGCCGAGCACATCAAGACCATCGGCCTCTACCGCAACAAGGCCAAGAACGTCGCCCAACTCAGCCGCCAGTTACTGGAGCGTCACGCCGGCGAGGTACCGCGCTCGCGCGAAGCCCTCGAAGCCCTGCCCGGCGTCGGCCGCAAGACCGCCAACGTGGTGCTCAACGCCTTGTGGCGCGAACCGGTGATGGCGGTCGATACGCACATTTTCCGGGTCTGCAACCGCATGGGGCTGGCTCCGGGCAAGGATGTGCGCGCGGTAGAAGACGCTCTGATGCGGCGCATCCCGAAGCCATATCTGGTGGATGCCCACCACTGGCTGATCCTGCATGGGCGCTACGTGTGCACCGCGCGCAGCCCGAAATGCGGGCAATGCACGGTGCGCGACCTCTGCCAGAGCCCCGACAAGACAGATCGACCGGACTAAACATCATGTTCAATCCCAGCCGCGACCAGGTTCGCCAGTTCTTCATCGAAAGCTGGCGCAAGCACCGTGCAAAAGAAACCCTCAGCCAGATGGAGGACATCGCCGCCGAGCTCGTCTTCCAGCACCCGGAATACCACGCCCTGATCGAAAACCCGGACTCGGTCGACAAGGACTTCAGCCCCGAAGACGGGCAGGTCAATCCCTTCCTGCACCTCTCGCTGCATCTGGCCATTCACGAACAGCTCTCGATCGATCAGCCGCCGGGCATCCGAGGCGCCTATGACGCCTGCTTGCGCCGCCACGCTGACGATCGTCACGCCGCCCTGCACGAGGTGCTCGAAGCGCTCGGCGAGACCCTGTTCGAAGCCCAGCGCAGCGGCAAGCCGCTCGACGCGATGGCCTATGTGGAAAACGTGAAAAGACGGGCCGGCAAATGACACGTATCGACACCGTCGTTTTCGACCTCGGCAACGTGCTGATTCCTTGGGAGCCGCGCTGGCTGTTCCGCAAGCTGCTGCAGGATGAGGCCGAGATCGAGCGCTTCCTGCAGGACGTCGACTTCAACCGCTGGAACGCGATTCACGATGCAGGCCAGCCCTTCGCCGTCGGCATCGAATCCCACGGCGCACAGTTCCCACACTATCGCCATCTGTTGCAGGCCTATTTCGACCGCTGGGAAGAGTCGGTCGCTCCCGCCTTCGAGGAATCGGTGCGGCTCTTACGCGAGCTGAAGACCGCCGGTCTGCGCGTGCTGGCCCTGACCAATTTCTCGGCCGAGACCTTCCCGCGCGCGCGCCGGCTCTATGATTTCCTCGATGAATTCGAGGGCATCGTGGTCTCGGGCGATGAAGGCCTGATCAAGCCGGATGCGGCGATATACAAACTACTGTTTGAACGCTATAGCGTGAAACCCGAGCAGGCCGTCTTCATCGACGACAGCGTGGCCAATGTTGCCACCGCCCGCCAGCTCGGCATGCAGGCCATCCACTTCACGGAGCCAGGGCTGCTGCGCCAGCATCTGCGTGAGCTGAGTCTTCCCGTTTAAGGCTTACTCCCAGTAGACGCAATCGACGAAGACAGGTGTGCGCCCAGCAAGCCCCTCACCCACACACTGGAACACCGCGTTCACGCCGGGTTTGAGCAGCGTTGCGACCGCCTCGGCACTGCGGCTGGCGATGCGCCCACCGTCGCTGGCAAGCGGGTGGTGGGAAAACAGCTTCAACTGCAGCTGCTCTTCACCCGCTTCACCCATGCCGACCATTACGCGCCCCTTCTGTACCTGCACCGCAGTCACGGCCCCACTCAAGACTACGGCCTTATCTTCCAGCACTTCCTCGGCGTAATCCTCACGCTCCCGATAGAGGCCCAGCACCCGGCTCGCCGCGAATACCGGCAGATCCTTTACCGCGGGATGCCTGTTGAGCAGCTTGCACAGCACCCGGTCATCGAACAGTGCGCAGTCGTAATAGTCTTCGGCTGAGGCGGGATACGCAGCGCACGCCAGTGTCAGCAGCAGTAAGCATGTTATGACTCTTGAAGACTGCATCGTCAGCTCACCTCAGGGATCAGTGTTGAGTCGCGCGCCGGGCCTCCTGCCAGGCACGCACAGCCTCGGCTGAGTGCTGATTCACCAGCTCACGCGGGCCTTCCGGAAGTTCGGCCTGCAATCCGGCAAAGAGTTCCTCGGTCAGTTCCTGCTCCATGCCGCTGGCCGCGAGGCCGTGCTGCAGGCAGCGAATCTGGATCGAAGCCAGAGCATCCGCGACCAGACGCCAGCCAAGCGTCGGCATGGCGCGGGTCAAGGCCAGCAGCATGCCCCCCAGCAGGCTCACCAGAAGCTTGCCTTGCTCGCGGTTTTCCGCCGCGATCAAGGTATGCCACAGCGACAGGTGCAACTCGCGACGGAAGGCAATCTTGAACTCCAGCGCGGTTTCTTCCTTCTCGTAGAGGGTATCGAGAAAACGCTGGCAAGCGGCCTCTTCTTGCGGCGCCAGACTGTCCCGCAGATCGGCCAGCACAGCCGACACACCCGCCAGTGCAGGGGCGCCAAACGCCTTGCTGTAGGCCAGCCCCCATTGGTCGAGCCCCGCCAGCAGCATAGCCAGCCGCAGATGTGCAGCTTCCATCGGCGCCATGCGCGACCACTCGCGCAGATGGCTAGCGAGCTTCGCCAGTGCCTCTTCCAGCTGCTTGCTCTCACCACCTCCCGCAGACAAACGCAGTGCGGCTGCAAAGGCTTCGTGGACAAGGCGTGCGGCCTGCAGCTGCACATCGCGGGCAGCAAGTTCTTCAAAAGGATCGGCAGGCAGTTCGAAACTGGAATCAACGGACATGAGGCACCCGGAAGGATTGGGGGAAAGCCCGCCATTTTGCCCCAAAGCATCCCCACCCGCGAAACCTGGCGGCGAGCCGCCCGAAGAGTCTATTTGCGCCCGCGTGGAATCGGCCCATCATCCGCGCACCTTCAATCGCCCTTTGCGGAGATGTTTCGTGTTCAAACACTTGTTGCTCAGCCTTGCCAGTCTGTTACTCCTGGTTCCGGTATCCCAGGCTGCCCCGGCCGGCAATCTGCGCATCCTGCACATCATGAGTTTCAACTCGCCTTATCGCTGGACCGATGGCCAGCTCGAAGGATTCAAGGCAGGGCTGGGTTCCGATGTCAAAACCGAGTATCAGGTTTTTCAGCTCGACACGAAACGCCAGAGCAGCAAGGAAGAAATGGAGCGCAACGCCCAGCGCGCGATGAAGATCATCGCCGACTGGAAACCTGATCTGGTCTACACCTCGGATGACGACGCCGTCCAGCTAGTGACCGCACACTACGTGAACAAGTCCCTGCCCTTCGTCTTCAGTGGCGTCAACAAAAGCGCCGAAGATCACGGCATCAAAGGTGCCACCAACATCACCGGCGTGCTCGAACGTGAGCACATCCTCGAATCCATCCATCTGGTTCAGGCCATCAAACCAGGCATCCGGCGCATCCAGATCCTCTCGGACAGCGCAGCCTATTGGCCACAAGTCATCGGGCGTGTCCGCAGTATCGCCCGCGAACACCAGGAGTTCAGTCTCGTCGGTGTGGACCAGCCCGTGGCCTACGCCGACTTCCAGCGCCTGGTGCTGGAAAATCCGAACAAGGCCGACGCGTACATGATTCTCGGCAACTTCAATTTCAAGGATGCAAAAGGCATGGATGTACCCTATCCGAATTTGCAGCGCTGGCTGGCTGAACACAGCAAACTGCCGGATCTATCCTTCTGGGATGACCGCATGCTTCATGGCACGCTCGCCGGCGTCACCGTATCCGCCTTTGAACAGGGCATGGCTGCAGGCAAGCTGGCCCGTGCCATTCTGGTCGACAAACGCAAACCCGCCAGTCTGCCGATTGCCCCCACCACCAAGGGCGTACCGGTTATCAGCCTGGCTCGCGCAAAGCAACTGGGGCTCATCCCGCCCTCCACTCAGCTGCTATCATCGACCGTGGTGACTTCCTACATCTGGGACAAGTAATGAAACTGGGGCTGCGCAGCAAGATCATCACCATCGCTGCACTGGTGATCATCTTCGTCACTGCGTCCTTCGCGCTGAGCGGCACCCTAGTCTATCTTCATCATCATGCCGAAGTGCTGCAGTCCCGTTCGCAGGCCGTGGCGCGCGGCCTGGCTATCCAGCTTGAACGGGTCACTGCGCTGGGTCTGGACATCCACGATGTCACCGGATTCGAAGCGCAATGCGCTGAAGCCGTCAGTGCTTACCCCGGAGTTTCATACGCGCTGATTGCTGCGCAGGATGGCACAGTGCTTTTTTCCAGCCGCCCGGAACTGAGCGGCAAGCCGCTGGCCGAACCGGAGCTGCTCAAAGCCTTACAGAAAGGCAGCCGCAGCACCGAGGTCGAAGCCGAACAGAGCCTGGCCGTTCTGGAATCTGTACGTGGCAGCAATGACCCACAGATTGCCAGCGTCATCGTGGCGTTCCCGCTCTCGGATATCGACCAGAAGCTGCGCTCGATGCTGCTGCTGGGGCTTGGCGCAGGCGGCAGTGTGGCCGTGATCGGACTGCTGGTGCTCTACCTGATGCTGCGCCACTTCGTCACCCGCCCGATCTCCCGGCTGATGCAAGTCGTAGCCCACCTGCAGGCCAACCCCGGTGACTATTCGCCACGCGTGCCACCCCAGCAGGATGACGAAATCGGTCTTCTCGTGAATGGTTTCAACCAGTTGCTGGACAATATCGAGGAGCGCGAGCGCGAACTCATCGAAGCGCGCGACAACTCGGACAAGGCCAATCGCATGAAGTCCGACTTCCTCGCCGCCATGAGCCATGATCTGCGCACTCCGATGCACGCCATCTTGTCTATGAACGAGTTGCTGCGCAGCACTACGCTAACCGAGAAACAGCAGCGTTACTCACTCAATGTGCATAAGGCCGGGCAATGGCTGCTGGGCATCATCAATGACATCCTCGCCTTCGCCAAGATCGACTCTGGCAAGCTGGAACTGATGCATGCTGATTTCAATCTGCAGCAACTGATCGAAGACACCATTGCCTTGCAGGAGGACTTTGCCAGCAGCAAGAAGCTTGAGCTCAGCTTCGCGATCTCGCCGGAGCTGCCCCGGCATCTCAACGGTGATGCGCCGCGCCTGATGCAGATGCTCACCAACTTGATCAGCAACGCAATCAAGTACACCGATCAGGGCAGCGTGCATCTGGACATCACCCCGCTCCACAACCGGATTTCCTTTTCGGTCACCGACACGGGAGTCGGCATCGACAAGAGCAAGCTTCACCTGCTCTTCGAGCCCTTCGTGCAGGTCGCCAACGCCGATGGTCAGCGCCGCTCGGGCACCGGCCTTGGGCTCTCGATCGTCAAGCAGTTGGCCGAAGCCATGGGCGGCGAAGTGGGCGTGGATAGCTCGCTCAAAAACGGTGCCACCTTCTGGTTCACTGCCCGTCTGCAGCCAGCCAGCCATCCGGCGCCTGACGCCCCCTCCGCCCCCTGATCACCCCTTTTTGCCGAGCAGGCCTAGCACTCCCACAGCAATCAGAATCAACGGCCACCACGTATGTAGTACCTGAGCCACTTGGCTAAAGCGGAACAAGCCGAGATTGCTCAGCAGAAAGAGACTGCCCACCACGATCAGGGCAATCGAACCGAAACGCGACATATCCAGGACTCCGTGAAATAGTTCCGCTGCACTGTGCCAGCAGCAGCACCTCGCAGCAAGTCCGGCACGCGTATTGCTAAACCTAAGTATCGTTTAACTACCCTGAGTGAACACGCCATGGATCCCGTAGTAATTCAGCTCCTCGCCCGCATCAAGATCCGTCTGCGCCAGGAAAAGGGTGTCGCCGTGAACACCCAGCGTTTTTTCACTGATCAAGCCTACGCCTGCCAAGTACTGGATGCTGCTGAGGATTGCGAAGACATTGACCTTGTCACAGGCTCGCTCGAAATCCGCAACCGTCTGGGCTGGATCCAAGCTGATAGTCTGCAAAGCACCACCACTTCAGCACCCGCAAGCAAATCATCTCCTGCACCAGAAAAAGGCAGTAAAACCGATCGCTATATGTTTGGTGCCCGCTCCTAGGGCGTCAGCCAGCAACCGTCTCCTCACGCAGCACTTCGGGTTCCTCGCAAGGGGAACCCTTTTTGTTTACCCTGATCCCGTTCAGGCCCTGCCCGCCCTAAACTCCTGGCCAGATGCACACTCTCGGAACAGGACCATGAAACTGCTGCGTTCTTGCCTGCCTCTTTTCCTGGGTCTGCTGGCCGCCTGTGGCAGCACTTCGCCACGCTCTGACCCGTGGGCCTATCCGGATAGCCCGGCGGCCATCAAGCGCCCCGCCACACCGCCCGGCCCCCGTTACCCTGCGCCCTCTCCGGTGGACGCTTCGCGCTTCCTGCAGCAAGCCAGCTTCGGCCCTAGCCTGGCGGAGATCGACGCCCTCAGCAGCAGCGACTACCCACACTGGTTCAAGCAGCAGTTCGCACTGCCCCAAACGCTGTTCCTTCCCGATGTGGAGCCTCATCACGCGCAGCTCGCCAAGGGCCAGAACCTGCGCCAGCAACTGTTTTTCGAGATCTTCTGGAAGCGTGCAGCCACCGCGCCGGACCAGTTGCGCCAGCGCGTGGCCTTCGCGCTCTCGGAAATATTCGTGATCTCGTTTGAAGGCATGCTAGATGTGAAGATCCGCGGTGTCGCCTCCTATTACGACATGCTCGGGCGCAATGCCTTCGGCGACTTTCGCAGCCTGCTCGAAGAAGTAGCCCGCCACCCAATGATGGGCATCTACCTCTCCCACCTGAAAAACCAGAAGGAAGACCCGGCCAAGGGCCGCGTGCCGGACGAGAACTTCGCCCGCGAAATCATGCAGCTGTTCACCATCGGCCTGCAGGAGCTGAACCCGGACGGCTCCTTGAAGCTGGAGAACAACCAGCCCATCGAAACCTATGACATGGACGACATCACCGGGCTGGCCAGGGTTTTCACCGGCCTATCCTACGGCGGCCCCGGCACGACGGATCAGCACTTCTTCCAGCAGGGCAAGGAACCGCACTGGGACATCCTGCCGATGAAGGGCTATCCGAAATTCCACTCGACCAGTGAAAAGAATTTCCTCGGCGTCACCATCAAGCCACAGGTGCAAGCTGATCCGGAAGGGGATCTGAAAATCGCGCTGGACCGACTTTTCAATCACCCCAACGTCGGCCCCTTTTTCGGCCGCCAGCTGATCCAGCGCCTCGTGACCAGCAATCCCTCGCCAGCCTATGTCGAACGCGTCGCACGTGCCTTCAATGACAATGGCGCTGGCGTGCGCGGTGACATGCAGGCCGTGATCCGCGCCGTGCTGTTGGATCCAGAGGCCCGCAACCCCGCAGCAGGCTCCAGCGGCAAGCTGCGCGAGCCGATCCTGCGCCTGTCGCAGTGGATGCGAGCCTTCCATGCCACCTCGGCCTCGGGAGAATTCCGCATGCAGAACACCGACAACCCAGCCAACTCGCTCGGCCAGAGTCCGCTGCGCTCGCCCAGCGTGTTCAACTTCTACCGCCCCGGCTTCATGCCGCCGGGCAGCGAAATCGCCCGCAAGAACATGGTGGCGCCGGAGATGCAGATCGTCTCCGAAAGCGCTGTGGCCGGCTATGCCAATTTCATCCAGACCACGATCGACGCAGGCGCCGGTCGCGCCGAGGGCGGGCGCCGTGACATCCAGCCAGACTACAGCGCGCAGATGGCGCTGGCCTCGCAGCCCGCCCGCCTCGTCGAGCAGCTGGATCTGCTGCTCACCGGCCAGCGCCTCACCGAAGCCTCCCGCCAGCGCATCACCGCGGCCGTAGCCGCTCTGCCCCTGCCGGCCAGCCCGGTCACTGCGCTCGAAAACGCGCAGCGCAACCGCGTGAAGCTGGCCGTGCTGCTGGTGATGGTGTCGCCCGAATATCTGGTGCAGAGATGAGGATGCAAGCATGAGCCAAGCTTCCCGCCGCGAATTCCTGCGCCGCGCCGGCGCCCTCACGCTGCTGCGCACGGCCGGGCCGCTGGGCCTGCAACTGGCCGGCATCGGTGCCGCGGCTGCCGCCAACCGGCCCGATGATTACCGGGCCATCGTGTGTCTCTTCATGTACGGTGCCAACGACGGCCACAACACGGTCATACCGCTGGATGAGTCCGGCTATGCACGCTATGCGACGGCCCGGACAGTGTTGGCCCTGCCGCGCGAGCAATTGCTGCCGCTCGCCGCCAGCCAGCCGCTGGGCCTGCACCCGGAACTGGAACCCCTTCAGCGCCTCTATCAACGCGGCAAGACTGCGGTGCTCGCCAACGTCGGCCCGCTCATCGTGCCGATCAGGGATGCCGCCAGTTTCAAGGGCACGAACATTGCCCGGCCGCCCAAGCTCTTCTCGCATAACGACCAACAAGCCATCTGGCAGGCCTTCTCGCCCGAAGGCGCGAAGATCGGATGGGGCGGGCGAATTGCCGATCTGCTCGCCAGCCACAACGGCAAGCAACTCTTCACTGCCATCTCGGCAGCGGGCAACGCTGTTTTCCTCGCTAGCGACAAGACCATCCAGTATCAGATCACGCCGGGCGGTGCGATCGGCTTCAACCGCGTCACCAGTGGCAACCGCTATCCACCCCAGATCGCCGAGGCCTTGCGTGCCCAGATCGCGGCCAGTCAGGACGAGCTCTTCGGCAGCGAGTACGCAGCTGTCGTCAATCGCTCGATCGAAGCCCACGGCCTGCTCTCTGCGGCACTGGCCAGACTGCCCGAGAACGACCCGCGCATTGATCTGCCGCCTGAGCTCGCGCAGGACAAGCTCGCCCAGCAGCTGCGCATCGTAGCGCGCATGATCGGCGTGCGCGATGATGAAAGCATCCGACAGCGGCGCCAGATTTTCTTCGTCTCGCTGAACGGATTCGATACCCACGACAACCAGCTCGCCAAGCAAGGCGAGTTGCTGCGCAGCGTGGCGCAATCGGTCGCGTACTTCCAGGAGGCAATGGAAGAACTCGGCGTAGCGGACAAGGTCACCCTGTTCACGGCCTCGGACTTCGGCCGCGCATTGCTCTCCAACGGCGACGGCTCCGATCATGGCTGGGGCAGCCACCACTTCATCGTCGGCGGCGCCGTAAAGGGCGGGCAGCTCTATGGCCAGTTCCCGGAGGTCGCCCTGAACACGACAACGGACGTCGGCAATGGCCGCCTGCTACCCACTACGGCAGTAGACCAGTACGCCGCCACGCTGGCACGCTGGATGGGGGTGGCAGAAGCGGATTTGCCGGTCGTCCTGCCCAACATAGGCAACTTCGCCAGCAGCAACCTGGGCTTCATGCGCAACACTTGAGCGAATGAACGCAACACAGGAACCAGCCCCGGTTCCGCCGGTCTCATCACACCTTTTCTATAACGGATCCCGATCATGTTCGAATGGCTTGCCGACCCGAATGCCTGGATTGCCCTCGCCACCCTCACAGCGCTGGAAATCGTACTGGGTATCGACAACATTATCTTCATCTCCATCCTGGTCTCGCGCGTCGAAGCTTCGCGGCGCAACCTGGCGCGCCGGTTGGGCCTGTCGCTGGCCATGCTGAGTCGCATCGCCCTGCTGCTGTCGCTGGTCTGGATCATGAAGCTCACCGCCCCGCTATTCACCGTGCTGGCCCAGGAGATTTCCGGGCGCGACATCATCCTGATCGGCGGCGGCCTGTTCCTGCTGTGGAAGAGCGTGCATGAGATTCACAACTCGCTCACGGCGGAACAAGAAGCCCATCACACGGAAAGCGCGGCACGCGCAGCCTTTGGTGCCGTGCTAGTGCAGATTGCGATCATCGACATCGTGTTTTCGCTGGACTCGGTGATCACCGCCGTCGGCCTGGTCGACCAGATCGGCGTAATGGTCGCCGCAATCCTGATCTCGGTTGGCGTGATGATGTTCGCAGCCAAACCGATCGGCGAATTCGTTGATGCCAACCCCACCATCAAGATGCTGGCCTTGTCCTTCCTGGTGCTGGTCGGTGTCACCCTGATTGCAGAAGGCTTCGACACCCATGTGCCGAAGGGCTACATCTACTTCGCGATGGCCTTCTCTATCGTGGTAGAGCTGATCAACATCCGCCTACGCAAACGGGGCGAGCAAAAGCTCATGCTGCACAAGGAAATGCCCGGGCAGATCGACGCCTGAAGATTGACGCGACTCCCGAACCGATCAATCAGCCAGTGCTGATTGATCAAACACAGGACAGAAGCTTAAAAAAGCACAGCCCAAAGGATGAGCAGTTTTTCGTGTTCGGTGTATTTCACAGATGCTCCCAACAACGCTTGACCGAGGCCTTAAGCGGCCCCTGCTCGGTGGCCTGGCGACGCAGCGACTTCCAGAAGTTGATCAGGGAGGCATTCCGAGCAACGCATGCTCATGCGAAGAAAGGGTGCTTGGCGCGAACCGTAGGTACGCTTGCCTCAAGCGAGAGGTATGCATTCCATGCAGTACAAGCAAACCAGAAAAACAAAAGGCCCTGAATTTTCAGGGCCTTAACAGGTCTTCGTGGCGGAGAGGGCGGGATTCGAACCCGCGGTAGAGTATTACCCTACACACGCTTTCCAGGCGTGCGACTTAAACCACTCATCCACCTCTCCGCGAAGAGGCGAGATTATAGCCAGACTTGGCACCTTCGGGCAATGCCAGAGTAAAAACTTTCCACGCGCCAAGCGCTCGCCAAGGAATTTGTGCTTTTTCCCGTAAGCTTTTGCGCCCAAGGCGGTCTACTACGGATAGATCCCGACACCAGAGAGCCCGGCAGACCCACTGCCCTGAAAGGATGGACCCCATGCTGATCCGACGCCCCGACAACATCCCCCCCTCCGAAATCACCCCAGCTGAGCTCTACCAGGCCCGCCGCGAGTTCATGCGCAGCAGCAGTCGTGCAGTTCTGGCCGCTGCGACAGGGCTGGCGTTGCCCTGGGGGGCGGCCGAAGCTGCAGCACTTGCCAATGTGCAGCCCAATCGCCAGAAGATTGATGACAAACCGACGCGCCTGAAGGACATCACGAGCTACAACAACTTCTACGAGTTCGGACTGGACAAGGATGAACCTGCGGAAAATGCCGGCGTGATGAAGACACGGCCGTGGACCGTTGTAGTGGAAGGCCTGTGCAACAAGCCACGCAGCTTTGCCATCGAAGATCTGCTCAAGCTTGCACCACTTGAGGAACGCATCTATCGCATGCGCTGCGTCGAGGGCTGGTCAATGGTCATTCCCTGGGTAGGCTTCCCACTGGCGAGTTTGCTCAAGCTGGTCGAACCGCAGGGCAGTGCGAAATTCGTGGAGTTCGTGACTCACTACGACAAGCGGATCATGCTCGGCACCTGGCAACCAGTGCTGGACTGGCCTTATACCGAAGGTCTGCGTCTCGATGAGGCCATGCACCCGCTCACGCTGATGGCGGTCGGCCTCTACGGCGAGGAGTTGCTGCCTCAGAATGGCGCCCCGATCCGCCTGGTGGTGCCCTGGAAGTATGGTTTCAAGGGCGCAAAATCCATCGTAAAGATCAGGCTGGTCGAGAAGATGCCGGGCACGGCCTGGAACAAGGCTGCCGCCAATGAATACGGTTTCTATTCGAACGTCAATCCAGCCGTGCATCATCCACGCTGGAAGCAGGATACCGAGCGCCGCATCGGTGAAATCACCAAGCGCAAGACCCTGCTTTTCAACGGCTATGCCGACGAGGTGGGCCAGCTTTACACCGGCATGGACCTGAAGAAGAACTACTGATGCGAGACTGGATCAAGAACCCTGGGCGCGGCGCGATCGCGGCCTTCAAATGCGTACTCTTCCTTGCCTGCCTGCTGCCTCTGGCACACATGAGCTGGGGCTTTTTCAATGATGAACTGGGTGCCAACCCAGTGGAGGCGATTACACGTGGCACCGGCGAGTGGACCCTGCGCTTCCTGCTGGCCTCACTTGCCATCACGCCGCTGCGCAAGCTGAGCGGCATGAACTGGCTGCTGCGCACCCGCCGCATGCTGGGGCTGTATGCCTTTTTTTATGGCCTGCAACACTTCATCACCTACATCTGGCTGGACCAGTTTTTTGACTGGGAAGGCATCGCACGCGACATCGTGAAGCGCCCCTTCATCACGGTGGGCTTTGCCGCTTTCGTACTGCTGATTCCGCTCGCCGCGACCTCCTTCAACACCGCCATCCGCTGGCTAGGCGGGCGACGATGGCAGACACTGCATCGCTCGGTATACGCCATCGGCATCCTCGCTGTGCTGCACTACTGGTGGCTGGTGAAGCGGGATATTACCGAACCGCTGATCTACACCCTGATTCTGGCGACACTGCTAGGCTACCGTGCCTGGATGCGTGAGGAAGAGCGCCGGCGTCAGCTCGCCGCCGGGCGGCCACAGCAGAAAGTGAAAGCGCGCAAGATCATTCCGATCATTCCGCGCTGAGCTATCTGAGCAACGGCTTGACCTTGCGCTTGAACTCGACCGCCAGATTGACACGCGCGGACTTGTTCAGCGCCGTGATGATCTTGTTCCCAAGGGCGATGTAATCGCCAATGCGCGCAGCCTTGTCCAGCTCCTTCAGATAAGGTGCGGACTTGGCAGCGAAACTGGCACTGATGGTCTCGGTATAGATGCGGTAGAGCGCCATCAGGCGGGAACTCTCGTCAGAGGGCAGCGGGCTCTGCATTTCCGACATCCATGAAGCTTCGCCTTGCGCGGGCAGCTCCACGACTTCCGGCAGATTGGAGGCGGGGCCGGTATGCGGTGTGGGTTCCACACTCTCGAACACCGGATGGATCAGGCCGGCTTCCTGCAGCAGTTCCAGATGCTCCTGCAGGATCACGGGATCAACGGCAAACTTGCCACGCAGTTCAGACACCGGCTGCTTGCCATCCACAAGAATCAGGAGCGAGCGCACGCGCGGATGCAGGCGCATCTGGCGCTGCTGGATTTCATCCAGCCCGGCACTCGTCTTGGCAAAAACCAGCCTGTCCATCTGTTCCCCGAAACCGCTTCCAGCGGCGAATATTAGCTGTAGGTTCTTCTCCTACAGGCGCGCGGGGAAATATTACTTTGTATCTATGACAGCTGTCAGCACGCGAAGCTGCAATTTTTTGTCAATCTACCAAGCTGGCAGGCGGCGGCAAGGCTTCGAGGAAAGCCACCACTTCCTCCTCGATGCGTGTGCGGCGCATCGCCGGCAGGCTTTGCCAGACCCGCTTGCCATAGGGCTTGCTGATCATGCGCGGGTCGCAAACCATCAGCACACCACGATCGCGCTCGGAGCGGATCAGCCGCCCTGCCCCCTGTTTCATGCTGATCACCGCGCGCGGCAGCTGGTATTCCATGAACGGGTTCTTGCCCTGCTTCTCGATCCAGTCGACGCGGGCTTTCAGCACCGGGTCATCCGGCGGCGCAAAGGGCAGCTTGTCGATGATCACGACAGACAGCGCATCGCCCGGCACATCCACGCCTTCCCAGAAGCTCTGGCTGGCTACCAGCACTGCATTGCCGAGCTGACGGAAGCGCTCCAGCAACTCACTGCGCGAGGCCTGGCCCTGGATCAACAGGGGGAAATCCAACGCCTGGCGATGAAAGCGCGACTCGAGCCCCTCGTGGATGTGCTTCATGGCCCGCAGCGACGTACACAGCACAAAAGTGCGCCCCTGGGCTGCGCGGATCACCGGCACAGCGGCTTCGATGACTGCATCCAGATACAGCGGACTGTTCGGATCGGGCATATTCGCTGGTGCGTACAGCAAAGCCTGATCCTGATATTCGAAGGGGCTGCCCCACATGCCGGTATCGGGCGGCGGATCCAGCACATCGAGGCCCAGTTCGCCACAGTAGTGGCCGAAGCTCTGCCCGACAGCGAGCGTTGCGGAGGCAAAGATCCAGCTCTTGGCATTGCCCTCGATCTGCTTGCGGAAAATCTCGGCCACCCGCAGCGGGGTGGTATTCAGCGAGGCCGACTGGCTAAACACCTCGACCCAGCGGATCGTGTCCGGCTGATTCAGGCGGCGCCAGTTGGTGAGCCGGGCGTGCAGATCGGTGGCGCGCTGCCAGCATTTCTCCAGTCCTTCGGAGCGCTCGGCCTGCGATTCGGCCAAACCGACAAAGGCCTCCAGCTCATGCTCAACCGCGTCCAGCGCGGCCAGGAAGTCCGCCTTGTCGCCAACCTGCTCGAAGGAAAGCCGGGCGTTCTCGCCGGGAATCGCCAGACGCAGATCGCGAGCGGCTTTCTCCAGCGACCGGGTGGCATCCTGCAAGGGCAGGAAATCGCGTGCCCCCGCGACCGCCTCGACCCGGGTATCGCGCGCCAGATCGAGCATCTGGCCAGTGGAAGCCGAGTCGCCAAAGAACATCGAGGCAGTTTCCGGCAACTGATGCGCTTCGTCGAAAATCACCGTATTGCAGGCCGGCAACAGCTCGCCCATGCCTTCGTCGCGCAACATCACATCTGCGAAGAACAGGTGATGATTGACCACCACCACATCCGCCTCCTGCGCCGCGCGCCGCGCCGCCATCACGAAGCACTCCTTGGCGTTCGGGCACTCCTGACCGAGACAGTTCTCGCGCGTCGAGGTTGCCGCCATCCATACCGTGGAATCCTCGGGCACACCTGTGCACTCAGCCTTGTCGCCGGTCTGGGTGTGCATCAGCCATTTGGCAATCGTGCGGATGTGGACCGCATCCTCACGATTGAGGAAACGGCCTTCGAGCTGGGCCCGCCCGATATGGTAGTGACAGGCATAGTTCTGTCGCCCCTTCAGCAAGGCGACACCCACCGGCACCTTCAAGGCCTTGCGCACGGCCGGCAGATCGCGGTGAAAGAGCTGGTCCTGCAGGGTCTTGGTACCAGTCGAGACGATCACCTTGCCGCCCGAGAGGAGCGCCGGCACCAGATAGGCGAAGGTCTTGCCGGTACCGGTACCCGCCTCGGCCACCAGCAGTCGGTTGCCATGGATTGCGCGCGCAATCGCCGCCGCCATCTCCAGTTGCTGGGGGCGCGGGCGAAAACCGGGAATCACGCGGGCAAGCGTGCCGTCGTCAGCAAAGTGGGGGGTGATGTCGATCATGAGCAGGCAGACCAAAGGCCGCGCGATGTTAGCACGCTCAATGCGGCGGGTCCGGCTGTCGTTAAAAGCTGCAAAGGGCTTGAAAAACTCCCAAACCAAGCCCCTGCCCGTACTCCCTCGGGAGTACATTCCAGTCTCGCGCGCCCAGCCTTCCCCGTGACATGAACAGCCCTAGCTCGAAACACGCCGCCAGTGAACACCGCCTCCAGCTCAAGGAGGTTCTGAAACTGATGCGCGAAGATCGCCTGATCAGCCATGAGGATGCCGAGGCGATCTTCGCCGAACGCTACAGCCACAAGGGCGGTGCGCATCCGCTGGTGGTCATTGCCGAACGCCAGCTGAAATCCGCTCAGCCGCCGCACAAGCTCCTGCATATCGATGCCCTCACCGAATGGCTGGCCGGCAAACTGGGGCTGGAGTACTTCCACATTGATCCGCTGAAGATCAATTTCTCGACCGTTACCGAAGTGATGACCGCCGCCTACGCCTCGCGTCTGCAGGTGCTGCCTGTGCAGGTCAGTGGTAACGAGGTGGTGATCGCCAGCGCCGAGCCCTTCGTGCGCGAGTGGGAGGCGGAACTCCTGCATGTGCTGCGCAAGCCGATTCGCCGCGTGTTCGCCAATCCAGTGGATATCGAGCGCTTCCAGATCGAGTTCTACAACCTCGCGCGCTCGGTCAAGAAGGCCTCCCAGGCCGAGCAACAGAAGGGCAGCGCGATCTCGAACTTCGAGCAACTGGTCGAGCTCTCGAAAACCAATCGCCAGTTCGACGCCAACGAGCAGCACATCGTCTCCATCGTCGACTGGCTGTGGCAATACGCCTTTGACCAGCGTGCGTCGGACATCCACGTCGAGCCACGCCGCGAGATGGGCATCGTGCGCTTTCGCATCGATGGCGTGCTGCATCAGGTCTACCAGCTGCCGATGACGGTCATCAACGCGATGACCAGCCGCATCAAGATTCTCGGCCGCATGGACGTCGTCGAGAAACGGCGCCCGCAGGATGGCCGTATCAAGACCCGCACGCCACAAGGCACCGAGGTCGAGCTACGTCTATCCACACTGCCCACCGCCTTCGGCGAAAAGCTGGTAATGCGGATTTTCGATCCGGACGTGCTGGTGCGCAGCTTTGCCGAGCTCGGCTTCACTGACGAAGATCTGGTGCGCTGGCACCACATGACTCGCCAGCCCAACGGCATCATCCTGGTGACCGGCCCGACCGGCTCGGGCAAGACCACCACGCTCTACTCCACGCTCAAGCAGCTCGCCACACAGGAAGTGAATGTGTGCACGATCGAAGATCCGATCGAAATGGTGGAAGGCGCCTTCAACCAGATGCAGGTCCAGGCAGGTATTGACCTTGGCTTCGCGGACGGCGTGCGGGCACTGCTGCGGCAGGACCCGGACATCATCATGATCGGCGAAATCCGCGATCTGGAAACCGCCGAAATGGCGATTCAGGCTGCGCTGACCGGCCACCTGGTGCTTTCCACCCTGCACACCAACGATGCGCCCTCGGCCATCACCCGAATGCTGGATCTGGGGGTGCCACCCTACTTGCTGAATGCCACCATGCTCGGCGTGATGGCCCAGCGCCTGGTGCGCACCCTGTGCCCGCACTGCAAGCAGCCCTCGCCGCCCACGCCGGAAGAAGCCCTGGTCTGGGAGCAGCTCGTCGCGCCGTTCAAAGCCGCCGTACCACGCCATTTTCATCGCCCGATCGGCTGTCTGGAATGCCGCAATACCGGTTACAGCGGGCGCATGGGCATTTACGAAACCCTCCTGATGTCACCGGGCATCGCCCGCCAGATCCAGCACAACACCGAACTCGCTGCCGTTCGCCAGCAGGCCATGCGGGAAGACATGAAGCCGCTACGCATCTCGGGCGCCCTGAAGATCGCCAGAGGCCTGACCAGCCTCGAAGAAGTTGTGCGCTGCGCGCCGCCGGCACAGGATGAGAGCCTCGCTACCAGCACCTGATGCACCGCTCAAAAGCGCCCGCCTAAAACTTCACCTAAGGCCAAAACTTGTCATTCCCGCGAAGACGGGAATCCAGAGACGTAGAAAGACACTGGATCCCCACCTTCACGGAGACGACACGCTGCACATGCCCATCGCCTGACTGAGCGGTAGTGCCGCCTGAGGCGGACGCTCCCTGGCTTCAGACCCTGCCCTTACCCGCCACCGAGTAATTCACCTGGGTGTTGCGGGTCTTCATGAAGGCCTCGACGCTCTCGCCGCGCATTGCAGCGTAGATATGCAGATTCGGCACGCCCAGCGTGGCGCCGAGTTTTTCGAGCATGAAGAAGATCACGCCGTAGTGGATCAGGCCGCGCCAGTCGCGGCTGCGGATCAGGTCGCGCTCGGTTTCGCTCAGGCTAGCTGCTTCGAAGGATGCTTCGGGATCGGCGAGGAAGGCCGCGCGGTGCTCGGGGCGGATCATCTCGTGCAGGTAGCGGTTGATGCGGTAGGCCCGCACGCTGCGCTCCAGATCGAAAGCATAGGTGCCCTGCAGTTTTTCGGCGCCCGCCAGCTGCTCGCCCATGCGGGCGCGGTGGCGGGCCTGCTGGGCGCCGGTCGCCGGCCGACCTTCGTCTTCGAGGATCAGGGTGGCGATGCCAGTCATCGAGGGCAGGTAGTAGGAGCTGTGCAGGCGCTTCACATTCGCCGAGAGCGCGCCGCGCATGATCAGCCACATGATGACTTCAGCGCCTTCCAGCCCGCCCAGTTCGGCATATTCGGCGTGGGTCATGCCGGCGAGCTGAGCCGGATCCTGGGTGATCAGGTCGAGGAACTGGTGGTCCCACTCGGTGTTGTTGAAGCCGGCACGTTCGCCATGCACCTGGTGCGAGAGGCCACCGGTGGCGACCACCGCCACCTTGAGGTCTTCCGGATAGCTCTCCACGGCGCGGCGCAGGGCCTGGCCCAGCTTGTAGCAGCGCGCCGCACTCGGAATCGGGAACTGCAACACGCCGACCTGCAGCGGCACCACGGTGGTGGGCCACTGATTGTCCGGCCGGTCGAGCAGCACCGACATCGGCGAGAAGAAACCGTGATCGAGAGGTTTGTCCTGGAAGAAGGACATGTCGAACTCGTCGGTCACGAGGCTGGTGGCAATGTGCCGGGCCAGTGCCGGGTGGCCGGCGGCCGGCGGCAGATCGCGTGCGCCGCCGCCTTCGTCCGCCACCGCGTATTGCTCGCCCACGCCCAGCGCGAAGGCCGAGTAGTGATCGAAGAAGAAGGAGGTGACGTGATCGTTGAATATGTAGATCAGCACATCCGGCTTCTGTTCGTTGAACCACGCACGCAAAGGTTCGAAGGCCGTGAATATCGGCGCCCAGGCCGGATCGTTCTGCTTGCTGTGGTCGTAGGCGAAGCCGATGGTGGGGGTATGCGAAACCGCCACGCCGCCAATGATTCTTGCCATTCCTGTCTCCTTCTTCATTCGGCTACGGCTTCGCGCTGGGAGGCGCGTGCTGCAGCATAGACAACACCATCGAAAAGTTTGCGGGCGCTCAGGATCAATCCTGCCGAGCGAAATGCGCCCGCGCCATCGGTTTCTACCTGCACCCGCGTGGCGCCCGAGGGATGCTCGATGCGCATGGCCTTGCTGGCGCCGGCCGGCACCTGCGCGAGGCCTTCGGCCACGCTGCCGGGCAGCGCTGCGGCGGTGGCCACACTGAGCGCGCCGAACACGCCGATGCCGGCATGGCAGCGGTGCGGGATGAAGCTGCGGGTGTTGATCACCCCGCCGGCTTGCGGCGCGCTGATCAAGCTCATTTTCGGCACCGACTGCTCGCGCACATCGCCCAGATGCATCAGCGGCCCGGCTTCCAGCCGGATCGCTTCGAGCCGCGCCTTGAGCGCCTCATCGGCATCGAGTTCGGCACGCGTTTCGTCGCCCCGGCAGCCCAGATCGGCGGCGCGAATCAGCACCACCGGCATGCCATTGTCGATGCAGGTGACGTCCACACCCTGAATCCTGTCGCGGGCCCGACCGGTCGGCAGCAGCGCACCGCAGGAGGAGCCGGCCGTGTCGCTGAAAAACAGCGGGATCGGCGCTGCCGTGCCGGGCACCCCATCGAGTGCCGCGTCGCCCGCGTATTCGACGCGCCCCTCCGGCGTCTGCACCCTTGCCTCGGCGATCTGGCCGGTGTTCTCCATGTAGATGCGCACCATGGTCTCATCCGTCTGTGTCGGCACCAGCCCGCGCTCGATGGCGAAGGGGGCGACACCGGCGAGCAGATTGCCGCAGTTTTGCGCGCTGCTCACCAGCGGCTGATCGACGAAGACCTGCAGGAACAGGTAATCGACATCCACACCGGGGCGCTGCGACTTGCGCACGACCGCGACTTTGGAGGTGAGCGGATCAGCTCCGCCCATGCCATCGATCTGGCGCGCATCGGGCGAGCCCATCACCGCCAGCAGGAAGGCGTCGCGCGTGGCCGGGTCGGCGGGCAGATCCTCGGCGAGGAAGTAGCCGCCCTTGGAGGTGCCGCCGCGCATCCACATGCAGCGAGCACTATTCATAGCGCAGGCCGGCTTTCGCGAGGGTGTCGCGCATGTTGTACATGTCCAGCCCCAGTTCGCCGGCCGCAAAGCGGGCGCGCTTGGCGCCTTCGTTGTCTTCGCGGGCCTGGGCGGCAGCAGCGACCTCAGCCGCCAGCGCGGCCGGCACGATCACGACGCCATCGTCATCGGCAACCACTACATCGCCCGGATTGACCAGCGCGCCGGCACACACCACCGGGATATTCACCGAGCCTAGCGTGGCGCGGGTGCAGCCCTTGGCGTGAATCGCCCGGCTGAAGACCGGGAAATTCATTGCGGTGAGGTCTTTCACGTCGCGCACGCCGCCATCTATGACCAGGCCTTTCGCGCCGCGAGCGCGGTAGGAGGTGGCCAGCAGGTCGCCGAAGAAGCCATCGGTGCTATCGGCGGTGCAGGCGGCGATGACCACGTCGCCGGGGCGGATCTGCTCGGCCGCCACATGCAGCATCCAGTTGTCGCCGGGCTGCAGCAGCACGGTCACGGCCGTGCCGCACAGATGCGCACCGGCGTAGATCGGGCGGATCGTGGGTTTCAACAGCCCCACGCGGCCCATGGCCTCGTGAATGGTGGCCACGCCGAAGCGCGAGAGATGTTCGACGGCGGCCAGGTCGGCGCGCTCGATTTGCGTGCGCACCACGCCTAGATTGTTCATGCTCATTGCTTTCTCCTCAAAATCCACGGACCTTCACCGCGCACGGTTGGATCGTCGACGCGGGACCGATACGTAGGGTGGAGTGAAACTCCACCGCATGCGATGGCGGGCAAATGCCGCGCATGTGTCTGGAAAAATGGCGGAGTTGGCACTCCGCCCTACGACTTGACGCCCCTCGGTCGTGACTCATCGCCCGCGGGCTTTCAGTTGCGCATCGAGGCGCGGATAGACGCGGCGAGCATTGCCCTCGAAGATCTGCGCGCGCTCGGCGTCGGACAAGGCGGCGGCGTTGATGTAACGCCGGGTGTCGTCGAAGTGATGGCCTGTCTCCGGGTCGATGCCGCGCACCGCGCCGATCATTTCGGACGCGAACAGCACGTTCTCGACCGGGATCACGCGCGTCAGCAGGTCGATGCCCGGCTGGTGATAGACGCAGGTGTCGAAGAAGATGTTTTTCAGCAGATGCTCGCTGAGCAAGGGTTTCTTGAGCTCCTGCGCGAGGCCACGGTAACGCCCCCAGTGATAGGGCGCGGCGCCGCCGCCGTGCGGGATCACGAAGCGCAAGCTCGGGAAGTCGCGGAACAGATCGCCCTGGATCAGCTGCATCACGGCCGTGGTGTCGGCATTGATGTAGTGCGCACCGGTGGTGTGGAAGCAGGCATTGCAGCTGGTGCTGACGTGGATCATCGCCGGGATGTCCAGCTCCACCATTTTTTCGTAGAGCGGGTACCAGTGGCGGTCGGTCAGCGGCGGACTGGTCCAGTGCCCACCGGAGGGATCCGGATTGAGGTTGAGGCCGACGAAACCGTATTCCTTCACGCACTTTTCCAGCTCGGCAATGCAGCTCGCCGGATCCACGCCGGGCGACTGCGGCAGCATTGCCGCGCCCACGAAGCGCTCGGGAAAAAGCTGGGCGACCCGATGGCACAACTCGTTGCACAGCGAGGCCCAGGTGGCGGAGATCTGAAAGTCGCCGATGTGGTGGGCCATGAAGCTGGCGCGCGGCGAGAACAGCGTGAGGTCGATGCCGCGCTCGTTCATCTTGGCGAGTTGATTCAGCTCGATGCTCTCGCGCAGTTCGTCGTCGCTGATTTTCAGCTCAGAGGCCTTTGGCATTGCCGAAGGATCCTTGATGCCGGCGATCTGGCGCTGGCGCCAAGCTTCGAGGGCGGCCGGCGCGGTGGTGTAGTGACCATGGCAGTCGATGATCATGATGCGTGGACTCCTTGCTTCGGTTCAGATGTAGGGCAGTTTCTGCGGCGCATGGCGCATGTGCAGGGCCAGCCCGAGGGCCGCCATGTGGCTGCCGTTGCGGCCGAGAATGAGCTGGCACAGCGGCAGGAACTCGCGCTCCTCGAAGTCGGCATGGGCGCGGTAGCGGCTCACCAGCTCACTGGCCAGCGCGCCATCGAGCGGCTCGACATGGCCATTGGTGAGGCGCTTGAGCTGCGGCGCCAGGCGATACCAGAGCACTTCGATGGCGCGGTGCTCTTCGGTCAGGCGCTGCACCATGGCCTGCACCCTGGCGGCTTCTTCGCCGGCCACCGAGCTGGCCAGCACGGCGGTGAAGAGCTCGCGCTCTTCCTCCTCGTGGTGGGCCAGCATGGCTTCGGCGAAGAAACGCTGGGTTTGCCCGGCGAGCTCCCGGGCGCGGGTCGCGGCGGCAGCCAGCGCCGGCAGTTCGCCCAGCGCGCCAAGATGCGTGAGGATGCCTTCATGGCAGTGCGAGAAACTCTCCAGCGGGGAGTCTTCCGGCGTGCCGGGTTTGCCGGGTAGTTCAGCACTCACGATGCCACCTCCATTTCTTGAGCGTTCATCGGCATGGGGTTATTTGATGGCGGCCGAATGCTTGGCGATCAGGGCCTTGGCCCCATCGAGCAGTTGCTGGCCGTTGTAGCCCTTGCCGTTCATCTCGCTGACCCAGGAGGCCTTCAGCGGCTCGGCCACTTTCTTCCAGTTGTCCAGCTCGGCCTTCGGGATCACGTAGGTGGTGTTGTGGGTGGTGAGCTTCTTGCCCTCGGCATCGGCCTGCAGGAAGGCTTTGCCAATCTGGCCGGAAAGCTCCACGCCGCTGTTGTGGTCGATCACCTTCTTCAGGTCGGCCGGCAGCGAGTCGTACTTGGCCTTGTTCATCGCAAAGATGAAGGTCGAGGTGTAGAAGGCGGGCTCGGCCGGGTCGGTTTCGCTGTGGTACTTCACAAGCTCCTGAATCTTCACCGAGGGCACCACTTCATAGGGCACAACCGCGCCATCGATCACGCCCTTGGCCAGCGCGTCGCCCACCTGCGGCACCGGCATGCTCACCGGCGTGGCGCCGAGCATGGCGATGAACTTGTTGGTGAGGCGGGTTGGCGCGCGCAGCTTCATGCCTTTCAGATCGGCTGCGGTGCGCACCTGCTTGCTGGTGGTGTGGAAAACGCCATCGCCGTGCACATGGAAGGCCAGCGGCTTCACATCCTTGAACTCGGCCTTGGCGTACTGATCGACGTAGTCCCACAGCGCGCGGCTGGTGGCTTCCGGGCTCTGCATCATGAAGGGCAGCTCGAAGGCTTCCACCATTGGGAAGCGGCCGGCGGTGTAGCCCGGCAGGGCCCATACGACATCGGCCACGCCATCGCGCACTTGCTCGTAGAGCTGGGCCGGAGTGCCGCCGAGCTGCATTGAGGGATAGATCTGGCACTTCATGCGCTCGTTCGATTCCTTGGCGATTTTCTCGCACCAGGGCGTGATGAACAGGGTGTTGGCCAAGGAGCTGATCGGCAGGTGAAAGTGCAGCTTGAGCGTTACGACGGGGTCGGCGGCCAGCGCCGGGGTGGCGGCCAGCGCCAGCAATGCGAGGCTGCAGACTTTGCCGATCATCTTCTGTTGGGTCTTCATGGTCTTGTCTCCTTGTCGGGTCGGGTGAAGCAGTGGACTTGGGGTGGGGCGGGCGGCGGGATCAGATCAGCAGATGCACCAGCCACAGCGAGATGCCGGGGAAGGTGATGAGCAGACCAAGGCGAATGGCATCGGTGATCAGGAAGGGGATCACGCCCTTGTAGGTCTCGCTCATCGGCACGTCCTTGGCTAGGCCGTTCATGATGTAAACGTTCAGGCCGACCGGCGGGAAGATCATGCCGATCTCGCACACGGTGAGGATCAGGATGCCGAACCAGAGCGATTTGTCCGCCATGCCGAGGCCGAAGAAGTCCAGGCCCATGATCACCGGGAAGAGCGTCGGCACCGTGAGGAGGATCATCGACATCTCGTCCATCACGCAGCCCAGGATCACGTAGAAGAGCATCAGCCCGGCCATCACCAGCAGCGGGCTCAGCTGCAGGTGGCCCACCATGTCAGCCAGCTGGGCCGGCAGCTGGGAGAGCGCCAGCGCGGCGTTGATCATGTCGGCGCCCAGGAAGATCAGGAAGATCATGCCGCTGGTCTGGGCCGTGGTGCGCACCGAGCTGATCAGCTTGGCGCGGCTCATCTGCCCGGTGGCGAGCGTGATCAGGAAGGTCAGCAGCGCGCCAATCGCCGCGCCCTCGGTGGCGGTGAAGAAGCCACCGTAGATGCCGCCGAAGACCAGCCCAAAGATCAGGCCGATGTGCC
Organism: Uliginosibacterium sp. TH139; assembly: GCF_002855595.1. Taxonomy (NCBI): domain Bacteria; kingdom Pseudomonadati; phylum Pseudomonadota; class Betaproteobacteria; order Rhodocyclales; family Zoogloeaceae; genus Uliginosibacterium; species Uliginosibacterium sp. TH139. The sequence continues at coordinate 449,786 of NZ_PKRR01000004.1, read as the reverse complement.
ACACCTGCTTGCCGCAGCTCACGACTTCACGCAGCGAGGCCGGCTTGGCTGCCGGAGCTTGCTCCGGATTCAGGCGCACGGTGACCATGATCGCCAGCATGTAGCCAATGGCGGCCACCAGCGCCGGCACATAGGCGGCGAGGAACATTTTGGTGATGTTCTGCTCGGTGAGGATGGCATATACCATCAGGGTCACCGAGGGCGGCAGCAGCACGCCCATGGTGCCGCCGGTGGCCAGCGCGGCGGTGGCCAGACGGCCGGAGTAGTCGATGCGGCGCATCTGCGGGTAGGCCACCTGGGCAATCGTCGCGGTGGTGGCCACGGTGGAGCCGGAGATCGAGCCGAAGGCGGCACAGGCGAGCACGCCGGCCATTGCCATGCCACCCCGGAAGCGCCCGAGCAGCGCATTCGCGAAGTCGAAGAGTGCCCGCGCCAGCCCGCCTTGCACGGCCAGAGCGCCCATCAGCATGAAGAGCGGAATCACCGACAGGTCATACACCGACACCCGGCCATACACCGCGCCCTTGAGATGCGAGAGCAGCGGCAACCAGCCAGAGAGCGCCAGATAGCCCAACGCGCCGGGCACGAACATCGACACCGCAATCGGCGCCCGCAGTGCCATCAGCACCAGCATGCCGCCGAACATGGACATTCCAATCGAGAAGCTGCTCATGCTGTGACTCCCGCTTCGCCGCGCAGCTGGCACAGCGTCTGATACAGGCCGATGACCACGGCGAGCGCAAGCCCCGGCAGCATCAGCAGATAGGCGATCCAGAGCGGAAAGTTCATCAGCATCGAGGCTTCGCCGGTCGCGCGGATGTCGATGCAGCCCACCGCCACGCGCCAGCAGATCAGCGCCAGCATCAGGGTGTAGAGCAGGCTGCCGAGGCCATCGAGCCATTCCTGCTTGCGGGCAGACAGGCCGGTGGTGAAGAAGTCCACGATGATGTTGGCGCGGCGGTACTGGGTATAGGGCAGAAAGGAGGCCACCACGACCGCCGAGCCCAGCTGCACCAGTTCCACATCACCGAGGATGGGATTGGCGAAAAAGGTCCGGCCAATCACGCTGGCCACCGTCATGCCGGCCATGCTCACCAGCACCGTGCCGCCGATGCTGGCGCTGATGTCGCAGAGGCGACCAAGCCAGCGCTCGACCGGGCGCATTTGTTCAATGTTCGACTGCATCTTGTCTCCGTTGGATCCAGCTGCCTGGTGCGTTGCGTGCGCGCCAGAGAGGTCTGTGTTGCTCGCCACACCCGGCTTTCTTGCGAGGCCTTCCGGTGGGCTGATCGGGTGAATCCAGTGTAGGCAGACTGCGTTGTCGGCTCGTTGCCGGCTGCTTATACTGCGTTCTGGAAATGTTATGACTTCATAAGTAAATTTTCGTTATGGTCCGTCAGATAAGGATTGTGCGATGCATCTAAGTGAAAACCCTTATCAGGATTCGGGCGTTCTGGAGCCGCTTCAGCACTTGCGCAGCTTTCTCGCCGTGGCCCGCAGCGGCAGCGTGGCGCGGGCGGCCGAGCTGGTCTTCAAGGCGGCTTCGGCGGTCACGCGTTCGGTCGGGGAGCTGGAAGAGGCGCTGGGCACGCCGCTCTTCGAGCGCCGCCCGCGCGGCATGTTGCTCAATGCCTATGGCGAGGCGGTGCAGCAGCGTGCCGAACGCATCGAGAGCGAGGTCAGCCAGGTGCTGGATGAGCTGGGCTGCAGCCGCAGCCAGCGCAACAGTCTGGCCAGCCTGCTGTTCTCGGGCCACAAGCTGCAATTGCTGATCAGCATGGCCGAGCAGCGGAATGTGACGGCGGTGGCCGCGCGCCTGGGCATCTCCCAGGCCGGTGCCAGCATGGCGCTGAAACGCTTTGAAACCGCCCTGGGCGCACCGCTCTTTCAGCGCATGCAGCAGGGCTTGTTGCCTACCGATGCGGCCGCGCGCCTGCTGGTGCATGCCAAACTGATCGCGGCCGAGTTGCGCCACATGCAGTCGGACCTGGCCGCCATTGCCGGCAGCCTGGCCGGCCATGTCACCGTCGGGGCGCTACCGCTCGGGCGCACCCTGATCGTACCGGCCGGCATCGCTGCGGCGGTGGGGCGCCACCCGCGTCTGCGCGTGAGCACGGTCGAAAGTCCGTACGAGGCGCTGCTTGCGGGTTTGCGCAGCGGTGACATCGACTTCATTTTCGGCGCCCTGCGCGCCGATCGCGACACGCAAGGCCTGCTGCTCGAGCCGCTGTTTGAAGACCGCCTGGGCATCCTCGCACGTGCCAGCCATCCGCTTGCCGTACGCGAGCGCATCCCGCTCGCCGATCTGCTGAATGAGCAATGGGTATTGCCGCGCCCCGATGCGCCGGGCCGGCGCCTCGTCGATGCCTCCTTCAGTGAGCTGGGGCTGGCGCCGCCGCTGGCTTCGGTCGAGACCGGCGATCTGGCCATCCTGCGTAGCCTGCTCTTCTCCAGCAACATGCTTACCGCCATCTCGCCGCATCAGCTCTGTTTCGAGCTGGAGGCCGGCAAGCTCGTTGAACTGCCGGTCGAGCTGGGGCAGACGGTGCGCCAGATCGGCATCACCACCCGCGCCCATGCCCAGCTCTCGCCGGCTGCCGAAGCGGTGCTGGCGGCGATCCGGCATCAGGCTGGGCTCCTCCCGCCGCGACCTGCTGCGGCGCCCCGGGGCGCTTTTGAAGCATAATCCCCGCCTTTGCCCCACCGGGCTGATCGGACCTTTTCCGTGGCACGTGATGTAACAAGTTTCTCTGGCCGTCTGCTGGCCTATCTGGACATGCTCTTCGTGGATCACGGCATCTTCCGCGTGATCTACAACAACCTACATGCCCTGCCCGGCGGCCTCTACCGCAGCAGCCAGCCCAGTCCGGGTCAGATCCGTAAATATCAGCGCAAGCTGGGCATCCGCACCATCATCAATCTGCGTGGAGCGGACGACTCGCGGCGCTATGCACTCGAGGCCGAGGAATGCCACCGTCTGGGCATCCGCCTGATCGACTTCAAGGGCATCCTCTCGCGCAGCGCGCCTTACGCTCACGTCATCAAGGATGCGCAGACCCTGTTTGGCGAAATCGAATACCCGGTGCTGATCCATTGCAAGAGCGGCGCAGACCGCGCCGGCTTCGCTGCAGCGCTCTACCGCATGTTCCGCCAGGGCGAGCCGATTGCCGACGCGATGCGCGAGCTATCGTGGAAATATGGCCATTTGAAGGGCTCGAAGACCGGCATCCTCGATTTCTTCTTTGAAGAATATCTGATCGCCAACGCCCGCGAGCCGATCGAATTCTTCACCTGGCTGGATACGGTTTACGACCGCGATCAACTCAAGGCGGCCTTTCATACACGAGGCTGGGCCGACTTCCTGGTCGACCGCGTGCTCCATCGCGAATAGGCAAGGCTGCGCTCACCGAATACAGATTAACGATCATTGCCGGCCACAACCCGAGCCCCCACAATCCTGCCAGCCATTCAGGCCGAACCATCCAACCCAGACCCGGAAAAGGACTCCCATGCACAAGAAAATCCTCCTCTGCGCAGCACTTGCAGCCTGCAGTACGGCCGCTTCTGCCGATCTCGGTGCCGGCCTGCAGGTGGGCAGTACCGGCTACGGCTTCGACGTGGCTTATCAGGTTATGCCGCTGGTGAGCGTACGTGCCGGCTACTCGCAGTACAGCTATTCAAAGTCTTTCACCGAAACCGATATCGACTACGACGCTGACGCCAAACTCTCCACACCGCGTCTGCTCGCCGATGTGAGCGTGGGCCTGGGCTTTCGCGTGACCGGCGGTTTTTATTACTCGAACAGCAAGGTGGATCTCACTGGCCGCCCCACCAACGGCACCTACAACTTCAATGGCACCCAATACCAGGCCAGCCAGATCGGTAGTGCCACCGGTCAAGTCAAATCCGGCAACAGCCTCGCACCCTATCTGGGCGTGGGCTACGGTAGCGTGTCCGGTGCCGGCATCGGTTTCTATGCCGACCTCGGTGCGTATTACATGGGCAGCCCCACCTCGACTCTCAATGTCAGCTGCGGCAGTGCCCTCAATGCAGCCCAGTGCAGCCAGCTGCAAAGCGATGTAGCGGCCGAGAAGACCAAGTTCGACGACAAGATCAGCAAGTACAAGTGGTACCCGGTGCTGAGCCTGGGTGTCACCGTCGGCTTCTGAGCCAGAGCCTGTTCAGATTGCCCCGGCCAGATCATCTTGGCCGGTTTGGCTATGGGGGCATCGCTGCGTTAATGCCCCTACAGCCCACAAACGTTGGCTAACACCGCAATAGCGAACGGGGCCGTAGCCGGGCAGCAGCCCGGCCACTGCTACAATCACGCCGGGCCTCACTCCGCAGGCCGCCTCTCCGGCATTCCGATGACTGATTCCTTCCGCCTCTATCGCCGCCTGCTGGCCTACATCAAGCCTTACTGGCGCGTTTCGGCCCTCTCCGTGCTGGCCATGGCTGCCGTTGCCGGGGCCACCCCGCTGCTCTCGGGGCAGTTCGAACCCCTGCTCGATGAAAGCCTGATCGCCCGCAATCCGGATGCCATGTGGCGGGTGCCGCTCACTATCCTGCTGATTGCCTGCGGCAAGAGCCTCGCCGAATACATCTCCAGCGTCTCCAGCCAGTGGGTGGCCAACAAAGCCATCGAAGATCTGCGCCGCCTCGTCTTCAACCATCAGATGGAACTTCCGGTCACGACCCACCAGGCGCAGACCACCGGACGCATGCTCTCGCGCATCACTTACGACATCCCGCAGGTCGGCGCTGCGCTGTCGACCGCCTGGATCGTGGTGATCCAGGACAGCCTGACCATCGTTGCCCTGCTCGCCTTCCTGTTCTACAAGGCCTGGCATCTGACCCTGATCATCTTTGCCATCGCCCCGGTAGTCGCCTGGATCATCCGCAAGGCCAGCACCGGCATGCGGGCCTCCAATCGTCTGCAGCAGGCCAGCATGGGTGAGATGACCTGTGCCGTAGAGGAGCAACTGGCCGGCCTGCGCGAAATCAAGATCTTCGGCACCCAGCAGCACGAAGCCAGCCGCTTCGCCCGCATCGCCACCCAGTTACGCAAGGAAACCATGCGCGTCGTACGCATCTCCTCGGCCAATGTGCCGATGGTGCAGGTGCTGGCCTTCGCTGCCGTAGCCATCGTGATCTTCGCCGCCTCCAGCCTGGTAGAGAGTGGTCAGCTCACGCCGGGCCAGTTCGTGGCCTTCATCGCCACCATGGCCATGATCTTCGAACCCATTCGGCGCCTGACCAACATCAACTCCACGATCCAGCGCGGCCTAGCCGGCGCCCAGAGCATTTTCGAATTGCTGGATCTGCAAGCCGAAGAAGATCGCGGTCTGCAAAAGCTTGAGCGTGCGCGCGGCGAAATCCGGTTTGAAAACGTGAGCTTTGCCTACCCGGGTCAGGAAACACCCGCAGTAAGCGACTTCACGCTGAGCATCCAGCCCGGCGAAACCGTCGCCTTCGTCGGCGCCTCTGGCTCCGGCAAGACCACTCTGATGGCGCTGGTAGCACGCTTCTTTGAGGCCACTCAGGGGCGCATCCTGATTGACGGGATGCCCCTGCAGGATCTGCCTCTCAACGACCTGCGCCAGCAACTCGCCCTGGTCGGCCAGCATGCGGCGCTCTTTGATGACAGCGTCGCCCACAACATCGGCTACGGCCGCCAACTGGCCAGTTTCGACGAAATCCAGGAAGCGGCCCGCCAGGCCCACGCACTGGAATTCATCAACAAGCTTCCGCAAGGCTTCGACTCACGCATCGGCAGCAACGGCAACCAGCTCTCGGGCGGCCAGCGCCAGCGCCTGGCCATCGCCCGCGCCTTCCTCAAGAACGCCCCGATCCTGCTGCTGGACGAAGCCACCTCGGCGCTGGACAACGAATCCGAGCGCGTTGTGCGTGAAGCACTGGTCGAGCTACGCCGTGATCGCACCGTGCTGGTTGTCGCCCACCGCCTGACCACCATCCGTGACGCCAATCGCATCGTGGTGATGGAGCGCGGCCGCATCGTCGAGATCGGCACCCACGAAAGCCTGATGACGGCAGGTGGCGCTTATGCCCGCCTGCTCGCCAGCGGAGAGGAGATCGTGGGTGACGAACCCACGCCGGCCGGCCTGAGCGAGACCCTGGCCTTCAATGAGGCTGTTGCACGAGGCTAAGTCCCAGCCAGCAGACGGAACAGTGCATCAGCCTATCAAGTCCTGCTGCATCACCTGCGCCTGGCCGTAGGCTGGATGCAGCCCGGCCAGCACCCGTTCAGCAAACCCTTGGCGCTGCCAGAACGCACTGGCGCTACCGACAGCCACCAGACGGATTCTGTCCAGACCGGCGCGCAGGGCCTCACCCGCCACGCAGGCATACAGCTGGCGTCCTGCCGCCATTCCCCGGTGATTAGGGCAGACAGCCAGGTCATGCAGGAACAGATGCTCCGCCACACAAGCAGGCAAGGGCTCGTGCAGCGGTGGCGGCGCACCACTCCAGGGATGAGCAAAGACATAGCCCGCCAGTTGCCCACCTTGCTCGGCTACCCAGCAGAAAGCAGGCCCCGCCTCCAAGCGGCTCGCCAAGGCTTCCTGCGGCTCGTGATAGACGTCCGGATAAACTCGGCACTGCAAAGCAAAAGCGGCCGGCAAGTCTGCCGGCCGCATCGGGCGGATCTGCAACTCAGGCCTCACGCTTGAGCAAGCGCGCGGCCTCCAGCGCATAGTAGGTCAGGATGCCATCCGCACCGGCACGCTTGAAGGCCAGGAGAGACTCCATGAACACCGCCTGCTCGTCCAGCCAGCCGTTCGCTGCGGCTGCCTTGAGCATCGCGTACTCGCCGCTGACCTGATATACAAAGGTTGGCACCGCCAACTCGCTCTTCACGCGCCGCACGATGTCCAGATAAGGCATGCCGGGTTTGACCATGAACATGTCCGCGCCCTCGGCAATATCCTGTGCCACTTCACGGATCGCCTCATCCGAATTGGCTGGATCCATCTGGTAGCTGTATTTGTTGCCCTTGCCCAGATTGCCCGCAGAGCCCACCGCATCACGGAAGGGACCGTAAAAACTCGATGCATATTTGGCTGAATAGGCAAGGATCCTGGTATGGATATGCCCTGCCCCCTCCAGCGCACTGCGAATGCGCGCCACTCGCCCGTCCATCATGTCTGACGGTGCCACCACATCAGCCCCGGCGGCTGCGTGACACAGCGCCTGCTTCTCTAGCGCAGCCAGGGTCTCGTCATTCAGTACATAGCCGTTCGCATCAATCAACCCGTCCTGACCATGACTCGTATAGGGATCCAGCGCCACATCCGTGATCACCCCAAGCGCCGGAAACCTGTCCTTCAACGCTCGCACCACGCGCGGCACCAGCCCGTCGGGATTCCAGGCCTCTTCCGCAGCATCACTCTTGCCGGCTTCGATCACCGGGAATAGCGCCAGTGCCGGAATCCCAAAAGCCACAGCCTCTGCTGCGATATCCAACAGTCTGTCGAGCGATACGCGGCTGACCCCGGGCATTGAAACCACCGGCTCAACACGCCCCTGCCCCTCGAGAACAAATACCGGATAGATCAGATCATCGCTGCTCAAGCGCGACTCGCGCATCAGGCGACGGGAGAACTCATCACGCCGCATGCGACGTGGACGATTGGCGGGAAAGCGGGCAAAGGCTGTCATGGCTGACTCACAGAGCTAACAACACGGCTATCGCCGCGATGAATTTACGATTTTTTACAATCAAGGCCTAAAACTTTTCGACCTCGCGCCGTTCATAGCTATAGGTAGCGCGAGCTACCTCCCGCTTCACCTCCCTGAGCGGGAACCTGAATGAACTCCCCCGGGTCATTCAGGTCATTCCAGCCCCGGCGTGCCCCCTCGCGCCGGGGTTTATTTTTATTCAGCCCGGGCAGCATCTTCCGGCAGACCCAGCTCTTCCGGTGAATGTGTGCCCAGCCATCCCCCTACGACTTTTTCAACTTCCTCGACACCGCTTTTCTTGAGGCTTGAGAAAAGCTGCACGCTGATGTTCGGGCCCCAAGCGGCCAGATCCTTGCGCACCTTGGCAAGCGTCTGCATGGCCGGACCACGCGTCAGCTTGTCGGATTTGGTCAGCAAAACGTGGATCGGCCGCCCGGTCGGCGCGAACCAACCCAGCATCTGCTGATCGAGCGGGGTAAGCGGGTGACGCGAATCCATGATCAGGATCAGGCCGATCAGGCTGTCACGACGTGTCAGATACTCCTCCAGCAGCTTCACCCACTGCTTGCGGATCGCCTCCGGCACCTTGGCGTAGCCATAACCAGGCAAATCCACCAATGCCGCACCATTGTTCATGCGGAAAATATTGATCAGCTGGGTACGCCCCGGCGTCTTGCTGACGAAGGCCAGGCGCGTATGACCAACGAGTGTATTGATCGCGCTGGATTTACCGGCGTTCGAACGCCCTGCAAAGGCTATCTCCGCACCCATCGAAGGGGGCAGATCCTGAGGGCGGGCGATGGAGATTTCAAAACGGGCAGCACGAAAAAGGGACATGGAAAACAACCAGAAGGATTTGCTGGCGCACACGCGGAATTCCGCGTCGGGCGCAGGGCGGTATAGAATATCAGGATTCAAGAACGCCACACCTCAGAGGTGACAATGATCGCGCGCATTTCAATCCTGACGATTGCCCTGACTATCCAGACGGCCTTTGCCCAGTCCGCCCCAGCAAACAAACCAGACTTGGCACGTGCCAAGCAGACGGCAGAGACCGTCTGTGTGGCCTGCCATGGTGCAGACGGCAACAGTGCTGCAGCCACTTTCCCGAAGATTGCCGGGCAGCACGAGCAGTACCTGCTTAAACAACTACGCAACTTCAAGCAAGTCGGCGACAAGCCTGCTGAACGCGTAAACGCATCCATGGCGCCCATGGTTGCAGCATTGTCGGATACCGACATGCAAGGGCTCGCGCGTTACTACTCACAGCAAAAACTGAAGCCCGAAGCAGCCAAGAGCCTCAAGACCGTCGAGCTCGGCCAGAAGCTCTGGCGCTCAGGCAATGCAGCGACCGGTGTGCCGGCCTGTGCAGGCTGTCATGGCCCGGCAGGCCAAGGCATTCCGAACCAGTACCCACGCCTGGCTGGACAGTTCGCCGATTACACTGAAGCTCAACTCAAGAGCTTCCGTCTTGCAGAGCGTGCCAACGATCCCAACAGCATGATGCGCGGCTTTGCTTCGCGCCTGACCGACGCGGAAATCAAGGCGGTATCGGACTACATCGCCGGCCTGCGCTAAAGCGACGCCACACGCTCCGGATCTGCAATAGCAGGCCGGACACCAGAAAACAAAAAGGACGCCGAGGCGTCCTTTTTGTTTGGGTAGCGCCTGCTTATTCAGCAGCCGGAACCTCTTCGGTCAGCAGAGCCTTCATCGACAGCTTGACCTTACCCTTCTCGTCGGTCTCAAGAACCTTCACGCGCACGACCTGACCTTCCTTGAGGTAGTCAGAGACGTTATTGACGCGCTCTTTGGCGATTTGCGACACATGCAACAGACCATCACGGCCCGGCATGATGTTCACGATCGCGCCGAAGTCCAGAATGCGCAGCACCGGACCTTCGTAGATTTTGCCAACTTCAACTTCAGCAGTAATCTGGTCGATACGGCGCTTGCATTCGTCGGACTTGGATTGGTCCGCAGAAGAGATGGTCACGGTACCGTCATCTTGAATATCGATGACACAACCGGTTTCTTCGGTCAGACCGCGAATCACAGCGCCGCCCTTACCGATCACATCACGGATTTTCTCGGGATTGATCTTGAAGCTCATCATGCGCGGCGCAAAAGCGGACAGCTCCTTGCTGCCATTCAGGGCCTCATCCATCAGGCCGAGGATGTGCAAACGACCTTCCTTGGCTTGTTCCAGGGCCTTGTTCATGATGGCCGGCGAGATCGAGTCGATCTTCAGATCCATCTGTAGCGCGGTCACGCCAGTAGTCGTGCCTGCCACCTTGAAATCCATGTCACCGAGGTGATCTTCATCACCCAGGATGTCGGTCAGCACGGCAAAACGGCCACCGTCCTTGATCAAGCCCATGGCAATACCCGCCACCGGCGCCTTCAGCGGCACACCAGCATCCATCATCGACAGCGAACCGCCACAAACGGAAGCCATCGAGGAGGAACCGTTGGACTCCATGATTTCGGACACGACACGGATCGTATAACCAAACTCCTTGGCATCCGGCAGCACGGCAGCCAGGGCGCGCTTGGCCAGACGGCCATGGCCGATTTCGCGGCGCTTGGGCGAACCCACACGGCCGGTTTCACCGGTGGAGTACGGCGGGAAGTTGTAATGGAGCATGTAACGCTCCTTGTACTCGCCAGCGATGGCGTCGATGATCTGTTCATCGCGGCCAGTACCCAGCGTGGTCACGACCAGCGCCTGGGTTTCACCACGGGTGAACAAAGCCGAACCGTGAGTACGCGGCAGAACACCCGTACGGATGCTGATCGGGCGCACAGTGCGGGTATCGCGACCGTCGATACGCGGTTCGCCAGCCAGGATGCGGCCACGAACAATGGCAGACTCGAGTTCGAACAGAATGTCCTTGACGTCCTTGTCCTTCGGCGCACCTTCTTCACCAGTCACCAGAGCGGCGATCGCCTTCTTGGTCACATCCTTCAGCAGACCGCTGCGCACAGACTTGCTGGTAGTACCGAAAGCGGCCTCCAGATCAGCCTGGGCAACTTCCTTGACCTTGGCGATCAAGGCTTCGTTCTTCGCCGGAGCAATGAACTCGACTTCCGGCTTACCGGCTACTTCCACCAGTTCGTGGATAGCCTGGATTGCAGCCTGCATTTGCTGGTGACCGAAAACCACGGCACCGAGCATGATTTCTTCGGACAGCTGATCCGCTTCGGACTCCACCATCAGCACACCAGCTTCGGTACCCGCCACCACCAGATTCATCTGGCTGCTGGCGAGTTGGGTCGTGGTCGGGTTGAGAATGTACTGACCATCGATGTAACCCACACGGGCCGCACCGATCGGGCCATTGAACGGCACACCGGAGATAGCCAAGGCAGCAGAAGTCGCGATCATTGCCGGAATATCACCATCGATTTCCGGATTCTGGGACAGCACGGTCGCCACAACCTGCACTTCGTTGTAGTAGGCGTCAGGGAAAAGCGGACGGATCGGACGATCGATCAGACGCGAAGTCAGCGTTTCTTTCTCGGTCGGACGACCTTCACGCTTGAAGAAACCGCCGGGGATACGACCCGCAGCGTAAAACTTCTCCATGTAATCGACGGTAAGGGGGAAGAAGTCCTGGCCCGGCTTCGGATCCTTGGCAGCAACAACGGTCGCCAGCACCACGGTATCGTCGATGGTACAGATGACAGCGCCATGAGCCTGACGAGCAATCTCGCCGGTTTCAAGGGTCACGGTATGCTGCCCGTACTGGAAGCTTTTCTTGGTTGCGATAGGCACGGATTTATCCTTTCTGGATGCGCTTCACATGAAGCGGTTCGCCCGGCTGCCAGATGCAGCGGGCATGACAGACACTACTGATGAAACAGGATAACGGGCCACATGAAACAAAGCCGGCCAAGCCCCTTCGGCCTGCCGGCTTTGCTGATTTCAACGCGGACTGAGTCCGCGTGACAAGCGACCCTGCAATGGCATTACTTGCGCAGGCCGAGACGCTCGATCAGAGCGCGATAGCCCTGGAAGTTCTTGCTCTTGTAGTAGTCCAGCAGCTTGCGACGCTGGCTAACCATCTTGAGCAGGCCACGGCGGGAATGGTGATCCTTGACGTTGGCCTTGAAGTGGTCGGTCAGGCCATTGATACGTGCGGTCAGCAGAGCGACCTGAACTTCGGGCGAGCCGGTATCACCCGGGGCACGCTGGTAGTCAGCAACGATCTGAGCCTTTTGTTCGATAGAAATCATTCTTGAGTCTCTTAAGGTTGTCCTTTAGCAAGCCCGTGATTATACGGGAGCAAGCGCTCCCAGCACAAGTCTGCCAAGGTGTTTCATTGCGCGGCAAAAGCAATCAGCCGCACCGGCTTTACCTGCTGATTACTCTCCGCCATACCAAGGCCGAGGAAATCCGGGCCGTATACCCGCACTTCCCCCTCCCCAGCCGCGATTCTCACTGCTTGTCCATGCAGAAAACTGCTCCGCCCAAGCGAGTCCAGCTGCACTTCCGGCAAATGCGCCAGCAATGCGTCAGGGGGAGCCAGCAACGGACGCCGGGCGCTCTCCTCCACAGCAGTAATCTGCTCCAGCGTCAACGCCGCATCGATCTCCAGCGGCCCGATTCCAGTGCGTCGCAGAGCAGTCAGATGCGCACCGCAACCGAGCAAGGTACCGATATCCTCACCCAGAGTGCGGACATAGGTTCCCTTACTGCAACGAACCACGATATCCACCTCTGGCAAAGCAATGCGCTTCACCTCAAGCGAATGAATCGTCACACGACGCGCTTCGCGCGCGATCTCGATTCCTTGCCGTGCGTATTCGTAAAGCGCCTTACCCTGGTGCTTCAGTGCCGAATACATCGGAGGCACCTGCTCGATTTCGCCAATAAAGTGGGTGCAGGCCGCGTGCACCGCCGCTTCGTCCGCGACGACGGGGCGCTCAACCAGCACTTCGCCTTCAGCATCCCCAGTCGTCGTGGTCACGCCCAAATGCAGCGTCGCCACATAAGTTTTGTCGGCTTCCAGCAGACGATTGGAAAACTTGGTCGCCTCGCCAAAGCACAGCGGCAACAAGCCTGTCGCCATAGGATCCAGGGTGCCGGTATGACCCGCCTTGGCGGCCGAAAACAGGCGGCGCGCCTTTTGCAGGGCATCGTTGGAACTCAACCCGCCCGGTTTGTCGAGCAGCAGCACTCCATCAACGATCTGCCAGCGCTTGCGCGGAGGCTGATTCATGCCTTCGACTCTTCTTCACCCGGCGCTTCATCACCGCGCTGTGCACGATCTGCCGTTACCACCTGGTCGATCAGCACTGACATGTAACTGCCGTGCTCAACCGAGCGGTCATACACGAAATGCAACTCCGGCGTAGTGTGGATCCGAACCCGACGCCCCAACTCACGACGCAGAAAACCACTAGCACGACGCAAACCGATAAGGATCTCATCGAGCCCCTCCTCACCTTTCATGGAGGTGAAAAACACCTTGGCATGAGCGTAGTCAGGCGTGAGTTCAACATCCGTCAGCGAAATGAAGCCCACACGCGGATCCTTCACTTCCAGACGGATCAGCTCAGCCAGCTCGCGCTTGATCTGCTCGGCCACACGGGCCCCACGGGAAAATTCTTTAGCCATCATTTTCTCCAACACAAACGGGCCCCGCAGGGCCCGCTTGCGTTACAACCAGTCTTTCATCCGCTTAGAGGGTACGAGCGATTTCCTGGATTTCATACACTTCCAGCTGGTCGCCTTCCTTGATGTCATTGAAGTTCTTCAAGGAGAGGCCGCACTCGTAGTTCGACTTAACTTCCTTGACGTCGTCCTTGAAGCGCTTGAGCGACTCGAGTTCGCCATCGAAGTGCACCACGTTGTTACGCAGCAGGCGGACACGCGAATTGCGCTTGACCACACCATCCAGTACGTAACAACCCGCAATCGTACCGACCTTGGAAATAACAATAACCTGACGGATCTCGACCGTGCCGATGACTTGTTCGCGCTTTTCAGGCGCCAGCATGCCGGACAACGCTGCCTTCACCTCATCCACTGCATCGTAAATGATGTTGTAGTAGCGCAGATCGACGCCGAAAGTCTCGGCCAGCTTGCGCGAGTTGGCATCCGCACGGGTGTTGAAGCCGATGATGACCGCTTGCGAAGCTTGCGCCAGATTGACGTCGGACTCGGAAATACCGCCCACAGCTGCGTGAATGACGTTAACGCGCACTTCGTCGGTGGAGAGCTTCTGCAGCGACTGCACCAGCGCTTCCTGCGAACCCTGCACGTCAGCCTTCACGATCAGGTGCAGCGACTTGACTTCACCTTCCTTCATTTGATCCATCAGGGTTTCGAGCTTAGCGGCCTGCTGCTTGGCCAGCTTTACGTCACGATACTTGCCCTGACGGAACAAGGCGATTTCACGCGCCTTGCGCTCGTCAGACATGCCCATGACTTCGTCACCGGCCGACGGAACTTCGGACAGACCGAGAATCTCGACAGGAATAGACGGCCCGGCCGAATTGATCGGCTTACCGTTCTCATCCAGCATGGCACGCACCTTACCGAATGCAGCACCGGCCAGCACCACGTCACCACGACGCAGCGTGCCGCTTTGCACCAGCATGGTGGCCACCGGGCCACGCCCCTTATCCAGACGCGCTTCGATGATCAGGCCCTTGGCAGGCGCTTCGATCGGAGCGGTCAGCTCCAGCACTTCGGCTTGCAACAGGATGTTTTCCAGCAGCTCATCGATACCGACACCAGTTTTGGCCGATACCGGGCAGAACGGCGAATCGCCGCCGTACTCTTCCGGCACCACGCCTTCGGTGACCAGTTCCTGCTTGACGCGCTCGGGATTGGCTTCCGGCTTGTCGATCTTGTTCACCGCCACCACGATCGGCACACCGGCCGCTTTGGCGTGGTGAATGGCTTCCTTGGTTTGCGGCATCACGCCGTCATCCGCCGCCACCACCAGAATCACGATATCGGTTGCCTTGGCACCGCGGGCACGCATCGCAGTAAAAGCCTCGTGACCCGGAGTATCCAGGAAGCAAATCATGCCGCGCGGCGTTTCCACGTGGTAAGCGCCGATGTGCTGGGTAATACCGCCGGCTTCGCCTGCGGCCACCTTGGTACGACGGATGTAGTCAAGCAGCGAGGTCTTGCCGTGGTCGACGTGGCCCATGATGGTCACAACCGGAGCACGATGCTCGAGCTTCACATCCTTGGCTTCGTCACCTTCGATCAGGAAGGCTTCTGGATCATCGAGCTTGGCAGCCAGTGCCTGATGGCCCATTTCTTCCACGATGATCATCGCGGTTTCCTGGTCCAGCACTTGGTTAATGGTCACCATCTGACCCAGCATCATCATTTTCTTGATGACTTCCGTGGCCTTCACCGACATCTTGTGAGCCAGATCAGCCACCGAGATGGTTTCAGGCACGTGCACCTCACGCACCACCGGCTCGGTCGGCGCCTGGAAGCTGGTCGACTGATCCTGATGACGACCGCCGCCATGACGGCTACCGCCCTTCGGTCCGCCACGCCAACCAGCAGCGCCACCCGCTGTATCGCCACGGGTCTTCAGACCACCGCGCTTGTTACGCGAATCATCATCACGCGAGGGCGCAGCCTTGGCCGGTTGTGCCGGTTTTTTACTGGCATCAGCACCTGCGGGCTTGTTCGGCTTATGCAGGGTGTGCCCCGTTTCCTTGCGGGCAGTTTCTTTGGCTTTTGCAGCTGCTGCCGCAGCAACTGCTGCGGCAGCAGCGTCCGCTTCGGCTTTGACACGCGCTTCAGCAGCAGCCTTGCGGGCAATCGTTTCGGCTTCACGAGCACGCTTGTCAGCCGCCTGTCGCTCCAGCAGTTCGCGCTGGCGACGATCTTCACGCTGACGCGAGGTCTCCACAGCAGGCGCAGCAGGGTTCGCAACGGAGACTTGCGCGACAGGCTCGAGCGGAGACTCAGGCTCAGGAGTCTGCTCAGGCTCAGGAACCGGCTCGGGCTCCGGAGCAGCTTCGGGTTCTGGCTCAGGTTCCGGAGCGGGCTCAGGTTCCGGGGCGGGTTCAGGCTCGGGAACGGGCTCCGGGGCGGGAACAACGACCTCCGGAATCAGCTCGGCAACCGGAGCTTCAATGGCATCAGCCACAGACGTCAGCTCTTCAACTTCAGTCTCCAGCGATTCAGCCGCAGCCTCACCAGCGAGGTCAATGTCGTCACGCTTGACGAATGTGCGCTTCTTACGCACCTCAACCTGAATGGTGCGGGATTTGCCCGACGAGTCGGCCGCCTTGATTTCAGTGGTCTGCTTACGGGTCAGGGTAATCTTGGACTTTGGAGCCGTCTCGCCATGTGAACGGCGCAGATAATCCAGAAGTCGTGCCTTGTCCTGCTCGCTGACCGTATCGGTCGGGCCAGACTTTGCGACCCCCGCCTTCTCGAATTGCTCGAGAAGGGCCGGAGCCGGCATTTTCAGTTCGGTGGCAAACTCCGCCACACTCATTTGCGCCATCGTGTGCTTCTCCCCCGCTTACTCGAACCAGTGCGCACGCGCCTTGGTAATCAGATCCTTGGCACTGGCTTCATCGATACCGCCCAGCTCCACCAGTTCATCCACCGCCAGATCTGCGAGATCGTCGCGGCTCTTCACACCACCCTGGGCCAGCTTCGCAGCCAGAGACTTTTCCATGCCTTCGAGCGCCAGCAGATCCTCTGCCACACCCTCCAGCTGTTCTTCGTTCACGATTGCCTCGGTCAGCAGCACATTCCGTGCGCGCTGACGCAGCTCATTGACCGTTTCTTCGTCAAAGGCTTCGATTTCCAGCATTTCTGCGAGCGGCACATAGGCCACTTCTTCCAGAGAAGAGAAACCCTCCTCGATCAGAATGTCAGCAACCTCTTCATCCACATCCAGCTTTTCGCAGAACAGGCTGCGCAACTGACCTTGTTCAGCTTCGGACTTCTCTGCTGCCGCCTGCTGGGTCATCAGATTGATGTTCCAGCCAGTCAGTTCAGAAGCCAGCTTCACGTTCTGACCACCACGGCCAATCGCCATCGCCAGGTTGCTTTCATCCACCACCACTTCCATGGTGTGAGTTTCTTCATCCACCACGATGGAGCTGACTTCGGCAGGCGCCAATGCATTGATCACGAACTGGGCCGGTTCAGGCGACCACAGCACAATATCCACGTTTTCGCCACCCAGTTCGTTCCGAACAGCCGTCACGCGGGAACCACGCAAGCCCACACAGGTACCAATCGGGTCGATGCGCTGATCGTTGGACTTCACGGCAATCTTGGCTCGCAAGCCTGCATCGCGGGCCGCCGCCTTGATTTCAAGGAGACCATCTTCCATTTCCGGCACTTCGAGTTCGAAGAGCTTGGTAATGAAATCAGGCGCACTGCGCGACAGAATCAATTGCGGACCACGGGCGCCACGATCGATACGCAGCAGATAGGCACGCACTCGGTCACCGACACGCAGGTTCTCTTTCGGGATCTGCTGGTCACGCGGCAGCACGGCTTCAAGACGACCCACTTCAACGATCGCATTGCCGCGCTCCATGCGCTTGATACTACCGGTACACAGATGTTCGCCACGATCCAGAAAGTCATTCAGGATCTGCTCACGCTCAGCATCACGGATTTTCTGCAGAATGACCTGCTTTGCGGCCTGAGCACCGATACGGCCAAAATCGATCGGCTCCAGCGGTTCTTCAACGAACTCCCCGACTTCGATATCCGGAAATTGCTCACGGGCATCGATGATGCCCATCTGGGCTTCATCGTTCTCCACTTCCGCGTCAGGCAACACCACCCAGCGACGAAAAGATTCGTAATCACCGGATTCGCGGTCGATCGACACGCGCACGTCGGCTTCATCATGAATCCGCTTCTTGGTGGCAGAAGCCAGCGCCATTTCCAGCGCAGTAAAGACGATATCCTTGGCAACGTTCTTTTCACGCGCCAGTGCATCGACAAGCAGCAAAACCTCGCGGCTCATTGTTTCAATCCCCTGAAAGCGAATTCATCAAAATTTCGGAACCAGGCGCGCTTTTTCCACTTGGTCCAGCGGAAGAGCGAGCTCCCCTTTTTCGGTCTGCAGCAGCACGGCGCCATCGCGCATACCCGCCAGCACACCTGCAAAATTGCGTTGATTACCAATCGGAATACGAATCCGGATCTGCGCCTGCTGCCCTGCAAATCGTTCGAAATCAGCACTCTTCTTGATCGGGCGATCCAGCCCCGGCGAGGAAACTTCCAGCCGGTCGTAATTGACGTTCTCTACTTCGAACACGTGCTGCAACTGATGACTGACCGTTGCACAGTCATCCACCATGATGCCGCGTTCGATGTCGATAAAAATGCGCAGCAAACGCCCACCGGGCGACAGCTCGATATCGACAAGCTCGTAACCCATGCCAGCGAGCGTCTGTTCTACAAGGCTAAAAAGATCCATTCCGGCGCCACAAATAAAAAATGGGCGCAATGCCCATCACGATTACCCGGCCGAACGAGAAGCCCGACCCGAATCAACAAAACGCGTGGAGTTTAGCACGCGGACCGGCATCCGTAAATGCCGGTCTCGTAATAAGCCCTTACAGATCAAGCCTCGGGCGGAGCCGCCGGACGCGCACGCCGTGGCCCGCGCGAACGACGCGGCTTGCGGGCCGCGGGTGCAGCCCCATCTACCACGACGGCCGCCTGTTGAGGTGCCGCAGCCCCTTCGGGGCGAACCTGCCCTTGCCCCTCCGGACGTGGCTTGTTACGGCGCGGACGGCGTCTGGCAGATCCGGAGCGCTCTCCACCTTCCGCCAACTCAGGGCGCGGAGCGGCTTCCTTCACATGCGGACGGGTGCTGCGCGGGCCTTTGGATTTCTCTGCACGACGTTTTTCGTCCGGACGCTGCTGACGCTTCTCAACCGGCTGCCCGGTGAGTACAGCAACCTGTTCTGGCTGCATCTCTTCGTACATGCCACGCTTGAGACGACTCGGCAGCTCCACCTTGCCATAACGCACACGCATCAGACGGCTCACAGTGAGGCCGATGGCTTCAAACATGCGGCGCACTTCGCGGTTACGGCCTTCAGACAGCGTTACGCGATACCAGTGATTCGAACCTTCGCCCCCTTCATCACGCAGGGTAGCGAACTTGGCAGGACCATCTTCAAGCACGATGCCGTCGGTAAGTTGCTTGATCTGCTCTTCAGTCAGCTCTCCCAGGAGGCGCACAGCGTATTCGCGTTCGATCTCGTAGCGAGGGTGCATCATGCGATTGGCCAACTCGCCGCTATCGGTAAAGAGCAGCAGACCAGAGGTATTGAAGTCCAGGCGGCCAATGGCAATCCAGCGTCCCTTGTTGATCGTCGGCAAGCGATCAAATACGCTCGGGCGGCCTTCCGGATCATCCTTGGAAACAATCTCGCCTTCCGGCTTGTGGTAGACCAACACACGCGGGCCACGCTTTTTCTGCTCAGCTGCAAAGCGCAGACTGACCAGCTTGCCATTAACCTTCACGCGATCAGTTGGGCCTATTTTCTGCCCCAAAAACGAAGGCTCGCCATTCACGCTGACTCGGCCAGCCACGACCCATTCTTCAATTTCGCGACGGGAACCGTAGCCCGCTTCCGCCAGCACTTTCTGGATGCGCTCGCCGGGCAGCATGACAACTTTACTAGCCCCCCCTGAACCGCCACGCCCCCAGCGACCGCCGCCGGGCACGCCCAGGTCGAGATCACGGGTTTGCTCGAGGCGCCCCATGAAAGCGAGCTGACCATCGTGCTCGCCCTCGATGAAGTCAGGCGAATCGAAGTCAATCTCCGGCGCTGCTTGCATTGGCTGGGCCGGACGGCGCAGCGGGCTGTTCTTCTTCTGATTGGGCGAGCGCGGACGACGCGGCTTCTGCGGTATCGACAAGATCGAGTACTCCTTCAAGCTCGGCCAGAGGAGGCAGCTCCGTCAGGCTGCGCAAGCCGAGATCATCCAAAAATTGTTTGGTGGTCGCATACAGGGCCGGGCGGCCCGGTGTGTCGCGATGGCCGATCGTATCGATCCAGCCACGGGTTTCCAGCGACTTTATGATCTGGCTGGAAACGGCCACGCCGCGAATATCTTCAATGTCGCCGCGCGTGACGGGCTGACGATACACGATGATCGCCAAGGTTTCCAGCACCGCGCGCGAATAGCGCGGCGCACGGGTCTCTTTCATCCTCTCCAGCCAGGGCTGAAATTCGGCCCGGGTCTGGAACCGCCAACCACTGGCCAGACGTACCAACTCCACCGATTTTCCATGCCAATCGACCTGCAGATCGGCCAGCAGGCGCAGCAAAACCGGCGTCCCCAGATCCGGCTCAAACACCCGCCGCAGCACGGCAAGCGGCAAGGGATCCTGCGCAGACAACAAGGCCGCCTCAAGCACCTGCTTGGCAAAACGGACGTCAATCCCCGTCGCCAGCAGCTCGGCGACTGAGGCCGTCGCAACAACCTCTGCGTCGGCCATCTCCTGCTCAGGCGGCGTCAGCAGCGCCGGATTCATTGAGTCGGACATAAATCGCCTCCATCGGCGCATTCTGAGTGACGTGTACCAAGCGCTCCTTCACCAGCTCAAGCACTGCCAGAAAGCCTACAACCACACTCGCCACGCCATGTGTGCATTCAAAAAGCGCTTCGAAAGGCACGTCCCCAGCCTCCCGAAGACGACGCAAAATAGATGTCATGTATTCGCGCACCGAGAGTTCGTCGCGAGAAATCTGGTGGTGACGACTCAGGCGTGCGCGCTGAAGCAGAGCCAGCCAAGCCGTCTGCAGATCCGCCAGGCTGACGTCAGGCAGGCGTTCGACCGTCTTCTCTGCCACATGCACCGCAACCCATTCGAAGTCACGCTCGGCGCGTGGCTGCCTGTTGATCAACTGGGCACCAAGCTTGATCCGCTCGTACTCCATCAGGCGTCGCACCAGCTCTGCACGCGGATCCTCCTCGCTATCGTCGGTTTTTTCGCGCGGAGGTTTGGGCAAGAGCATGCGCGACTTGATATCGAGCAGGGTTGCAGCCATCAGCAGATAGTCTGCCGCCAGCTCGAGATTCGTGGAACGCATGGCATCCACGTAGGCCAGATATTGCTCGGTCAGCGGCGCCATCGGGATATCGAGCACATTTACGTTGGCACGGCGAATCAGGTAGAGCAAAAGATCCAACGGGCCTTCGAAAGTTTCCAGGAAGACTTCCAGCGCATCCGGTGGGATGTAGAGATCCTTCGGCATCTCGCGTAGCGGCTCGCCATGAATGCGGGCGAGCACCAGCTCCCCTTGCACCGGCTCCTGTTGCGCCAGTTCGCTCATCACGCGCCACCGAGGCTCAGCCGGCCAGCCATACAGCAGGACTCCCGCCCGCGCCCATCCATCGC
This sequence comes from Uliginosibacterium sp. TH139, assembly GCF_002855595.1. Classification (NCBI taxonomy): domain Bacteria; kingdom Pseudomonadati; phylum Pseudomonadota; class Betaproteobacteria; order Rhodocyclales; family Zoogloeaceae; genus Uliginosibacterium; species Uliginosibacterium sp. TH139. The sequence continues at coordinate 428,703 of NZ_PKRR01000004.1, read as the reverse complement.
AAACACGCCTTCTGCTCGACTCAAGCACTCCGGCAGCAACGCCTTCACAAGCCCATGCAAGCCCATGGCTTTAACAGTTACCACGCTTACAGCCCGGTAAAGAACATCAGGAAGGACAGAATCGGCTGCGCAACGTAGCGCAGCACGTAATCGAGGATGCCGAAATACAGCAGGCCGATCAGGATGAAAAAACCATAGGGCTCCAATCGTGACCAAGCCAATGCCTGGCGCAGCGGCAGCAAGCTCACCACAATGCGCCCACCATCGAGCGGTGGCACGGGCACCAGATTGATCAGCATGAGCCCCACATTGACCAACATGCCACGCTGAGCCAGATCAAACCAGAAAGAGTCCGGCGAGCCCTGCATGCGGACCAGAAAACCCACCAGCAAGGCCCAGACGATGGCCTGTACGAAATTGGAAGCCGGCCCCGCCGCTGCCACCCACAGCATATCCGCCTTGGGTTTGCGCAAACGCCCGAAATCAACCGGCACCGGCTTGGCCCAGCCAAATGGCGGAAAGCTCGCACCCGTGATGGCGTTCATCAGTACGATGCCACCCGGCACAAGCAAGGTTCCTACTGGATCAATATGCTTGAGGGGGTTCAGCGTGATCCGCCCCATCATGTGCGCAGTCGGATCACCGAACATCCGGGCAACATAGCCGTGCGCAGCTTCGTGCAGGGTAATGGCGAGTACCACAGGGATCGCCCAGACAGCGACGTTATAAATGAAGTCGTTCATGGCAAGCCTATTTTATAGACCCAACGGCGCCAGCGCCCCTTTGCCTGCACGAAGCAACTCGGGCTCCTCGCCACTCAGGTCGACCACGGTGGTGGTTTCCAGTCCGCAGGGGCCCGACTCGATCACCAGATCCAGCTGACGCTCCAGGCGCGAACGGATCTCGTCGGCATCCGTCGGCGGCAACTCCTCATCAGGCAGTAGCAGCGTGGAGGAAAGCAGCGGCTCGCCAAGTTCAGCGAGCAAGGCGCTGAGCACAAGGTGATCAGGCACACGCAGACCGATGGTCTTGCGCTTGGGATGCAGTACCCGCCGTGGCAGCTCCTTGGTGCCTTCGAGAATGAAGGTGTAGGCTCCCGGCGTGGTGGCCTTGAGCAGTCGGTACTGGGCGTTATCAACACGTGCAAAAGTCGCGATTTCAGACAGATCACGGCACATCAAGGTGAAGTGGTGGCGCTCATCCACTCCCCTGATGCGCCGGATACGATCCAGCACCGCCGCATCGCCAACGTGCCCCACCAGCGAATAAGCGCAATCGGTCGGCACCGCAATCAAACCGCCCTTGCGCAGGATTTCAGCCGCCTGACGGATCAGGCGCGGCTGGGGATGTTCGGGGTGAATTTCAAAAAACTGGGCCATGGCTGAGCGATCGGCGCGGCGTAAAGGAAGGCGGCACCTTACACCAAACGCTCCCATACCGGCGTCAGATCCGGTGGCAGCGGTTCAGCACGGCCGATGTCGATCGCACTCTCACCGGGGCCATGAAAATCCGAGGCCCGCGAGGCGAGAAAGCCGAAACGCCGCGCCACGCGGGCGGCCGCCAGCGCTTCCGGGCCACACTGTACGCCGGACACAACCTCGATGGCCTCGCCTCCCAGGTCCTTGAAACGACTGTAGAGCTGCTCCATACCCGCCTTGCTGACCCGTGTACGCCCAGGATGAGCGATCACCGCAATGCCGCCGGCCGCATGAATCCAGCCCAGTGCAGCCTCGAGACTCGCCCACTCATGCTCAACAAAGCCAGGCTTGCCACGCACCAGATAGTGATCGAATACCTTCGCCACATCGCGGGCAATGCCGATCTCGACCAGATAGCGTGCAAAGTGGGCACGCGAGATCAGCGCCGGGTTGCCCACATACTTCAGGGCTCCGTCATAGACGCCACGGATACCGATTTTCGCCAGCCCATCGCTCATCTGGCGAGCTCGCAAATCTCGCCCGCTGCGCGCCTGAGCCAGGCCCTCGACGAGCTCAGCAGAGGCCACATCCACACCCAAGCCGACGATATGCACCGACTGATCCAGCCAGGACACCGAAATCTCCACCCCGTTCACGAACCCCAGACCCAGCGCTGCAGCTTCATCACGCGCCTCGGCGAGCCCACCCAGTTCATCGTGATCGGTGAGCGCCAGCAGGGTGACACCATTGGCATGAGCACGGCGCACCACCTCACGGGGTGCAAGCAAACCGTCGGAAACGGTGGAGTGGCAGTGCAGATCGGCATTGATGATGGTATTCATACGCCGAGTGTAGCAGCCGGAACTTGACCTGTTGGCACGCGGCCGGCACCCTGCCCCGCATGCTGACGCCTCCCTTTCCCTCGCTGGCTGCCTTTGGCCTGCTCTTCGCAGCCTTGCTGCTGGCGTTGCACCCAAGCAGCGGGCGGGCCAGTCAGTTTGCCGGGGCCTTCTCGCTACTCTGCGCCCTGATCGGAGACATTCTTTCAGCTCAGGCCCTGCCTGCCCTGCTCCCCGTCCTGCTGCTGATCTTGGCGCGCCCTCAGCTCCCTTCCCGCCTTCAACCCTGGTTACCGAGCCTGATCGCGATGTGGGCGCTTGCCACCAGCCTGCATCTGCTACCAGGCTTTTCGTCTTTGATCTGGCAGGAGGACTTTGGCCGAGGTGGCAATGGCTTGCTGCGCTGGCATTACGACAAGGGACTGGCCGCCCTGATCCTGTTGTGGGCACTTCAACCCGTCCCGCCAGTACGCATCCAGCTTCGGCACTGGGCACTACTCGCCGGCTGTCTCGCTTTCCCGGCTCTAGCCTGGCTGCTTGGTCTGGCGCGACCAGATCCTCGCTGGCTGCCTGGCGCCAGCCTGTGGCTACTGGGCAATCTGTTCCTCACCGTCTATGCCGAAGAAGCTTTCTTCCGCGGCTGGCTGCAAGGCAGCCTGCAAACCTTGCTTGCGCCCCAAAGCTACACCTTTGCACTGGCGCTGGCTTGTAGCAGCCTGGTGTTCGGGCTGGTCCATCTGCCCTGGGGGCTGCCCTTTGCGGCACTCAGCGCGCTGGCGGGCCTTTTTTATGGCTGGATGGCCGGCCCACAACGCAATCTGGCCTTGAGTATCGCTGCCCACTTTCTGACCAATGCCGGCATCCTGCTGCTGATGAAGAGCCCCTTCGGATAGACGCTCCATACTGCTGCGCACAGCTTGAGTTGCCCCGGGCGAACAGGTACAGTCGCGACTCGTTCGGGAGAGAGTCCGCTTGGACCGCCGAAGGCGCAACCCCCCGGGAACGCTCAGGCAAAAGGACCGAACGAAGATCAAAAATCTGGAGAGCGATGCCTCACAGGCATCCACCGAAGGGGCACGCGTCGTATCGACCGGGTGCTTCAGAAGGTGAGCAAGCAAGTCGGCAACAAGGCGGTCCGCGCAGACAGTACGCAAGTACGGCGAGTGGGCGAGCGCAGTAGCCGGTTCGTACAGCCACCTTATGAAGTTCTCAGGCGCAATCTCTCAGGTACCAAGGACAGATGGGGGCTGAAGCACGTCGTGCACTCAGCCCTTTTCATTTGCCCGCAGTTCGGTACCGAGAAAAACATGGCCAAACAGACCCCGCTCTACCCCGTGCATGCAGCCGCCAGCGCCAAGATCGTCGATTTCGCAGGCTGGGACATGCCGATCCACTATGGCTCCCAACTCGAAGAACACAAGACCGTGCGCGCAGATGCCGGCATGTTCGACGTCTCCCACATGCTACCGATCGATGTCTGCGGCGCGGGTGCGCAAGCCTTCCTCTCGATCCTGCTCGCCAACAATGTGGCCAAGCTCACCGAAGAGGGGCGCGCGCTCTACTCCTGCATGCTGCAGGAGGATGGAGGCGTCATCGACGATCTGATCGTCTATTTCTTTGCTCAGGACGATTACCGCATCGTCGTGAATGCCGGCACCGCCGACAAGGACGTCGCCTGGATGCGCAAAGTCGCCAGCAAACTGCCCGGCGGTGGCAACGTCACAATCAGCCCGCGCCGTGATCTGGCCATCATCGCGGTACAAGGCCCGAACGCCCAGGCCAAGGTGTGGGCCGCCCTGCCCGACACCGAAGCCACAGCGTCCTCGCTCAAGTACTTCCAGGCCGCCCGCATGGATGAGCTGATGATCTGCTTCACTGGCTACACAGGCGAAGCGGGTTACGAACTGATCTTCCCGGCCGGACGCGCCATCGAAATCTGGAATGCCCTCGCCGCCCAGGGCGTGGCCCCGATTGGTCTGGGCGCACGCGACACACTGCGGCTTGAAGCCGGCATGAATCTGTATGGTCAGGACATGGACGAGTCCGTCGGCCCACTCGAGTCGGGCCTGGCCTGGACAGTCGACTTTTCAGGCGAGCGCGCCTTCATCGGTCGCGCCGCACTCGAAGCCAAAGCGCCGGCCCGCCAACTCGTCGGCCTGTTGCTTGAAGATCGCGGTGTATTGCGTGGCCACATGCCAGTATTCACGGCGCACGGCGAGGGCGAGACTACCAGCGGCAGCTTTGCCCCAAGCATGAATGCGTCAATCGCCTTCGCCCGCGTACCGGCAGGTGTGGAGGTGGGCGACAAGGTCGAAGTCGACATCCGCGGCAAGCGCCTTGCCGCCCGCGTAGTGAAGCTGCCCTTCGTGCGCCGCGGTAAGGTACTGGTCTGAAGCCTATTTCGAACACCCCTCATTTCAATTTCATCAAGGAGCAAGACATGAGCATCCCCGCCAACCTGCGCTACGCCGAATCCCATGAATGGATCCGCAAGGAACCGGACAATACCCTGACCATCGGCATCACCGATCACGCTCAGGGCGCGCTCGGCGACATCGTGTTTCTCGAACTGCCGGAAGCCGGCCGCGTGGTGAAGGCCGGCGAGGAAGTCGCCGTGGTCGAGTCCGTCAAGGCCGCCTCCGACATCTACGCGCCGGTCGCCGGGGAAATCATCGAGGCCAACACCGCCGCTGTCGACGCCCCCGAGTCGATCAACACCGATCCCTACGGCGCCTGGCTGTTCAAGATCAAACCGGCCAATCTGGACGACATCGATGCTCTGCTCGATGCCGCCGGCTACGCCAAAATCGTCGACGCCGCCTGATCTTTCCCCCCAACCAGCAGGCCGTTCCTGGCGAGTCCCCTCACCCTGAACGGTCTGACTTGCATACATGCAAAAGCCGCCCCGCGATCCGATCAAGGAAGTACTCATGTACGCCATCGTGGCGGCAGGCATGTGCCTCGCCATGCTCGTGCTCACGCGCGGGAAGTGGCTTACCGCGCTGCTGATAGCCGTCTGGATCGGCTTCGTGCTGCTGCGCTTCAAGCGCAGCGCCAGTAACAAAAAGAACTGACCTCCCCGCCCCACCGGAAAGAAGCTCATGTCCCACCCCACATCCTCCCTCTCCGCCCTCGAAGCCCGCGCTGCCTTCATCGCCCGCCATCTCGGCCCCAATTCCGCCGAGCAGGCGCAGATGCTCGCCGCCCTCGGCGCGGCCTCGCTGGATGAGCTGATTGCCCAGACCGTGCCGGCGGACATCCGCCTGCCAGCCCCGCTGCCAATCGCTGGCCCCGCACCGGAGCAGGAAGCGCTGGCCGAGCTGAAGGCGATTGCCGGCAAGAATGCGCTTAAGTCCTCGCTGATCGGCACGGGCTACTACGGCACCCACACCCCGGCGGTGATCCTGCGCAACGTGATGGAGAACCCGGGCTGGTACACCGCCTACACGCCTTACCAGGCCGAAATCGCTCAAGGCCGCCTGGAAGCACTGCTGAACTGGCAGCAGATGGTGTGCGATCTCACCGGCATGGAGTTGGCCAACGCCTCGCTGCTGGACGAAGCCACCGCCGCCGCCGAAGCGATGACGATGGCGCGCCGCATGTCGAAATCGAAGTCGAATGTCTTCTTCGTCGACGCCGCCTGCTTCCCGCAGACCATCGATGTGGTGAAGACCCGCGCCGGGTATTTCGGTTATGAACTCGTGATAGCGCCGGCTGCACAGGCGGCCGATCAGGATGCCTTCGGCGCCTTGCTGCAGTACCCGAACGTGAGCGGAGAGATCGCCGACTACAGCGCACTGATCGCCGCCGCCAAGGCGCGCGGTGCAGCTGTGGCCGTGGCCACCGACCTGATGGCGCTGGTACTGCTGAAGAGCCCGGGCGAAATGGGCGCAGACATCGCCTTCGGTTCCGGCCAGCGTTTCGGCGTGCCGATGGGCTTTGGTGGCCCGCACGCCGCCTTCTTCGCCACCCATGAATCGAATGCCCGCAGCATGGCCGGGCGGATCATCGGCGTCTCGAAGGATGCGCGCGGCAAGACGGCGCTGCGCATGGCGCTGCAGACCCGCGAACAGCACATCCGCCGCGAGAAGGCCAACTCCAACATCTGTACCTCGCAGGTGCTGCTCGCCAACATGGCCGGCATGTACGCGGTGTATCACGGCCCCGAAGGCCTGCGCACCATCGCCCGGCGCATCCACCGCCTGGCCAAGCTCTTCGCCGCAGGACTGTCGGACGCCGGCTTTGCGCTGCGCGCCCACAATTTCTTCGACAGCTTCGACATCGACACCGGCGAAGCGACCGCCACCATCCTGCAAGCCGCGCTGGACGCGGGTTACAACCTGCGCCGCGTTTCCGCCACGGTGCTCGGCGTGAGCTTCGATGAAACCCACACCCGCGCCGATCTCGCTGCGCTGTTCGGCGCCTTCGGTGTACAGGCCGATATCGAGGCATTGGATCAGGCCGTGGCCGGCGCCCGTCTGCCTGCCGAACTCTTGCGCAGCGACGCGATCCTTGCGCATCCGGTGTTCAACACCCACCACACCGAGCACGAGATGCTGCGCTATCTGAAAAAGCTGCAGAACAAGGATCTGGCGCTCGACCACTCGATGATCTCGCTGGGCTCCTGCACCATGAAGCTCAACGCCACCAGCGAAATGATCCCGGTGACCTGGCCCGAATTCGGCGCCATGCATCCCTTCGTGCCGCGTGATCAGGCAGTCGGCTATCTGGAAATGATCCAGGGGCTGGAAGACTATCTGCGTGCCGTCACCGGCTTCCCGGCGATCTGCATGCAGCCCAACTCCGGCGCTCAGGGCGAATACGCCGGCCTCGTGGCGATCCGCCGCTACCACGCCGCACGCGGTGATGCGCAGCGCAACATCTGCCTGATTCCGAAGTCTGCCCACGGCACCAACCCGGCCACCGCGCAGATGTGCGGGCTGGAAGTCGTCGTGGTCGCCTGCGACGACAATGGCAACGTGGACGTAGCCGACCTGAAGGCCAAGATCGCCGCGCATGGCGACAAGATCGCCGCCCTGATGATCACCTACCCCTCGACTCACGGCGTATTCGAAGAAGCGGTGCGCGAGATCTGCGCGCTGACCCATGCCGCCGGCGGTCAGGTCTACATGGACGGCGCCAACATGAACGCCCAGGTGGGCCTCACCTCGCCCGGCTTCATCGGCGCGGATGTCTGCCACCTCAACCTGCACAAGACCTTCTGCATCCCGCACGGCGGCGGCGGCCCCGGCATGGGCCCGATCGGTCTGGCCGCGCATCTCGCGCCCTTCATGGCGGACCACGCCGTTGCTGCTACCGGCAATGAAGGCCGCGCGCACGCCGGTCAGGGCGCCGTGTCGGCCGCGCCTTTCGGCTCGGCCAGCATCCTGCCGATCTCGTGGATGTACATCCGCATGATGGGCGGCAGCGGCCTCAAGCAGGCGACCGAAGTCGCGATCCTGAATGCCAACTACGTGGCCAATCAGCTCAAGAACGACTACCCGGTGCTCTACATGGGCAGCCAGGGGCGCGTCGCCCACGAATGCATTCTGGATATTCGCCCGATCAAGGCCGCGACCGGCATCACCGAAGTGGACATCGCCAAGCGCCTGATGGACTACGGCTTCCACGCCCCAACCATGAGTTTCCCGGTGGCCGGCACGATCATGGTGGAGCCAACCGAGTCGGAAGACCTCGGCGAGCTGGATCGCTTCATCGCCGCGATGCGAGCAATCCGCAATGAAATACGCCGCATCGAAGCGGGCGAACTGCCGGCAGACGACAATCCGCTGAAGAACGCACCGCATACCCAGCTGGATGTGATCAGCAACGAGTGGGCTCACCCCTACTCACGCGACGAAGCCGTCTTCCCGCTGCCGTATGTGCGGGAGAACAAGTTCTGGCCGAGCGTGAATCGTATCGACGATGTGTATGGTGACCGCAACCTCTTCTGCGCCTGCGTGCCGATGGACGCTTACGCAAGCTGAGCCACTCATCGCTGTTAGACAAAACGGCCACGCACTGCGTGGCCGTTTTATTGTCGGGACCGACGCCGTAGCACGCTCAATCGGCGTCGCGCCCCATCCGCACGATACGCCCTGCGGGACGCCCCTCAGAAGCGACGGGAATCGGCTCGCCAACATAATGCGCGCGCGGCCGAATCAGCTTGTGCTGCGCCCGCTGTTCCAGCGCGTGCGCCAGCCAGCCCACCGTGCGCCCCAGCGCGAACAGGATGCTGGCGCTATGGCGCGGCAAACCAAGGCTGCGCCGCAAGACGACCAGCGCAAAATCGAGATTGGGGTACTCGCCGAACTGCTTTTCGACCTGCTCGCAGAGCCGCATCAGCATTGGTTCTACAGGCAGTGCCGCGAGGATGCAACGCGCACGCGGATCGCCGAACGGATACAGACGATGACCAAAACCCGGTACGGATTTTTGCTCTGCCAGCGCTTGCCGCAACTCGGCAATAGTCGTCGCTGAACTCAATGTATCCAGCCAGCCCTCCACGCGCTCGCTGGCCATGCCGTGGCGAGGACCGGACAAGGCAGCCAGCCCACCAAGCAAGGCAGCATGCATTTGCGCACCGGTCGAAGCCACACAGCGTGCCGTGAAACTGGAGGCATTCAGCTCATGGTCAGCACACAGCACCAGAGCCTGGCGGACAAGCTGTGCGCCGTCGGCGTCCAGCCCCCAAACCTGCGCGCACTGCTGGTGGATCGGCCCGGCCGACAAGGCGCAGCCAAGCAAGGCTGCGGCCATCGCCCGCAGCAGGAACACGCAACGCGCGTATTGCGCCGCAGAATCGGCATTCACAGGCAAGCTTGACACTTGCAGGGCGAGAGCCGGGAAAACCGCCAGCGCACGTTCCAATGGCGCCAGCGATGCCGGGACCACGGGATTTGCGGCGGCGGGCACTGCCATCGGCCCAACGAAGACGCTGGCCTCGCATTGCCACAGCAGCGCGGCCACCTCTTCTAGCGAAGCCGTCGCTGCAAGCTGGATGGCATTCTGGCCGCGATACCAAAGCTGCCCCTCGGCAATCAGGGTGAGCGCGGAGGCCAGCACCGGCAACCCAAAATCCAGCGTTGCACCGGCCGCCGCGCGCGGCTTGCGGGTCTGCACGGCATGGCGCAGCAGGCGCTCGACTTCGTCGCGGCGATAACGCTTGCCGCGCCCGTCGGAGGCTACCTGAGCCCGCAACAGCCCCCGGCTGACGTAGCTGTAGAGCGTCTGGCGCGACACGCCAAGCAAGGCAGCGGCAGTCGTGGAATCGATGAGCTGGGTCATGCCGCATCATGGCATGCAGCCCGCATGCCGAACAGCTTGATTGAGCCAGTCAAGATTGACGCAGCTTTCCCGCGCGCCTTGAAATGCCTGCTCCCTCATCTCGCAGGAGCAAGACATGAACAGCGTGAATTTCGGGCTGACCGCCCAGGACTATCGCCGCCACCGGGCAGGCTTTCCCGATTCGCTCTTCACCCGCCTCACCGTCTACGGCGTCGGCATCAACGGGCAGCGCGTGCTGGATATCGGAACCGGCACCGGCAGCCTCGGGCGCGGTTTTGCCCGGCGTGGCTGCTTGGTGACAGGTCTCGATCCATCGGCCGAACTCATCGCCCAGGCACGCGAGCTGGATGCGGAGGCTGGTGTCAGTACGGATTACGTACTTGCGCGCATCGAAGACAGCACCCTGCCCGCCGCCAGCTTCGACCTCATCAGCGCCGGGCAATGCTGGCACTGGTTCGACCGCCCGCGTGCTGCCGCGATGTGCGCGCACCTGCTGCGTCCCGGCGGCCTAATGCTGTGCACGCATTTCGACTGGCTGCCCTGGCCCGGCACGGTGGTTGAGGCCACTGAAAAGCTGATCCTTGAACACAACCCGGACTGGCGCGGCCACAGCGGCCACGGCGTTCATTACAAGGAATTAGCCGACCTCACGGGCGCCGGCTTTCACGCCCTGCAATCCTTTACCTACGACGAGGACGTCCTCTACTCGCATGCAGGCTGGCGCGGGCGCATCCGGGCCAGCGCGGGCGTGGCAGCCAGCCTGTCACCCGAGGCAGTGCATCGCTTCGATACCGCGCACGCAGCCATGCTGACGACACGCTCTCCGGCAGAGCCGCTGCGCATCCCGCATCGGGTATTTGCCCTGATCGGCAGGATGCCCCTGTCGAGCTGACTTCGGAGCGAATGTCCGCTACAGGTGATTGAGGTACAAAGTTCTCGCCAGCCCGAAACAATCAGATCGGCACGATCTTCACGATGGCCAGCGAGATGTTGTCCCCCACGCCCTCACCGCGACTGCGTGCGGCATTGATCAGCACACGTGCTGCCGAACGGGCGTCCAGCTCGTTGAGCGTCTTGCCCAGTTCGTCATCACCGATCAGCCCCCACAAGCCATCGGAACACAGCACAAAGCAGTCGCCAGGTTCCAGAACAGGTGCGCCGCCATAGTCAATGCGCGGCTCTTTCTCCGCGCCCAGGCAAGAAAGCAGCAGGTTGCGCTGCGGATGATGCAGCGCCATCTCTTCCGTGATGCGATTGGTCCGAATCAACTCACCCACCAGCGAGTGATCAGGCGTATGCACCACCAGCTTGCCACGCCGGAAGTGATACAGACGCGAATCACCACAGTGCGCCCAGTCTGCATGACCAGGGCGCAACACCATCACCACCGCCGTACTGTGCGGATCCGCCTCACTGGTGAAACGCGTGAGCTTGATCACCACATGCGCTTCTTCAATCACGCTGCGCAGGAATTCGGCAGTGCTTTCACTGCCTGGCTGATAGCTGGAGAAGTTCTGCTTGGCCTTGAGGATCACCTGCTGAGCAGCGATCGCGCCCCCTGTATGCCCCCCCATGCCATCCGCCAGCACAGCCAGCAGGCAATCCGAACGCGTTGGGTGCGGCAGGATTGCCACGCGGTCCTGCTGGTCGGTTCGGTCGCCAATATGCATGGCGGCGCAGGTATCTATGGCAAAAGGCATGCGTTCAGTCAGTCTGTTAGATTTTGTAGCGTGCCTGATTCTAATGAAAGCCCTGCAACAATGCGCCGCCTGCTTGGCATTGCGCAGGAAATAATTCACTCCAGACCGTGATAGAGGTCCAGAACTTCATCACAAAACAACTGCAGATCATCGGAATGCAGGCCTAGATCTTCAAGCACCAGACTGTGGCATTCCACCCACTCGGGATTGCTCAATCCTTGCTCTGCCAGATAAAGCTGAATAGCCAATTGCAACACGGCGGCCATTGAGCGTGAGGCACTGGCATTCAAACGCTGCAAATCGTGATGATTGCGAATAGCCTGGGCAACAAAATCAGGCAGGCGCCAGTGGCGAGCCAGGAGATAACCGATCGAGCAGTGATCAACTTGGAAGTGGCGGTCCTCTTCGCGCACATCGGCCCATTTCTGCGCCCGGCCGTCCACACCCGTAGCATTGCAATAGCCAGGAAAGCGCTGCATCAAGACCGGCACACCACAATCATGAAAGATGCCGGCCATATAGGCCTGCTCCGGGAAAATATTGCACACCGCGACCCGCTCATGGGCAATTACGGAGGCAAGCTGGGCGATCTCACCAGAGCGCACCCAGAACTGATTCATGACGTTAACATTGCCCGGCAATGCGGTAGTCAGGCCGTAACACTGCACTAACTGGGCTGCCTGGCGGATCCCCACCAGCGCCAGAATCTGCTCGACCGATTGAGGTGCCCGCCGCCGCGCAAATGCCGCCGAGCGAGTGATCTTGTAGAGCATGGCGGTCAGGCCGGCATCGGCTGAGATCGTCTCGGCCATTTCGCGCAAATCAAGCTGGTTGGCCTGCAGCATTGCAAGCACTTCTTGCACGATTTTCGGCTGGGGTGGAATGCGGATGCCGGACGAGACCAGCCTCGCCACTTCTTCATCGACTTCGGCCAGCGTCTGGAGGTTTTCCGGGCTCATCCCGGGATTAACGGCAGCGGGAAGCGAAGCTGAAGGCGGCTGCCTTCAGATCGCGGCCATCATCAAACGCATGCAGATGAATAGGCCGGCCATCCAGCACAGTGAGCGCGCCGCAGCCAGATCCAGCAGATAGCACACCGAATAGGCACAGCGGGCAAACACAAAAGCGCTGGCCCATAGACCCACCATGCGTACATCCAGCCCCGCCTGCAAGGCCATCAGAACTGCGGCAGCAAACACAGGAAAAGCTTCCCAACTGTTCTGCTGCGCCCAGTTGGCGCGCTGCGGCCACCCAGACAGCTGCGAAAGCGAAGCACGTGGCGCAGCATTATCGTAGGACACGCCAAGCTTCCGGCCGCCCGCCTTGGCTGCGCCGGCCAGCAGGATAGGCAGCAAGGCCGCAATCAGGATGCACAGATAGGCCACATTCATCACGCTTCCTCACTCTTTTCTGAAAGACACGCCGACTCGGGCAGAGACTGAGCCTCGCCGGCGCCCGGCCAGAGCTGTTCAAGCACTGGCGAAACTTGCCCGGCCACACCACTGCACCAGAAACGCGCGTGCCCTGCAATTTGCCTATCAACCAGCAAACTCTCTGCAGCGAGTTTGCGCTGTAGCTGACGGGCCACCGCCGCGCCGGTGTCGATCACCCGTACATCCCCCCCCACCTGGGCTTCAACTTGCTCACGCAGGAACACATAATGAGTACAACCCAGCACGATCACGTCTGCCCCCCCTGCCAGTAAAGGTTCCAGATGCGATGCCAGCAGCCGGAGCAAAGCGGGAGAGCTCTGTTCACCACGCTCCACCGCTTCGACTAGGCCCGTACCGGAACGCGTCAATACACGCACGTCCTTCCCGAACTGATCAAGCAGCGCCGCAAAACGCGCACTTTCCAGCGTTCCGGTGGTCGCAAGCACGCCGACCACGCCATTTTTGGTCGCAGCGGTAGCAGGCTTCACGGCCGGCTCCATGCCGATCACCGGCACATCCGGCCAGCGCTCGCGGATCGCCTGCGCGGCCGCGGCGGTAGCGGTGTTGCAGGCAATCACCAGCGCCTTGGCGCCCTGCTCCAAAAGAAAGCCGCACAACTCCAGGGAGCGTGCGGCAATCAGGTGTTGCGGCTTTTCACCATACGGTGCGTGGCCGGAATCAGCGCAATAGAGCAGATCCTCGTTCGGCAGCAGCGCACGGATTTCGCGCAGGACGGACAAACCGCCCAGGCCGGAATCAAATACACCGATGGGACGAGGATCGCTCATGCAGTCAGCGTCAGATCTTTTTCGCGAGTTCTGCAGCAGCGCCGATGTAGCTGGCCGGGGTCATCGCCAGCAGGCGAGCCTTGTCGGCCGCCGGGATGTCCAGCGTGGCAACGAACTCCTGCAGGGCTTCCTTGCTGATGCCGGCACCACGGGTCATTTTCTTGAGCTGATCGTAGGGGTTATCAAAGCCGTAGCGACGCATCACGGTCTGGATCGGCTCGGCCAGCACTTCCCAGGCATTGTCGATATCGGCAGACAGCGCGGACGGATTGGCTTCGAGCTTGTTCAGGCCACGCAGGCAGGAATCCAGACCGAGCAGGCTGTGACCGATGGCCACACCCATGTTGCGCAGCACGGTGGAGTCGGTCAGGTCGCGCTGCATGCGCGAGATCGGCAGCTTTTCGGAAAAATGCTTCAGCACGGCATTCGACACCCCGAAGTTGCCTTCAGCATTTTCAAAGTCGATCGGATTGACCTTGTGCGGCATGGTCGAGGAACCGACTTCGCCGTCCTTGAGCTTCTGCTTGAAGAAGCCGAGCGAGATGTACATCCAGATGTCGCGGCAGGCATCGATCAGCATGGTGTTGGCGCGGGCGATGGCGTCGAACAGCTCGGCCATCGAGTCATGCGGCTCGATCTGGATCGTGTAGGGGTTGAACACCAGACCCAGCGATTCGATGAAGGCCTGGTTGTGCGCGGCCCAATCGATTTCCGGATAGGCGGACAGGTGGGCGTTGTAGTTACCGACCGCGCCGTTGAACTTGGCGGTCATCTCCACCGCTGCGATGGCCTTGCGAGCGCGACGCAGGCGATAGGCGATGTTGGCCATTTCCTTGCCCAGCGTGGTCGGGCTGGCCGGCTGACCGTGGGTGCGCGAAAGCATCGGCAGATCAGCAAGCAGATGGGCCAGCTCAACGAAGCGCGCGACCACCTTGTCGAATTGCGGCAGGAAGGCTGCGTCGCGCGACTCCTTGAGCATCAGCGCGTGCGAGGTATTGTTGATGTCTTCCGAGGTACAGGCGAAGTGGATGAACTCAGCGGCCTTGCTGACCTCGGCGTTGTTCGCAAAGCGGTCGCGCAGCCAGTACTCCATGGCCTTCACGTCGTGATTGGTGCGCGCTTCGATGGTCTTGATCGCGTCGCCATCGGCTTCCGAGAAACCGGCAGCCACAGCATCCAGCTCAGCCAGCGTGGCGGCGGAAAAGGCCGGCACTTCCGGCACGCGGGCGTCCGCAGCCAAAGCCTTGAGCCATTCGATCTCGACGCGAACCCGGTTGCGGATCAGGCCGTACTCCGAAAAATGCGGACGTAGCGGATCGAGCTTGGCGGCATAGCGGCCATCGAGCGGAGACAGGGCAAGCAGGGTATTAAGCTGGGAAGACATGGCAAATCCGATTTCATAAGAATGGGGCGTGAGGCGCGGATTATAGCTGCGCGGAACCGGATCCCTGCATTTCCCCGCGCCGCACAAGCAGCCCGAGCGCACAAGATTCAGGACAGCCGGAGCGTAGACCCGGTACAATCGCGCGGTTTTGAACCCCGGCGGGCTTTTCCTGTCGACAGCAAGACCCTACAGAGAAAAGCGCTCCTGCAAGCGCGCCCGCAGTACTGCGGTTCCACCAGGAAACAGCAATGAAGAAACTTGACGACTTTCGCCTCACTTTCGGCAATCGCGAACTGGTGCCGATCATGATCGGTGGTATGGGCGTGGATATCTCGACCTCCGCCTTGGCGCTAGAGGCGGCTCGTCTGGGCGGCATTGGCCATATCTCGGATGCCATGATCAAAGTCGTGTCCGACAGCAAATTCAACACCACCTTCGTTAAGGAAAAGCTTCAGCGCTACAAATTCAACGTCGCGAACATGGACAAGTCTGTCGTCCAGTTCCGCCTTGGTGAGCTGGCTGAAGCCACCAAGCTACATGTGGGCAAGACCATGGAAGCGGTGCGTGGCGCCGGCATGGTCTTCATCAACTGCATGGAAAAACTGACCATGAACGCGCCAAAGGAAACTCTGGCTGTGCGTCTGCGTTCGGCGCTGGATGCCGGTATCGATGGCATCACACTCGCCGCGGGCCTGCATCTGAACAGCTTCTCGCTGATCGAAGATCACCCGCGCTTCCGCGACGCCAAGCTTGGCATCATCGTGTCCTCGGCCCGTGCGCTGCAGCTCTTCATCCGCAAAAACATGCGTACCAACCGACTGCCGGACTACGTGGTCGTCGAAGGCCCGCTGGCCGGCGGTCACCTCGGCTTCGGGATGGACTGGGCCAAGTACGAACTTTCCAGCATCGTGGAGGAAGTCATGGCCTGGCTGAAGAACGAAAAACTGGACATCCCGGTCATCCCGGCCGGTGGCATCTTCACCGGCTCGGATGCCGTGCGCTACATGGAAATGGGCGCGGCCGGGGTGCAGGTTGCCACCCGCTTCACCGTGACTCAAGAATGCGGCTTGCCGGCCAAGGTTCAGCAGGAATACTTCAAGGCTAGCGAAGAAGACATCGAGGTCAATGAGCAATCGCCGACGGGTTACCCGATGCGCATGCTAAAGAGCAGCCCCGCCATCGGCGCAGGCATTCGTCCGAACTGCGAAGCCTACGGCTACCTGCTCGACGCCAAGGGAGGCTGCGCCTATATCGAGGCCTACAACAAGACCGTCGAGGCCAATCCGGGCATGAAGAAGCTGTCAGTCAAAGAGAAGACCTGCCTGTGCACCCACATGCGCAACTTCGACTGCTGGACCTGCGGCCACTACACCTATCGCCTCAAGGACACCACGACAAAGAATGAGGACGGCAGCTATCGCCAACTCACTGCCGAGCATGTGTTCAAGGACTACCAGTTCAGCACCAACAACCAAATCGCCTTGCCCGCCTGAGCAGCCAGCGCATTGCACATAAGCCGCCCGGCGCAAGCCCGGCGGCTTTTTTATCGCGCGCTCACAGGCTATCCTTGCGACCTCCCTTTTCGTAGCAGGCACACGACATGTTCCAGGATCTTGCAGGCAAGCGCGTCCTCATCACCGGCTCCAGCATGGGTATCGGCCTCGGTGCTGCCCGGGCCTTCGCCCGCTGTGGCGCAAAAGTAGGCATCAACGCCCGCCACACACCTGCAGGGCTGGATTCACTGCTCGAAGAAATGCGCGGCCAAGGCGGTGAAGCTGAGTTCTTCTGCGCAGACCTTTCCGACAGCAGCGCCTGCAAGAAGCTCGTGAACGACTTCATCAGCCGTTTCGGCGGCATCGATGTGCTGATCAACAATGCCGGCGGTCTGGTGGGACGCAAGTCGCTGGCAGACATCGATGACGACTTCTACAAGGCCGTCGGAGATCTCAACATGCGCTCGGCACTCGTCTGCACTCAGGCGGCCCTGCCTCACCTGAAAGCCTCGGCAGCAGCACGGGGCGAAACGGCGGCAGTCATCAGCGTCGGCTCGATCGCAGGTCACACCGGCGGCGGCCCCGGTGCCTCGCTGTACGGCGCAGCCAAGGCCTGGCTGCACAACATCCACAAGAACTGGGTCGATTACCACACGGCGGACGGCATCCGCTTCAATATCATTTCACCAGGCGTGTTCGATACGGCTTTCCATGCCGACAAGAGCGAGGAAGTCCGCCAGCGCATCAGCGCCGGCATCCCGATGGGGCGCTTCGGTCAGCCGGAAGACATTGCCCCGGCCTTCCTGTTCTTCGCCTCTCATGCCTGTTCGGGCTACATCACCGGGCAGATCCTCGACGTGAATGGCGGGCAATTCATGCCCTGAGCCTTGGCCAACCCGACAACCCCGCAGAACGCAAACGCCCCTCCTGCGGTAAACAAGCCTGCTACACCGCAAGCAGATGGCTGGGTGCCACACACCCCTCTGGGCGCAATTTCAGGGCAAACAGAACTGATACAGTTCCAGAACTATCTGCATAGAGGAATGCCCAATGCCCTCTCGCCTGCATCGCTTCGTTTCCATGCTGGTCTCAGCCAGCCTGGTGCTCACAGGCAGCCTGCCTGTTACCTCAGCGCTTGGGCAAGACACACCAAGCGCAGCGAGCAGCAACCAGGCATCCTCCGGCAAGACCTACTCTCAGCAGGAACTGGATGAACTGCTGGCCCCCATCGCCCTGCATCCGGACGCTCTGCTCGCCCAGATTCTAATGGCGTCCACCTACCCGCTTGACGTGGTTGAAGCGGCACGCTGGAAACAAGCCAACCCTAAAGTCGAAGGCAAAAAGTTGGAGACTGCCATGGAGCAGCAGCGATGGGACCCTAGCGTGAAATCGCTGAGCGCCTTCCCTAACGTACTTGAAATGATGAATGACAAGCTCGACTGGACCCAGAAGCTGGGTGACGCCTTCCTTGGTCAGCAAGCGCAAGTAATGGACACGGTACAAAGCTTGCGCACAAAGGCCAAGCAGGCTGGCTCGCTAGAAACCACCAAAGAACAGATCGTCACAACGGCAAGCGAAGGCAGCCAGACTGTCATCAAAGTGGAGCCGGCTGACCCACAAGTGGTCTATGTGCCGACCTACAACCCGACAACGGTTTATGGCCCCTGGTGGTATTCCGCACCTCCCCCCTACTACTGGTACCCGCCCGGTTACGTCCCCGGCGCCGCATTCTTCACCTTCACTGCCGGCGTCATCGTCGGAAGCTGGCTATGGGGCGGCTGTAACTGGGGACACGGCGGCGGCTCGGTCAATATCAACATTAATCGCTACAACCAGGTCAATCATTACAACAAGATCAACAACGGCAACTGGCAACACAACGTGGAGAACCGCCGCGGCGTGCCCTATGCCAGCGAAGGATCGCGCCAGAAATACGGCGACAAGAGCGCCCAGACGCGCGACACCCGCGCCCGTGAAGAATTCCGCGGACGCGCAGAATCAGGACGTCAGGAACTCGGTCAGGATTTTGGCCGCGCCCCTTCGACCAGTGACCGCAGCGCCGGTGGAACCGGCCATGGCGCTGGCGTACAGGATCGCAGTCAGGGCATGGATCGCGGCGATCGCGGAGAGCGCAGCCCGAGCGCAGGCACTGCAGAGCGCAGCGGCGCCTTCTCCGGAGTCGAGCACGGCAGCCAGGCACGAGACTTCAGCGCCCGCGGCAGCAACAGCCGCTCCCTCAGCGGAGGAAGCGGCGCTGGGCGCCGTGGTGGCGGACGCCGCTGACCCTCCTCATGTGCAGCCAGCCCTAATAGGTGACCTCATGAAATGCTTCGCATCGCTGTGGCATACAGCACCATTCAGCCCCGCAAAACTGATCCTCGCACTCAGCCTGGCCCTACCGCTCGCCACCACGGCCCAGTCATCCCGTAGCTACCCCTCACCGGAGGCCGCAGCGGCAGCACTCTCCTCCGCCCTGAAAGCCAAGGATGCGGGCCAGATTCTGGAAGTACTTGGCCCAGGAAGCCATGAATTCGTCCTGAGTGACAACATTGATGAAGACATAAACACCTGGGAGCGCTTCAATAAAGCCTACGACACGTACCACAAACTAGAGCGTAGCCGGAGCGGCCTGCAGATCCTGATCGTTGGCAAGGCCCACTACCCCTTCCCTGTTCCGCTGCGAAAAACCGCAACGGGCTGGCAGTTCGACACCAAGGCTGGCAAAGACGAACTCATCAACCGCCGCATTGGCCTGAATGAACTCACCACCATTGAAGTGCTCAAACAGATCGCTCTGGCGCAGGACGAATATTTCCTGATGGCCGCACGCGAGCCGGGTCGTGCCGGCGAATACGCCGGACGCATCGAAAGCAGCCCCGGCAAACAGGACGGCCTCTACTGGCCCGATGCCCCCGGCAAGCCCGCCAGCCCCCTCGGGCCACTGGTTGCGCGCGCCTCAGAACTGAGCGCTGCCGGCCATAGCGGAGAGCCGGGCGCCTACTTCGGCTATCGCTACCGCATGCTGCCAGGCCAGGGGAAATCAGCCCAAGGCGGAGCCCGCCAATACCAGACCGGCAAATACCAGATCGGCGGTTTTGCCGTACTGGCATGGCCGGAGCGCTATGGCATCAGTGGCATAAAGAGCTTCATGATCAATCAGGACGGCATGGTCTATGAACGCGACCTCGGTAGCGAAACCGCGGCCAAGGCTGCCGCCTTGAGACTCTTCGAACTGGCTCCAGACTGGAAACCCGTCACGGGGAAATAGGCTGGCGCAAAATCAAGAAAAGAGCCGTCCGGCTTTGACCCGACGGCTCTTTTCTTGATATCAACCCATTACATCAGCGAAGCAGGCTGACGCCCTCGACCTCCCTCAAAACGCACTGGTTCCGGACGGGCAGGAGGTCGTTGTTGCACCAAACGACGATGAAGACGGTGCCTCGCATGATCCACCCGAACAGCCGCAACGCGTTCCCTTAGAGTTGATACCCACCCACACCTTCCAGGACGTCATGGCACCGCCAAGAGAGTAATCGCGGTTAGTGTCAGAGCGACCGTAGCTGAAGGTCACATCCGCATACTCGTTACCAAGCGCTGGCTGTGCTGAAGGATAGGAACTCGCCTGCGCGACTAGACGTTCCAGTTGAGCACCAATCTGCATCACACCATCCTTGGCATGGGCAAATTTTGT
Organism: Uliginosibacterium sp. TH139; assembly: GCF_002855595.1. Classification (NCBI taxonomy): domain Bacteria; kingdom Pseudomonadati; phylum Pseudomonadota; class Betaproteobacteria; order Rhodocyclales; family Zoogloeaceae; genus Uliginosibacterium; species Uliginosibacterium sp. TH139. The sequence continues at coordinate 408,670 of NZ_PKRR01000004.1, read as the reverse complement.
TTTTCGCACATAGTCAATGAAGCTCGGATAGGCTATCGCGGCAAGAATACCAATCACCGCAACAGTGATCATCAATTCGATCAAAGTAAAACCATTTTTTTTCCTCATGACGCCTGCTCTCATCAGAAGAAATTAGTCAGTTCACGCCAATTCAGGCGCTCACGGAATGCGTTTTCAGCTGGAGTAATTGCCGCCGTATCGCCCGAATTTCCCGGATCCCCCCCGGTACCCGCCAGAATCGCACGCTTGCCCTTAAAGCGCGTAAACGCTCCGCCAGTAGCATCACCAAGACCCACATAGTTATCGAGGCTGGTCATGTCCGTCATCCGGAATTGAGAATTCCCGCGCGCATCCGTTCCATCAAGCAGCTTCAGCGGACCGAAGGTATAGCCCTTGATGTCACACTCACTTGGCTTCTTCGTGTAATACAACACCACCACACCATTGATGATGTCGGCCGGAGCAGAGAGATAAGCATTGTCACTCGCCAGAACGCTGATGCTCGGATTAGTCGCTGGGTCGGATTCACCCAGCTTCGTCGAAGCATTGATGCCGGTCTGCCAGGCAAAAGTCCATTTGTCCGAGAAGTACTTCAAGGCCGTCACGTGAGTTTTGGTCTGCGCCAGCAGGATCAGACCATTACCACTGGCCGAGGCGATCTTGCTGCCATTCACGTACCACACCGCACTAGCCGAGCCGCCAGTGCGATAAGTCCGCAGCTTGTCGACGCTGTACTCACCTGTTTCGATCACCCCTGTACTCTTGGTCTTATAAACCTTACCGTCTTCCGCACCGAAGTAGATCGCGTTGTCATCCACATACAACAGGTTGCTGCTGGGTGTAACACTGGCGGCAGAATTCGTCACGGACGAGGCTGCCGAACTGGTTGCACTGGAAGAAGCGGAGCTTGCCGCCGAGGAGGAAGCAGACGCCATCTCACCACCGGTAGTGAAATTGCGTTCCACAGCAGCAACATCGGTATTCACCTCACGTGTCACCAGCTTGCCGCCCACCACATAGGCAACCTTGTTGCCGCCCATCACCGCCCCTACTGGTGCAGCACCACCATACGGACGACCATACACGCCACTGCTCCAACCTGCCTCGCCATCATTGGTGTTGCCTGCAGAGCCCGGTGAATACTCGCTCGTGCGTGAATCCAGCCACACGACCTTGTCGAGCGACTTACCGTCGTTACTAACTCGGATCGAGAAATGCAGCTTGCCACCCAAAGCCGTTCCAGTCACGTAAGTACGCGTGACCTTTGCGCCTGCTGTAGATGACACGTCATCCTCCAAGAGTTGCACTGACGCAATCTGCCCCCAGGGATGTGCTTCCATCAGCTTCATGGGCGTGGAACTCAACGCAGCCTGGCTCTCGGCCAGTACATCACGCGGGATCCAGCCCCAATTCAGGTTGCCATTGGTCTTGTCGACCGAATACAGGATTCCGTCGTCAGTAGCGAACAACACCGAATCGCCGAGCAACAGTGGTGCTACGCGCCAAGGCACCCCCACCATGGAAGTCGCCAGACGCTTGTCACCCGTAATCCGGCACGCCATCTGAGTGGGATTTACCGCGCAGGCCTGAGCCAGTGTGGCGCCCGAAGCTGTATTGCTCAAGGCTTCAAAATCCGTGCTCGCACTCGCCCAGTTCGTGGTTTCCGTGCGCAGCTTGGCCAGACGATTATCTGCGCTCATCTTGCTCGCCGACACATCCGTCGCATCCCACTCCGGCGTAGTGTTCTGCGAACTGTCGTCCTTGAGCTTGAACGCTTGCAGGTGGCCTGAAGTGCCCGGCTGATCCTTCTGCAGGGCTCGATAGACCAAGGAGTCTTTATCTGTAATCAGTTCTGTGACGGGCGGGGTCAGCGAATAAGCTCCAGTGCGGGGCACCGCACTGGTTGTGGTTTTTGAGAAAAATTTCGTCTGAGAGTTATTCTGAGCAATTACGTTCTTAGCCAGAATTTCACCAACAATGGTCACAGGCGAACCATTACCCATATTGAAATCGCCATCAGCGACATAGACACCAGCAGCTAAGCTGAAATTACCCTGCGTAGTCATCGTACCGTTATAAACGTTTATCTGTAAACGCTCAGGGTGCTGGGCGTCCATATTGGCCCAGTCCTTTTCTGCAGAGCAATTAGTGTAGTTCACGCAGGTAGGCCCGCCATTCAATTCAAGGCCAATCACACTTCCAGAAACGTTTTTACCCAAAACATTCAACGTCGTCACACCCGGCCCAGCCGTGCTGACGTTACATGCAGCGGGCCAATCAATTTGGTTGATATTGCTCTGTGGAATTACAGCACCATCGACATCCTGTGCAAACGTCACTCCCGCCCCGTTGCACCCCCCCATGGAAAGTCGCTTTATTCTGACAGGCGCAGAAAAAACAATACTATTGCCATTAGATATTGATATTTGATCATATTCCCCACCTGGTAGGGTATAAACACTACCCGATTTGGAGACAACAACCGCCCTGCTGTCTCTCTCCAATGTATATTGGCCGTTTGAGTCGGCATTTGAGCTCCCTCCAAGGGCGTTGCCATACTGAATCTGGTTGCTATTAGGAAAGCTAATATCAAAGGCCGAACTACTTTCTATGTAGGTAGGCAGAGTTCGCGCAGGGATTGACGATCCAGAAACTTTCAACGACGTCGAATTGTTTGATGTCACATCGCCTGAGGAAGCAAAAGACTGACAGTTTTTCTTGTTAGCATCAGTGCCAGACATAATCAAATTGCCCGGATTTGCATTAACCTGATTTGCGTTATAGAACGTCGGGTTGCACTGCCCGTTTTCACCATCGTTTTTAAGGTTAATTTGACCATCTCCCATTACTGAGAAAACAGCCCCCAATCCATTAGTGGCAGAGCACACCTGCGCCCAAGCCGGAAAACTGAAAACATGAAGACCCACCAAGGACGCAGCCCCGATACGCTTGATCGTTTTGTGTTCCATGATTTAACTCCGGTCTCAGAATTCTTTGGAAGTGGAGAGCACCACGTAAGTGCCCTCCTTGATACCACCCGCTTTGGCGTAAAGCGTGAAGCGCGGCTTAGCCGCAGTCTGGTTCACGCGTCCGCCACTGAGCATGCCGTCATTACTCCCGACGGCCTTGCCTTCATACACGACGATGTAATAAGCATTATCCGCACCAGAATTTGGCTGAGTGGCCGAAATCGAACTGGAAACCGGCCAGGGATCGAAATCTGGCACATTGCCGTTCTTGCGCAGAAAATAGCCTGAACGCCCGCTGAGCGCCGTCTCGATATCCTGCGAACTTGCCACCAGGCTTGCTACGGCAACCTCAGCTTCTTTCAAAGCCCCTTCGGCCGTAAACATCGACCGCTGTCGATCACTCCAGCCTGCCGCCCCGCGCGCCTCGCCTGTAGAGAGCATGAAGCCGGCAGCTGCCAACAAAGAAACCAGTATCAGCATGATCAACGAGACCAGCAATGCAGCCCCTCTTTGTCGATCAAATGAGCTGGAATGACGCATGCTCACGCTCCTTATTGATTGCGCAAGGCGATCGTCATCTGCAGTGGCAGATAGACATGACTATCGCTCGAAACGCTCTGTCCATTGAATGATGTCACTGTCTGCTGACCTGCATTCCCTACCCTCTCGGAACGCATCAGCATGCTGATTGTGGCTGAGCGCACGCTGGTCCATTTATTGGCACTTGCCTCAACCTGAGCGGCCGTCTTACCTGCGTCGGTAACGCTGCCATTTGCACTATTGCTGAGGTCATAGTTCACACTGATCGCAGCCACCTGACTCGAAACCAGTACGGGAACGTTGTCACGCGCACTCAGGCGAAAAAGCCCTGACTGCCCGTTGACCTTCCCCATGAACCACCAAACAGAGTCCAAGCGACCAACGGAAGCCCCAACACCAAATAACTCGCCAATATTTCCGTCAAGATTCCCCTTGCCGAAACTGGATGTTTCTCCCGCCTCATGCTTGAGCGTCTGCGTCGTCCCACTGGCATCTGGCACCGTGACCGAAGTTACTTCAAATTTCGCCCAATTAATGCAATCCGTAACAACCGCCAGATCATTGGATTTGAACAGCTCAAGTGGTTTTTTGATAACAAGATCTGCAGCTTGCGAGCCCATTGCAGTACTGAGCACCGAAAGGGAGCCAGAAATACCCACAAATGCAACAACGCTGGAGTTCTTTGCAAGATCGGTCAGGTCGTTGGGCATTGAATCCTTAACCTTGGCCAATCCGTAATGGCCAGAGGCATCGGCGGGCACATCCGCCAGCTTATCAAACCCCAAAATCCCGCCTTGATCGGCATCCAGTGCAGTCTTGTTATTTAGTCGTTCATCAATTGGGTTGGTTACTGGCCAGCAACCAAAATCCCCAGCTGCACGCAGATCGCGAGCCATTGCATCCAGGGCAATGCGCCCCTCGGATTGCACATCAGCCATTTGTGCAGAAAGAGTACTACTGACACGCTGACTTAGAAAAACGGCCAACGAGCCACCTACTACGATCAGCCCAAGAACTAAAGCAATCATTAACTCGACCAGCGTCAAACCACGCTGTCGCCTATTTAAGGTGTTGTACTTCGGCTGAATAGCTATCATCGCTGGTACCGGCATCATGAACTGGAAGCAGCAGAGCTTGCTGCCGCCGAGGAAGCAGCTCCGGCATATACGGAATACGTAGCGGAGACCGTATCGCGGCCAGAAGGAGTCCAGCGCAACTCTACGTTGCAAGTTTTGGGCTCTCCCGCGCTCGTACAACTGACTTTGGCCTTGCCATCAGGTAGATCACAAGCGACCTTTTGAGCCCATTCGCCCGCCCGCCCTGTAGCTCCAGTTGCTGTTGAACTCGCCGCGCTTGATGTGCCCGTATTGCAGCTCAAAGGTGTGGTGATGGTATCGATCGCAGTCCAACTGGCACGATCGTTGAAGCGATCCAAAGTCAGTGCATCCAATGCATCATGCGCAAACGCAGCAGCAAGAACTGTGTATTTCGAATCAGCATTCAGACGCACCCCTTCGGTCTGAAGCTTCAAAGCACCAAGAAGGCCAATTGACAATACAAGAACGGCTATCAACACCTCAATCAAGGTGGCGCCAAGCTGTAAGGACTTTCCAGAATCAGAGCACATTAACAGCACCACCAGCGTTGATCGTCAGGGACTTGCTGGAGCTTCCTGCCGTAAATGTGTAAGTCAGCGCGCTTGTGTTAGTCGCAATACCTGTCGGCAAGAAAACCACTGACTGAGAGTCAGATCCAGCCAAAGAAGTACCTTCATAGCGCTTGGAAAAGTCGACTTGGGTAAGACACCCAACCACCGTAACTGCATCAGGATTGCTAGCGGTTGCGGCTTTTTGCGTGATAGCCCAAGCGGCAGGGTCACACCCAGTTACGCCCCCCTTGAGGGTTAGTGTCGTTCGCTTACCGGTCTGGGATGCGATCGCTCGAGCATTCGCGACAGCCCTCTTAAGACCATCGGCCGCCATCTGCGCCCGGCCAGACTGTATTTGGGCGGTAAAGCTAGGTACAGCGATAGCAAGCAGGACAGCCAACACGGCAACGGTGACCATCAATTCGATCAATGTAAAACCCTGCTGCATCAGTGACTCTGAGCGTTTTCGCGACATCGTGCGACTCCTTGCTTAACAAGCTGCCAGCCCAAAAAATACCATGACAGGGAAATCCCTTAAGCATTTTTCTGACATTCGGACGGTCGGCTAGTGAAAACCCCCACTCAGGGATTAAGCAAAACCCTTAAACCACGGAAATGGCACCGGTAACCAAAAAAAGCAAAGAAGTCGGTCAGCGTCCATCGCTCAGTACGTTTTGTTCAATGCTCAACCCAAGGCCAACAGGATAGATTGCGCTCCGAACGGCTTTGTTGCACAAATCGAAGCAAGGCCGTAATTCCCCTGCCCCCAGACGGACTCATGCCACGCGCACGGTTTGAGGCGTTCCGAGCTGGGTGAAACGATTGAGCAGCGCAGCGCGAATTTGTAGCTCCGCGACCTGCCGATCAAAGTCGCGGGCCACCACACGCTCGCCGAGCAACTTGAAGCTGCGCATCTTGGCTTCGACCAAGCTGCGCCAGTGGTACCCACTCAATGTCCTTGTCGATCCATAACAGCAACGCGCCACGTTGGCACAAGGAATCGTTCTAGGAAGACCAGTTGGTCATGCAGTACTTCGGCGTCAAAGACTTGCTCATCCCGCAAGTCTATCGGCCACACGCTGTCGGGCAGGCGCTTTGTGCAACAAAGCCCATCAACAGACTCATCCACCCCGCATCATGCCCTTCATACCTTTAAGCCCACCAAGTCCGCGCATCAACTTCCCCATCCCGCCCTTGGAAAACTGCTTCATCATTTTCTGCATCTGCTCGAACTGATTGAGCAAGCGATTGACCTCCTGCACTTGAACTCCCGCTCCGGCAGCGATCCGACGCTTGCGTGCGGCCTTGATGAGATCAGGATTAGATCGCTCAGCCGGCGTCATCGAGTTGATGATACCCTCGACGCGAGCCATAGCCTTTTCCGGCGCACCGGGCTGCATCTGGGCAGCGGCCTGAGCAAACTGGGCCGGCATTTTGTCCATCAACCCGGATAAGCCTCCCATTTTGCGCATCTGCCCCATCTGCTCCTTGAAGTCATTCAGATCGAAGCCTTTGCCCTTGCGCAGTTTTTCCGCAAGATCAAGCGCAGCCTTTTCATCAACGGCTGCACGTGCTTCTTCGACCAGAGAAAGAATGTCTCCCATCCCAAGGATGCGGCTAGCCATCCGATCCGGGTGAAACTCATCCAGTCCGCCGAGCTTCTCTCCCACGCCGGTAAATTTGATCGGTGCCCCGGTAACGTGCCGCACCGATAGCGCAGCCCCACCACGGGCGTCACCATCAAGCTTAGTCAGCACGACGCCAGTCAGAGGCAAAGCCTCGTTGAAGGCACGCGCGGTATTGACAGCATCCTGCCCCAGCATGGCATCGACAACGAAGAGCGTTTCGATCGGCTTAATTGCTGCGTGCAATTGGCGAATCTCGTCCATCATCTGCTCGTCTATGGTGATACGCCCAGCGGTATCGACCAGCAGAACATCCAGATAATGCCGCTTGGCGTAATCGATCGCGGCAAGCGCGATATCGACTGGCTTCTGATCAACTGACGACGGAAAGAACTCGGCCCCCGCCTGCGCGCTAACCGTCTGCAACTGAGCAATAGCCGCGGGGCGATAAACGTCACAGGAGACCGTCAGAACCTTCTTGCGCTGCTTCTCTTTCAGGTACTTAGCTAGCTTGCCAACCGTCGTGGTCTTGCCTGCCCCCTGCAGGCCCGCCATCAAGATGATTGCAGGCGGCTGAGTTGCGAAATTAAGACTTGCCTGGCTCCCTCCCATGATCAAAGCGAGCTCTTGCTGCACCACACCGACCAGCGCCTGCCCTGGCGTAAGGGAACCCACAACCTCCTGACCAAGCGCCTTCTCTTTGATCCGGGCCATCAAATCTTTGACGACAGGCAAGGCCACATCAGCCTCAAGCAAAGCCATGCGAACTTCACGCAACATGTCGGCAATATTGTCTTCAGTCAGGCGGGCCTGACCACGCAGAGTCTTCACTACCTGAGCGAGGCGATTTGTAAGGTTATCTAGCATTGATGAAAACCGTCAGAAAAGGGCCGCCAGGAGGTTCCGCAGGCAAGCCGATGGGCGTTAAACTGGCTGAATGGCAAACATTCTACTGCATCTGCTTCCAGCCTCGTTTTATCTGGGGATTACGGCCCTCTGCCGCTCAAACATGCTTCAGTTGCCGAGCATGCGGGTTGCAAATCGCGGCCTACAAGCCATGGCGCTCTTGAGCCACGCCTTCGTGCTGTCAGAAGCCATGTTTGGAACAGGCGGGTTCCAGTTCGGTCTTTTCATAGCACTCTCACTCAGCCTCTGGCTGGCGATGCTGATCTATTCACTGGAGAGCCTGATCACTCCGCTCAACCAACTGCTGGGCTATGCGACCCCCATTGCGGCCATCTGCGCTTTTCTGCCCGCGCTGGGTGGAGGCCACCCGCAGTCGATAGATGCTGAAAACTGGGCTTTCCGCACCCACATAGTCGTTGCAATGCTCGCCTACAGTCTATTCACACTAGCCGTCTTTCATGCCGTCGTACTGGCAGCGACCGAACGCAACATCCATCACGCAGCCACCTTGGAAAGCGAAGAATTACCACCGCTACTAAGCCTTGAACGGATTCTTTTCCGCATCATTCACGCAGCCTTCGTATTCCTGACACTAACAGTGGGCTCAGGACTGCTTTTCTCTGAGCAAATCTTTGGCAAGCCCTTCGTTTTTTCACACAAGGCGGTGTTTGGCATCGCGTCATGGGTACTGTTTGCTATTCTGATCCTGGGGCGCTTTCTAAAGGGGTGGCGTGGCAAGCTGGCCATCCGCTGGTTGTTAGCAGGCTTTGCATGCCTGCTGCTAGCCTATGCCGGCACTCGTTTCGTTCTTGAAATACTGCTTGAACGCAGCACCTGAGTGCTTAAGAGCCTCCAGACAGTCGGTTGTGCGAGCCATTCGAGGCCGACCACCGGCGCAACGCCTCTAGCCGGATGGGTTTACAATCGCAGGAATTACCGTGCAACATCAAGTAAGCCCGCTAACTCGTTGATAGACAGGCACATCAAATAACGATGGCATCCACCCCACAATCCGCTTTAAATGGCTTGGCGCGTGCGCTTGTCCAGCAGGAACGCCTCAAAGAGGCGGATGCGTCAGCGTGTTCGGCACCAAGCAGCAACCCGGGCGGCTTTGTTGCCGAGGTTGTGCAGCGCGGCCTGATGAAGGCCAGTGACATCGCAGCCTTTTGCGCAAACAGCTTTGGTTGTCCGTGGATGGATCTTTCGGCTTACGACGAAAGCTATGTAGCCAAGGATGCAATCGACACCAAGCTGATGTCCAAGCATCAGGTCATCGGCTTGGCCAAGCGCGGCAACCGCATATCGGTGGCACTAGCCGACCCCAGCAATTTGCGCGCGCTGGACGAGATCCGTTTTCAGACAGGGCTAGCCGTCGACCCAGTAGTTGTCGAAGTCGACAAGCTCGCAGTCCTGCTAGGCAAACTGACCGAGTCAGTCTCATCAGCCCTCACGAACCTTTCAACCACCGATGATTTCGATCTCGATGCGCTGAATGATTCCAATCAGGAGGATGCTCAAGCTGCAGAGGCCGGTGCGGCAGAGGTTGATGACGCCCCCGTCGTACGTTTCATCCAGAAAATGCTTGTGGACGCTATCAATGAAGGAGCGTCCGACATCCACTTTGAGCCCTACGAGAAGTACTACCGGATCCGTTTCCGCACGGACGGCATCCTGCGTGAGATTTCCCAGCCACCATTGGCTCTAAAAGAAAAAATCGCTGCGCGGATTAAGGTCATTTCGCGCCTCGATATCTCGGAAAAACGCGTACCACAAGATGGTCGCATGAAGCTGGTACTGTCGAAGAGTAAGGCCATCGACTTTCGCGTTTCTACGCTACCTACCATGCATGGCGAGAAGATCGTGATGCGTATTCTTGATCCATCCAGCGCCATGCTGGGGATCGATGCTTTGGGCTATGAACCCGATCAAAAAGCGGCCCTGATGGACGCTATCGAACGGCCCTACGGTATGGTTTTAGTAACAGGCCCGACGGGTTCGGGCAAAACTGTGTCGCTTTACACCTGCCTCAACATTCTAAATAAAGCGGGCGTCAATATTTCGACCGCTGAAGATCCTGCTGAAATCAACCTGCCGGGCATCAATCAGGTTTCGATGAACGACAAGGCTGGCTTGACCTTTGCGGTATCCCTGAAAGCATTTCTGCGCCAGGATCCGGACATCATCATGGTCGGTGAAATTCGAGACCTTGAGACTGCAGAAATTTCGATCAAGGCAGCGCAAACCGGGCACATGGTGCTATCCACCCTGCACACCAACGATGCCCCCACCACGCTGGAACGACTTCGTAACATGGGGGTTGCCCCCTTCAATATCGCTTCTTCAGTCATTCTAATCACAGCCCAGCGCCTCGCGCGCCGCCTCTGCTCCTGCAAGAAACCGATCGACATTCCCATCGAAGCGCTTGTCCAGGCTGGCTTTGGCGAAGCCGATCTGGATGGCAGCTGGCAGCCTTACGGTCCTGTTGGCTGTGATCGCTGCAAAGGCTCTGGCTACAAGGGTCGCGTCGGCATCTATCAGGTTATGCCCATCACTGAAGAAATCCAGCACATCATCATGACCGGCGGCAACTCTATGGATGTAGCCGCCCAGGCACAGGTTGAGGGCGTAAGCGATCTGCGCCAATCAGGCTTGCGCAAGGTCAAGCAAGGCCTCACCTCACTCACTGAAGTGCTCGCCACAACCAACGAGTAATCCACGGAAAACACCATGGCCACTGCAACCCGCACCGTACGCCGCCCAGCAAGCGCTTCCCAGCAAGAGAACCTATTCACTTGGGAAGGCAAGGACAAAGCAGGAAAAATTGTGCGCGGAGAGCTTCGCGCCCAAACTGCAAACGTGGTCCAAGCAACCCTTCGACGTCAAGGCATCTCGGTTACCAAGGTCAAGAAACGCTCCTTTGGCCGTGGCGCCAAGGTCAAGGATAAGGACATCGCAATCTTCACTCGCCAGCTCGCAACAATGATGCGCGCCGGCGTGCCTCTTCTTCAGTCCTTCGACATCGCTATCAAGGGCACCAGCAATGCCGCGCTGGGTCGCCTACTCAATGACATCCGCAGTGAAGTCGAGACGGGCACAAGTCTGGCCAATTCTCTGCGCAAACATCCTCAGCACTTCGATGCGCTGTATTGCAATCTGGTGGCGGCAGGCGAGCAGTCAGGTGCATTGGAAAACCTTCTAGACCGCATAGCGATCTACCAGGAAAAAATGCTGGCCATCAAGAGCAAAATCAAGGCGGCACTTTTTTACCCGATTTCGGTAATGGTCGTTGCCGGTGCAGTAACTGCGGTCATGATGATCTTCGTGATTCCGGAGTTCAAAAAAGTGTTTACAAGCTTCGGAGCAGACTTACCTGCTCCTACGTTGTTTGTCATGGCTCTTTCAGATTTCTTTGTAGCCAACGGCTTTCTGATTTTATTGGCATTGATCGCAGCAGTAATCGGCATAGCTTCTACATACAAGCGATCCCTTGCAATGCAAGCTTGGGTGGACAGGATGAGCCTTCAGATTCCAGTCATTGGTGACATCCTACGCAAGGCCACCATCGCACGCTGGACGCGTACGCTTTCCACAATGTTTGCTGCTGGCGTTCCGCTGGTTGAAGCGCTGGACTCTGTCGCCGGCGCTGCGGGTAATCATATTTACAAGGTCGCAACAAAAAACATCCAGAACGAGGTTTCCACCGGCACCAGCCTTACTGTTGCCATGCAGGGGGCGCAAGTCTTCCCGGCCATGGTTGTTCAGATGGTTTCAATTGGCGAAGAATCCGGTCAGCTTGACAGCATGTGTGCCAAGGTCGCTGACTTCTTCGAGCGTGAAGTGGATGACATGGTCGCCGGCCTATCGCAATTGCTGGAACCAATCATCATCGTATTCCTCGGTACCGTCATCGGGGGGATGGTGGTTGCCATGTACCTGCCAATCTTCAAGCTCGGCCAAGTGGTCTGACCTTCATAATCAACAGGGCGGTCTAGTGCCGCCCTTCCCCATACACTTATGCTTCTTAATGAATACTTGACTATTCCGGCCATATTGGTCTTCTGCTGCACCTTGGTCGGCTTGTGTGTTGGCAGCTTCCTCAATGTTGTCATTCATCGCTTGCCCAAAATTCTGGAAGCAGGTTGGCTGGCTGATGCAGCAGAAATGCGCGGCGAAACCGCTCCGAAAAGCGAGCAACTGGGCTTGGCCACGCCACGTTCTCGCTGCCCGCATTGTGGGCACCTTATCGGCGCCCTCGAAAACATCCCACTCATCAGTTATATCCTGTTGCGTGGCCGATGTCGCCATTGCCGCGCAGCGATCAGTCTTCGCTACCCATTGATTGAAGCGCTTACTGCAGCACTCTCAGCTGCGGTCGCATGGAAATTTGGTTATGGCTGGCAAACCGCTGGTGGGCTGCTGTTGGTATGGGCTTTGATCGCCCTGACTTTCATTGACCTCGACACTTTCCTATTGCCCGATGACATCACTCTTCCACTTTTGTGGGGAGGGCTTCTATTCAACCTAAACCAGACATTCGTCACGCTGGATGCAGCCGTAATCGGCGCAATGACGGGCTACCTCGCCCTCTGGTCTGTGTACTGGCTGTTCAAGCTGGTGACAGGCAAAGAAGGAATGGGCTATGGCGACTTCAAACTACTCGCCGCCATAGGTGCCTTTCTGGGATGGAAGGCCTTGCCTGCGGTCATACTGCTTTCCTCGGTCGTCGGAGCCTGCGTCGGAATCTGTCTGATGGTGTTTGCCCGACACGGGCGTGAAACACCCATTCCATTTGGCCCCTATCTCGCCGGTGCGGGGATTCTTGCCATTTTCTTTGGTGACGCCTTGAGCGCGCTTTTCGTGCCGCTCTGATCGATCTGAAAGCCCGATCTTCAGCCCTTACAGCAAAAAAACCGCCCGCTAGCGTGCTCACCACGATCAGCCGGCGGTTTTTCCCGTTGTGCCAATGCGTTAGAATGCGCGGCTGAGGAGAATCAAATGCCCATCTACGAATACCGTTGTGGCGACTGCGGCCACCAAAAAGACCACCTGCAGAAGCATAGCGATGCGCCGATCGCAGCCTGCCCGGCCTGCGGCAGCGCCAGCTACACAAAGCAGCTGACTGCAGCAGGTTTTCAGCTCAAAGGAAGCGGCTGGTACGCCACAGACTTCAAAGGCAGCGCCAGCAGCTCAGCCAAATCCGAAGCAGCATGCCCTGCGGCACCTGATGCACCTCCCCCGCCCTGTGCGGGTAGCTGTGCCTGCCACTAAGGCGGCGCCGTCTGAATGAAAAAATACCTGATCACAGGCCTGCTGGTCTGGATACCGCTGGTCATTACAGTCTGGGTGTTGCGTGCGATAGTCAGCACATTGGACCAGTCTCTTCTGCTGTTGCCACAAGCTTGGCAGCCGAACAACCTGATTGGCTTCAAGCTGTGGGGCTTGGGCACCTTGATCACCCTGTTGGTGGTGATCGCTACTGGGGTAGTGGCTTCTAATTTCTTCGGTCAGCGCCTGGTAAGAACCTGGGAGAGCGTTCTCAACCGCATCCCGGTGGTCAAGCAGATCTACTCCAGCGTCAAACAGGTCTCGGACACACTGCTAGGCCCTGGCGGCCAGGCTTTTCGCAAGGCGCTGCTGGTTCAGTATCCACGCGAGGGCTGCTGGACAATCGGTTTTCAGACAGGCACCCCCGGCGGCGAGCTAGAGCAGCATCTTCCAGCCGAAGTGGTCAGCGTTTATGTACCGACCACACCAAATCCGACCTCTGGTTTCTTCCTGATGATGGCCAGAAAAGATGTCGTAGAGCTTGAGATGTCGGTCGATGAAGCACTGAAATTCATCATCTCGATGGGCTCGGTTGCCCCGGACGCAGCCAGAAACTGAACAGCCGCCGTCAGCGATAGCTGATGGCCCTTCCGAATCAAGACAACACACAAATACCGGATCACGGAGATCTTCAATGCGTACCACTTACAGCGGCCTCGTTTCCGCCGCCCTGCTTGACCAGACCGTCACCCTTTTCGGCTGGGCCCATCGTCGTCGCGACCACGGCGGCGTGATCTTCATCGACCTGCGCGACCGCGAGGGTCTGGTGCAAGTGGTGTGCGATCCGGATCGCGCGGACACCTTCAAGATCGCTGAAGACGTGCGCAACGAGTTCTGCCTGCGCGTGACCGGCAAGGTGCGCCGTCGCCCGGAAGGCACGACCAACGCCAACCTGATCTCCGGCGAAGTCGAAGTGCTGGCGCACGAGCTTGAAGTGCTGAATACTTCGGTCACCCCGCCCTTCCCGCTGGATGACGAAAACCTGTCCGAAAACGTGCGCCTGACGCACCGTGTGATCGACCTGCGCCGCCCAGCTATGCAGCGCAACATGATGCTGCGCTACAAGACTGCGCGCGCTTTCCGTCGCTATCTGGACGATGCCGGTTTCGTGGACATCGAAACCCCGATGCTCACCAAGAGCACGCCGGAAGGCGCACGTGATTACCTCGTGCCGAGCCGCGTGCATGACGGCCAGTTCTTCGCCCTGCCGCAATCACCGCAGCTCTTCAAGCAGCTCTTGATGGTGGCCGGCTACGACCGCTACTACCAGATCACCAAGTGCTTCCGCGACGAAGACTTGCGCGCCGACCGCCAGCCTGAATTCACCCAGGTCGATATGGAAACCTCCTTCCTCACGGAAGATGAGATCACCGCGATCATGGAAGACCTGATCCGTTACGTGTTCAAGGATGCCATCGACGTTGAGCTGCCGAATCCCTTCCCGCGCATCACCTACGCTGACGCCATGGCGCGCTACGGCTCGGACAAGCCCGACCTGCGCGTGACGCTGGAACTGGTCGACGTTGCCGATGCCATGAAAGACGTCGCCTTCAAAGTGTTCGCCGGCGCCGCCAACGACCCCAGCTGCCGTGTCACAGCCCTGCGCATTCCCGGCGGCGCATCACTGTCGCGTGGCGAGATCGACGGCTACACCGAGTTCGTCAAGATCTACGGCGCCAAGGGTCTGGCCTACATCAAGGTCAATGACGTCACCCAACTAAACGAAACCGGCCTGCAATCACCCATCGTCAAGAATCTGTCTGAAGCCTCGCTGAAGACGGTGATGGAACGCACCGGCGCACAGTCCGGCGACCTGATTTTCTTCGGCGCCGACAAGACCAAGATCGTCACCGACGCACTGGGCGCCCTGCGCAGCAAGATCGGCCACGAAAAGGGCCACGTCGATGGTCGCAAGTGGGCCCCGGCCTGGGTGGTCGACTTCCCGATGTTCGACTACGACGAAGAGAACAAGCGCTGGGTCGCCTGCCACCACCCCTTCACCTCGCCGAAGGATGAGCATCTGGACCTGCTCACCACAGATCCGGGCAAGTGTCTGGCCAAGGCCTATGACCTCGCGCTGAACGGCTGGGAACTCGGCGGCGGCTCGGTGCGTATCCACCGCGCCGACGTGCAGGAGAAGGTCTTCGCAGCGCTCGGTATCGGCGAAGAAGAAGCCCAGCTCAAGTTCGGCTTCCTGCTCGACGCGCTGAAGTACGGCGCGCCGCCGCACGGTGGTCTGGCCTTCGGTCTGGACCGCATCGTCACCATGATGACCGGCGCCGAATCGATCCGCGACGTGATCGCCTTCCCGAAGACCCAGCGCGCCCAGTGCCTGCTGACACAGGCGCCGAGCCCGGTCGACGAGAAGCAACTGCGCGAACTGCACATCCGTTTGCGCAATGTTCAGAAGGTCGATGGCGCTGCTTAAGCAGCCGCGAGACTAGCAGGCAAGGGCCGCCAGGACTTTCCTTGGCGGCCCTTATATTTTTACCCCCTCACTTTCTGATACCCGCCTCCGCCTTGAGCAAACTCGATCTCTCGCCAACTCCGCCCAATGCCGCCAAGCGCGCTAAAAAGCTCCTTGCCCACGGCCACGTACGCCTTGACCCGTTTCACTGGCTACGCAAGGTGAAAAGCCAAGAAGTACTGGACTACCTGCGCGCAGAGAATGCTTATGCCGAGGCTGTGCTGGCACCAACGCAAGCCGCACAGGAAGCGCTGTATACCGAGTTGCTGAGCCGGATCCAGGAGGCAGATCTTTCGGTACCGGTGAAGTTCGGGTCCTGGATGTACTACAGCCGAACCGTTCAGGGCGCGCAGTACCCGGTTCATGCACGTAAACGCATCACAAGCACAGGCTGGGAAGACGCCCCCGAGGAGATCCTGCTCGACGAGAACCTCGAAGCGGCAGGCAAGAGTTTCTACGAAGTTGGGGACTATGAGCTCTCACCATCCGGGCGCTATCTCGCATGGACTGAAGATACGCGTGGCCAGCGCTCCTACCGGCTGCGCGTGCGTGACTTGGTCAGCGGTCGCAACCTGCGCCTCAGCCACAAGGGAGTAGTGAGCCTTGCTTGGGCTGAAGACGAAAACGCTGACGGTGCCACCTTGTTTTTCGTAACCGAGGATGCAAAAACCAAGCGCGCCTGCTCCCTGTGGCGTCAGCATCTGCAAGACAAAGCCCCTACCCCACTCCATGAGGAGCGCGACGAACGCTTCAACCTGCTGGTCTTCAAGACCCGCTCACGCGGCCTCATCGTCGCCAGCAGCACCAGCCATACCACCAGCGAGGCACGCATCCTGCCGGCCAGCCAGCCCAGGGGCCGCTGGCGCTTGGTACAGCGCCGCCGCGCCGGCGTGGAGTACGAAGTAGATCACCACAGCGATCATCTCTATCTGCGCAGCAATGATGCGGGACAGAATTTCCGCCTGCTCCGCGCCCCTCTCGCCCGCTGGCATGGACACTGGGAAGAAGTCCTGGCTTTGCGCGAAGAGGTGATCCTTGAAGGCGTCGATCTTTATCAGGACTGGCTCATCGCCTCCGAGCGCTGCGCCGGCCTGCCCCAGCTATCGCTGACTCACCTCCCCAGTGCAAAAACCCACCAGATCGCCTTCTCGGACCCAGCCTATGTCGTTGATCTGGAAGACTTACCCGAGTGGGACGCCCCTATCCTGCGCTACACCTACGAATCCCTGACGACGCCGGATTCGCTCTTCGCCTACGATCCGTCAAGCCGCAAATCAACCCTTCTCAAGCGCCAGCCAGTACTAAGCGGATTTGATCCGGCCAACTATGCATCGGCTCGGATTCATGCGATGGCCACCGATGGCACGCAAATCCCCATCTCGCTGGTATGGCACAAAGCGACGCAACTGGATGGCAGTGCCCCACTGTGGCTCGATGGCTATGGCGCTTACGGCATCAGCAACGACCCGTGGTTTTCGGCAACACGCCTGTCCCTACTCGACCGTGGCTGGATCTTTGCGATCGCCCATGTCCGCGGCGGCGGCGACCTCGGCCAACGCTGGCATGAAGCCGGCAAGCTGGAAGAGAAGAAGAACAGCTTCAGTGATTATCTTGCTTGCGCCGAAACCCTGATCGCCCAAGGCTTCACCAGCAAGGGGAAGATCCTCGCCAACGGCGGCAGTGCTGGCGGCCTGCTGGTGGGTGCCGCACTCAACATGGCCCCCGGACTCTTCGGTGCAGCTATCCTCGAAGTGCCTTTCCTGGATGTCGTCACCACCATGCTGGACCCCAGCCTGCCGCTCACCGTAGGCGAATACGAAGAATGGGGAAACCCGGAACGGCGGGCGGACTACCGACGCATGCTGGCCTATTCTCCTTACGACAATCTGCAAGCCCGCGCCTATCCGCCGATACTGATCGAAGCTGGCCTGCACGACTCACAGGTGATGATCTGGGAGCCGGCCAAGTACGTTGCCAAATTGCGTACGCTGAAGACCGACCACAATCCCCTGCTCTTTCTCACCAGCATGGAAGCTGGCCATGGCGGAGCCTCCGGTCGTTACGATGCCTTGCACGAACGCGCCCGCCAGCTCGCCTTTGCGCTCGCAACCCTTGCTCCTGCAAGTCTGCCGGAAAGTACGCTGCCCTAAAGAAAAGCGGCTCCCTGCCGTAGGCACAAGCAGATCGGGCGACTTTCTCGCCCGCATGGCGAGCCCACATGCCCCAGAAAATCGAAGAGATTTCGGTCCTGATCGTTGAAGCCAACGCCGGCATGCGTACCCAGCTGCGCAACATGCTTTCACTGTGTGGCATCACCCAGGTGGCTCTGGCTGTTTCAGCCGGCGTAGCGGTGCGCAAGCTGCGCGACCAGAACTTCGACATCATCCTGTGCGAATATCATCTCGGCGAAGGTCAGGATGGTCAGCACCTGCTCGAAGACCTGCGCCATCACCATCTGATCCCGCTGGCCACCTTGTTCCTCATGATCACCGGCGAGAGCCAGCATGAGCGCGTGATCAGCGCCGCCGAGCTGGCGCCCAACGACTACATCCTAAAACCCTTCTCCTCGGAGAAGCTGCTCAGTCGCATCGCCAAGGCGCTGGAAAAACGTGACATTTTCATCCCCACCTACAAACTCATCGAAGCCGGCAACATTCCCGAGGCCATTGCCTCCTGCCGGCGCGGCGAAGAGGCCCACCCCGGTCATCTTGTCGACTTCCTGCGCCTGCGTGCGGAGCTGCATGTCTCCGCAGGCCAGGCCAGCGAAGCGCAGGACTGCTACACCAAGGTTCTAGAGACCAAAGCAGTCCCGTGGGCCAAACTGGGTCTGGCCAAGACCCTGTTCATGCAGAAGCATTACAACGAAGCCGAGGAACAACTCGAGGAGTTGCTGGCCGAGAACGAGATGTATCTGGATGCTTACGACTGGCTAGCCAAGACGCGCGAAGCCACCGGCAAGCTGCACGAAGCCAAGGCCGTACTGGAAGACGCGGTAAAAGTCTCTCCGCACACCGTACGCCGCCTGCGCAAGCTCGGCGAAGTGGCAACGGAGGTGGGCGATATGGCCACCGCCACCAAGATGCTCAATACGGTCGTGGAGAAAGGTAAGTACTCGGACTTTCGCGACCCGGAAGACCATGTTCTGCTCGTCAAGGCTCAGCTCGGCTCTGGAGACTCAGTGGGGGCTGCCAACACCGTCCGTGACATGGAACGCAGCATGAGCGGCCAACCCAAGACGGCGCTGTGCAAGGCACTTTCCAATGCCATGGTCGCCACCCATACCGGCGACACCGCCAAGGCCAACGCGGCACTGGAGGAAGCTATCCGTTTCAACGATCCGCGCCTGGGCGCCTCGGTCAGCATAAAAAAGGATCTGGCGCGTATCTGCATAGAGAACAAGCAAGACGAGATGGCGGCTGAAGTCATCATGGACGTCATGCGTCATGCGGCAGACGACGCCGCTGTCGAAGCCATCAAGAACATGCTGGTCGATCTCGGCCGCCCGGAGCTCGGTGCCCAGCTCGCCGAGCGTATCCGCACGGAGGTCCGCGACATCATGACCGAGGGCGCCCAGCTTGCCCAGAGCGGCGACTACGACGGCGCCGTACGCCAGATGCTGGAGGCAGCCGAAAAGCTGCCTGGCAACACCAACGTAGCCTTCAACGCTTCTCTGGCCCTGCTCAAGCACATCGAAAACATCGGTTGGAACGATCACTTCGCCAGCAATGCCAAACTCTTCATCGAACGGGTACGCCGCCAGGATCCAGGCAACAAGCGTCTTGCGGCACTAGTGGATTACTACCACGCCCTGCTACGCAAGAATGGCATCAAGCCCGAGCAGGTACGCTGAACAAGGCCGCACGCCCCAGCCTGCCTGCTAAACTCGGGCCATGAAGTTCATCAAACACCTCATCCTCGCGCTGCTGGCGCTCCTGCTCTCAGGGCTTCAGCCGCTCGCCGCACGCGAAACACTGGCCGACGGCAGCATTGCCCGCATCCACCAGTCAGAACTCCCGCCCGAAGCGCGCGACACCCTGCGCCTGATCGAACGCGGCGGCCCCTTCCCCTACCGCAAGGATGGCGTCGTGTTCCAGAACCGCGAACGCCGCTTGCCCGCCCAGGCACGCGCTTACTACCGCGAATACACCGTACCCACGCCAGGCTCGCGTGATCGGGGAGCACGCCGCATCGTGACCGGCGAAGCGCGCGAGTACTACTACAGCGCTGACCATTACCGCAGCTTCAAGCGCATCATCCAGCCATGAAAACCACCTCCTCACTTCCGACGGCTTCCGAGCTGCTCTTCAAGGCTGACGCCCGCCTTAGCGCCTGTTCGGCAGACTCCGCGCGCACCATGCTCCAGGCCGCACATACCGCAGGTGGCAAAACCTATCGCATTGACCTGGGGACCGCTACGGACACCACTAAGCTCCATCATGTGCTGGCCCGTGCCCTGCATTTCCCGGACTGGTACGGCCACAACTGGGATGCGCTGGCCGATTGCCTCAGCGACATGTCCTGGGACGAGGCAAACACTTACGTTCTCGCTCTTCAGCGCGCAGAACCGCTACAGACCGCGGACCCGGAGAGCTTCAACACCCTGGTCGAAATTCTTGAAGACGCAGTGCAGGTCTGGCATGAGCAGAAAATCAGATTCTGGGTGCTCCTCATCGGCGACTTTCCTGAGTTTCCCCGTCTGGAAGTAAACGCTTGAGCCATGGCTACAAACAGCCCGAATCGGTTCTGGTTGTGATCCACACACCGGATCTGCAGGTATTGCTCATCGAGCGAGCCCTGCATCCGGGCTATTGGCAATCCGTCACCGGCAGCCGCGAAGGCACGGAAAGCCTGCGTGAAACAGCACGTCGCGAACTCGCCGAAGAGACGGGCTTGCTAGTGGAAGCAGCAGCCCTGCAGGACTGGCATCTGGCCAATCGTTTCGAAATTCTGACGCAATGGCGCCACCGCTACGCCCCCGGCGTGAACCACAATCTCGAACACGTTTTCAGCGTCTGTGTACCGCAACCCTCCGAGGTCCGCTTGGCGCCAGCGGAACATCGCGCCCAGCGCTGGCTACCCTGGCAAGAAGCCGCCAGCGCCTGTTTCTCCTGGACCAACCAGGATGCCATCCTGATGCTTCCCCATCGTCAAACCTCTGGCCTGGAAACCTGAGCGCGACCTCCCGCCACAAAGATCTCCGCACCCTTGATGATCGACGTTGGCACTCCCATTTTGGTAATGGAGGGGGAAGGAAATTCCCCACTTTGTGACCAGTCAGGAAAGGAGAGCATCATGGCAAACATCATGCGTTCTGATCCTTTCGAGGATCTATTCCGCGGTTTCTTCGTCCGCCCGGTTGAATACGGCACGGCCATGGATGGGCCGTCAATGAAGATTGACGTTCGTGAAAAGGACGATGCCTACACCGTGCACGCCGAACTCCCTGGCGTAAAGAAGGAAGACATCCATGTGCAGATCGAAGGCAGCACGGTGTCGATCAGCGCTGAACGCAAGCACGAACGCGAAGTAAAGGATGGCGAGCGCGTATTGCGCACCGAGCGCAGTTTCGGCAAGGTTTCCCGCAGCTTCGATCTGGGGGTAACGCTGGATGAAAGCAAAGCCTGCGCGAAATTCAACGATGGCGTACTGGAGCTCACGCTGCCGCACAAGACCATCACCCAGGCCAAAAAGCTGATGATCAGCTGAACGGGGCGTTGCCGGAACAGGCCGGCACGGGTCGCTGTCGGATCGTGTGGCCGCAGGGTGGCAGATCTGTTCCTGTGGCGGAGATGGACGAGTGGCAGAAAAACAAGGCAGGGCCGCCGGGCTCTGCCTTTTTCATGCGCTAAAATCCTGCCTTTCGCTCCACCTTCCAAGGTATCGCCATGTCCGCAGACACCAAGCAGCTCGCCCCCGCCCTGAAGGCCGAAATCCTCGCGGAAGCGCTGCCCTACATCAAACGCTTCTTCGACAAGACCATCGTCATCAAGTACGGCGGCAATGCGATGACCGACCCCAAGCTGCAGGACTGCTTCGCGCGTGATGTGGTGCTGCTGAAACTGGTCGGTATGAACCCGGTGGTGGTGCATGGTGGCGGCCCACAGATTGACGACCTGCTCAAACGCGTAGGTAAGCAAGGCCAGTTCATCCAGGGCATGCGGGTGACCGATGCGGAGACCATGGACATCGTCGAGATGGTGCTCGGCGGCCAGGTCAACAAGGACATCGTCAATCTCATCAACAAACATGGCGGCAAGGCCGTGGGCCTCACCGGAGCGGATGGCGCGTTCATCCGGGCCAAGAAACTGATGATGCCCAACAAGGACAACCCCGAGGAGATGCTGGATATCGGCCAGGTCGGCGAGATTTCCTCGATCGACCCTTCGATCATCACCTTCCTCGATTCAGGCGATTTCATCCCGGTGATCGCCCCGATCGGTGTGGGCTCGGCGGGTGAAACCTACAACATCAATGCCGATCTGGTCGCCGGCAAGCTCGCCGAAGTACTCAAGGCCGAGAAACTGGTGCTGCTGACCAACACCCCGGGCGTACTGGACAAGGAAGGCAATCTGCTTACGGGGCTGACCCCACGCCAGATTGACGACCTGGTCGCCGACGGCACGCTCTCCGGCGGCATGCTGCCGAAGATCAGCTCCGCGCTGGACGCAGCGCGCAGCGGCGTGCACTCGGTGCACATCATTGACGGTCGCGTGGAACACTGCCTGCTGCTTGAGATCCTCACCGACCATGGTGTCGGCACGATGATCAAGAGTAAGTAAGGCTTGGGCGCCGCCCCGGCGAAAGCCGGGTGAGCTGCGGCAGCGGCCAAGAGCCCTGCCGCAGGGAACGATCAGCGGCCGAGCTTGTTCGCCACAAAAGTGCTTAGCGTGCCCACCGTTTCGAAGGTCGAGCCGTCGATGTCATCGTCGGCAAGATGAAAACAGAAGTGCTCTTCAAGTGCGGCAATCACGCCTACCACTGCCATCGAATCCAGTTCGGGGACAGCGCCCAACAGCGGCGTAGCATCGTCGAAGGATGCAGCGCGGCCCCCCAGGCCCAGAACCTCTTCCAGCACCTGCAACACCTCCCGGCGCGTAGTATCGAGCGAAGACAAGATCGTATCCTTGGTTTTGCAGCACGAAAGCGCGGCATTATAAGCCCTGAACCTGTCCCGGCCAGTCCAGAAACCTCAAACCATGCGTGACGCCTGGCTCCTCCACCATCTGATCGAAAACAGCGCTGCGCGTAGTCCGGCCGCACCAGCGCTCACCGTCGGCAGCCATACGCTGGATTACGCAAGCCTGTGGCAAGCCACCTCCGCCGTCGCCAGCGGATTGACAGCTCTGGGGCTTGGCCGCAACGAGCGTGTCGGCATCTGGCTCGACAAGCGCATCGAAACGGTCGTCGCAAGTTTCGGCACCACTGCGGCGGGCGGCGTTTTCGTACCGATCAATCCACTGCTGAAAGCCGAGCAGGTCGCCTACATCCTGCGCGACTGCAATGTGCGCGTGCTCCTCACTTCGCCCGAACGCCTTGCCGGCTTGCAGCACGTACTCCCCCAGTGCTCCGACCTCCGTCACATCATCCTCACCGGGCCTGGCAAAAGCGAAACGCACTGCTCGATTCATGTCTGGAGCGATGTTCTTCAAGCAGGCCGAAGCTTCAACCCGCCCGTCACTGAGCTGGACATGGCGGCCATCCTCTACACCTCAGGCAGCACCGGCCGCCCCAAGGGCGTGGTGCTCTCCCACCGCAATCTGGTGGCCGGTGCCAAGAGCGTGGCGGAATACCTCGGCAACCGCCCGGACGACAGCCTGCTCGCCGCCCTGCCCCTGTCGTTTGATGCCGGTTTCTCACAGCTCACCACAGCCTTCCATGCCGGCGCACGTGTCGTGCTGCTCAATTACCTGATGCCGCGTGACGTGATCAAGGCACTCGAGCGCGAACGCATCACCGGCTTCACCGCCGTACCGCCTCTGTGGATCCAGCTCACCCAATCGGCCTGGCCGGAATCGATTGCAAGCCACCTGCGCTACATCGCCAACACTGGTGGCCATATGCCTGAAGCCACGCTCCGTTCCTTACTGGAACGCCTGCCACAGACCCAGCCCTACCTCATGTATGGCCTCACCGAAGCCTTCCGCGCGACTTACCTTGATCCGGCAGAAGTCGCCCGCCGGCCGGACTCCATCGGCAAGGCGATTCCGGACAACGAAGTGCTGGTGCTGAGGCCTGATGGCACGGAATGCGCAGCCAACGAGCCGGGCGAGCTGGTGCAACGTGGCCCGCTGGTCGCGATGGGCTACTGGAACGACATGGAGAAAACCGCTGAGCGCTTCCGCCCGCTGCCCGCCCACCTGCGCCCGCATGGCCTGATGCTGCCCGAGATGGCCGTGTATTCGGGCGACACTGTGCGCCGCGACGAAGAAGGCTTCCTCTACTTCATCGGCCGCACCGACGAGATGATCAAGACCTCCGGCTACCGCGTGAGCCCCGGCGAAGTCGAAGAAGAGGTCTATGCCACCGGACTGGTCGGCGAATGCGCGGCCGTCGGCGTGCCGCATCCCCAGCTGGGAGCGGCCATCGTGCTGATCGCCACCCCGGCCCGCGCCGGTGCAGAGACCGCCGCGCTGCTCGCGGCGCTGAAGCTGCGTCTGCCCGCCTACCAACTGCCGGCCCACATCGCGCTCCGCCATGAGCCGCTGCCGCGCAATGCCAACGGCAAGATCGACCGCAAGGCGCTGTCAGCGGAGTTTGCCGGGCTGTTCGGAGAATCGGCATGAACTCCAAACCCCGCCACGCCCACATGAGCCAGTTCCCCATCGTCGCCGGCGAACTGGTGATCGGCGGCAAACCCGTCACGCAACTGGCCGCCGAAGTCGGCCAGACGCCTTTCTATGCCTACAACCGTGCCGTCATCAACGCACAGGTCGATAAGCTGCGTACTGCCCTGCCGCCCTCGATCAAGCTGCATTACGCGATCAAGGCCAACCCGCTGCCCGATCTCGTAGCGCACATAGCCGGTCTGGTCGATGGACTCGATGTCGCCTCCGGCGGCGAGCTGGCCGTGGCGCTTGCCAGCGGCACAAACGCCCACGAGATCAGCTTCGCCGGCCCAGCCAAGCGAGAAGCGGAGCTGGAGGCCGCGGTGCGTGCCGGCGTACTGCTCAACGTGGAATCCTTCCGCGAAGTAGAACTGCTTGCAGCCATCTCGCAGCGCCTGAGCCTGCCCGCCCGCGTGGCTGTGCGCGTGAACCCGGACTTTGAGCTCAAGTCCTCCGGCATGAAGATGGGCGGCGGGCCCAAGCCCTTCGGCGTGGATGCCGAGAACGTGCCCGAGCTCCTGCAACGTATCGGCGAACTGGGGCTGGCCTTCGAAGGCTTCCACCTGTTTGCCGGCTCGCAGAATCTGCGCGCCGAAGCGATTGTCGAGGCTCAAAAACTGAGCTTCGAGCTGGCCCTGCGTCTGGCCGAACATGCTCCGGCGCCAGTTCGCACCCTGAACCTCGGCGGCGGCTTCGGCATTCCCTATTTTCCCGGCGACACGCCGCTGGATCTCGCTCCCATCGGCGCGAATCTGGCGCAATTAGTGGAGCGCGCCAAAACCGCATTGCCGCAGGCCGAACTCGTCATCGAGCTGGGGCGTTATCTGGTCGGCGAAGCCGGCGTGTATGTGTGCCGGGTGGTCGACCGCAAAGTCTCGCGCGGCCAAACCTTCCTGGTCTGCGACGGCGGACTCCATCACCATCTCGCGGCCTCCGGCAATTTCGGCCAGCTGATCCGCAAGAACTACCCGGTCGTCATCGGCAACAAGGCCGCACCCGAACGCACGGAGACGGTGTCGGTAGTCGGCCCGCTATGCACGCCGCTGGACATTCTCGCCGAGCGCATGGAACTGGCGCTGGCGCTGCCCGGCGATCTAGTGGTGGTCTACCAGAGCGGTGCCTACGGCTTCACCGCCAGCCCGCGTGACTTTCTTGGCCATCCTCAGGCAAAAGAAATCCTGCTCTGAAACGCCTCGCTTAAAATCAGCAGCATTCACCTTTCACGGAGTTCCCGATGGCCCACCCTCTCGCCGGCAAGCTCGCCCCGAATGACGCCCTGACCGACATTCCCGCCTTGCTCGCCGCCTATGGTGAGCTGCCGGACGTGAGCATCGCAGAGCAGCGCGTAGCCTTCGGCACCAGCGGCCATCGTGGCACCGCCTTCAAGCACAGCTTCAACGAGGCTCACATTCTCGCGATCACCCAGGCCACCTGCGAGTACCGCTCGGCGCAGGGCATCACCGGCCCGCTCTACATCGGCAAGGACACTCATGCCCTCTCCGCCCCGGCCCAGTGCTCGGCCATCGAAGTGCTGGCCGCCAACGGCGTGCAGGTGCGCATGCAGGCGGACGACGGCTTTGCGCCCACCCCGGTGATCTCGCACGCGATCCTGACTTACAACAAGGGGCGCGACAGTGGTCTGGCCGACGGCCTGATCATCACCCCCTCGCACAACCCGCCACAGGACGGTGGCATCAAGTACAACCCGTCCAATGGCGGCCCGGCCGATACCGATGTGACTGGCTGGATCGAGCAGCGCGCCAACGCGCTAATGGCTGCAGGCAACGCGGACGTGAAGCGCCTTCCTTACGCCGAGGCGATCAAGGCCGCCTGCATCACCCAGATGGATTTCGCAAGCACCTACATCGCCGACCTCGGCAATGTCATCGACATGGAGGCGATCCGCAAGGCAGGCCTGAAAATCGGCGTCGATCCACTGGGCGGCGCAGCGGTGGCTTACTGGTCGCGCATCGCAGAGCACTACGACATCGCAATTGAAGTCGTGAATCCTAAGGTCGACCCGGCCTTCGCCTTCATGACGCTCGATCATGACGGCAAGATCCGCATGGACTGCTCCAGCCCCTACGCGATGGCCAGCCTCGTCGGCCTCAAGGATCGCTTCGACATTGCCTGGGGCAATGACGCCGACGTAGACCGCCACGGCATTGTCACGCCCAGCGGGCTGATGAACCCCAACCACTACCTGGCTGTCGCCATCCGCTATCTGCTGACGCACCGCCCGCAGTGGGCCAGCTGCGCGGTGGGCAAGACCTTGGTGTCCTCCAGCATGATCGACCGCGTGGTCGCCGGCCTCGGCCGTCAGATGCTGGAAGTGCCGGTCGGCTTCAAGTGGTTTGCGCCTGGCCTGCAGGACGGCAGCCTGTGCTTTGGTGGCGAGGAAAGCGCCGGCGCCTCCTTCCTGCGCCGCGACGGCACGGTATGGAGCACCGACAAGGACGGCATCATCCTCGGCCTGCTCGCCGCCGAGATCACGGCAGTCACCGGCAAGAACCCGGCCGAGCACTACGCCGAGCTCACTGCTCAGTACGGCGCACCGCATTACATCCGCATTGATGCGGCCGCTACGCCAACCCAGAAGAAGGCCTTCAAGCAACTCACCGGCGACAAGGTGGCCGCCCAGATCCTGGCCGGCGAAGTGATCACCGCACGCCTGACCACCGCGCCGGGCAATGGTGCCAGCATCGGCGGGCTGAAAGTCACGACTGCCAACGGCTGGTTCGCCGCACGCCCCTCCGGCACGGAAGACATCTACAAGATCTACGCCGAGAGCTTCATCTCCGCCGAACATCTGCAGACAATCGTGCGCGAGGCACAGGAAATCGTCAGCGCCGCACTGGCCAACTGAGCATGACGGGGGCAAGCCCCCGCAGCTCACACCTTGTAGGCATCAAGGGTGCGGGCAATGTCACGACTCATGGCGGTAATCTGGTCCACCGCACTTGCCGCTTCGTTGGCAGCGTTGGAGTTACGCTCGGTCATCTGGGCAATCTGCTCGATCTGCTGCGCGATCACGGTGCTTGCCGAGCTTTGCTCACGTACCGCTTCGGTGATTTCCTCGACTACGCCAACGACCGCTCCTGAGCCCTCTCGAATGGTCTGGATGGATTCACCGGCCATGCGGGCCTTCTCAACCCCAGCAGCCACTTCCTGCACCGCCTGCCCCATGCTGTCGACAGCCAGCAAGGCACTGTCCTTCATCTTGCTCAGCAAAATGCTGATTTCCTGAGTGGAATTGGCCGTGCGCTCAGCAAGCTTGCGCACCTCATCAGCGACCACCGCAAAACCGCGCCCTTGCTCACCGGCGCGGGCAGCTTCGATGGCCGCATTGAGGGCCAGCAGATTGGTCTGGTCGGCAATTTCCTTGATGATGTTGGCCGCCGAGGAGATGCTGTCGCTGTCGTTACGCAGGGTTCCAATGCGCTCAGAAGCCAGTTGCACGCTGCTGGCAATCTTCTGGATGCCACCCACCGTTGCCAGGATCACTTCGCCCCCCTGATCAGCGCTCGCACGTGAGGCATGGGTATGCTGGCTGGCCTCCTGAGCCTGCCCGGCCACCATCGAAATGCTCACTGTGAGCTCCTCGATGGCAGAAGCCATGCTGGAGGAGGCGTCACTCTGGACGCGGGAATTGCGGGCAATGTCCTGCGCCGTGCTGTCGGCCTGCTCCGCCACCTGCTGCATGCGCCGGGTAGCCTGCTGCACGTCGGCGAAGCTCGAACGCAAGCGGGCCAGCAGCGCGTTATAGGCGGTCAGCGTACGGCCGATCTCGTCCTGTGAGCGCACCGGGATGCTATCCCGAAAGTCCAGTGCCTCAGCCGTCCGCACGATAGCAGCCTGCATGGCCGCAAGCGGCTGCACGATTGAGCGGCCAAGGAAGAGGCCCATCACGCCAATCACCAGCAAACCCACCAATGCCGCCGGGATGACCGCAGCCAAAGTGCTGGAAAAAGCATCGCTGGCCGCCTGAGAAACCGCGTCTGCCTCCTCTTTCTTGGCCTTGAGCAAGGCCTCAAAAGCCTCAGCCAGCTGCTTGTGAATAGGCCCGACCTGAGTTTGCATGATGCCCAATGCCATCTGCTGCTCCCCCATCTTGGCCAGATTCTGCACCTGGTTCATACGTGCCATATAGGCTGCAATACCTGTCTTGGCGTCAAGGAGGAGCTTCTTCTCGCTCTCCTCATGGGCCTTTTCGGTATAGAAATTGATCTGTTTGACGATACCCTCGGCCAGTTCAGCCATGCGGGCATCCGCCGTCTTGGCCGCATCGGCATCACTGATCAAGGCCCGGTCGTAGGCCGCAGCGTGCAGGCTCAGATACATGGCCCGCACGTCGCCGGCAGCCATCACGGCCGGCAGGGTCGTCGCGGTGATGTCATCCACGCCCGTCTTGACGCGACTCAGCCCGCTGACAGCCACTGCGATGACTGCCGCACAGGTCAGCAAGGCAATCACAACCAGCAAGGTGATCTTGCGTGCAATGCTCATTATTCACTCCCCCAATGTCCGGCGCTTCAGAGTCCGCGCGGCTCAAAGGGCTAACGGCACCCTTAGGGGAAGCTTTAGATACAAAAAAGCCCGGGGCTCGCGCCACCGGGCTGGTTTCTGCGAAAGAAGCCGGCTTACAAGGCCTTGGCGTTTTCAGCCAGGTACTTGGCTACGCCTTCCGGCGAAGCGTTCATACCCTTGGAACCCTTCTTCCAGCCTGCCGGGCAGACTTCACCATGTTCTTCGGTGAATTGCAGGGCATCGATCACCCGCAGCAGCTCATCGATATCACGGCCCAGCGGCAGGTTGTTCACGACCTGATGCTGCACCACCCCGCTCTTATCGATCAGGAAAGTGCCACGAAAAGCCACGCCGCCTTCGGATTCAACATCGTAGGCCTTGGCGATTTCGTGCTTCACGTCAGCAACCAGAGTGTAACCAACCTGGCCGATGCCGCCTTTGTCGACCGCAGTGTTCTTCCAGGCCAGATGGCTGAACTGGGAGTCGATCGAGACACCGATAACTTCCACATTACGCTTCTTGAATTCCTCCAGACGATGATCGAAGGCGATCAGCTCGGAAGGGCACACAAAGGTGAAGTCCAGCGGGTAGAAGAACAAGGCGACATACTTGCCCTTGTTCACTGCGGACAAGGTGATGTCCTTGATTTCGTTGTTGCCCAGAACGGCAGTCGCAGTGAAATCGGGGGCTTGCTTGGCAACCAGAACGGCCATGATGAGTCCTCTCTCGAAAATGGCTCCGGCATACCTGAGTAAACCGGAGGGGTTTGGGTGTGCGGATTATGGTTGGCACTGCCTTGAAGGTAAACCCCGGATTCGATTGCTCCCGCCTATCGCTCAGATAGTTGGCCTCTGATCGAAGCCCGCAGTGCGCTCTGCCGAGTCTTCCACTTCCAGCGCGTCCACACGGGCATGCGGCGGCCCCAGACTCACATGATGGATCAGCGCCACAACCTGAGGCTGCGCGCCCCAAACCAGCACCTCAACCTGACCACTGCGCAGATTGCGCACCCAGCCTTGCAAACCCAGCTCACGCGCCACACTGCACACGAACCAGCGAAAGCCCACCCCCTGCACAGTTCCACTGACCCGCAGGCGGCGCCCCACCACGATCTGATCCGCGCTCAAGGCCGCCTCACTCCCGCTCATTCTGGATCTCGCGTGCCCGCAGCAAGGCCGCTTCGATATCGACACACAGGTTATGCACGCCCAACTGAGCCGCAAGACCTGAGCGCTGCAGGATGGAGCGGGGCTGCTTGCCCAGACCACACAGCACCAGTGTCGCCCCCTTTTTCTCCAGCGCTTCCTGCAGCCCTTCCAGCCAGTCGACCCCAGAGGTATCAATATTGAGGATTTCACGCAGATTCAGAATCAGCACTTCAACATCAAGGCGCGCGGGATCGAGCTGGGCGTCCAGTTTGGCCACTGCTCCGAAAAACAGCGAACCACGCAAATCAAAAGCCAGCAGGCCAGGACGCAATTGCACGCCAAGTGGCTCAGCTACGGTCAGATCCTGCATTCGATAGATGAAGAACAGGCTCGCCAGCAGCATGCCGATTTCCACCGCAACAGTCAGATCAAAAAGCACCGTCAGCAGAAAAGTGGCCAACAGGGTAATTCGGTAGTTCCACGAAAAATGGCGCAAGCGCGCGAACTCATGCCACTCCCCCATGCGCACGGCAGTCACCACCACAATTGCCGCCAATACAGGAATCGGCACCCAGACAGCCAGAGGCGCAGCCACCAGCACGATGATCAGCAGGGTCAGCGCATGTACGATGCCGGCAACCGGCGTACGGCCACCGGCACGTACATTGGTCGAAGTACGTGCGATCGCGCCCGTAGCAGCGATGCCGCCAAAGAATGGCGAAGCAATGTTGGCCAGCCCTTGGGCCATCAATTCCTGGTTCGGGTCATGCCGATCGCCCACCTGAGAATCGACCACACGCGCAGAGAGCAAAGACTCGATCGCCCCCAGCAAGGCTATCGTGATAGCCGGCGCCAGCAGGCTGCCCAAGCGACTCAGATCGGGCAAAGGGAATGAAATGGCCGGCAAGCCCTGGGGGATACCATTGAAACGGCTGCCAATGGTTTCCACTGGCAATTCCAGCACGACTCCAAGCGCAGTTCCCAGCAATAGCGCCATCAACAAAGCCGGTACGGCTCCAACGCGAGGATAGCGTCGTGCCAGCATTTCCCAACCGGCCTTCAGCGCCACGGTTGCCAAGGCCAGCGCTGCAGCATAAGGATTGACGGTTGGTGCAAGTTCGACCAGCACCCGCATCCGTGCAAAAAACTCAGCCGGCAGCGCTCCGCCCCCCAGACCAAAGAAATCCTTGACCTGCGACAGCGCCAGCACCACCCCGATACCATTGGTAAAACCGATCACGACCGAGATCGGAATGAAACGGATCAGGTTACCCATCCGCGTAAGCCCCATCACTACGAGCAGGATGCCGGCCATGAAAGTCGCGGCCAGCATGTTGCTCACCCCATGGGCGGCGACGATGCCATACAGAATGGGAATGAAGGCGCCCGTGGGACCACCGATCTGCACCAGCGAGCCGCCAAAAGCGGAAATGATGAAACCAGCAATGATGGCAGTCCAGATCCCCGCAGACGGGCTGACACCGCTGGCTATCGCAAAGGCCATCGCCAGCGGCAAGGCCAGTACGCCTACCGTAAAACCTGCCGACAGATCACGGGCAAAGCGGTGTTTGGTGTAGCCCTCGATGGCTTCCTGGAGCTTCGGATGGAACCTGTGCAACGACATCACTGCCACGCTCCTCTGCAAATTCAAGCCCAAAACCAGACTGAATAAATTCAACGCCGTCGCAGGTGCAAGACAAAAACCCAGGCCGGCGAGATCCGTCGCAAGGCCACGACCAGTCAGTCACGCAACGGTTTGTCCAGTGCTTGAACCGTCCGGCCAGAAAAACCTTCGCGCAGCAAGTTGGCAGCAGCAACCAGCATCAGTAGACCACCGGCCACCAGCAAAACCGCAGCCTCGATCAGCGTCGTGGGCAGGCGCAGGAACAGTACCTGCCCTGCCGCCAGATATAGCGCGCCGCCAGCAAACAGGACCATGCCCACGAGATCCAGCACCAGCCACAGCAGGAGACGCGGCGTAACGCGAAAACCCCGCGAGGCGCTCTGCATCGCTTACTTCACCCGCATGCCAGGCTGGGCGCCCGAATCCGGCGATAGGATGAAGAGACCGGGCACTTCACCTTTGTCGTCGGATGCTGCCAGCACCATGCCTTCGGACATGCCGAATTTCATCTTGCGCGGCGCGAGATTGGCCACCATCACGGTCAGGCGCCCAACCAGCAAAGCCGGGTCGTAGGCACTCTTGATGCCAGCGAAAACCTGGCGCGGTTTTTCTTCGCCGATATCCAGTTGCAGCTTGAGCAACTTGGCCGCCCCCTCCACATGCTCTGCGGAGACGATCTTGGCAATGCGCAGATCAACTTTGCCAAAGTCATCGATACTGATGAAGGGTTCGAACTCCTCGGCCTGTGCCGTCTCGGTCTGAGCGGTATGGGCCTGATGCTGGGCATGCTTCTGCGCCGGTTCGGACTGCTTCACTTCCGTCACGAGGGTTTCCTTGTTGGCTTCGATCAGCGCATCGATCTGCTTGCGCTCGATGCGGGTCATCAGGTGAGCATAGGTGTTGATGGTGTGACCTGCCGGCAGCGGCGTGGCCAGATCGCTCCATTTGAACACGGTCACGCCGAAGAAGGCTTCGACCTGCGCGGCCAGCGTCGGCAACACCGGCTTGAGCATGATCGTCAGGGCACGGAACTGGTTCAGCGCGGTCGAGCAGGCGCGGTGCAGGCGCTGCAGCTGGGCCGGATCTTTCGCCAGCTCCCAGGGTTTCTCGTCATTCACGTACACATTCGCCACATCGGCCAGACGCATCACTTCACGCAGCGCGCTGGAGTAGTCGCGATCGTTGAAAGCCTTCGTCAGTGCCGCAATCGTTTCTTCAGCAACGAACGGGGCCAGCGCTGCAGCATCGCTCGCCGACAGCTTGCCTTCGAAGCGCTTGCTGATGAAGCCGGCACAACGGCTGGCGATATTCACGAACTTGCCGACCAGATCGGAATTGACCTTTGCCACGAAGTCGTCCAGCGAAAGATCCAGATCCTCGATGTTCGAGTTGAGCTTGGCGGCGTAGTAGTAGCGCAGCCATTCCGGATTCAGCTTCTGCTCAAGATAGGAGCGGGCAGTGATGAAGGTGCCGCGGCTCTTGCTCATCTTGGCGCCATCAACGGTCAGGAAACCGTTCACGTTGAGGAAGTTCGGCGTGCGGTAATCGGCGAACTTCAGCATCGCCGGCCAGAACAGAGCGTGGAAGTAGAGGATGTCCTTGCCGATGAAGTGAACCATCTCGGTACCAGCCGCCTCGGCCTTGACCGGATCGATGTAGTCGCTCACATCCAGACCGATGCGGTCTGCATAGTTTTTGAACGAAGCCAGATAACCGATCGGCGCATCCAGCCAGACGTAGAAATACTTGCCCGGCGCGTCCGGAATCTCGAAACCGAAGTACGGCGCATCGCGCGAGATATCCCAATCCGAGAGCTTATTCTCGCCAGCTTCGCCGAGCCATTCGCGCATCTTGTTGGAAGCTTCCGGCGGCATGCGACGGGAGCCATCGGCATTCGTCGCACGGGTCCATTCGCGCAGAAACTCGACCGCCTTCGGGTCAGACAGGCGGAAGAAGAAATGCTCGGAGGAACGCAATTCGGGCGTCGCCCCCGACACAGCCGAATACGGATTCTTCAGTTCGGTCGGCGCATAGGCGGCCCCGCAGACCTCGCAGCTGTCGCCGTACTGATCCTTGGCCGCGCACTTGGGGCACTCGCCCTTGATGAAGCGGTCGGCCAGGAACATGTTCTTGACCGGATCGTAGTATTGCTCGATGGCGCGGGTTTCGATCATGCCGGCGGCGCGCAGCTTCTTGTAAATGTCTTCAGCGTAGGCGCGATTTTCCGGGCTGTGGGTCGAGTGGTAGTTGTCGAAGGCCACACCGAAATCGGTGAAGTCGCGCAGATGTTCGCCGCGCACCCGCTCGACCAGCGCCTCAGGGCTGATGCCCTCCTTCTCGGCCCGCAGCATCACCGGCGCGCCGTGGGTATCGTCGGCACACACGTAATGCACTTCGTTGCCCAGCATGCGCTGGAAGCGCACCCAGATATCGGCCTGAACGTAGCCGACAAGGTGGCCGAGGTGGATATCGCCGTTGGCATACGGCAGGGCGTTGGTAACGAAGATCTTGCGGGTCATATTGGTCTGATGCACGTAAATTGCAGGGGAAGACCGTAATTGTAGCCCGGGCGCACAGCCGCGCGCCCGGCTTTGTCCCCGCTAACTACTTGATCACGCGCACCAGTCGCAGCGGCAGGCGATCATCCGACTTGGTCATGCCACTGCGCCCGCTCGCAAAATCCACCACCCAGATATCCTGCGGCTGGAAAGGATCGTAATCGGCGGGATGCAGATCACTGTCGGTCCAGAACCATTTTGTCGGAGTTGCCGGAAACATGCTGCTGTCGATAGCCGGTTTGCTGAAACGGCGATCGGCCAGATGCCCCAACTGCTGCACGGTCGGAATCCGCCAGGCCTTGGCGCCCGCGCCGGCCTCCACGCGCGCCCGCGAAAGCGCATCGGGATAGGCAAACTCCAGCGCGCTGCCACTGCAGGTCTTGCCATCCCACACCATGCCCTCTACGCAGCGACGCCACACCAGCTTGTAGTGGGTATCGGTCACTTCCTGACCATCTACAGAGGCTACGAAACGGTCCGCTGGCGGTGCCGAAGCACAGCCGGCCAGTACAACGAGTCCAACCAAGATCGTCCACAATTTTCCGTGCATGAAATCCCCTCCAGATAGTCAGTCTTGGATCAAGCGTTTGCCCAGGCTCAAAGCCGCATCCTGGCCGTAACCGATAGCCGCATAAAAACCTAGAGCCACCTCGTTATCCTGGCGCACCTGCAAGTTGAGCTTTGGGCAGCCACGTGCCGTAAGCAACTCCTCCACCCGTATCATCAGCGCCCGGGCAAAACCCCGCCCCCGCTGCGCCGGCGCCACACCAAGATAATTCACCCAACCTCGATGTCCATCATAGCCAGCCATCACGCTGGCCACGACCATTCCATCCATTTCGCCCACCAGAAACAGTTCCGGCTGCACGGTGAGCTTGCGGACGATATCCAGTCTAGGATCGTTCCACGGCCGTGTGAGACCACAGATCTGCCACAGGGAAATCACGGCAGCTTCGTCAGCAAGATTGAATGGGCGAATATGCATGGTCAGGGTACTTCAGGACTCGTCAGCCCGCACGGTAACCGGCCCCCTTGGATGGATCAAGCGGCCTGCACGCATGGTAAACTTGAGTGAAACTCTCAACTATTCTCCCAAAAACCATTATGAGCACCACTGAAGCCAGCCTTCTTGCCACTCTGGGTGAGTTGATCGACCCCAACACAGGCAAGTCTTACGCTGCAGCCAAAGCAATCAAGTCCACCCGACTGAGCGGCGAGCGCGCCGAAATCGTGGTGGAACTGGGCTACCCGGCGGCCAGTCAGTTTGCTGCCATCGCAGCCCAGCTTGAAACAGTCGCCACCGCCCTGCCCGGCGTCCGCTCAGCGCAAGCCATCATCAGCTCGAAAGTGATCGCCCACAAGGTGCAGGGCAATGTAGCTCTGCTGCCCGGCGTTAAGAACATCATCGCGATTTCCTCAGGCAAGGGTGGCGTAGGCAAGAGCACAACCACCGTCAATCTGGCGTTGGCGCTGGCACAGGAAGGCGCACGCGTCGGCATTCTGGATGCAGACATCTATGGCCCGAGCCAGCCGCAGATGCTGGGCATCGCCGAGGCTCAGCCCGAGTCAGACGATGGCAAAACCATGCGCCCGCTCGAAGCGCATGGCCTGCAAGCCAACTCCATCGGTTTCCTGATTGATCCCGAACAGCCCATGGTGTGGCGAGGCCCGATGGTTACGCAGGCCCTGCGCCAACTGCTCTTCGATACCCGCTGGAATGATCTCGACTATCTCGTGATCGACATGCCGCCCGGCACTGGCGACATCCAGCTGACGCTTGCCCAGACAGTACCGGTGACGGGTGCGGTAATCGTGACCACGCCTCAAGACATCGCACTGCTCGATGCGCGCAAAGGCCTCAAGATGTTCGAGAAGGTCGGCATCCCGATCCTCGGCATCGTCGAAAACATGAGCATCCATGTGTGCTCGAACTGCGGCCACGCCGAACACATCTTTGGCGCCGGCGGCGGCGAGGCCATGTGTGCCGACTACGAAGTACCATTCCTCGGGGCGCTGCCTTTGGATATCAAGATCCGCAGCCAGACCGATGCAGGCTCCCCTACCGTGGCAGCCGAGCCGGAAAGCGCTATTGCCGACGCCTACCGCACGATTGCCCGCAAGGTGGCGGTGAGCATTGCCGAGAAACAGCGCGACATGCGCCTGAAATTCCCCACCATCGTGGTGAACAAGGATTGAACGAGCACCTCGCAAGATGGGCGCTGGCTGCCGGACTGTTGGCGGCCAGCCACTCGGCGCTTGCCGCCAACGCCAGCGAAGGCCGGGCCGTATTTGAAGACCTGTGCGCGGACTGCCACACCGTCACGCCCGGCAAGAACAAACGCGGCCCCAGTCTAGCCGGGGTACTCGGCAAGGCCGCAGCAGGTCAGCCCAATTACAACTATTCGGAAGCCTTGCGCAATGCCGGCATCGTATGGTCGCCAGAGCGCCTCGCGCGCTTTCTCGCCAACCCGAAGAAAGATCTCCCCGGCACCAAGATGCGGCTTTTGAGCACGCCGGGCCAGGCCGAAATCGCCGAGTTGCTGGCCTGGCTGCAAGAGCAGAAATAGCCCGGGCATCCGGCCTCAGGCCTTCGTCAAGCAAAATCCACCCAATTTCTGCGATAAACCTTAGAATTCGCGCTCTTAATCCAGCCGGACGAAGCATCGTGAGCATCAAGTCAGACAAGTGGATCCGCCGCATGGCCGAGCAACACGGCATGATCGAGCCCTTCGAGCCGCAACTGGTGCGCGAAGCCAACGGGGAGAAAATCGTCTCCTATGGCGCATCGAGCTACGGTTACGACATTCGCTGCGCTGACGAATTCAAGGTCTTCACCAACATCAACTCGACCATCGTTGATCCGAAGAACTTCGATCTGAATTCCTTCGTGGAAGTTTCCGGCAAGGGTTACTGCGTGATTCCGCCGAACTCCTTCGCGCTGGCACGCACCGTTGAATATTTCCGCATCCCACGCTCGGTGCTCACCGTGTGTCTGGGCAAGAGCACCTATGCCCGCTGCGGCATCATCGTGAACGTCACCCCTTTCGAGCCGGAATGGGAAGGCTACGTGACGCTTGAGTTCTCCAACACCACGCCGCTGCCCGCCAAGATTTACGCGGGTGAAGGCTGCGCCCAGGTGCTGTTCTTCGAATCCGACGAGATCTGCGAAACCTCGTACAAGGATCGTGGCGGCAAGTACCAGGGACAGGTCGGTGTGACCTTGCCGAAAATCTGACGCCTATCGACCAGCGCCGACTACACGCTCACGGGGCCGCAAGCTGATGCTTGGCGGCCCCTTGTACTTGCCAAACCCATTCCGTAACCCTGCTGCCCTAACATGAAGGCAGCGGCTGCTCCTTCAGCAGCCACCAGCCAGACAGGAAATGCCATGCGCTTCCACTTCCCGATCATCATCATCGACGAGGACTTTCGCTCGGAAAACACCTCGGGTTTCGGCATCCGAGCTCTCGCCAAGGCCATCGAGGCCGAGGGCATGGAGGTTGTGGGTGTCACCAGCTATGGTGACCTCTCCTCCTTTGCCCAGCAGCAGAGCCGTGCCTCAGGCTTCATCCTGTCGATCGACGACGAAGAATTCACCTCCGAAGAGGCCGACGAGACCATCGCTGAGTTGCGTGCTTTCGTCGAAGAAATCCGCTTTCGCAACGCCGATATCCCGATCTTCCTGCACGGCGAGACGCGTACCTCGCGCCACATCCCGAACGATGTACTGCGCGAACTGCACGGCTTCATCCACATGTTCGAGGACACACCTGAATTCATCGCGCGCTACGTGCAACGCGAAGCCAAGGCCTATCTCGATTCGCTCGCCCCGCCCTTCTTCCGCGCCCTGACCCATTACGCGGCTGACGGCTCCTATTCCTGGCACTGCCCCGGCCACTCCGGCGGTGTGGCCTTCCTGAAGAGCCCGGTGGGCCAGATGTTCCACCAATTCTTCGGCGAGAACATGCTGCGCGCTGACGTGTGCAATGCAGTGGAGGAACTCGGCCAGCTGCTAGATCACACCGGTCCGGTGGCCGCCTCGGAACGCAATGCCGCACGCATTTTCCACGCTGACCACCTGTTCTTCGTTACCAACGGGACATCGACTTCCAACAAGATCGTCTGGAACTCGACCGTTGCGCCGGGCGACATCGTGGTCGTCGACCGCAACTGCCACAAATCCATCCTCCACTCGATCATCATGACCGGCGCAATTCCGGTATTCCTGATGCCCACGCGCAACCACTACGGCATCATCGGGCCGATCCCGAAGAGCGAGTTCAAGTGGGAAAACATCCAGAAGAAGATCGCCAAGAACCCCTTCGCGCTCGACAAGAATGCCAAGCCGCGCGTGCTCACCATCACCCAGAGCACCTATGACGGCGTGCTGTACAACGTCGAAGAGATCAAGGAAGAACTCGACGGCAAGATCGACACCCTGCACTTCGACGAAGCCTGGCTGCCGCACGCCGCCTTCCATGATTTCTATGGCGACTACCACGCCATCGGCGAAGATCGTCCGCGCTGCAAGGAGTCGATGGTGTTCTCCACCCAGTCGACCCACAAGCTGCTGGCTGGCCTTTCGCAAGCCTCGCAGATCCTGGTGCAGGATTCAGAGAGCCGCAAGCTGGATAAAGACCTCTTCAACGAAGCCTACCTGATGCACACCTCCACCAGCCCGCAGTACTCGATCATCGCCTCCTGCGATGTGGCGGCGGAGATGATGGATGCCCCCGGCGGCCCGGCACTGGTCGAGGAGTCGATCGCCGAAGCCATGGAATTCCGCCGCGCCATGCGCAAGGTGGACGAGGAATGGGGTGCCGACTGGTGGTTCAAGGTGTGGGGCCCGGACTACCTCGCCGAAGAAGGCATGGGCGAGCGCGAAGACTGGATGCTCAAGGCCAATGATCGATGGCACGGCTTCGGCAATCTGGCCGAAGGCTTCAACATGCTCGACCCGATCAAGGCCACCATCATCACCCCGGGGCTCGATGTGGATGGCGACTTCGCAGAAGCTGGCATCCCCGCCGCCGTACTCACCAAGTATCTGGCCGAGCACGGCATCATCGTCGAGAAGTGCGGCCTCTACAGCTTCTTCATCATGTTCACCATCGGCATCACCAAGGGCCGCTGGAACACGCTAGTGACCGAACTGCAGCAGTTCAAGGATGCCTACGACCAGAATCAGCCGCTGTGGCGGGTGATGCCAGAGTTCATCGCCAAGAATCCGCGCTATGAACGGCATGGCCTGCGTGATCTGTGCCAGCAGATCCATGACGTATACAAGGCGCGCGACGTGGCCCGTCTCACCACCGAAATGTATCTGTCGGACATGGTGCCGGCAATGCGTCCGACTGACGCCTGGTCCATGATGGCGCACCGCGAGATCGAACGCGTCGCCATCGACAAACTGGAAGGCCGCGTCACCGCGATAATGCTGACACCCTACCCGCCGGGCATTCCACTGCTGATTCCGGGTGAAGTCTTCAACAAGACCATCGTCGATTACCTGAAGTTTGTGCGCGAATTCAACGAGCGCTTCCCCGGCTTCGAGAGCGATTGCCACGGGCTCGTGAAGGAGCAGCGCGATGGCCAGATCCACTATTGCGTGGATTGCGTGAAACAGAAATAAACTCGGCCAGTTCAAGAAAACGGGGCGCTGCGGCGCCCCGTTTGCATTTCAAGGAAATCCGTAGCGCTCTTAGAAGCTGCGGTACATCTGCGCATAGCTTGCCGCAACCGCGTCGACAGCAAAACTCTGCTCGATTCGCTGGCGTGCCGCCTGACCGCGCGCCTGCAAAGCGGGCAGGCCCTCTCCAAGCGCCAACTCGATCGCATGCGCAAGCAACTCATCATCACCGGGTTCGATCAACCAGCCGGTATCACCGATCATGCGCCCTGCATCGCCCACATTCGTCACCACGCAAGGCAAGCCACAACTCATGGCTTCTGCAACGGCATTCGGAAGCGCCTCCTGGATCGAGCTGAGCACACTCAGATCGCACCCAGCCAGCAAAGCGGGCACATCCTCGCGCGGTCCAAGCAGGAAAACCTTGCCCTGCAAAACGGCTTGCTCCACCTGTGCTGCGAGCGCCGGATGGTCTGGAGTCACGCCCAGCCCGGCACACAGAAAGCGGGCCGCCGGCCAGGCCTCCGCCACCAGCGCTGCGGCGCGCAGAAAACCAGCGTGATTCTTGGCCGGATGCAGGCGGCCGATCATGGCGATCAGCAACTCATCATCCTGCACGCCGAGCATTGCCCGGCTCGCAGCGCGCGCGACAGCGTCTGGCCGGAACAAGGCAGTGTCCAGAGCATTCGGCAGCACCAGGGCGCGCTGCGCATACCCCGCTGCCTCATGCTGCGCCACGGCTGCCTGAGCAACGTACAAGATCTTCGCTGCAAAGCGTGACAGCAGCGCATCGCAGCGGATCACCGCACGTGTCGCCAGGCTTTCCAGTTCCGGGCGTGCCAGCGTCTGATGGATGGCGAGCACCACAGCCGCACGCGGCACAGCCAGGCGCGCAACCTGCGCAGCAAGGTTGCCGTGATACATCCAGCCCTGAATCACATCCGGCCGGAACGTGCGCACGACACCCCATAAGCGCCACAGCCCCATTGGCGTCGGGCGCGAGGGCGCCATGCCCAATTCAAATAC
The DNA here is from genome assembly GCF_002855595.1 of Uliginosibacterium sp. TH139. Classification (NCBI taxonomy): domain Bacteria; kingdom Pseudomonadati; phylum Pseudomonadota; class Betaproteobacteria; order Rhodocyclales; family Zoogloeaceae; genus Uliginosibacterium; species Uliginosibacterium sp. TH139. Next base: position 367,853 of record NZ_PKRR01000004.1, on the reverse strand, counting down.
TTCGACGCCCAATGCCCGAAGACTTTGCCCCACCGCTTGCGGCTCACGCAGCGACACCACTGCCACACTCAAGCCCTGCGCCTGCAAACCGGGCAACAGGCGCTCCAGCGCACGCTCGGCACCGCCGACACCGAGACCACTGGTGACGAACAACACCCGTCGCGGTATACCAGCGGGCCTAGCCTCTGGCAGCGAATGCTCGCGACTAGAGGCAGAGGCACCTGTGTTCTTTCGCACTTTCAACCAGCTCACCCTGAACCACACCAGATAGGCAAGCGAGCCGGCCAGCAGGACCCCGAGCAATCGCCCCTCCTGCACACCTGCGCGCCAGGCTGCGAAAGTCGTCAGCGCAATCAGAGCTGCTGCGAGCCACAGCAGGCGCACCGCTCCGACTGTCGAAAGGCCCATTTCCAGCAACAAATGGTGAGAGTGACCACGATCGGCCTGCATGGGGTTGCGGCCCTCGGCCGCGCGCCAGAAAGCCACCACGAACAAGTCGATGACCGGCACCGCCACCGGGGCCAGCACCACCGTCAAAGGCACGCGCTGCACCGCAAAGCCCTGCCAGGACAGCGAGAGCTTCAGAATCAGCCAGCACAGCAGCATGCCGATCGCCAGTGCGCCTGCATCCCCCAGGAAGACCTTGGCTCGCGCCTGCCAGGGCCAGCGTGCATTCCACAGCAGAAAACCCAGCATCCCTGCGCACAGGATTGCCGCTACTTGCGCCAGCTCCGGTCGGCCAGCCGCCTGCGCGGCAAGCGCCAGAGCCAGGGAGGCGATGGAGAGACAGCCGCCGGCAAGCCCGTCTAGTCCGTCAATCATATTGATCGCATTGAGCACCGCCACGATCATCAGCACCGTCAGCGGCTTGGCGGCCCAACCCAGATCCAGGTGACCGGCCAGGAAAGGCAGTGGCATCGCGTAGAGTGCGGCCCCGCTGGCATACACCAGCCAGCCCGCCGCCACGATCTGGCACAGGAGCTTGAAACGCGCCGAGAGATTGCGCGCGTCATCTACAAGACCGATCACCAGCATCAGCAACAACGGCCCGGCCACCTCGGTCAGAACGCCCAGCAGCCCCGCCAAAGCACAAGCCAGCACAAAACCGATCAGAACGGCCAGCCCCCCCACTACGGGTATCGGTGCGCCATGCTGCTTGCGCGCGTCTGGCATATCGATCAGGCGCAAACGCGCGGCATGCTGCGCCAGAAAACGGCAGCCCAGCGCCGTCAGCACAAAGGCCGTGAGGATCACGACTAGGCTCATGCGCTCGCCCTCCCGCCTGCACGGGCGTACACCGCCAGGGTCTGGGCGATCACCACCTGATCTGAAAAGTTCGCTTCCACATGCCGACGCGCCGCTTCGCCCATGCGACGGCGTTTCGCCTCGTCCTGCAGCAAATCGAGCAAGGCCTCAGCCAGCCGCTCGCCTTCGGAGGGAGGGACTAGATACCCGGTTTCGTCGTCCACAACTACATCGCGGCAGCCTGGCACATCTGTCGCCACCATGGGCACGCCACAGGCTGCGCCTTCCAGCAAGGCGCGCGGAATGCCTTCGCCCTGCGTGCTGGCCAGCACCACAATGCTCGCAGACTGGTTCAGGGCCAGCACATCGCTGCGCTGGCCCAGAAACTCCACTGCAGCGCTCGCTCGCCAGCTCGTCAGCTCGGCCTCCGTCACACTCTCCGGATTGCCCGGATCCGGAGCCCCCGCCAACAGAAAGCGAACATCCGGCCGCACTTGGCGCACCCGCTGCGCCGCTGCGACAAAATCGGCAATCCCTTTGGAATGCAGCAGGCGGGCCATCATCAACACCGTAGCCTGTTGAGGCACTCGGGGAGCAGGAGCAAAGTGGGCCGTATCTATGCCGTCACCGGCAATCACCTGCACACCACTGTTCGCCAGTACGCCGTAGCTGGCGAGGGTGTCGCGATTGTCCCGATTCTGGAATACCACCTGCGTGCCGCGCAGGGCCAGGCGATAAAGGCCAAGCACCACCGGCCGGATCAAACGCGCTTTGAGCGCATCCGCCAACAGCGCAAAGCCCAGGCCAGTCACCGAATTGACGATGCCCGCTATTCCTGCCTGACGTGCTGCGAAACTGCCATAGATCACGCACTTGATCGTGAAGTGATGCACCAGATCAGGCTTCTCCTCGCGATACAAGCGGGCAATCCGGCGGATCACGGCCAGCTCGGCCAGCGGATTCACGCCACTACGCGAAACAGGCAGTGGCTCCCAGCGAAAACCGAGATCCCGCAAACGCGGGCCGTAATCCCCGGGGGGCGAAAGTAGCAAGACCTCATCACCCCGCGCGCGCAGAGCCTTTGCCAGTGAGAGCTTGAAGTTGTAGAGGAACCAGTCCGTATTCGCGAACAGCACAATCTTCATGCCAACCTGCGCCGCCAGCGGCCGCGCACTCCATCGAAATCAGTCATCAACATCGCGCCACCATATACGCCCGCCGCCGCCATGATCTTGCTCAGCACGGCCAACCAGCCCGCCGCCGGCCATATCCACAACAGCCCTCCCATCAGGATTGCCGCACACAGAGGAGGCCAGCACAATCCAAAAGGAATACGCGGCCGTAAAACCCCGCGCCCGGCCCACAGACTCACCACAGCCCCGGCACACTGGCCCAGCAGCAAACCCAGTGCAGCGCCAGGCGTACCCATTTCGGGCACCAGCAGCCAGGCCAGCACAAGTCCGCCTCCTGCCGACAATCCGATGCTAGCGGCGTGCCACCACACGCGCTTGGCCAGCAGCAGCGGCTGATCACAGTAGTAGGCCTTCACCCCGGCCATCACCGCCGCGGCGCTCACCAGCACCAACAGCGCTGGCGGCAGGCTGGTAAAAGCCTCGCCGTACAAGAGCGGCAGCACATCCGGCAGAATCATGGCAAAGCCAAGCCCTGCCGGCAGGCTGATGGCCAGACCGAGCGCACCGTAACGCTCATAAAGCCTTTGCACCTCGCTGCCCTCGCCACGCCCCCAGGCCTGTACCAGACGCGGATACCAGGCAGTACACAAACCGCTGAAGATCAGCCCCAGCGTTTGCTGGGCCAGATCCATCACCGCGCTGTAGCGGCCCAGTTCGGCCAGCGGCACCAGGCGCTCCAGCACATAGCGGTCCCCCCACAAAAGGAGGTAACCCAGCAAGGAAGTCAGCAGCAGCGGGCCGCCAAAGGCCAGCAAATCACGTCTCAAGACGGGATTGCCTGAAATGTCGGGTGCGTTCGCGGCCGGCCGCCAAACGTCCCCTGCCAGCAAGGCCGCCAACAGAAAAGCCATCGTCATGGCCACCAGCACGGCCTGAGCACCGCCTGCGATCTGCAAGGCGAGCACGCAGAACACGCAAGCCATCAAGGCCTTGCTCACGAACTGCAGCGAGTAACGGGCGCTACGCTGGGCGGCTGCCAGGTACTGGCCGGAAAAATCGAACATGCCCTGCGCGAGCGCCATACAGGCCGCCAGCAACAGCAGCCAGGGCGCAAACGGCGAGTGGCCAAGCACGTCCAGCCCCCACGCCACGCAGACCAGCAATAGCCCCATGCCCAGCATTGTTCGCCGCAGCAGTCGTAACAAGGCCTCGCGTCGATCTGCCTCAGCGTAAAACCGTGCCAGGCTCGCATTGATCGGATTGAACAACACCAACGTCACGGCAGCCGCAGCAGCCAGTGCCAGGGTCAGCTGCCCATACCGCTCGGGCCCCAACCCGCGCACCACCAGCGCCAGGGTCAGCATCGCCAGAGCGCCTGACGCGATACGTGTCGCGATATAGGCGGCCGAAGCGCGCAGACTCATCGCACGACTCCCGGCAGGCTACGCACCAACTCGATCCAGCGCTGTGCGACAAGCGGCGCGGCAAACGTCAATGCGCGCTCGCGCAGGGCTTCGCCAAGCGCTTTCCGCTCAGCTTCCGGTAAGGCCAGCATGCGCGCCATATTCGCCGACAACGCAGGCACATCCTCAACCGGGCTCAACTGAGCGTGAAACGCCGACCCGAGAATCTCGGCCGGACCGTAAGGGCAATCCGTCGACACCACAGGGCAGCCCGCCCCCATGGCTTCCATCAGAACATTGGACCAGCCTTCAAAACGCGAACTCACCACCAGCAAACCCGCGCGACGATAGAAGGGCTGCAAGTCCGCCTGCCACCCCATGCAATGCACATCCTGCAAACCCTGCCGGACGATCTCTGCCGCCAGCCAGTCCCGATCAGGTCCATCGCCAACAATCAGCAATGGCGGCCGCGAACGTGGCAGCGCTGCGTGAGCCGCCAACAGGATATCCAGCCCCTTGGTATGACGATCCAGGCGACCGGCAAAGAGCGTAAATCCAGTGTCAAAGCTATCCGCCATCGCACTGTGTGCCAGCACATATTCAGGCGCTGTTACGGCCAGCGGATTGGGAATGCTGTGCAAACACTCAAGCGGCAGCCGCATGCTGCGCGCCATCTCGACTTTGACGCCTTGCGACACGCCGACCACCGCAGCCGGCCACCGATAGCAACAAGCCATCAACACGCGGCGCGCGCGCCCCAACCACAGAGGGTTGTGATGCATGCTCACGATCAGGCGCTGGCACCAGCCCCCTTGCAAGGCAGCCAGCGTACAGGCCAATCCGGCCTCATCCATGAACGCCAGTACTGCGTCCGCTTGCCAGCCGTGTTCGATCTCGGCAATCGCCTGCACGCGCAACCGAAAGGCTCGCAACTTCGCCAGCAAACCGTTCTGCGCCGGAAGCCGCAGGTCCTCGATCGGAACCCCGAAATCGAAACGCTCTGCCCCCACATGCCAGGCTACGACCCGCAACTGGTGCACGCGAGACCATTCACGCGCCAAGATTGCAGCCACCTGCTCTGCGCCACCGCCATGCACAGTCGGAATTACAAGCAGGAGTTTCATGCCGGAAGAGATCCCGGCAAAAGCCGGTCACGCGAAGGGAAGCGCGCAGTATACCGTCAGCCCGCGCACCCGCCCTTCATTCCAGGCCGGAATGAAGGCGATACGGGGAAACGAGCGTCAGACAGGACTCAATCGCAACCAGAAAAGTCGCGAATATCAAACCTATGGAAAATAGTCAGCGATCAAAGACAGCTGCGCCCGGCAAGTTTCAGCCCTGGCAAGTCCTGCGCATCAAAGCCCTGAGCCCATTCGCGCAAGGCCGGGCGGTGATAGGAAAAACCATCACACAAAGCCACCGCCAAACGATCCAGCGAAGCAGTATTCTGCGTCAGCGCATAAGCTTCGCCGCAGCGCATCATCATGTACCAGCCCGGTTTGTAGTGCCAATGCGCGTCACAACGCTCAGCGATCTGCGCCGCACCCGGCTCATCCGGATGCCAGCTCTGCAGCCGCAAGCTCTCCGCATGCAGCGCGAACACCGAGAAACGCGAAACCCTGTCGAGTTCGGCGCGCGCCGCCTCGCGCGTCGCCATTGAAGTATTCGGCTCTTCTGAGCCCAGCCGCACATAGGCTTCACGCACTGCAAACCAATCATGCGCGATCCATGTCAGCACGCCCAAACCAACAACGGAAATCGCCGCCCCTACCCAGCGCGGAATTCGTACTACCCGCAGGCTCTCATCCTCTGCATCAGCAATCCCCATGCACAAGCCAAAAGGAATCAGGAAATAGGTGTACCAGAGCGGATACTCCACCATGCTGTGAGCGCCAATCACACCCACCACAGCTAGACACCAGACGCTAGTCGGCGTAGGCGCACGCCGCAGATGACGAATGAACCACCAGGCGATCGCCCCCGTCACCAGCAAAGCAATAGGCACGCCAAACTCCACCGCCAGATTCAGCGGCAAGTTATGCGCATGCTCGGCAAACTTCGGAAATTTCTCAGGCGGCGTCAGGAACATCGAATCGATGGACGCCTTATAGAACGAACCCGGCCCCTGCCCCAGCCAAGGGTGCTCCTGAATCGCCAGCCAGGCCGCCTGCCAGTTATACAGCCGCTGCCCGTTCGAGCCTGCATCGCCAGCGCGCTCCAGCGAAGACGTCACTCCGAACACATCCAGAATATTGCCGTAGGCCACCAGCAACTGGGCAACAACCGAACACAGCACCACCACCAGCAAAGCCCGCCCAGCACGGCGCGCTTCATCACCGCCACGCCATTGCGCCCAAGCGCCCAAAAATGCGAATACAAAGGTATAGAGCCAGACACTTCGCGACGCCGAAGCCGCAGCCGCCAAGCTCAGCCAGGCAGCCAGCCCTATCATCCACCAGCCGTTCAGCAATCTGCGCGCATGCAGAAAGCTAAGCGAGCCCAGCCCCAAAAACACCAGATTCGCATAGTGATTAGCCTGACCGATATTGCCGAAGGCCTGCAGATACATCTTCTGCATCACTAGCCCGGCAGAAGGCCAGTTCGCCAATTGCACCAAACCAGCCACGGACTGCAGCGCCGCGCACGCAAGCAAGCCTGTAGCCAGCCACTCCACAAGCCCCCACTCATCGGGCTCATCACAGGCTGAGGCACTCAGCAATACACACACTAAAAACAGTGCTACGTAAGCAGCGTACCCCGCAGCCTGCGGCCCAGACCCTGCCAAAAAAGCCAGAGTCAGAAGTCCACCAGCCGGAAGCACCATGCTCAAACGCACAACTAGGCCCTGTACTTGACTCAGCGCGAACACGCAGAAGCCCAGCGTAATCGACAGTGCTACCCAACACTCTGCGTACACCACTGACTGGGGGTTATGGTGAAGACAGATCATTGTGGGCGCAGCCAACCCCAAGAGCACCCCCGCGCCGAAAGCCCGGTGGAAAATATCAAGTCCCATCGAATTCATCCATACAAAACTGCTCACAAAAATCTCCGTCTTCTGAACTTTTAAGCAGCCTGACATTACTAGCTGACGGACTAAAAAGGGGTGGTACCATTTCAGAATCGGTCGATCCGGCTGTACAACAAAGCCCTGATTCTGTCGAGAACCGCATACCAGACGCTTATATGCCAAAAAAACCGGTTTACGTCACGCAGCCCAGCCTGCCTCCGCTGGAAGACTTCACGCCTTATCTCGAAAAAATCTGGGATAACAAGATCCTGACCAATAACGGTCCATTCCACCAGCAACTGGAGCAGGCGCTGTGTGAATATCTGGGGGTCGAGCATCTGGCGCTTTTTACCAATGGCACGATAGCGCTGGTAACTGCCCTACAGGCCTTGCGCATCAAGGGTGAGGTCATCACCACGCCCTATTCTTTTGTCGCGACGGCGCATTCGCTGCTGTGGAACAACCTCAAGCCGGTGTTTGTGGATATTGACCCACAAACCTGCAATCTCAATCCTGAAAAAATAGAGGCGGCCATCACGCCGGAAACCACGGCGATCATGCCGGTACATTGCTATGGCAACCCTTGCGCGGTCGAGCGTATCCAAAAAATCGCCGACACCTATGGCCTAAGGGTTATTTACGACGCCGCCCACGCCTTTGGTGTCAAGCTCGGCGGTGAGAGCCTGTTGCGGCATGGCGATCTGTCGGTTCTGAGCTTTCATGCGACCAAGGTGTTCAACACCTTCGAGGGTGGGGCGATCATCTGCCCGGACGCGAAAACCAAGCAGCGTATCGACTATCTCAAGAATTTCGGTTTCGTGGATGAGGTCACCGTGACTGCCCCCGGCATCAACGGCAAGATGAGTGAGATCAATGCCGCTTTCGGGCTGCTGCAACTCAAGCATGTCGATGCTGCACTGGCAAAGCGCAGGGTGCTTGAGCAGCGTTACCGCGAAGCGCTGGCCGGCGTGGCAGGCATCGAACAGTTGCCTTTGCCGCCCGATATGCAACGCAATGCTTCTTACCTGCCGATCTTCGTGACCGAGGCGTATCCGTTGACGCGGGATGCGCTCTATCTGAAGCTGAAAGACCATGGCCTGAATGGCCGCCGTTATTTCTATCCACTGATCAGCGACATGCCCATGTACCGCAGCATGCCTTCTGCGCGAGCAGAAAACCTGCCGGTGGCCCGGCGTATGGCCGAACAGGTGTTGTGTCTGCCAATCTACCCAGATCTGGACGATGCGTGTGTTGACGAAGTTTGCGCATTGATTGCCGAGGCGAGCCATGGCTAAGGTCCTGCTGGTCGATACCAACCTGGCTTCGGCGCCCATTGCCAAGGCACTGGCAACAGCCGGACACGAGGTGCATGTCATTGGGGGCAATCCCGAGGATTACCTGGCCAAAACTTCGCCGCATTACATCCAGCTGGACTATTCACAGCAGGCCGAACTGGCCGCGTTGGTTGACCACGAAAAGTTCGACTATCTGGTGCCGGGCTGTAATGACCGTTCTTACCTGATGTGCGCAGAGCTTGCCGGGAGCCGTGGCTACCCCGGAATGGATTCGCCGGAAGTAACGGAGACGATCAACAACAAGGAGCGCTTCAGGGCGTTTGCCAACGGCATCAACATGCCGGTCCCACAGGTGCATGCGGCGGAGACAGCGCCTCGTGATCAGCCGGTGATCGTCAAGCCGGTCGATGCCTTCAGTGGTCGTGGTGTCACGATTCTGCGCGAGTTCAGCGAGGCGCAACTGCAGGCGGCCTTCGAGCATGCCCGCAGTGTTTCCCGCTCGCGGACCTGTCTGGTCGAGGACTATGTGGAAGGGCAGCTATTCAGTCACTCCTGCTTTATCCGCGACAAGCGGGTCGTTGCTGAATTCATCGTCGAAGAGCATGGCACTGCCAATCCCTTCGTTGTGGATACCAGCCGGGTGGTGTTTGATTTTCCGGCCGGAGCGCTGGCCCGGGTGCGCAAGAGCATCGAGGACATGGCGCAGGCCCTCAAGCTCGTGGACGGGCTTATTCACACCCAGTTCATCTGTCAGGCGGAGCAGTTCTGGATCATCGAAATTACGCGTCGTTGCCCGGGGGATCTGTATAGCATGCTGGTTGAATTGACGACCGGCATGCCTTACGCCGCTTGGTACGCCTTGCCGTTTACCGGCCAGCCGCTACCGGCCTTGCCGGAACTGTCGGCACCGCGCTGGATCATGCGGCATACCCTCTCGGTGCCAGAGACCACCAGTTTGGCCGCCTTGCGCTTCCGCCGCGCCCTGCAGATCGAATGCCTGTTGCCACTCAGGCTCGCGGGTGACGAGGTGCTTGAAAGTCCTTATGGCCGCATTGCATTGCTGTTTGTCGATGCGGGTTCCCGGCAGGAACTGGATGACTTGTTTGCGCAGACACTGGCGCGTGATCTTTATTCTCTAAACTTTTAAGTGCTGCCTGCATGCTGAAATATGACCAGAATACTTTCGATGCCCTGATCCGTACGGCGCTGAACCGGGCGCCGGCGAATCCTGAACTGGCAAAGATCTTTCTCGATTCATCGGCGCAGGCGAAGCGCTATGTGATCGGCCGCAACGAGCAATCTGCGGCCGTAGCTGCTCTGTTGCGGCTCGATGGCCTGATAGACGATTTCGCGATAAATCGTGTGCCCTGGAATGGCCTGCCGCTGATCCGTCTGAATGAATTGCCTCAGAATGCTATTGTCCTGAATTGCTCGACTTCGATCAGCCCCATCAGTGTCTTGGGGAATTTGCAGCGAGCTGGTATCAACCGGGTGTTGAATTATGCCGATCTGGTCGAAGCGTCGAATGCTGCGCTTGATTGGCCGGATTTCGTACTGAAAATGCGGGCAGACTACGCAGAGCATGTTGGAGACTGGTTTGCGTTGTTTGGGCTGTTGGAGGACGAGATTTCGCGCCAGGTCTTGCTCGACACGATGTGTTATCGCGTGAGTGCACAGCCCGACTACATGACAGGCTACAGTGTTCGCCTGCGCGACCAGTATTTCGAGGGTTTCATGCAGTATCGTGAAGAGGTCTTCGTGGATGCAGGAGGCTTCGATGGCGACACTACCGAAGAGTTCTGCACGCGCTACCCGGATTACCATGCTGTGCATCTGTTCGAGCCTTCTTCGGCCAATATTGCGGCTGCGCGTGCGCGTCTGGTTGGTCGAGAGCGCGTTCACTTCGTGCAGCGTGGTCTGTCCGACCAGACTGGGGTGCTTCATTTCAACCCCGACGCAGGCTCTGCTTCTGCAGTGTCAGACGCAGGCAGCGAGTCGATCGAGGTTGATACGCTGGATGCGATGCTGCCTGGGCCGGTGAGCTTCATCAAGATGGATCTCGAAGGTTGGGAGTTGCAGGCATTGACAGGTGCGCGGCTGCATATCGTGCAGGACCATCCCAAGCTGGCCATCGCGGTGTATCACGCTGCAGCCGATTTTCGTGTGCTTCCCGCTTATATCCGTTCCCTGCGGCAGGATTACCGCATGTTCCTGCGGCATTACACCGAGGGTTGGTCAGAGACGGTGATGTACTTCCTTCCTTCTGCATGAGGCTGTTGCAACAATGACTCAAGTTCCTTTCCGTGTTGCCATGATTGGCGGCGGCCTCAACTCTGCAGTGGGGCGTACCCACGAAATCGCCATGCGGATGGATGGCGCTTTCGAGCTTGTGGCTGGCTGTTTCAGCCGCAACCAAGTGGTCAATGCGGAGACGGCGGTCGCGTTCCGGGTTGGGGCCGCGCGCACCCATGCCTCGGCAGCAGCGCTGATTGCCGCCGAGCGTGGGCAGATCGACGCGCTGGTCATCGCCACGCCCATCGATTCTCATGCCGACCTGATCAATCAGGCGCTCGACGCTGGGCTGACCGTCATTTGCGACAAGCCCCTGCTGGCATCGGTGGCCGAGGGAGAAGCTTTGCTGGCGCGAGTGGCTCCCGAGACTGCGCAGGTGTTCTCGATCTTCAACTACACCGGTTATCCGGCCATGCGCGAGATGAAGCGGCGCATCGAGGCGGGCGAGATCGGCGAGGTTTTCAAGATCATGGCCGAGATGCCGCAGGATTCCTATTTGCGGCTTGCCAATACCGGCAAGGTGGGAGCCATCCAGCCCTGGCGCCTGCATGACGGCAGCGTGCCTTGTCTGTCGCTGGATCTTTTTGCCCACATCCATAGTCTCGTGAATTTCATCACGGGGTGCAAGCCGCTCAAGGTGAGTGCTCGCTCGCGGGCCGTCAGTGGTGTGGCAGCAGGCCTGATCGATGAAGTGGATGCCCTGATCGATTATGAAAACAATCTGGTTGTGAATGCCTGGTATGGCAAGGTGGCTCTAGGCTGTCGCAATGGGCTGAAGATCCGGGTGTTCGGTACGCGGGGGAGTTTCGAGTGGATTCAGGAAGATCCCGAACTGATCCACGCGGCCAATGCAGTGGGCGACCGTCTGTTGCTGGACCGGATTTCCAGCACCTCGAGTGTGACCAGCGAGGCGCGCTACAACCGATTCAAGGCAGGCCATCCGGCCGGCTTCATAGAGGCGTTTGCAAATTACTACCTGGATATCGCTCGTGCCATGCAGAAAGGCGTGTTGAACGAGTACACCCTGTCAACCGGAACAGCGATTGAAGGAATTGCGCTCAGTCACGCCATTCATGAATCCTCCACATCTGGACGGAAAATTTCATTAAAATGAATTTGTTTAAAATAAAAATCACTCGACTTCGCTGAAATCAGGAGTAGTCAACGAACCCCTGCGTACCTTCTGGACGCCCACCACAAGCCATAGCCACAGCATCAATCGCCGAAAGCATTTGTTGAACATACAGACTTTCTGGAACAATATTCCGCATCAACCGCCCCTGCTCAACCCCCATTTCCACAACAGCCTCTGGCCTAGAAAGCCCAAACTCAATTCGCTCACAAATTGAGTCTTTAGAAAATTTAAAAACAAAATCCCTGTAAAAATAAAAATTTTTCTTAAAAAAATCCTGTTCGTTTGTAAAGAAAGCAGTAAAACGCCCAGCTGCACGCAAAGCGCGGTCATGCGGAGTTAAACAAGTATTAGGAGACATGTCTACAACAGCAATAGCGGAGTCGATTAATGACCGAGTGCGGCCATAATCGCAATCCGGGTCATACCTGGCACGACGACCGCTAAAGTCAATATGCTCCCAATTCCCCCCACGAATCGTTACCGGATAATCAAGCAACGCTGTAGCCAGCATCAAGCTCTTCTCTCTTCGCAGATAATCATCTAGCTGTGCGCACAGAAAGAACACAAGTCGATCACAGGCCGACACATCAACATCGCCAAAAGAATTCAAGACCAACTGGCGCAAATCATGCTCAACATTGAGATTCGATCGCAGTTGCTCCGCCAAATCAAGCAATAGCGCACTGACACCTTCAGGCAGCTGGCGCCTCCAGTAGGTCATCAAATCTTCAGGGCAGTTCCCGTTTTTCGGAAAAATGATCAAACGCCCCGCAACTTTTTCCTTAAAATCGACACTAGACTCGTCTACCACATCAAACAAACCAGTAGTTACAAAGGCAGAAATCCCGCGATTATGAAAGTTTGATTTGTAGAATTCATGATGCTCGCGATGACCATAGATATTCAAAGAATTAGAAAATCGCTGAACATGCTTCACTGGAAAATACGCGGGCAGATCGCCAAAAATCCTCACAAATGGCACACCTGCAGCAACCCACGGACTCCACCAGCCGCCGCGACCATCACTGACCAACTCGCCAACTCCAAAGTGTGACAAAGCGAACCAGACCGGATCACGAAATGCATCGTACAACTCATCCTGCCAGTCACTGGACCCGAGGTCAATCAAACGAACCCCCGCACAATATGGCTCCAGAGGCTTGAGATTCTCAAGCATCTGTTCACGCAAGGCATTTCCCTGACTCCCGCAAACCAGAAATCCGATGACTAGCCCACCACGTCGATACTCGAGCTGAGGCAAGCTCCTCTCCCCGACCGACCGACCATCCTTGCTGGACAATATGCCCTTTATTGTTCTCAGAAGCATTGATCATTTCTTTCATTGAAATAATAATTACATTCGGGCCATTCTACCGCCATCGACATTGATAACAGACCCGGTAACATATGGCGCATCAAAAGCGAGATATCTGACCGCCTTATAGACATCCCAAGGACTTCCCTCTCTTTTCAACAAAGAGTGCCCAATAATATTTTTACGCTGCACTTCGCTTAATGCAGAAGAATTAACAGGCCAACATATCGCCCCGGGAGAAACCGCATTAACGCGAACAAACGGGGAAAACTCCGCAGCCATAGATCGCGTCAAATTCAAAAGAGCCGCCTTTGATGCGCTATACAAGGAATAACCCTCAAGCGGGTAGTCACCATTTATATCAGCAATATTTACAATACAGCCACTACTCAGCACAAGACTCGAAACCGCACTTTTTGACAAAAAATATGGCGCCAAAAAGTTAACGCGATAATTTTCTTCAGACAAAGAATCAGAAAACGACTCACCATCCTTCAAAAACACAGAAGCATTATTAACAAGAACATCAAGCCCTCCAAAAAAATCAACGACTTGATCTATAATTCTCTCACACTCCCCCCCCCTCAAATCTGCCTGAATAGACACAGCAGATCCAGCCCTACGACGATTCATATCCAAAACCAAATCACGAGCCTCAGCATCAGATTTATTGTAATGCACAGCCACATTCGCCCCATCTGCATGCATTCCAATTGCAATTGAACGCCCGATTCTTGAGGCCGCTCCGGTCACCAAAACACTGGAACACCTCTCCGGATGCGCAGCTTTTAAATTAGCATCTATAACACTCACACAACAACTCCACCTCAAATATCATATTTCACAAAAACTAAAAACATCGCAACACATCCCGCCTGATTTTAATACACTACGAGACGGGTAAAATCTGCCAATGGACAGCAAACATCTTTCAAAAACCCAATAGCACATATTTTAGAGAGAGTTTTTTTGGGCACAAAAAAATAGCTTCGCACTAACCACACAAACCTGAAAGTCTCGACTCAACCTTATCAAGAAAGGCCGTCAGCGCTTCACTAACTACCACCTGCTCATCATTCGGCTGGGTCACAAACTCAAACCCTCCAGTCTCGATCAAGCGTGTAGAAGCAAGAAACCGGTCAACATGGGAGCCTTGGCAACTCCACACACGGTAACAAGCCTTACTAGTGGAGCCAAGCGGCGGAAAATGCGTTATAAGCGCCTGCATGAATGCCACATCTTCGCCACCGGGAGCTAGACAAAAATCCCGGCTCTCAGGGAAACCGCCAAGCAGCTCAAAAGTTGATCTGCGAACCAGCAGGCCAGGAACTGAACTCAAAACGGCAGCTTGGTAGCGTGGGTCGGACGAAGGCAAAACCCAGCCTTTTACCGGGTCAAAAAAATCCTCATGTGCTTTGACCGCATGCATGCTGGGATCAGTCTCAAGCGCAAACAGGGACTCTAAAAATGCATCCTCTAGCAACTCATCGTCCGCATCCAGGAAGGACACATACTCTCCGGAAGCGACCCTGACTCCTTCATTACGCGCTTTCCCTGGCCCGCAATTTTCAGTCAGAAATACACCACGCACCCGCTCATCTGCCCGCTCCTGTTCACGGATAAAGGCCGCGGTATCGTCTGTTGATGCATCGTCAACCAGAATCACTTCCAACAATCCGGACTGATAACGGGCCGACCTCAGCGCCCTCTCCAGCAAAGAACCGTGATTATGGCACGGCACGATCAGAGAAATTTTTCTATTCTGCTGCGTCATTGCTGCTCCAAAGACTGCTTGCTCAGCGGAAGGTAATATTCTTGATTACACCTTCAGTCAATGCCTCGACAAACTGCTCGGAATAACCCGCATCCTTTAACTTCCAGCGAAAGGCATTACCAAAGCGAGCCTTGCCGATCCATCCCGGCGTTGTAAGACTCTGAAACGCCTCGATGTCCTTCATGATTGGCTCCAAGACTCCTTCCAGTCTGCGCTGCGCGCCCTTTTTTACGAGCTGCGGTTCAACTGACGGCGGAAATTGGCGCTGGATCTTTTCTGCAAGTTTTTCAGCGAAAGCCACAGGTTCTCGTGAAAAAAAGTCACTAAAAATACTCATACCACCTCCATTGCATCTAATTCGGTAAAAACAGACTCCAGCACACTATCCCATTCACCACTGCTGCGCTGGCGAATAACCATGACGGAGTCATACCATTGTGTGCGATCACCCTCAGCCCCCCAACGCCATTCATAGCAATAGGGAAGCATCAGAAGACACTTTTTCCCCAAAGCGCCGGCAAGGTGCACAATTGAGGTATCCACAGTTACTACAACATCCAGTTGTGCAATCAGAGCTGCAGTGTCTGCAAATGTAAGTAGTTCGTCTGAGCAGTCCAGAACACAGGATGGGCAGCTCGCCGGTCGAAACTTCTGCAACGATATAACACGACGCCCGCTCGACTGCACATACTGAAAAAATTGGCTGGAGGGAATCGAACGGCGCCGGTCAGCGCGATGACGCGGTTGGCCAGACCAAGCTACCCCCACCCGCGTTACGCCGGTTGAAAACAACTCGCTCGCCCGTTTATGCCAGTAGTCAGCCGAAGCCTCCGGCACGCGCAGATAGGGGATGCCGGACAAATACCGCTCGCCGGGACGTCCGAACACCCAGGGCAGGCTCATCAATCCCAGCCAGCGCTCATGGCGCCCAGGTGGAACCTTGCCACGCAGACACGGCAGGAAGTCCAACTCCGGGAAATTAACCTCAAACAGATCAATCAACTCAGATTGAATCTCTACACTTACCCGACCACTCGTTCGCTGTGCCAGTAGCGGAAAATAGCGCGCCACCTGGATCGCATCTCCAATACCCTGCTCCGTACTTACCAGCAAGGATATGTTTTCTTCGCCCCTCCAGCGAGGCAAAGACAGCAAGGCAGGGTTGAGATACTGCGCCGCCTCTTCCATTTCATAGCGGCACTCCATCATCTCCCAGCCTCGATCCTCACCCAGCGCCAATAGGCACAACGAGAACGAGTAGCCTCGCACACCCAGTGCATCCAGTTTTTCTACAATATCTTGCGCACGGCGGGCTTGCCCCAACTCGATGCTCATCGAGAGAGCATTTTCAAGCACCCATGAATTCTGTGACGCCAGCTCAAGCATTCTGTCCAGAGCCTCGGGAAGCTCATGCATAAGGTTACATGCCTGCAGGATCTGGGCCCGCGTCACCCAGTAATCACGACTACTTTGCAACTCGGCATTATTTTCCGGAACACCGCGCAAAATCCGTAGAGCATCGTCCCACTGGGCATTCTGATAGAGCGCAATGGCACACATCAGGAATAAGCCAAGATCAAAGCTTTCTCCGCGCACATAACGCCCAGCTATAGCCACCGCACGAGCGAGATCACCACAGTAGTAATAGTAGTAAGCTTTTAACTTCTCCTGCTCGGTCAAGTTCCAGCCAGCCTGCTCCGCACACGCCTGCAAGCGAAGCTCAAGATCCTTCTCCTGCATTTTGGGCAAGCCGCGAATTTCTTCCACCATAGTGGAGAAATTGCGTTGTTCTATACAACGCAGCAGGGATACGGGAATGCCGCCGGAAAATCTTCCCGCAAGGTGTTGAATAATTTTCGGAATCTTCCTCAACATACTCGCGGCGCCTCGATTTCTGCCAACAAAGCGGGAATGCGCTCACGGAATATTTCATTCAGAACTCCACTCCAGTCTCCTGAACGCTGCTGACGAATGACTCGTACGGAGTCGTACCAGCTATTTGCCTCCCCTTCCAAACCCCAACGCCACTCATAGCGCCGGGGCAGCATCAGAAAACAAGGCTTCCCAAGCGCCCCGGCCAAGTGCACTACAGAGGTATCCACGCTCACCACCAGATCCATCTGCTCCGCCAGCGAAGCAGTGTCGGAAAGGATCACCAGCTCATCGGACAGATCATGCAGATTGGGCAGGGAATGTGCAGGAACCGCCGTTTGCAAGGGGAAAAAAGCGACGCCCGGCAAAGCACGCAAAAAAGGCTCAACAAGATCAAAAGCAATGGACCGCCGCTGATCGTATTTATGTGCAGGATTGCCCGACCATGCCAAACCGATCTTCAGACGCGCGCGGCCGGCCAGTCTCCCCACTCGCTCGATCCAATAGGCATTCTGCTCGGCAGGCGCACGCAAATAGCCAGTACATCCTGGCATAGTGTGCGCACTGACGGAAAAGCAATAAGGCAGGCTCATCATGCCTACCCAATAATCTGCCTCAGGAATGTACCGTTGCTCGAGATCATCATGACGACTTACCACCTCGCAGCAATCGAAATTGTCTGTCAGCAGCAACGCAACGAATTCAGGTCCTGCCAAAATCACGCGACTACAGCGCTGGGCAAGCATGGGCAGAAAGCGCGCCATCATCACGATATCGCCAATGCCCTGCTCACTATGCACGATCAGGGTCTTGCCCTGAATATCCTGTCCGGTCCAACGAGGAAGCCCCTTCAATCTGGAAAACTCCCGCTGCGCCTGCGGCAAGTCATAGCGGACTTCATGCATGCGAAATCCCTCGGGATAGTAGTCCCGTGCAAGCTCTACCCAAGCCAAGGAGTAGAGCGCATTGGCATTGCCCACGCACTGTTCGCTTAGATAAGTTCTCAGTTGCTGAACTCGCTCCAGGCACCCCGCTTCGAAATATACCGGGTAGCTGTTAAGCACCAGAATCGGACTGATATGACCCGCATCCAGCGCCTCATCAAAGACATCCACGGCCATGGACAGATCAGCCTGCCCGCAAGCGTACATTTCACCAAGAATGGCAAAGTAATCAGCCTCCTTACCAGCAGGTACGCAGCTACGATCTAGACTACGGATAGAATCAAGCGCCTCCGGACAACGAGACTTCTCATAGCAACACGTCGCAGCAGTCATCGCCAGTTCGAAGTCCATAGACAGATAGCCTTTATCGCGGGCAAGCAGCCAAGCTTGTGCTGTATTACCAAAGCGCAAGTTAAGATGCAAGGCAAGCTTGTCAAGTTCATTTTCCGACCACCCTGCAGCGTGCGCAGCCCCGATCAGGCGCGTACGTACTACGCCATCAGCCGCATGATGCAAGTCGTCGGCCGCCAATCCCAGCACAGCACCAGCACGCCCCCCCTTGATAAGCGCCTGCCAAGCAGCAGGGAAAGCATCCCCGTTCGCTCGTTTCTTAAGCCCACCAAAGACGTTCCGTATCCAGTTCATCATCCCCACCTAATCGCCCAGCCACAAGAAACAAGAGCAAAAACTTTCTAAACGCGTCACCAAGAAGACTCGCAGCAAAAAAAAGGGCCACCTGCGTGGCCCCTTCCATTTCCTTCGCCAGCTATTAGCCGCGACAAGAACCCGGCATCAGGCTGGTCGGACCACCCGAGCAAACCCAAGTCAGAGTACCGCCAGAAATACCCGGAGTCAGAACCACGCTAACCCCTTGCACATCGGCAAGACCATTCGCGGTAATAACACCGGAACCAGTCACAGTAATAGCTTGAGAGTACTTGGTCGATGTAGTCGTCGCGCAGCTCGACACCGAAGCCGGAATGGATGAGCCGTTACCAGACTGGAAAATTTCGGTCACGCAGGTACGGGCGCCAGACGCAGCCAGCACAACTTCCGAAACCTTGGCCTTCTTGGTGTAATCCTGGTAAGCCGGCAGTGCGACGGCGGCCAGAATACCGATGATCGCAACAACGATCATCAGTTCGATCAGGGTAAAGCCCTGTTGAATACGCTTCATAGTGATCTCCTTGAGGAAGAATACGGAGGGATTCCGCTAGCCTCTATAAGCCAGCTTCATGCCAACTTGAACAAAAATAAAAAATCATCAACAAAATCATACAACTAAAAACTCACCCACAACACCAAAGGCATATCAGCACTATCTTCCGATCTTTCCAGATGACAAATTTCGTCAGTTAGCCTCCGCTAGGCGTCAGCTTGGGCTTGTTGAATACCACCAACCATGCTGTCCAAGGCGTTGGCGCTGATATGATTGCGGCTGGCTGCGGCGCAGCAAGCATAGATAAATCAAGGATCTCGGCAATGGCAGTTTTCGCCCTGAATGACCAGAAACCAGAACTCAGCAAGGATGCATGGGTCGCAGATTCGGCTCAAGTGATCGGCCGAAGCAAATTAGGGGAGGGCGTAAGCGTGTGGTTCAACGCCATCCTGCGTGGCGACAACGAGCCGATCACGGTGGGGGCGAACTCCAACATCCAGGACGGCGCGATCCTGCATACCGACGAAGGAATCCCTCTCACTATCGGCGAGAACGTGTCGGTCGGCCACATGGCGATGCTGCATGGCTGCACGGTGGGTGATGGGACGCTGATCGGCATGAACGCCGTCATCCTCAATCGCGCCGTGATCGGCAAGCATTGCCTGATCGGCGCCAAGGCACTGATTCCTGAGGGCAAGGTGATTCCTGATCGCTCGCTAGTTGTGGGAACGCCTGGGCGGATCATTCGTGAGCTGACGGACGAGGAAGTGGCCCGCATCGAAGCAGGGGCCGTCCATTACGTTGAGAACGCAGCGCGCTTTCGCAAGGGCCTGCGCCGGATCGAAGAATGATTGCGCTGATTCAGCGAGTCCGCTCAGCCTCGGTGCATGTTGAAAACCGCCTGACAGGTGAAATCGGCCCAGGATTGCTCGCCCTGATCGGCATTCAGCGCACAGATGACGCTGCCAGCACGCGCCGCCTGCTGGACAAGCTGTTGGCCTACCGTGTTTTCGGCAACGAAGCCGGCCGGATGAATCGCTCTGTAGCGGATACAGGTGGCGGACTCCTGCTGGTTTCCCAATTCACGCTGGCGGCGGACACCAAGAAAGGCACGCGGCCAAGCTTTACGCCAGCAGCCCCGCCGGAGGAAGCACGCGAGCTCTTCGATCATTTCGTAGAACTCGCCCGCGCAGCTCACCCAGATGTAGCGACGGGTGAGTTTGGTGCCGACATGCAAGTCAGTCTGGTCAATGACGGCCCGGTAACTTTCTGGCTGGAGGTGTGATGATGGTGCTGGAATTTCGCTCTCTTGCTACCCTCGGCAGCCATCGCCAAACATCAAGACCAAAGTCTCAAGAACGGTGCGGCATGAAACTGACGCTCTTGGGCTTGGCGTGTGGGCTGGCAGTGCTTGCAGGTTGCTCAAGCACTCCGTCCACGCCCGCCCCTCCCAGCCCCTCAGCGGAGGACAAGCGCCCCGCCCACCTCCGCTTCGAAGATCAGCAAACCGCCAACGAGATCGTGCTGCAGGCCATGGCCTTGCTCGAAACCAATTACCAGTTTGGCGGACGCAATCCGGAAGCCGGACTGGATTGCAGCGGCATGGTGAGTCTGGTGGTAGAGAAAGCCAGTGGCCGCCGCCTGCCGCACAATGCCGCGCAGATTGCAGCGCAGACGCGTGAGGTGGCACGCAAGGAACTCAAGCCTGCGGATCTAGTGTTCTTCAACACCAGCGGCAAACCTTATTCACATATGGGTATTTACCTGGGTGACGGGCGCTTCGTACACGCGCCTTCTACGCGTGGCAAGGTCCGCATCGACCGGCTGGACATGGCTTACTACGCCCAGCGCTTTACCAGCGCACGCACCCTGTTTGACTGACGCCCTCTGGCGGCATCAACCAAAACGCAAGCTCAGCGGCCGACTGCCGTGACAGGCTCGTCCGGGATGTGCACAAAAACCTCGCCGGGTTTGACCAGATTGAGTTCGAAGCGCGCTTTTTCTTCCATCGCTTCGTAACCCGACTTCAGATCCTTGACCTCTGCCGCGAGATCAGCATTGCGCTGCTCCAGTTGCTGATTAGCCTCCTGCAGCGCCTCCAGACGCGTCTGCAGCTCGCGTACATCCTGCCAGCTGCCTTTGCCGAACCAGAGCGGGTACTGGAGGGCAAGCAGCAAGGCTAAAAAGATCAGGGCAGGCCAGCGCATGAGTAGAAAGTCTGTGATCGGCGAGTGGGGCTGAAGCAGATACAAAAAGAGCGCACCGCAGTGCGCCCTGATTGTACCCGCTAGTTCCGACGCCGAATTACTTCAGGCGCAGGTTGTAGAAGGCCGCACGACCCGGATACACGGCGATTTCGCCCAGATCTTCTTCGATGCGCAGAATCTGGTTGTACTTGGCGACGCGATCCGAACGGGACAGCGAACCCGTCTTGATCTGACCAGCGTTCAGGCCCACCGAGATATCAGCAATGGTGCTGTCTTCGGTTTCGCCCGAGCGGTGCGAGATCACGGCGGTGTAACCAGCGCGCTTGGCCATTTCGACGGCGGCGAAAGTTTCGGTCAGGGTGCCGATCTGGTTCACCTTGATCAGGATGGAATTGCAGATACCCTTGTCGATGCCTTCTTGCAGGATCTTGGTGTTGGTCACGAACAGATCGTCGCCCACCAGTTGAACCTTCTTGCCCAGCGCGTCGGTCAGCAGCTTCCAGCCGTCCCAGTCTTGTTCGGCCATGCCATCTTCGATGGAGATGATCGGGAACTTGTCGACCAGATTGGCCAGGAAATCCACGTTCTGAGCGGAGGTCAGCGACAGCTTTTCGCCGTGCATTTCGTACTTGCCATCCTTGTAGTACTCCGAGGCAGCACAGTCCAGACCCAGCATTACGTCCTTGCCAGCTTCGTAGCCAGCAGCAGCGATGGCCTCCATGATCAGTTCCAGCGCTTCAACAGCACCGGAGACGTTCGGAGCGAAGCCGCCTTCGTCACCCACGGTCGTCGGGTAACCCTTCTTGTCCAGAATCTTCTTCAGATTGTGGAAGATTTCAGCGCCGCAACGCACGGCTTCGCGGAAGCTCGATACGCCCACCGGCAGAATCATGCATTCTTGGAAGTCCAGGCTGTTGTTGGCGTGTGCGCCACCGTTGATGATGTTCATCATCGGCACCGGCAGGGTCATCTGACCCGAACCGCCAAAGTAACGATACAGCGGCAGGCCGGCTTCTTCAGCCGCAGCGCGGGCCACGGCCATCGACACAGCCAGCAGCGCATTGGCCCCCAGGCGAGCCTTGTTGTCGGTACCGTCCAGCTCGATCATCACGCGGTCGATGTAGGTCTGCTCTTCAGCATCCAAGCCAACCAGGGCTTCACAGATTTCGGTGTTGACGTTCTCAACGGCCTTCAGCACGCCCTTGCCCAGGTAACGGCTCTTGTCGCCGTCGCGCAGTTCGATGGCTTCACGCGAGCCGGTGGAAGCGCCCGACGGCACAGCAGCACGGCCCATCACGCCGGATTCAAGCAGCACATCGACTTCAACGGTGGGGTTGCCACGGGAGTCGAGGATTTCACGGGCGATCACGTCAACAATTGCACTCATGTGTTTTTCCCTTGTTAATCGATTCAATGAGTTCCGGCTTGCGCCGGGCTTGCTAACCGGCGCAGGGGGTGCGCCAGTCAGCCAAAAACCGCGTAATTCTACGCAATCAAGGTTTCATCCGGTTGACTACACACAGACTCACCGTACTTTCAGGCCAATATCGCCAAAAAGAAGCTCGGCCGCGCCATCCAGACAACACACCGCGGCGACGTGCGCCGGGTGCTCAAAGTAAGCAAACAGATCCGCCTGACTCTCGAACCCGGCCACCAGCACGTAGTGCGCCGCCTGGGCATCCGGCACGGTATTGAAGCCACACGACCATGATTTGATCAGCGGAATCTTGCCCGGCAGTTCAAGCATGGCCGCATGGAAGGCCTGCACCGGCGCGCTGTCGGCCGTAAAGCCCGGCAGCAGCTTGAACAAGACGACGTGAGTAATCACAGGCTCAACTCTGCAAAACCCTGCTGCTTGACCACGGCATCTATCGCCTTGAGCGTGCTCAGCAGCTCACGCATCTTGCCCAGGGGCCAAGCATTCGGGCCGTCAGACATCGCGCAAGGCGGGTTCGGGTGGGTTTCCATGAACAGGCCGGCAATGCCGGCAGCCACGGCGGCACGCGCCAGCACCGGCACATGCTCACGCTGACCACCACTCTTGTCCCCCTGCCCGCCCGGCAACTGGACCGAGTGAGTCGCATCAAAGACGACCGGGCAGCCCGTCTCGCGCATGATCGCCAGCGAGCGCATGTCAGAGACGAGATTGTTGTAGCCGAAGGAAGCGCCACGCTCGCAGACCATGATGTTGTCCAGCCCGCCATTAGCTTCCTTGGCCTTCAGGACGACTTGCTTCATGTCGCCCGGAGCCAGGAACTGCCCTTTCTTGATGTTCACCGGCTTGCCGCAGGTGGCCACAGCGTGGATGAAGTCGGTCTGGCGGCACAGAAAGGCCGGCGTCTGCAGCACATCGACGACGGAAGCCACGCGCGGGATCATTTCTTCATCGTGTACATCGGTCAGCACCGGCACGTTCAGGGTCGCACGCACTTCGGCGAGAATTTCCAGCCCGGCATCCATGCCCGGGCCACGGAAGCTCTTGCCCGAGGAGCGGTTAGCCTTGTCGAAGCTCGACTTGTAGATAAAGGGAATCCCCAGCTCGCCGGTAATGGCCTTCAACTCGGCTGCTGTTTCGAGCGCCATCTCGCGCGACTCGATTACGCAGGGGCCGGCGATCAGGAAGAAAGGCTTGTCCAGCCCGACATCAAAGCCGCAGAGTTTCATCACTTGCCCTCACGTTGAGCAATGGCTGCCTTCACATAGGCAATGAAGAGCGGGTGGCCGTTGCGCGGGTTGGAGGTAAATTCCGGGTGGAACTGCACGCCTATGAACCAAGGATGCTGATCTTTCGGCAACTCCATGATTTCCGGAAGGTTTTCGGTCGGTGTGCGCGCTGAAATGACCAGACCGGCCGCTTCAAGCTTGGGCACATAAACGTTATTCACTTCGTAGCGGTGGCGGTGGCGCTCGGTCACCTTGGCACCATAAACGCTGGCCGCCAGTGTGCCGGCCTTGATCGGACAGGTTTGCGAACCGAGGCGCATAGTGCCGCCCAGATCAGAACCTTCGCTGCGCGTCTCGACCCGGCCTTCGCGATCCAGCCACTCTGTAATCAGAGCCACAACCGGATGCGGACCTTGCGGCTCGAATTCGGTGCTGTTGGCGCCTTCCAGCCCGGCGACATGGCGGGCGAATTCGATGGTGGCCAGCTGCATGCCCAGGCAAATGCCCAAATAGGGAATCTTGTTCTCGCGAGCAAAACGGATCGCAGCAATCTTGCCCTCCGTGCCGCGCTTGCCAAAACCGCCCGGCACCAGAATCGCATCCATCTTATTGAGCACGTCACAACCGTTCTTCTCGATGTCTTCAGAATCGAGATAGTGCAGATTGACCTTGCTCTCAGTATGCAGGCCGGCGTGCTTCAGCGCTTCGATCAGGGACTTGTAGGATTCGGTCAGGTCGACGTATTTGCCCACAAAGGCGATATCGACTTCGCGCAGCGGATTTTCCAGCGCGTAGACCAGCTTTTCCCAGATCGACAGATCGGCCGCCTTGGCCAGGATCGCCAGTTTGTGGCAGACGATCTCGTCCAGCATCTGCTCGTGCAGCATGCCCGGCACCTTATAGATCGAGTCCGCATCCTGCACTTCGATCACGGCTTCCGGCATCACGTTACAGAACAGTGCAATCTTGCGTCGCTCTTCCATCGGAATTTCGCGATCGCAGCGGCACAGCAGCACATCAGGCTGAATACCGATTTCACGCAATTCCTTGACCGAGTGCTGAGTCGGCTTGGTTTTCAGCTCGCCTGCCGTCGCGATGTAAGGCAGAAGCGTCAGGTGCATGAAGCAGGTATTGCTGCGACCTTCCTCGATGCCCATCTGGCGGATGGCTTCAAGGAAAGGCAGGGACTCGATGTCTCCCACCGTACCGCCAACTTCGATGATCGCCACATCGGCACCTTCGGCGCCACGCTTGATCGAAGCCTTGATCTCGTCGGTAATGTGCGGAATCACCTGCACCGTTTTGCCCAGATATTCGCCGCGGCGCTCCTTGCGGATCACGGTGTCGTAGATCTGACCGGTGGTGAAGTTGTTGCGCTTGGTCATCTTGGCGCTGGTAAAGCGCTCGTAATGGCCAAGATCAAGGTCGGTCTCCGCACCGTCTTCGGTCACGAAGACTTCGCCGTGCTGGAAAGGGCTCATGGTGCCCGGGTCGACGTTGATATAGGGGTCGAGTTTGAGGTGGGTGACGCGGATGCCGCGTGACTCCAGGATGGCCCCGAGTGAGGCCGCTGCGATGCCTTTGCCCAGCGAGGACACGACACCGCCCGTGACGAAAACGTACTTGGTCATGGGAGTACCAGAGCGGGAAATGGGAATGATACCGCAGAGCGGCCCGGCTGCTCAAACCGGGCCATAATTGACAGCGGCAAACAGCCCGGCCGGAAAAGCCCACTGCACCGCTCAAGCCCGACCCTACTAGGTCGTTAAACCGTAGGCGTGAAACCATAACAAAACCCCGCAGAGGGAGGAGACAAGGCCTCATGTTCAGTATTTCCCGAGCCTGGATACTGGCGGCGAGCTTGCTCGGCCTCCTCGCGGCGCCAGTTGCCCATGCTGACCAGTTCGAACAGATCCGCAAGTCCGGCAAGCTTCGCATCGCCATCATCAACGGCCTGCCAAGCTTCAGCCAGCTTGACCCCAGCCTGGGCTGGAGCGGCTCCGATGCCGACACCGGCCGCCAACTAGCACGCGATCTTGGCCTGAAACCTGAATTTGTCGTCGTCAGCAATGCCGAGCGAATCACCACTCTGCTAGAGCGGCGCGCCGACATCATCATCTCCGCGCTTTCGATTACGCCCACGCGGGAGCAACAGATCGCCTTCTCCCTGCCCTACGCCTCAATCGCCCTGGTGATCGGCGCTCCGCCCACAGAAGCCATCAATGGCTATAGAGATCTTGCCGGCAAGCGCATCGGCGTTGGCCGTAACACTTCGGACGGAGCGCTGCTCAAACAATACGCCAACCAAGCCCGGATCATTGAGTTCGACGATGAGCCCGCCCTGCTCAAGGCATTTCTCAGTCAACAGTTCAGCGTCATCTCCTGCCAGCGCGCGTCGATTACCTTGCTCAATCGACTTTTGCCCGCCCAGCGCCAGATCGAGGAAAAATTCATCCAGCGCGAATATCCGGTCGCCATCGGCATTCGCAAGGAAGATGCGAGCCTGCGCAACTGGATCAACGCCTGGGTCGGCGAGAATCTGCGCAATGGCCAGCTCAACGAGATTTTTCGCCGCCATCATGGCCATTCGCTGCCTGACTCGGTCCTGCCCGCCACCTTGCCCAAGGCCAGAATGCCTTCATGACGCCCAGCCTAGCCGCACTGTGTAGCCTCAGGAACACGCCATGCACTGCCCGCACATAATTTTCAGCATTGTCCTGAGCTGTCTGAGCCTGCTGAACACCTTGCCCGCCAGGGGAGAATTGCTGGCGGATATCCGCTCCAGCGGGCGAGTCCGGATTGCCATTGCCGGGGAGGTGCCACCTTTCAATTTCCATACGGCACAGGGCAAGCTGACCGGCTCCGACCCCGAAACAGCCGCATTGCTGGCACAGGACCTAGGCGCACGCCTGGAACTCGTATCCATTGGCAACGCGGAACGTATCAGCGTGTTGCAGGAGCGGCGTGCAGACCTGGTGCTCTCAGCACTCTCGATCACCCCAGAACGCGAGCGCCTGATTGCCTTCTCCGTGCCTTACGCCACCATCGCCGTCGTCATCGCCGCGCCGGCAAAAATGCATCTCTCATCGGTGCTGGATCTGAACGGCAAGACGGTGGGCGCCCTGGCGGCCAGCTCCAACCTCGCACACCTGCGCAGTAATGCCCCAGGCGCCCGGATCATCGAATACCCGGAGAATGACCGCCTCGCCGAGGCCTACCTGGCCGGAGATTTCGACATCATGTCAGCCCCGGCAAGCATCGTCGAAAAGACAAACACCCTAAAACCCCGCCAGCCCTTGCAAGTGCACTTCACCCAGATGGAATTCGATATCGCCATCGGCCTGCCCAAGGGCGAGAAGCCCTTGCGTGACTGGGTGAATGCTTGGGTGGTCAGCCGACTTCAGGACGGCAGTCTTGACACCGTTTACCGCAAATACCACGGCCATGCGCTGCCCGCCTCGATCGTGCCGGTGCGGCCGAAAGGAAAAACCCTGCCATGAAGAAAAGCCTTGTCCTGCTCGGTGCCCTCACCTTGCTGCTCAGCAGCCCTGGCCGGGCCGATCTGCTGAGCGAGATTCGCCAGGCTGGCAAGCTCAAGGTAGGCATCGCCGTTGGCGTCCCCCGCTTCAGCTATCTGGACGCGCAGCAGAGCCTGCAAGGCTCGGATGTTGACACGGCACGCCTGCTGGCACGCGACTGGGGGCTGGAGTTGCAGATTGTTGCGCTAAGCAATGCGGAGCGGGTCAGCGCGGTGGAAGCCCGCAAAGTGGACATGGTGATTTCCAGTCTCTCGATCACCCCCGAGCGGGAACAGCAGATCAGCTTCTCGATCCCTTACGCACGCCTCTACACCATCATCGCCGCTCATCCGAGACAAACCATCAGCAGCTATCCGGACCTCGCCGGCAAGCGTATCGGCGTAACCCTGAAGAGCTCAAACGCCGCCCTCCTTGCTCAATACGCCGGACAGTCTGTCATCCAGGGGTTCGACAGCGACGCCCAGCTGATCGCAGCGGCCGTCAAAGGCAAGGTCGACATCTTTTCGAGTCAGTACGCCGTGCTTGACGAAATCAACCGCGAAGCCGGCAAGGCGCTGTTTGAGGAAAAATTCGTGCAAAAAGAGTTCGATCTCGCCATCGGGCTGCCACGGCAGGAGAAAGCACTCCGCGAACAGGTCAATGGCTGGCTAGGCAACCGTCTGCGTGACGGCAGCCTGAACCACATCTATCGCCGCCACCATCAGCGCGATCTTCCTGCCGAACTGCGTCCTGCCATCCGCTGACCAAGGACTCTCTGCCCATGCGCCTGCCCACCTGCAGCCTCCAACACCTGCTCACCAGCCTGCTCCTGGCCTGCCTCTTCGCCAGCCCGACGCTGCAGGCGCTGGAAAACACCGGTGGCGTGCGCAGCTTGCGCGCTGCGGATGTTCATCCGGAAGACTATCCAACCGTCCAGGCCATGCTCTTCATGCACCAACGAGTGAGCAGAAACAGTGCCGGCAAGCTCGCCATCCAGGTCTTCCCGTCTGGCCTGCTCGGTGACGAGGCCCCGCTGCTGCGCCTGGTGCAGAGCGGCGAGCTGGATATGAACCGGATCAGCGCGCAGGCACTGGACGGGCTTTCTCCACTGACACGAGTGCTCTCGCTGCCCTATCTGTTCCGTGACAGCGAGCATCAGCACAAGGTGCTGGACGGCCCGATCGGCCGCGAAGTGCTGGACTCATTGCGTACATACGGCCTCATCGGCCTGGCCTTCTACGATTCAGGCACCCGCAACCTGTACTCCAGCAAGAAACCCGTTCAACGCCTGGAAGACCTGAAGGATCTGGAAATCAGGGTTCAGCCCTCAGATCTGTCGATGGCGGTGTTCGAAAAGCTGGGGGCCAAGCCGGTCAAGCTGCCCTTCTCGCAAACCGGCAACGCACTCAGCAACGGACTGATCAGCGCGGCCGAAAACAACCTGCCGTCCTACTCCAGCACCGAGCATTACAAGCACGCGCCCTATTACACCTTCAGCCGTCACACCATGACGCCTGACGTCCTCGTCGTCTCCCGGATCAGCTGGGACAAGCTCACGCCCACTGAGCAAGCCCTGCTGAGGACCGCGGCCACAGAATCGGTACCGATGATGCGCGACATGTGGCAGCAGCGCGAGGAGCGGGTTGAAGCCACCCTGCGCCTCGCTGGTGTGAAATTCGTCGAATTGCCACGCGAGCAGCTGGCCCGGTTTGCCGAAGCCGTACAGCCCCTGTACGCTCAATTCACGGGCAGCCCGCCACAACAGGATCTGATCAAGAGGATACGCGCCGTCAAATGACGCTCCCGATCGCCGATAAACTTCGCGAACGTTTGCAGGTCTGGCTGCGTGCCACGCCCATCCAGCGCCGCCTGCAATACCTGACCCTGCTCAATGTGGGCGGGCTGCTGCTGCTATTGCTGCTGAGCCTGCTCAGCAGCATCGTGAAGGACGGCTACTTCAATGCCATCGAGCAACTCAACACGCAGCAACGCCAGTTGCAACACTTCAATACCGAAACCGCGCGCCTGCAGGCCGGCATCCGGCAATACCTGGGCTCCTCCGATGATGAGCTGATGCACCAGATCGATCGCAGCACCGAACAACTATTCATCGAGCTGAACACCAAGGCCCGCGAGAAAAGCGACTACGCCGAAAGCGTCACCCTGCTGCGCAATGCCCTGCAGACCTTCATGACGGGCTACTACGAGCTCAAGAAGATCAACACCGAGATCGATCAGACCTACCAGACCCAGCTGCTCGAGCCCAGCCAGCAAGCGGCGGGCCTGCTCACCATGGTGCTCAACAGCAGCACCCAGCGCAAAGGACAGACCCTGATCGGGCCGGCATCGCTGTCGCTGATCCAGGCCTTCAACGACTCGCTGCTGAAGATGAACGCCTACTACGCCAAACGCGAGACTCATATCAGCCTCGCCACCCGCACTTCGCTTGAGCGCGTCGCTCAGCTGGCGCCGGTGCTCGAACCGCTCGCCGATACCGATATCGAGCGACGCGCCCTGCAGGAGCTCAAGGCCCGCGTCCACACCATGATCTCCGGGCTCGGCAGCCTGCAACGCGCTTACGCCAACCGCGCCAACATCATGGAACACAAGATCGAGGCCAGCCAGTCGGTGATCGCCAGTGCCGCACGCTCGATCGACAGCCGTTACGCCGGTATCGAGCAAGCCTTGCGGACCGACTACACCCGCAGGCTGGCCTTCATCAACAGCATTGCCATCCTGCTCGGCTTGCTGGTAATCGCAATCACCCTGCTTTTCGGCACCCTCGTGGCACGCTCCATCCGCGAGCCACTCGCGGCCCTGTTACGCACCGTGGAAGCCTTCTCGGGTGGCGATTTCAGCCCGCAGGTACCGGATGTAGGCAGCAACGAGCTGGGGCGTCTGGCCGGCGCTTTGCGCGACTTTCGCCAGAGCTCGCAGCAACGCCAGCTCGCCGAGCAGGCCCTGCGTGACAGCGAGGGGCGCTTCCGCTCGCTGTCGGACATGTCCAGCGACTTCTTCTGGGAACAGAACGAGCTGTGCCAGTACACCGCCTTCTCGGGCCAGCGCGCCGGTGATCTGCTAGCCCGCAACGTTCTCTCGCTGGGCATCCGTGCCTGGGAAAACCCCCGCATCAGCGGCTACCGCGAGGAGTGGCAGGCCCATCGGCGCACGGTGGAGGCTCATCAGGCCTTCCGCGACTTCGAGTTCGCGCTGCTTCTGCCGGACAACAAGGTCATCCATCTGCTGGCCAGCGGTGAGCCTATCCTCGGGCTGAAAGGCGAATTTCGCGGCTACCGCGGCACGGCCAAGGACATCTCGGCGCAGAAAGCCACCGAAGCCGAGGTGCGACGCCTCAACCAGACGCTGGAGCAGCGCGTCGCCGAGCGCACCGCCGAACTGCAACGCTCCAACGAGCAGCTCTCGCAGGCCATGGAGCAGCTCGTACAGAGCGAGAAGCTGGCCTCGCTGGGCAATCTGGTAGCAGGCGTTGCCCACGAACTCAATACCCCACTGGGCAATGCACTGGTTGCGGCAAGTTCCTTGCGCGACCAGGTACACGAAATCCAGAAACTGGTCGAAGCTGGCGGCTTGCGCCGCTCGGATCTCGCGGAGTTCATGCATGTGTGCGAAGAGGGCTGCCGGCTGATCGAGCGCAACGCCGAGCGCGCCGTGACCCTCGTGTCCAACTTCAAGCAGGTGGCCGTCGACCAGACCAGTGCCCAGCGGCGCGAGTTCGATCTTCTCCAGACCGTGCAGGAAGTAGTAGCAACACTCGCACCGGGCCTGCGCAAACAACATCACGGCATCACCATCGACATTCCTGAAGGTTTGCGCCTGAACAGCTACCCTGGGCCACTGGATCAGGTGGTGAGCAATATCGTGACCAACTCCACCGTGCACGCCTTCAAACCGGGCGAGAGCGGCGAAATCATCATTTCGGCCAGCCAGACGGGCGATCATGAAATCGTGCTGATGCTCTCCGACAACGGCATTGGCATCCCGCCAGAGAAACAGAGCCGCGTCTTCGACCCCTTCTTCACCACCCGCCTCGGCCAGGGCGGCAGCGGCCTCGGGCTCTACATCGTCTACAACATCGTCACCAGCCTGCTCGGTGGCCAGATCCAGCTCATCAGCTCACCTGGTGGCGGCACCTGTTTCTACATCCACATTCCACTCGTCGCCCCTCTGACAGACGAAGATGTCATCAATGTGCACGGCGCCCCCGCGACTGCCACAGCACTCGATTTCCGCCCGCCGAACCAATAAAAAAGCCGGAGCCCATACAGGCTCCGGCTTTGCACCAGCGCTTGCGATCAGGAACCGATCAGGCCGCCGTCATTGCGGGTGATCATCACGGTCGCCGAGCGCGGACGCTTGCCAGCACCATAGCCCGCGTTGCTGGGCCACTGGCTGGTGTACTTGCTCGGATCCGCGATATTGGCCACGACAGAGCCTTCCCCCGGGTGCTGCACATTCACGAACAGGGTCTTGCCATCCGGGCTCTCGCATACCCCGGTGATCTCCTGATCGTAGGGGCCGACCAGAAAGCGCTTGAGCTTGGTACCCGGTTTGGCACCCATCTTGGTCGTAAGCGTGGTGCTGCCACTGGTGACGCTCACATCACCGCCATCACCCACCGTGCCCGGCAATGCCGCCAGCATCATGCAGTTGGTGACATCCGTATAGGCGCCGTCATCGGTCTGGATCCAGCAGATGCCGCTGCTCTGAGTGAAACCGAGGCCATCCGGGCTGGAGAAGTCATTGCTGTCATCCAGACCGGAAAGATTCACGCCCGCCGCCGCAGTCGCTTCGGCACCAAAGGCATACACATCCCACTTGAAGCTCGTGGCAGCCGGATTGGCCGAACTTTCAGCAATGCGGATGATGTGACCGTTGACGTTGCCGTTCTGCGTCGTCGAGGCCCCCTTGGTATCGGTATAGGCGCGCGGGTTGGCCGCATCCACTGTGGCGGCCGTACGGCTCGTGTTGTTGGTCATGGTGAAGTAGATCTCACCGTTGGCCGGATTCACCGAGCACCATTCGGGGCGGTCCATCTTCGTCGCGCCGACCGCATCCGCCGCCAGACGAGCGTTGATCACCACATCGCCCAGATCTGCAAACGCGTAAGTCGCGTAGTTCTTGACGGTGCTGTTGCCAAGCGACAGTTCGAGCCAGTTGCCCGAACCATCAGCATTGAACTTCGCCACGTACAGGGTGCCGTTGTTCAGGTACTTGTCACCGGTAGCAATGCGGTCCAGCGGGTTTGCATCCGCAGCATCCCAGTTGGCGGCCGACACGAATTTGTAGACGTACTCGTTCTGGGCATCGTCGCCCATATATACCGCCAGAGGCTTGCCTGCGACAGGCTTCGAAACAGCCGCTGCCTCATGATTGAAGCGCCCCAGCGCCGTGCGTTTGCGTACCACCGCGCTCTTGCTGTAGGGGTCGATTTCCGTGATGTAGCCCTGGCCATTGAGCTCGTTGCGATAGTCATCCGAACCATCGGTAGAACTACCCGTGACGCTGATGTTCCAGCGAGCATATTTGTCGTCCGCCCCCGCGGTTTCCCAGCCATAACGGCTGCTGGTGTTCTGCTTGCGGCCGTAACGGTTGAGCGAAGTCACGCTCTTCGCGTCACGCAGGGCATCATCGCCGCTGGCGCGCTTGAAGTAACCGGACCAGTTCTCCTCGCCCGTCAGCAGCGTGCCCCAGGGAGTCTTGCCGGTGCCGCAATTGTTCAGCGTGCCACGCGTCTTCTTGCCGTCGAGCGAAAACTTCGTCTTCAACAGGGCATGGCCCGCAGCCGGGCCAGCAATCTCGATCTCGGTCAGGCCAGTGACACGACGATTGAAAGAAGAGGACTGCACGGTCGCGAACTTGCCCCCTGTTTTCTTGATCTCGACCACGGAGACACCGTGTGCCGCCACTTCCTTGTCCACCTCGGCGGCCGGGCGCGTGCCCGAGGTCGGGCCACTGGCATGCAGGAAAGTCTGGTTGATGTATTCGTGATTCATGGCCAGCAGGCCGCGATCACTGCTGCTCTGATCCGGCAGGCCCGCAGCCGAAAGGCCGAAATACTCCATACCGTCATGGCAGTCGCCAGCACGATTTTCGAAATCGCTATCCGTGCCATCGTTCTTGAACGCAGGCGTCGCAGCGCTGAGCGGATCGCCCAGCGCATAGATCACCGTGGCGGTATAGCCACTCGGCACGGTGAACACATCCGCCAAGCTCTTGGCCACCGGTGTGAAACCCAGCAGGCTGGTGGTCGCAGAGCTCGCTGCAGCAGAACTGGCAGCTGCCGAGGAAGCGGCAGAGGACGAAGAACTGACGACAGCGGCAGCCGCTTCCGAGGTGGAACTACCGCCACCACAGGCAGCCAGCCCGAGGCTGCCAAAGAGCGAAGCAACCGCGGCTCCGGCGCTGCCCTTCAGAAAGGAACGGCGGGCACCCAGCACGTCCTGAATGTGTTCATTGCCAGAGGTGTTAAAACCAATGTCATCCGGATCCAGCGGCGAAATGTGTTCTGCAGGTTTGTTCATGGCTCTCTGTTTTGTTCGGGTTGAAACCGGGCGGATGCTATGGCCCACATGTTTCAGGCAGATGAAGCCCGGAGTCAGCCGGATTTGGTCCAGCGCAAGACTGTATTCATTAGCCGCTGCTATCGTTTCCCGGGTTCGCAACAGGTTTCACGCTATGATCGATACCACCTATGAAACAGCCGAGCGGGATGCAGCAAGCCCCCGCCACATCCCGCCAGCCTCTCCCGAAATGCCGAGTTACATGACCGATGTCTATGACTGGGCCTATGTCGACCCGGCCTGGGTGCGCTGGCTTGATCACAATCTCGTGGTCAAGACTCTGCTATTCGGTAACGATCGCCGACTGATGCGTCGCTATCTCTCTCGCATTCAGCCTGGCATGCGGGTCTGGCAAGTGGCGCACGTGTACGGCGATCTGGTTGAGCTGGCGGCGCAACGCACTGGCAGCCAGGGCGCCTTCCACCTGACCGACATCACGCCGATCCAGATCGCCCACGGTAAACGCAAGATCGGCACCCTGCCCTGGGCGCGCGTGATCCGCCAGGATGCAGCCCTGCATCATGGAGACGGCCGTCCTTACGATCTGATCTGCAGTTTTTTCCTGCTGCACGAAGTACCGGATGACTGGAAACGCCGCATCGTCGACAACATGCTGGCGCAGATGCCTGAGCATGGCGAAGTATTGTTCGTCGATTACCACCGCCCCGCTCGCTGGCAACCTGTCCGTTACATCCTCAAATGGGTCAACCGCCTGCTCGAGCCTTTTGCCGAAGCACTGTGGAATCACGAGATCTCGCATTTCGCATCCCAAGCCGCTGATTTCAGCTGGCATAAGGAAAGCATCTTCGGCGGGGTATACCAGATCGTCAGCGTGCGCCGGAAACCCCCTCAATCATGAGGCCAGCCCAGCTTTCTGCCCAAGCGGGCAAGTAGGAGCCATTGATCTGCCGGGCGCGAAAAAACGCTTGCCAAGCAGTTTCAAAATCTCCATAGTCCCGGACACGATTTTCAAGCAGTGTTGCAGTGGTTTTATCGCAGTGCCCGCTACTTGCGGCGCGCCAGTAGTAATCCCCTTCCTCCTTGATTCTCGTCCATGCCGGGCCCGGCCCGGTTTTTTGTACTTTTTTTCTGGACGCTTCAAACATGGCAACTGGTACCGTCAAGTGGTTCAACGACTCCAAGGGTTTTGGCTTCATCACGCCGGACGGCGGTGGCGAGGACCTCTTCGCTCACTTCTCCGCAATTCAGTCCAAGGGTTTCCGTACCCTGGCTGAAAACCAGCGTGTCGCCTTCGACATCACGGAAGGCCCGAAGGGCAAGCAGGCTTCGAACATCCGTCCCGAAGAGTAATCGCGGACGCTTGATTGCCTGAAAAGCCCGGCCCTGCCGGGCTTTTTTGTTTGTACCGGAATAACGCACCATGCCTCAATTCTTCAAGCCACTCGCCCTGCTCATCCTGCTTGGCTTTAGCCTTGCCACGCCAGCCAAAGCCTCACCCGAACTCGCAGCCCGCTACAGCCCGGAAGCCTGGCAAACACGCCGTATCCACTCCGGTGTACAGGTTTTCAGTGTGGGCGAAGGCCCTGCCCGCGCCTATGTGTTCATGCCGGACGCGAGCGGCCTGCGTGGCCTGCCGCTGGTACTCTTTCAGCACGGATGGCTGGGCATGAATCCGAAGAATTTCGGCGGTCTGATTGATCTTGTGGTTCGCCGTGGTGCGGTATTGATCTATCCGGTCTATCAGGATGGTGACCAGACCGCGCCACAGGCCGTCACCCGCCTCGCCGCCCAAGCGGCGGCAAACGCACTGGCGGAAACTGAGAAACGCTATCCGCGCCTCATTGATCGCAGTCGCACGCTCTACTGGGGCTTCTCGATGGGGAGCAGCATCTCCCTCAACATCGCCCTGCAGCCAGCCAGTTTCGGTCTGCCCGCGCCGCGCGCCCTGCTCCTGCTGGCACCCGGCGATGCCCATCACGTTGCAAAGGGCGAGCGCGCACAAAGCATCATTGGCCCAGTCGAACGCCTACCAGCTGATCTGCCAGTGGTGATCGCCACCGGCGCGGCCGACACCAGCATCGGCGTGCCAACCGGGCGCGCGCTGGCTGAACGCCTGTGTCACTTACCCTCCAGTCGCCGCAATCTGATCCTGTTCCCGTCCGACAGCGACGGCGAACGCCGCATCACGGCCGGCCATGGCTCACCCGGTGCGCCAGACAGCCGCTATGACTTTCCGGATTCGCGCCGCCCGGTTGCCGAGCAGATTGCCGGCACCCGCGAGTTCGAGCCTTCAGGCTCACTGAATCTGCTGGACTATTACGGTTACTGGCGCCTCACGATGCGTCTTCTGGATTATGTGGATGGCAGCGAGTTCCCGAGCGAACTCTTCAGCCGCAAAGCGGCCGAGAACCGCTTCCTCGGTTACTGGCCGGGGGGCCAGCCCTACAGGGAAGCCGAGATCGAAGACCCCTGCTCCTGAGCGCAGTGAAAACCCTCAGGCCGAGGGCAATTGCTGCTCCAGCCAACTGCGGATACCGGGCAGCAGGAAGAGCGCTCCGTCGTCGGTCATGTGGATGCCATCATCCGCCCGCAGCTTGATCAGCTTGCCGCGCTCATTCGCGCGGAATTGCGCAAAGCTGCCCTTTTCCTGGCCAAGGGCAGGATTGGGATCCAGCCAGCTGACCATCGGATAAGCCTTCAGCACATCCTGCACCAGTGCATTCATGTGCTGCATCTTGCGTGCGAAGGAAGGCGCGCGCATCACCGGCATGCCGACCCACAACACCCGGGTGTCGTGCCGGGTAAGAAGGTCCAGGTAGGCCGTCAGGCGCGCGCGGTAAAAGGCATCCCATTCGGGCGAACCAAACTCCAGCACCTGTTTGCCGAGTTGCACGTTTTGCCCGTCATTCGCACCGAGCGAGCAGATCACGACGGCCGGACGCGTCTCGCCAAGCATCTGCGGATATTGCGCCAGCCAGTCGAACACCTCCGGACGAGCCAGGCCGGTACCAGAACGATAGGCCTTGATGATGCGCACACTCTGGCCATCCCCAAGCCCGCGCCGCAGCGTGGGGGCCAGCCCCACGGCCATCATCGAATCCCCGGCCAGCACGATCTGGGTTCCGGAGGGTGCAGCAAGCGGGCGCAGCACGGCGGGTGCTGCCGAAGCCAGAGGCTTTGAGGCGGCGGCAAGCGGCACTGAGGCCTGCGCAATGGGTGAAGCGGGCTCGGACTGCAGCGCTGCGGGAACGACGGGTTCCGGCGTATCGCGCTGTACCAAAAGCGTGGGCTGACCACTGAAACCGTCTGCCAAACTCGCCTTGCCGGCCAGCGCCAGACGTCTCGGCACCTCAGCACCGAACACCTGGGCCGTCTCGTGCCAGAGCTGTGTCACCGGCTCGGCCACACTGCGGAGCGGGCCGACTTCGAGCCGCTCAGCCCATACCTTGAGGCCTTCGGCCTCCAGCACGAGCCCCACCAGCATGGCGGCCAGCAGGGTCAGAAACATGCGCGGAAGTTTGTCGAAACGGCGTGGCATCAAGATTGACTCAAATCTGTTCATGAAGCGTAGCAAGAAGTGCTCAACGCAGCGATGGACTGGGGAGAAACCGGAGTGTAGTTTGGTCGATCAGAATTTCGAGCAGCGCATGCGCTGCGATCACTATCTCGCGCTGGGGTCATGAGCCGATTTCAGAACTGGAAATAGATGAAGGGGGCGGGCTCACTAGGGCCCAACACTTCAATCAGCACCAAGGCCAGCGCAAACACCGCACCATGCAGCAAGGGCTGCAGGCGCAAAACGCCAATCTGCAGACGCAACTCGAAACGCTCCGGCAGATATTGCAGACCGATGCCTGCCGCAGCACAAAGCAGCGGCCCCAGCGGTAGATTCATTGACCACTCCCCCTGCCAGAGCTGTGCCAGCACCGCTTGCGCCTCGCTCAGGCTGCCCGCACGGAACAACACCCACCCCAGGCAGATGGCGTTAAAACAAAGCAGGCGGGCACACCACTTCCACCACCCCGAACGTCGCCAGTCCGCCGCGCGAGCCCCCCAGAAATCCTCCCATTGGCGATGCCCCGCCAGTAGCAAACCATGCCAGGCGCCCCACAACACGAAGTTCCAGGCTGCGCCGTGCCACAGCCCGCCCAGCAACATGGTGACGAAGAGATTCAGACGGGTCCGCCAAGCGCCCTTGCGTGAGCCTCCGAGCGGAATGTAGAGATAGTCGCGCAACCAACTGGACAGCGAAATGTGCCAACGTCGCCAGAACTCTTGCGGCGACGCGGCCTTGTAGGGCGAATCGAAGTTGAGCGGAAAACGGTAGCCCAAAAGCAAGGCGCAACCGATGGCGATGTCGGTATAGCCCGAGAAATCGCAATAGATCTGGGCCGCGTAACCGTAGATGCCCAGCAGCACCTGGCTGGCACTCATGGCGGCAGGATTCGCGAACACGTCATCGACCAGCAAAGTCGCCAGGGTGTTGGCGAGCACCACCTTCTTGAACAGGCCCGCCACGATCAGCAGCAAGGCCCGACCGGTCTCGATGCGAGCGGGGTCCGGGCGCTTTTTCAGCTGAGGCAGGAAGTGTGAAGCGCGCAGGATGGGGCCGGCTATCAGTTGCGGAAAGAAGGCCACGTACAGCAGTGAATCGGCGAAATCGACCTTGTCGGCAAGCTTCCTGCGCCACGCATCCATCATCAGCGAGATGGCGTGGAAGGTCATAAAGGAAATCCCCAGCGGCAGCATCGGCGTGGACACCGCCAGCTCCAGCTTGAAGCCGGCGAGTGCTGCCAGATCGACCAGGGATTCGAGGAAGAAGGCGCTGTACTTGTAGTGCGCCAGCAGCCCCAGACTGCCGGTCACGCCGAGGATCAGCCAGAGGCGGCGCAGGCTGCGGCTCTGGATGCCGCGCGTGCAGGCCCAGGCCCAGCACGAGAGCACGAACAGCATGGGCACGAAGTGCCAGTCCCAAAAGCCGTAAAACACATAGCTCAGCCCCAGCAACACCAGCTTGTGGGCACGGTGCCAGCGCAGCAGGCCCCAACCCAGCCCCAGCGAGAGCAGGAAAAACAGCGCGTATTCAACGGTGGGAAACAGCATGCGGCGGGCTTGCGGGCAAGGTGAAGCGAGGCGGCATCTTACCAAAGCCGGCTGACCCGCAAGCAGGCCAGCCAGCTTTTCCGTTTCAGGACTTGCGTGCCACCGGCCGCAACAGGAGCACTAGGGGCATGGCAAACACGGTCACCCACATCATCAGGCGAAAGTCCTGCAGGTAGCCCAGTGTGCTGGCCTGGCGAGTGACCTCTGCATTGAGGCTGTAGAGGCCGGCCGGCGTCGACAGGTTGTACACACCCGCTTCCACGGCCTGACGCAAGGACTCGCTGAAAGGATTGATGAAACCCGCCAGCGCGGCATGATTGGCCTGCACATTCTGCGCCAGCGCGGTAGTCACAACCGAGATGCCAATCGAGCTGCCAATGTTGCGCATCAGGCTGTAAAGCCCGGTGCCTTCCGTGCGGTAGCGCTGGGCCAAGGTGGAAAAGGTCAGTGTGGACAAGGGCACGAAGATGAAACCGAAACCCATACCCTGCACGACACCGGTGCTGACGATCATCCAGCCGGTCGCGTCCACCGTGAAATGAGTCATCTCCCACAACGAAAAACCGGTCAACCCCAGTCCAATAATAATCAGCAACCGGGCATCGATGCGCCCAACCAGCTTACCGACCACCATCATTGCAAACATGGTGCCAAAGCCACGTGGCGCCAGCAGCAGGCCCACGTCGATCACCGGATAGCCCATCAGGTTCTGCATGAAAGGCGGCAGCAAGGCCATCGTAGACAGGAGCAACACACCGACGATGAACACAAAGATCAGGCCGATCGACAGGTTGCGATCGCGAAACAGATCAGGCTCGATGAAAGGATGATCATGGGTGAAGATGTGGGCCACGAAGAGATAGGCACACAGCACGGTAAGGCCGGTCTCAATCACGATCTCGGCACTATTGAACCAGTCCAGCGACTCGCCCCGGTCCAACAGCATCTGCAACGCGCCAAGGGCGACTGCCAGCAGCGTGAAGCCGAGCAAATCGAACCGCCGGCTTCGATCCAGCGGTGTTTCCTTCACGTAAGCCGCGATTCCCAGCCAGGCCAGAATGCCGAAGGGCAGATTAATGTAGAAGACCCAGCGCCAGTTGTAATACTCGGTCAGCCAGCCTCCGAGACTCGGCCCAAGGATTGGCCCGATCATCACGCCCATACCCCACAGCGCCATGGCCGCGCCGATTTTCTCGCGCGGATAGGTATCCAGCATCACTGCTTGCGACAACGGCACCAGCGCCGCACCGAACACGCCCTGCAACAGGCGGAAGGCGACGATCTGGGTCAGATCCTGAGCAGCGCCGCACAGCATGGAAGTCAGCGTGAAACCCACCACCGACCACAGGAAC
The DNA here is from genome assembly GCF_002855595.1 of Uliginosibacterium sp. TH139. Lineage (NCBI taxonomy): Bacteria > Pseudomonadati > Pseudomonadota > Betaproteobacteria > Rhodocyclales > Zoogloeaceae > Uliginosibacterium > Uliginosibacterium sp. TH139. Next base: position 327,890 of record NZ_PKRR01000004.1, on the reverse strand, counting down.
AGGCGCTTGCGCCCGAAACGAGCGGCGAGAAAGCCTGTCAGTGGCAGAAAGATGGCTGAGGCAACGATATAAGAGGTCAACACCCAGGAGATCTGGTCCTGCGTCGCCCCCATCGCGCCCTGCATGTGCGGCAGAGCCACGTTGGCGATGGTGGTATCCAGCGCCTGCATGATGGTAGCGAGCATCACCGCTACGGTGATCAGGCCGCGATGGGTCGTTTCCGGCGCCGCCGGCTGTGCTGCGCTACTGCTCATGTTCTTCGAGGGGGTCGCGACTTGTTCAGAGCGTGAAGCCGAGCAGACGACGCTTGTGACCCGTCTCGATCTCGACGTTGGCGCTCAGACCTGCACGCAAGGCGGGCTGCCCGGCCTGCGACTCGATGCGGATGCGCACCGGCACGCGCTGGGCGATCTTGACCCAGTTTCCGGTAGCGTTCTGCGCCGGAATCACCGAAAACTCGGCCCCCGTAGCGGGCGAAAGGCTGTCCACCATGCCCAGCCAGTGCTGGTCAGGAAAGGTATCCACGCTCACCTGCACAGCTTGCCCCGGATGCACATGGGTCAGATCGGTTTCGGGGAAGTTCGCCTCGATCCACAACTCACCACCGGCCACCAGGGACATCGCGGTGGTGCCGGCCGACAGATATTGCCCCGGCTTGGGCAGCTTGCTGACCGTGCCGGCCACAGGCGCCTTCACCTCAATGCGAGAGAGGTTCAGTCGTGCCTGCGCCAGCTCTGCCTGCGCAGCCAGCCAGGACGGATGGCGCTCGACCGGCAGATCCACGCTGCCACCGAGACTTTCGGCAATCCGGTGCAGATCCTGCTCCAGCGCAATCACCTGTTGCGACGCCAGCGCGGCGGTCTGCTGCGAGTCATCCAGCTTGGAGACCGGAATGAAATTCTTCGCGGCCAGATCGGTCTGGCGCTGTTGATCCTTGGCTGCAAAACTGGCGCGCGTGCGTGCCACGTTGATCTCGGCCTGCTTCTCACGATAGGCCGCCTTCAGGGCCGCCAGATCGGTACGCACCTGCGCCAGCTTCGCATCCGCCTTGGCCACCGCCACGTTAAAAGGCTCGGGATCAAGGCGGAACAGCGGCTGGCCGGCCTTCACCTCGTCGTTCTCACGCACCAGCACTTCCTGCACCGGCCCCGCCACTTCGGCGCTGATCGAAAGCTTGTCGGCCTTCACGTAGGCATTGTCGGTCTCGACCGCGCGCCCACCCTTCAGATAAATCACCAGCGCGACACAGCCCGCCAGCAGGGGCAGGCCCAGCAGCAGCACGAGGCGTTTCGTGCGCCGTCCACGCTCCTGCGGTGTCAGTGAAGTAGCGGAAGAAACGGTGACGGACTCAGTGGCTTGACTCATGAAACATCATCTTTCTGCTGATGGCGCAATTGCGCCAGATTGCTGCGCATGATGCGCAGCGCGGAATACAGGACTTCGATCTGCGCCACATCGAGGCCATGCAGTGCATGGTTTTGCAGGGTCTCACCAAGCTGGCGGATTTCCGTCAAATGCGCCTCGGCGGCGGGCAACAGATAGAGCCGGTAAGCACGCCGATCTGCCTGGCAGACACGACGCTCGACCAGCCCTTCCGCCTCTAGCTGATCGAGCAGGCGGGCCAGGGTGATCGGCTGCACATCCAGGCGTTCGGCCAGCTCCACCTGCCGCAAGCCCTCCTCACGTGCGATCTGCACCAGTGCGCGGGCCTGCGCCAGCGTCAGGGCATCCCCATCGATTCGCTGAGCAAAGATCTGGCGCATCAAGCGGGCGACGTCGGTGACGAGAAAACCAAGGCGTTCTTCCTGAGGAGTCATGGCAAATAATTAGTAAGCTTTGCTTATGATAAGCACGGCCATGTATTTGTCCAGCCAGCAAATCAAACAGATTGCAAAATCCAATCGCGCCGCGCTTGACGCGCCTGCGTGGCAGGCGATATGGTTCAGTCATGGCTACGTTTTTGTTCGCCCTCGCTCTGCTTCTCTCCCTTGGTCTGGCCTTCATGGCCCATCGCCAGCGTCAGGCTCCTCGCCTGCAACCGCTGCGTCTGCGTCAAGACCTGCGTCTGCTGCGCCGCACGCGCAGATAAGACCCCCTCCCCTCGCTTTGCGCTTCACCTTCCTGCACCCCGCAGGCCCTGTGCTTTTGTACGCCTCCATCACGGTTTTTGACATGACTCTTCACTCCTTGCTGCTGCGACTGCGCACCGGATAGCGGGCCTCGAAGCCGTGGCCGCCCGCTTTCCCGTTTCGGCCACCGCCCTCACCCGAAACAGCAATGGAGCAAAAAGATCATGTCGATGTTGAAAAGCCCGTCCAGCAAGTACACCGCCTTCGCCCCGATCAATCTTCCGAATCGCCAATGGCCGGGCAAGACCATCACCCGCGCCCCGATCTGGATGAGCACCGATCTGCGCGACGGCAATCAGGCCCTCTTCGAGCCGATGTCGGTCGACACCAAAATCGACTTCTTCGCCATGCTCTGCCGCGTGGGCCTGAAGGAAATCGAAGTAGCCTTCCCGGCCGCCTCACAAACTGATTTCGACTTCGTGCGCCGCCTCATCGAGGAAGACCGCATCCCGCAGGATGTAACCATCGAGGCGCTGACCCAGGCCCGCGACCATCTCATCGAGCGCACCTTCGAATCCCTCAAGGGCGCACGGCGCGCCATCGTGCACGTGTATAACGCCACTGCGCCGGTCTTCCGCCGCACTGTATTCGGCGTGGATCGCGCCGGCTGCATCGAGATCGCAGTGAATGCCGCAAAGAAGATCAAAACTCTCGCGGCCGAGCACCCCGAAACCGAATGGATATTCCAATACAGCCCGGAAGTGTTCAGCTCCACCGAACTCGATTTCGCGCTCGAGATCTCCGAGGCCGTCGCTGATGTGTGGCAGCCCACGCCCGAGCGGCCGATGATCCTCAACCTGCCGGCCACCGTGGAGGGCGCCACGCCCAATGTGTATGCCGACCAGATCGAGTGGATGAGCCGCCACCTCACACGACGGAACGCCACGATCATTTCAGTACATCCGCATAACGACCGAGGCACCGCAGTGGCCGCCGCCGAGCTCGCCGTGATGGCCGGCGCGGATCGCGTCGAAGGCTGCCTCTTCGGCAATGGCGAGCGCACCGGCAACGTGGATCTCGTCACGCTTGCACTCAACCTCTACACCCAAGGCATTGATCCGGGCCTCGACTTCTCAAACATCAACGAAGTCGCCCGCATCGTCGAAGAATCCACCCGCCTGCCGATCCACCCGCGCCACCCTTATGTGGGCGATCTTGTATTCACCGCCTTCTCTGGCTCGCATCAGGACGCGATCAAAAAAGGCTTCGCGGTGCAGAAGGACGACGCCTTGTGGGAAGTGCCCTACATGCCGATCGACCCGCGCGATCTGGGCCGCAGCTATGACTCGGTGATCCGCGTGAACAGCCAGTCCGGCAAGGGCGGCATCGCATGGTTGCTCGAAACTGCCTACGGCCTCGCCTTGCCGCGCCGCATGCTCGTCGAATTCTCGGGCGTGGTGCAGCAGCATATGGACGACACGGGCGCCGAAATGACGCCAGCCGAAATCTGGACTTTGTTCACCCGCTCATATCTGGAAGCGGAATCGCCCCTGCGCCTCGTGAACCATCGTCTCGACGAGAGCCATGAGCGCCACGGCATCACGCTCGATGTGGAATGGCAAGGCGACGCGCGCTGCCTCGCCGGCACAGGCAATGGCCCCTTGGCCGCCGCGCTGGACGCCCTCGGTTCAGCCGCCGCCATTCACAGCTTCGAGGAACGCTCGATTGGCAGCGGCTCGGATGCACGCGCCATGGCCTTCGTCGAGATCACCGTGCCGGGCCGCACCGGCACCCTGTTCGGCGCGGGCAGTTCGACCAGCATCGTTGAGGCTTCCCTGCGCGCACTGATCTCGGCCCTCAACCGGGCCGCCTGAACCAGGTCACAAAAAAGCCGGCATGAGGTGCTGCCTCAGCCGGCTTCTGGGAATCGACATTCCTGGCGCACTTCAGCCCTGCCCGGCACCCAGTACACGCACTTCGCGCTGCGGCAGGGCCAGCCGGATTGCTCGGGCACGCAGAACTTCCAGCAAGGCCTGATTGATTTCGCCGCCGGTCCGGCTTACATCCCCGACAGCCACCCACGGCCGCACGGCAATCCGGATGCCGTTGTCTTCCAGCGCGGAAATCTGCACGACCGCAGCAGGTTCGGCCAACACGGCAGGATTGGCCTGCAACACTTCACGTACGATTGCCAACACGCTCGCAGGCTGGCAATCGTAAGAAACCTGCAAGCCCAGATCCAGCTGGCGTACATGGCCGTAGTTGTGAAGGATTTCGCCGACCAGCTTGCGATTGGGCACCACCACGCGGGATTGGTCGGCATGCGTCAGCACCGTGTTGAAGAGGCTGATGTCGCTCACGATACCTTCCACGCCAACAACGCTGATGTACTCTCCGATCCGGAACGGATGGGTAAAAATGATCGTCAGACCCGCAACCAGATTGGACAGCAGACCCTGCATGGCCAGTGCGATGCCGGCCCCAGCCACGCCCAGCCCCGCAATCAGCGGCAGGAGCTGTACGCCCAGGTTCTGCAGCGCGATCACGCCAAAGAGCGCCAGCACCGCGATACGCATCACACGCACTAGCAGCAGCTCAAGGTCTGGTTCGAGCTTCATGCGCATCAGCGAGCGCTTGAGCATCTTCCCGGCCCAGCGCCCGGCGTAGAAACCGGCACCGACGATGATCGCCGCAACGAGCACTTTGGGCCCAAAGCTGACAGCCTGCGTCACGACAACCGTCTGCACCTGATCCAGCATGGCCAGTGATTTATCCATCAGGAAGGGGCTTGTAATTAGAGGATCAGGCCGGATTCAGCATGCGCACTTCGCGTTGCGGGAAGGGGATTTCGATGCCCTCCTCGCGGAAGCGCTGTAACACGGCTCGGTTCAGATCTGAGCGCAGACCCAGCGTACCGCTACCTGGATCCGCAATCCATACACCGAGCTCAAGCGTCATGCCGCTCTCGTCAAACGACACCAGATAGGCTTGCGGCGCCGGCTCCTGCCTCACACGTTCCGGCTTCCTTCCAATCTCTTCCAAGATAGGCAGGACACGCTCAACGTCGGTTCCGTAAGCGACCTGAACCTGCACCGCCACACGGGTCTTCGGATCCACGAAGGAATCGTTCTGCACCACCGAGCCGACCAGTACCTCGTTTGGCACGATGAAATGCGCGCCAGTCAGGGCTCGCAGCACCGTGTAGCGCGTAGTGATGTTAAGCACCTCGCCGCGCTCGTTGCCGACTTGGATTAGGTTGCCAATCTTGATCGAGCGATCGAGCAGGATGATGAAACCAGACACATAGTTGCTGGCGATCTTCTGCATGCCCAAGCCCAGACCCACGCCCAGCGCACCACTGAACACGGAGAGGGCGGTGAGATCCAGCCCCACCAGTTCAACACCGACCAGAATGGAGACCAGGATCAGCAGCGCCTTGGCCACCCGCGAGAGCACCACCTGCACGCTCGAATCCAGCCCGCTGGCCTGCATCAAGCGCGCTTCGATCACACCACCCAGCCACAGCGCCACAATCAGTGAGCCGAACACCGAGGCTACGCCCTGGAAAACGCCCCACAGCGTGATGTGGCTCTTGCCAAGCGGGATGACAAAGCCATCCAGCCAGGCAATCATCTCAGGCAGGATACCCACCAGATCCAGCGCTACGCCACACCATACCAGTGCGGCGATGTTGCGCCCGAAACTGCGAACCCAGAGAGCTTTGGGGAACGCATGCTGCACGGCAAACACCGCCATACGGATACCCGCCATGGCCCACAGCAATTGCACCGCCACCGCTACGAAATGCAGGGGCCAAGCATTGTGGTGGGCCACGAAGCGCATGATGCTCAACAACAGCCCCCCCAGCAGCGGGAAGGCCAGTTGACGCATGCCGCTCGCGGCGGCATTCCCTTTTATCTGCCCGCGCACACCGCGCGCGAACAATGCCGCAGTCACCAGCAACACGCCAATCATGCCCAGTTCGCGCAACGCGGCCGGCTGCTGGAACAGGCTCAGAACGTCGGCCAGCAAACTATTCATTCAGGACGATCCTCAAGCCACGCGCTCGAACACAGCAGCAAAGAAGCCATCCGTACCATGCGTCAGCGGATTGAGGCGCAAGCGCTCACCGGTATCCAGCACAACTTTCTGCTGAGCCAGTACTTCGGCGGCAGAAATCTGCTTGAACTCCGGGTGCGCTGCCAGGAAAGCATCCACGACCACATCGTTCTCGACATCCAGCAGCGAGCAGGTGGCATACACCAGACGCCCACCTTTTTTCACCAGTTTCGAGGCCGCAGTAAGGATGCTAGCCTGCTTCTCGGTAAGCTCGATCACTCCGGGCTCAGTCTGGCGCCACTTCAGATCCGGGTTACGACGCAAGGTACCGAAGCCACTGCACGGCGCATCAACCAGCACGCGATCCATCTTGCCGGCCAGACGCTTGATGCGCGAATCGTTTTCATGGTCGATGGCGGCCGGATGGACATTGGACAACCCCGCACGCGCCAGACGCGGCTTGGCTTTCTGCAAACGCTTCTCGGACACATCGAAGGCATACAGACGGCCGGTGGAGCGCATCAGCCCGCCCAGCAGCAGGGTTTTGCCACCCGCGCCAGCACAGAAATCAGTAACCATCTCGCCACGCTTGGGCGCCACGAGGAAACCCAGCAGCTGCGAGCCTTCGTCCTGCACTTCGAGGCTGCCGTCGAGGAAGAGCGGATGCTTTTGCAGCGAAATCTTGCTCTCCAGACGAATGCCCAGCGGCGAGTAAGTACACGCCGTAGCCACGATGCCTTCGGCGGCAAGCTGCGCCAGCACAACATCACGCTCGGCCTTGAGCGGATTCACGCGCAGATCCAGCGGACCGGGGCGATTAAAAGCTGCGGACAAAGCCAGCAGTTTCTCTTCACCAAACTGAGCTTCAAGACGCATCGCAAGCCAGTCCGGCATATTGGTTCGCTCGCCCAGCGTCGTTGCAGTCCAGGCGGTGGACTTCACTTCGATGATCCAGTCTGACTCGTTCTTCGACAGCAGCGGATTCAGGTGGCGCTGCGAATAGCCTTCCACACGGATCAGCCAGGCCAGCACGAGCTTGCGGGCACGCACTGATTCGCCCACCACGGCCTGCAGCTGGCGCAAATTGCGCAGCACACCGTACACGGCCTCTGCAATGAAGGCACGATCACGTGCGCCAGCCTTCTTGTTGGCGCGGAAAAAACCGGACAGCACGCTGTCAGCGGGGGATTGGAAACGCAGCACGTCTTCGAGCACATCGGAGGCTGCGTCCAGTTGAGCGGAGGTTATATTCGTATTCATGTCGTGATTATCCCATTTGTACGCGCATTCCCGCCAACCGCGATGCGCATCGCCCCCGGCATCCGCTGCGATCGCGCAAATCCCGGGCAAAAAAGAAGGCGGGCAAGCCCGCCTTCTCCCTGTCCGGACAGGTCCGACCTGTCAGGCTGCAGCTGCGATCTGGCGATGCTCCAGCAGAAGCTGCGCACGGGTCGCCACCTTCTGCTCGCCCATACCGCCAAGAAGTTCCTTCATGTCCAGAATCAGCACGATCTGGCCATTCGACAAGGTGGTGACACCTGCCACACCCTTGGGCCGGAAATCGTCCAGCGACTTGATTACCGCATCCTCACGCCCGGCGAAGGAGTCAATCGCCAGCACGAAGCTCTGTTCGGCCGACTGCATCAGTACGCCATACTCCGGCACACGCTCCTGCGGCCAGCCCAGCAAAGCAGCCAGCGTGACGATAGGCAGGACCTCGCCGCGCACCACCATGGTGGCGCGCCCACCCAACTCCTGGACTTCCTTCGGCTCGATCGGCAGGATTTCACGCACCATCGACAGCGGCACCGCGAAAGGTTGATCTTCGAGGCAGACCAGCAGCACCGGCAGGATGGCCAGAGTCAGCGGCAGTGAGATAACGAACTCGGTGCCCTTGCCCAGCACAGACTTGATCTCGATGGAGCCATTCAGTTTCTGGATGTTGGTGCGTACCACGTCCATGCCCACGCCACGACCGGATACGTCAGAGACGGTACTGGCAGTCGAAAAGCCCGGCAGGAAGATGAGGTTGAAGCTCTGCCGCTCATCCATGGTGTTGGCCTCTTCATCCGAGATGAGGCCTTTCTCCAGCGCCTTGGCGCGCAAACGCTCCGCACTCATGCCGCGCCCGTCGTCCGCAACCACGATCACGATGTGGTCGCCCTCCTGACGGGCCTCCAGGCGCACGATGGATTTCTCCGGCTTGCCGCAGGACATGCGCTCCGCTTGCAATTCGATGCCGTGATCCACTGCATTGCGGATCAGGTGGATGATCGGGTCGGAGAGATCCTCGATCATGGTCTTGTCGATCTCGGTATCTTCGCCAGCCAGCATCATCTCGACATCCTTACCCAGCGAGCGGGCCAGATCTCGAGCAATCCGCGGATACTTCTGGAACAGGCGGCCCACCGGCTGCATCCGCGTCTTCATGACCGCATTCTGCAGATCGGAAACCAGCAAGTCGAGCTGACTCACCGCCAGATCGAGTGCATGCAGGGTATCGGTATCGTTCTTGCCGTTGAGAATGTCACTGCGCAAGGCCGTAAGCCGGTTCTTGGTCAGACCGATCTCACCGGAGAGGTTAAGCACCTGATCAAGGCGCGAGGTGTCGACGCGAATCGAGTTGTCGCGCTGTCGCTCGCCATCACGACGCCCTCCCGGGGGGCCTTGATAACCAGGCTTGTCGGTAGAACGCCGTCCCACAGCAGCCTGAATGATTTCGGCTGCCACCGTTTCATTCAGGTGAGGATCCTCCGCGGTTGCCGTAACAGGAATCTCCGGCAAACCCGCTTCACCGGGCGGCGTAACACCGGTCACCGCATGGTAGTAGGCATTCCAGTCCGGATCATTACCTCCGGAGGACACTACTGGCACGCTGGCTACAGGTATCGGCGCCGGTGCAACGACAGGCTTGGCGGAAGCCGGAGCACTGGAGAGGGTTCCTGCCAGCGCCTGCTTGAGTTGCTCGAGCAACTGAGCCTCAGCCGGCGCAGGCTGCAGGCCACGCTCAAGATCACCGAACATGGCACGCACGGCAGCAGTGGCACCGAGAATCACGTCCAGCATCTCGGGGCCGACCTTCAGTTCCCCCGTTCGCAACTTGTCGAACAGGTTCTCTGTCAGGTGGCACAGGGTCACCAGTTCAGCTGCATTGAGGAAACCCGCACCACCCTTGATGGTGTGGAACCCCCTGAAGATCTCGTTGAGCAGATGCAGATCATTGGGATTGCGCTCAAGGTCGACAAGCTTGTTATCGACCCCGGACAGCAGATCCCCGGCTTCAATCAGGAAATCCTGCAACAGATCTTCCATTCCCGCGAAATCGCTCATGGCTGACTCCGGTTGTGTGCTGATGAATCAAACCTGTGCCCGGTACATGTAATGACCGGCATTCAGAACCCCAGGCTGTCGAGCAGATCGTCGACCTGTTCCTGGCTGGTAACTACGTCTTCGCGCCCTTCGGCATTGACCACCGGGCCATTGAGCAAACCATCCTCGGCAGCCACCCGCTTGCTCTCAGGCATGATGTCGATCAGCACCTTAAGCAGGCCGTTCTCCATCTTGCTGGCCATGTCCACGATCTTCTTGATGACCTGGCCAGTAAGATCCTGGAAGTCCTGCGCCATCATGATTTCAAGCAGCTGCTCGTTGACGATCTTGCTGTCTTTCGCAGACTGATCAAGGAAGCTGCGCGTATCGGCGGCAAGCAGCTTGAATTCCGCCACGGACAGTTCCTTGTTGTAGAGCTTCGACCAGCGCGAACCAAGCTCGCTGGATTGCGTCTCGATGCGATCCTGAATCGGCTTAGCGATGTCCGTAGCATTCAGCACGCGACTAGCGGCCTGCTCAGTCATCTGAGAGATATAGGAGAGGCGCTGGCGTGCGTCGGGCAGCTTCTCAGCGGTCTCCTCCAGCATCCGGTCATAACCGAGCTGGCGGATGGTGTCGTGCAGCAAGCGCGTGAGCTGTCCGATCTGCAGGAAAGCCTGCTGATGCCGCTCCTCTGGCGACATGCTGGACGCTGCCGCCACCACTTCCTTCAGATTGACCGCGTCCTCTACCGGATCTGCCGGTGTGGCTGCGACAGCCGCACCACCACTCGCAACACTGTCAAACAGCGCCTGCAAGTCATCAGAATCCCCTTCATCCTTGACTACCTGTGCAACTGCCTTCGCTACCGCCGGGCTCACCGGCGCCGCAGCCGGCTCGGCAGTGTCCGTTATCGAATCGAACAGCGCTTGCAGTTCGTCGTTATCACCAGATTCGTCCGCTTTCAGCCGTTTGGCCATGGTATCGGCTCCTAAGTCTTTTCAGTCCGCTGCGAGCCGGGGAGTCCCCGTACAGGCTCGCGATGTATCGCCTGAATGCAGGCTCACTTGCCCATCTTCTCGAAGATCTTGCCGAGCTTCTCGGAGAGGGTCGCCGCCGTGAAAGGCTTGACGATGTAGCCGCTAGCGCCGGCCTGAGCCGCTTCGATGATGTTCTCCTTCTTGGCCTCGGCAGTAATCATCAGCACGGGCAGATGCGAGAGCTGGGCATTGGCACGAATGGCCTTGAGCAACTCGATACCGGTCATGTTGGGCATGTTCCAGTCGGTCACCACAAAGTCAAACCCCCCTGCCGTGAGTTTCTGCATGGCTACGACGCCGTCTTCCGCCTCATCGACGTTGGTGTATCCCAACTCCTTGAGGAGGTTGCGCACAATCCGACGCATTGTCGAAAAGTCGTCCACCACCAGGAATTTCATTTTCGGATCGGACATGATTGGTTTTCTCCGGATTAGTCCTTGTAGGCCTTCAAAAGATACGGGCGCAAAGTCTCGGCCAGTATCTCTGCATCAAATTTGGCAACATAGGCATCCACCCCTACCGCCTTGCCCATCGAGCGATTAGCCTCGGATGAGAGGGATGAATGCATGACGACCGGGATGCCATCGAAGCGCGGGTCGTTCTTGATGTTGCGGGTGAGCACGTAGCCATCCATCTCGGGCATTTCGGCATCCACCAGAATCATGCTGATCTCGTCGCTTAGGCGGCGCTTCTGCTGCTGCGCGTGAGTGGCCATGCCATCGAGTCGCGTCCAGGCTTCCAGACCATTGAGCGCGTGCTTGTGGCGAACGCCGAGTTTGTCGAGCACTTCAGCAATCTTCTTGCGTGCAATCGCCGAGTCATCCACGAAGAAGATGTTGACCTCGACATCCCGGTCCAGCGCCATGATCTGCCCCACCGGAGCCTCGCCGAAGGTCTGCGAAAGGATGGTCTCCACATCGAGAATGGAGACGAGCTTGCCATCGGCCAGTTCGGTGATCGCGGTAATGTAGTTCTGAGTGGTGCCGGCCATATTTTCGGGCTGACGCACCTTGTCCCACTCAACCCGGATGATGCGATCCACGTCATGCACCAAGAAGCCAAGCGTGCGCTTGCTGTATTCAGTGACCATCATCGAACCGCCCAGACCTTGTCCCGGCTTGGCAATACCAAGGATCTTGGCCAGCGACAGCACCGGAATCACGTTGCCGCGCAAGGAGATCAAGCCTTCCACCCCGGTTGGCATATTGGGCGCACGGGTGATGAAAGGCGTCTTGGAAACCTCACGCACCTTGAACACGTTGATACCGAAGGTTTCATTGGTACCAAGCGCGAAGAGCAGGATTTCCATCCGGTTGGAGCCCGCCAGTTTGGTGCGGGCATCTACGGCTTCGAGCAGATTGGGGTTTGCGTTTTCCATGACGATCCCTTGCTATCGATCAGGCCAGAGCCTCAGGGTTTTCTTCCGGTGCCAGCATGGCGCGAACTGCGCCCGCCAAGCGATGCGGCTCGAACTTGGGCACGTAACCATCCACCCCGACAGACTTGCCCAGCGTCTGATTCGAACTACTGGAAAGCGAGGAGTGCATCAGCACCGGCACCCCATCAAACCGGGGGTCGGTCTTGATTTTCTTGGTGAGGATGTAGCCATCCATTTCCGGCATCTCGACATCTGTCAGCACCAGATGCAGGATCTCCCACACCTTGCGGCCAGTCAGCTCGGCATGCTTGGCAATGCGTTCGAGCTCATCCCAAGCCGCCCGGCCATTGACCGCTGCGATTTGTTTGACGTTCAGTGCATCGAGCGTCTTTTCGATCTGCTTGCGGGCCACGGAGGAATCATCCGCATAGAGCACAGTGAAATCGCGTTTGAGCGGCTGAATGTCCTTGAAGAGATAGTCATCGTCGATCTTGGTGGTCTCCGCCAGCACCTTTTCGACGTCCAGCATCATGATCAGCCGATTGCCTTCAAGTTCAGTCACGGCAGTCACCAGCCCCCCCATGCGGCTGGTCATCATGTCCGGCGGAATGCGCATCTGCTCCCAATCCAGACGCAGGATGGTATCCACTGCTTCGACCAGGAAACCCTGGGTGTGGCCGTTGTACTCGGTCACGATCATGATCTCGCGCTTGCCGTCCGGATCAATCCCGCAATACTTGGCCAGATCCACAATCGGCACCAGCTGGCCACGCAGGGACACCATCCCCTCCACGCCATCCTGCATCTCCGGTGCCGCAGTAATCGGCGGCGTGCGCATCACCTCACGCACTTTGAATACGTTGATGCCGAAGCTCTCCTTGCGCCCGGTGCGCATATCGGTACCGAGTGAAAAAAGCAGAATTTCCAGCTTGTTGGTGCCGGCAAGCCGCGTACGTGCATCAATGTTCTTCAGCAATTCCGACATGGTGTTCTCCACGTGTTCTTGTCCGCCGCGTTCTGACTGGATGAGCCAGAGCGTTGCCCCTGAGGGTTTTACGGCACCCGGCGGATGAACTTGAGTGGGTCAGAAGCGGCACTGCCCAACGCGCTGCGAGCCTTGCCTGCCATGAAGCCACCCACGCCGGGTGCGATGCGCCGGGCACGTAAAGGCTCAACGCACCGAATGAATATCGGTCGCGCCGGAAACAACTTGAGAGTGAAAAAACAGCCGGAACTTCAGGGCAGGAGGACTGCCCCGCCCCGCAGACTTTCGCCGCAGGGCAGGCTTTCAACTGAGCAGGACGCTCAGCTGATAGAGAAAAGCTTGGAGAAATTAGCGATATCAAGCACCTGGCGTACACTGCCCTTCACGCCAACCAGCGCCACATCCTTGTTGGCAGCCTTAGCCTTGTCGCGCAGCATCAACAGCATGCCCAGCGCCGAACTATCGAGGTAGGACACATCTCCCAGATCCACTTGCAGCGGTTTGCTGCCAGCCTGTCCGAGCAGATTATCCACCGCATCGCGGAATTCACGGTGCGCCTTGAAATCGAAGCGCCCTCCCAGTCGCAGCACTGCTTGCGAATCATTTACCGTGACTTGAGCTTCCATCGAGATTCTCCCGTTACTCCAAGCTGTTCAAATTCAAATTTGGCACGCACAGCGCCTGTACCTACTGGCCGATTACGTCATCTGCCGCCGCAGCTTGAGACATTATGCCCAGCCGGGTGCCTACGTGCCACGCAAACTATTGATCACCCGTGCTGGAATCTCGCACAGAGGGGCTATTTCATTGGCTGCGCCATTCAGCGTAGCCTCACGCGGCATCCCCCACACCACACAACTTTCCTGATCCTGACAGATATTCCAGGCACCTGCTTTGCGCATCTCCAACATTCCGGCAGCGCCATCCTTGCCCATCCCGGTCAGCATCACGCCGACGGCATGTTTGCCGACTTCACGTGCGCCGGCGTGGAACAGTACATCAACCGACGGCCGGTGACGATTGACAGCCGACTCACGCGAGAGCTCGCAGCGAAATCCGCCTGCAACCCGCCGCACCAGCAAGTGCGAGTGGCCGGGCGCAATATAAACCGTACCGGGCTTGACTGGCTCACCATCGTCAGCTTCTTTCACCGTCAGGGCACACAAACCGTCAAGACGCCGCGCAAACGAACCGGTAAACATCTCCGGCATGTGCTGCACGATCAGGATGCCTGGCATTTTCTCAGGCAGCGCCGTGAGCAATGCCCGCAGCGCTTCTGTCCCTCCCGTAGACGCACCAATCAGAACCAGACGCTCCTGCAACACCCTTGCGGGCAGGTGAACATCCAGTGGTATCGAGCGTCCTGCAGGGCGCTGACCAGTTCCCGCAACAGGCCGGGCAGGCCTGCGGGCCTGCCGAGCTATCCGGATTTTTTCGCAGATTTCGTTGGCGCAGGCATGAATGTTAGCAAGCGGATCGAGCTTGGGTTTTGATACATAGTCAATTGCCCCCAATTCGAGTGCCCGCAAGGCAACTTCGGAGTCGCGCTCGGTGAGCGCAGACACCATCACCACCGGCATTGGGTCGCTGCGCATCAGTTGCTCGAGAAAAGCGATTCCGTCCATGCCCGGCATATCCACGTCGAGCGTGATCACCTCGGGCCGCAGCGCCCGGATCAGGGTGCCGGCTTCCTGAGCGTTACGCGCTGTACCCGCCACCTGAAGATCCGGTGCAGCATTGATGATCTCGGCCAGCAAGGAACGCATGAGGGCCGAATCATCCACCACCAGCACGCGGGTTTTGCTTGTCATGAGCGCCTCAGGGCTTGCTCACCGCTTGGTCCGCGCGGGCATAGACGGTACGACCAAGAGAACGGAAGAGCTTGGCCGCATGAATGAAGTTCTCCGAATGGCCTGCATACATCAAACCGTTTGGCTGCAGCAAGCCAACGAAGCGTTCCAAGATCTTGTACTGCGTGGGCTTATCGAAATAGATCATCACGTTGCGGCAAAAGATCGCATCAAAGCCCTCACGCAACGCCCACTTAGGATCGAGCAGATTGATCTGACGGAAGGTAATCAGGCGGGTGAGTTCAGGGCGTACCCGCACATGACCATCCTGCTCTCCGGTGCCGCGCAGAAAAAAGCGCTGCACCCGTTCGCGACTCAGGCGTTCAACTCTGTCGGCGGTGTAGATGCCCTTCTGGCCATGCGCCAGCACATTGGTATCAAGATCAGAGGCGATGATTTCCACCGGAGGATTGTTGCCGAAGACTTCGCAGGCGGTGATCGCCAGTGAGTACGGTTCTTCTCCAGTGGAGGCAGCACTACACCAAATGCGGAAAGGTCGGCGATCGGGACTCTTGCGCATCTGCTCCGCAAGCAGATCGAAGTGATGCGCCTCGCGGAAAAAAGAAGTCAGGTTGGTGGTGAGTGCATTGACGAAAGCCTCCCACTCGGCAGGGCCACCACTGCGCTCGAGGTGATCGAGGTATTCGGTGAAGCGCTTGAGATTGAGCACCCGCAAACGTCGCGCAAGACGGCTATAAACCATGTCCTGCTTCACGGGCGACAGCGATATGCCTGCGTGCTTATAGATCAGGCTGCGTACCCGTTCGAAATCCTGCGCAGTAAACTCGAATTCACGTCCACCCGTGTCGATCCGCTTGAGCGTATCGTTGATCTGCACTCGGGAGGCCGCACCGGCAGCCCCTCCTCCCCCGACAGGCAACGCCGAAGAGCGCGGTGTAGCGCTGACACTGGCCCGGGCCGGAGTGGTGGAAGCAAGGCCGCCAAGGCCAGATAGGCCAGGCTTGTTACGCTCGTTCATTACAAACTCCTTGTTGCAGTTGCCAACGCTGCAATTGGATGGCCACAGCCTGCGCCGCACCTGCATCGGTGCCCAGCCCTCGCAAACGGGCATCCAGCAATTTCTCCAGCAGCTGACGTGCTGCTTGGCAATCGGCAATGAACGCAGAATTCTGCGTGTCATACCCCTTCCCCGCATGACGTAGGGCATATTCCAGCTCGGCCGCCAGGGCTCCGATCTCGTTGAAACCGAAAGCGCCACTATTGCCTTTGATGCAATGCGCAGCCCGGGATGCAGCATCCGCCGTAGCTGCATCCCATCCATCCTGCAGAAGATGTTCAAGACTCTCAGTCAGCCGTTGCACACAGAAGGCTGACTCTTCGAAGTACTGAGGCAGGTAGCGGCTCAGATCGATTTCCATCCTCAGCCCCCAATTCTCAGCGGCGGCGCGGCAACTGCGGAATGCCGGCAGCGGGATCCAGAATCTGCCGGGCTCCCTCCACGATGGGCGCCGGCTCCAAGGGCTGATCAGCCTGAACATCCAGACTACCGCCCTCCTGCCGCATAGCGTCTTCGGTGCGTTTGTTCATCACGATCAGCGTGATGCGCCGGTTGATCGGATTGAAGGGATCGCTGCGATCCAGCGGGATGGTGGACGAGAGGCCCACAACTCGCATGATCTTGCCTTCATCCATACTTCCGGCAATCAGCTCGCGACGCGAGGCATTGGCGCGATTGGCAGATAGCTCCCAATTGGAGAAGCCACGATTGCCACCGGCATACTGGGAGGCATCGGTATGCCCGGAGATACTGACCTTGTTCTCAACCTGATTAAGTACCTGACCAATCGCCCGCACGATGGACTTGGTGTAGGGCTTCATCTCAGCCCCGCCGGAATCGAACATCGGCCGATTCTGCTCATCCACGATCTGAATGCGCAAACCCTCGGAAGTGAGGTCCAGCAAGAGTTGGCGCTTGAACTGGCGCAAGTCTGGCGAAGCCTCTATCACCGCTTCAAGCTTGGCCTTCACATCCTGCAGGCGCAGGCGCTCCTCTTTCTCAAGCGCCTCCTGCATGGCCTTCTTATCCATCTGCGCCTTGCTATCGGGCATCAGCTCCTGAGCATTACCCGCAACCGCCTGTGAATCAGCCGGAGCGACCTTCACTTCATTGATTTTCTTGCTTTCTTGATAGCTGCTCTTGGCAATCTGGCCCACAGACTTGGTGAGATCCTGCCCCCCCCCCTGGATCGGTGAGGTCGCGCTACCAGAGCCAGGCCCCCCTGCCAGCGAGACCTTGAGCGGATTCTGGAAGAAATCCGCAATACCTTTCATGTCGCCCTTGGTCGTCGAACCAAGCAGCCACATCAGCAAAAAGAAAGCCATCATGGCCGTCACGAAGTCCGCATAGGCGATCTTCCAGGCACCACCGTGCGCACCGCCGCCGCCCTTCTTGATGCGCTTGACGATGATGGGTTGTTGGTTGTCGCCGCTCATGACTCCTGTGCCCCTGGTATGCCGGAATGCCGCTTATTTCTTGCGGCTCTTTATTTCGCTTTCCAGCTCGGAAAAGCCTGGACGATCCGACGAGAACAAGACCTTGCGCCCGAACTCCACGGCAACCTGCGGCGCATAGCCACCCATACTGGCCAGCAATACCACCTTGATGCACTGGTAGATCTTGGCACCCTCTTCGCACTTTTGCTCCAGCTGCGAGGCAATCGGCGCCACGAAACCGTAAGACACCAAAATACCGAGGAAGGTACCCACCAGCGCACCGCCAATCATCTTGCCCAGCACCGCCGGTGGCTCACCCACGGACCCCATCACATTCACCACCCCCATCACCGCCACCACGATACCGAAGGCAGGTGTGGCATCGCCAGTTTTGGACCAGATATGCGCTGGCGCATGCGCTTCGGTATGGTGAGTCTCAATTTCCATGTCCATCAGATTTTCGAGCTCAAAAGCATTCAGATTGCCGCCCACCATCATGCGCAGGTAATCGCAGAGAAATTCGACTGCATGGTGGTCGTGCAGGAAAGCCGGATATTTGGAAAAGATCGGGCTGGAATCCGGATTCTCGATATCGTTCTCGATCGACATCAGGCCTTCCTTGCGCACTTTCGCCAGAATCTCGAAGAGCATAGCTAGCAGCTCAATGTAGAAGGCCTTGCTATAGGGCGAAGGTTTGAAGAGGGTCGGCAGCGCAGCCAGAGCAGCCTTAGTGTTGCGCATCGAGTTACCCGCCACCAGGCCCCCGATGGTCAGGCCCACAATAGCGATGTACTCCAGCGGCACAAAGAGCGCGGCAAGACTGCCGTGCACCGCATAAGTGCCGACGGAAGCCGCAAGAATGATCACATAGCCAACGATCAGGAGCATCGCGGAAGCCTTGTACGATACGAATCAAACCGACTGGACGAAGGGCTCACCACACGCCCCCGAACCTGCCGCATCACCCGGACGACAGAAACTTGCCCGGACCAGTATGGGTATCGGCCCCAGTACACAAAACTTGACGCATCCGATGGGCAAAAAAAACCGCTGGACCTGCCAGCGGCTTGCAATGCCCTGCCTGCGCAGAGCCGGGGAAACAGAGAGGAGGATTAATTCTCAGGCGACGGCGCTGCGCGTGTCGCGCATCGGGCGCTTACCCTTGCCTGCACGGGCCGGGACATGACACAGGCCACAGACATAATCGTGAGTCGGGTCAAACGCATGAGCGACAAAGCTGCCGCCACACTTCGTACAACGGCTTTGCTGCAACATCTTGGCTTCGAAGAAGCGCACCAAAGTCCAGGCCCGGGTCAGGCTCAGCACCTGTTCAAGATCGTTGGCCTCGACCTGTTCGCGATACATGCGGAAAGCCTGCAGCGTGGCTGCCAGGCCTTGCAGACCGGTGTTTTGGGTCACGAAGCCGCGCAGTGACATGTAAAGAGAGGCGTGCACGTTTTGCTGCCATGGAATGAACCAGTCCGTGGAGAAGGGCAGCATGCCCTTGGGCGGTGATTCGCCTCGGATCTCCTTGTAGAGCTTGAGCAGTCGCTCACGCGACAGGCCGGTTTCCGACTCCAGCATCTGCATGCGGGCGCCCAGCTCGATCATCTCGATCGCGAGCTGGGTTTCCTGCGCATCCTGAACCAAACTTTTCATCCGCATGACAGTCTCCCAAGCCCTCAGGCCAGATGTTCGACCGGCTTGGTGGTGGCCAGAATGGTGGCGTGAATGCGCGCAGCTGCATTCTCGCGGCCATGATTGCCAAGCAGATTCAGCAACAGAGTGTCGTCAAAACGGAAGCGGCACAGCAGCATATCGCTGGAGGCCATACGCAGAATTTGCGCCGGAGAAAGGTTCTGGATAATGTCGGCAACATCTTCACCGATGCCGAGCTTGAACATTGCGCCCGCACGATCAGCCTGGATCAGCTGCTGGGACAGCATCAGATAGGAAAGATTGAGTTCCCGGATTTCGCTGCTCACGTCCATTTTCATGATCACCTCCACTGCGTTTTGAAGAAGCCCTGTTTTCGGGCTCTATGGGATTGCATTGTGGCCCGCAAGGGGGCGACAACCAATCAGGCAGCGTCGGAAAATGCTGTAGCAATAGACGACAGCAGGCATGTAGGAATGCTACCTACATGCCAAGCGCAGACGGGTACGGAAGGGCAGATCGAAGTGACTTTACGGCCTTAGTGTTCGGGTTTACGACTGGGCCAGGCAGAACTTTAGGGCAGCCTGTGAAATTTTTTCCAGCCCGCAAACGGCGGCCCGCCACAGGCGGTTTTCCAGCATTCAGGCCATACCGCTGCCTGCTGGGCGCAACTGCGGCGCAGCCACCCGGTTCCGGCCAGCCTGCTTGGCCATGTAAAGGCCTTGATCTGCTCGCTTGAGCAGACTCTCGGCATCGGGAATGGCAGCATCCCGACAGGACACCCCGGCACTCACGCTCAGCTTCAGATGCAACAGACCGGAGGAAAGCTGCGCCTCATCTACAGCACGACGCACCCGCTCAGCACACACCATGGCCGCTTCAATACTGGAGTCCGGACAGAGGACCACGAACTCATCACCACCCATGCGCGCAACCAGATCATGAGTGCGCACCGCGCTGCGAATCGCTACCGCCACCTGGCGCAGGGCCGAGTCGCCAGCGTCGTGACCATAGGTGTCATTGATCTGCTTGAAGTGATCCACGTCCAGCATGATGCAGGCCAGCGGGCGCTTGCTTCGCAACGAGGCCGCCCACTCCTGCACCAGGCGCTCGCTGAAAAACCGGCGATTGGGGAAGCCAGTCAGCGCATCAGTCAGTGCGACCTCCTGCAGGCGGCGATTACTCACCGCCAGCTCAGCCGCAAAATGACGGATTTCCTCGCGATCCTGTTCGATCTCACCATTTAGGGACGAAAGGCGCTTGC
Organism: Uliginosibacterium sp. TH139; assembly: GCF_002855595.1. Taxonomy (NCBI): domain Bacteria; kingdom Pseudomonadati; phylum Pseudomonadota; class Betaproteobacteria; order Rhodocyclales; family Zoogloeaceae; genus Uliginosibacterium; species Uliginosibacterium sp. TH139. Next base: position 307,826 of record NZ_PKRR01000004.1, on the reverse strand, counting down.
CAGCGCTCAGCCGAGCCAGCAACAGACGATGTGCCACAGGCTTGGCCAGCATGTCGTCGGCGCCGGCATCAAAAGCCTCCAGCGCCATTTCCTCGCTGTTGCAATCGCCCATCACGAGCACATAAATACCGCGTCCGATGCGCGTCTTGCGCAAGGTAAGCAGCAGCTCGGTAGCGCTTACATCAGGCATCTGCCAGCCAAGGAGCATCATGTCGGGACAAAAATCGAGCGCTAGCTCGGTCGCCGAAAAACCGTCGCGGGCTTCAGCCACCTCATAACCTGCTTCCAGCAGAACCTGACGCAACTCCTGACGCACCTCATCCACCGCATCCACCAGCAGCACCCGCAGAGCACGCGACACTGGCGATGTCCCGTCAGGAGAGGTTGTGGCTTCAACCGCAACAGAGAGCGGAGGGCTCGGCGGACGCAACAGGCGCTCGAAGGGCGGCAGTTGCTCCGCATGCACATGGAGCAAAGCGCCCCACTCCACCCACTCAGCCACCACGCCATCCGCCAGTACAGCAACGGCCTCCTCATCAAAGGACAAGCGCGAACCAGCCATCTTGAGGCTCTGCATCATGGCCGGACGCTCAGCCTCGGGCGCCATGCACAGGACACTCATCTGGCGCGCAAGACTCAACGAGAGGCTCAGGGTCGCGTCACGCGAGCCTTCCGGATGCGAACTCTCAAGGCCGGAGGCCACACAAAAGGCTGCATCCGTAAACAGACGCGGCAAGCCCCAGTCCGCCAGCATGGCGGCACCAAGCTCCGCATTAGTCATGGCAAAACTACGCGATTCAAGCGCCAGCAGGCGGGCGATGTCGCCCCCCGCATCGTGGCAGATGACGGCATAGTCGTGCGGATAGAGTGTCGCCAGCGCCAGCTCGCCGACCCTTGCCAGCAAACCCAGGCAATAGGTTTCATCCGGCGCGGCAACCCGGGTGCGCAAGGTAACCGCCTGCAGGGCCACTGCGGAAAGCAAGGAAGTCGACCAGTAGCGGCCGTAGTCGAACCCCTCGCAAGCACCGCTGCGGTGGTTGTTGAGCAACGAGAAGCCCAGAGCCATATTGCGGACGGCCGGCATACCCAGCACGGTAAGGGCATCCTGCACGGACACGACCGGACGACGACCATAGCCGATCACACCATTAGCAGCCTTGATAAGGCGGCCGACAAAAGCGGGGTCGGTGCGGATGAGCTGGGCGAGCTCCGCCATCGAACACTCATCCAGCTGCGTCATGCGCATCACGGCCAGGGCAACGCCCTTGGGTGAGGGCAGATCGCCAGAAGCCTTGAGTTGTTCGAAACGGGAAACGTCGATCGGGGGAGCCATGAAAAGTCGGAGTCCTGCAAACCGGGTTGAAGCCGACCACTCATGGCCAGCGCAAGCAATCGATCCGGTTAACGACAGAATGCGCCGAAGCTTGACCGCGGAATCCCGTTAGCCCGCAGGGGCCCGCCCGACCCGGTTACGCCCTGCCCGTTTGGCTGCATACAGTGCAGTATCGGCTGCAACCATCAGCTCCATCAGATGGGTATAGGCCGGAAAATGCGCAAGACCCGCGCTGAAAGTCACCGAAAAAATGCCTTCATCATAGGCATGATAGATCCGCGAAAACCCCTCACGGATGCTGTTCAGACGCTCTTCCGCCTGCTCCAGAGTGGCGTCGAAGAACACGATGGCAAACTCTTCGCCGCCGTAGCGCCCCACCACGTCAGAGCGGCGCAGGCGCTGCTTGAGGTAGCGCGCGAGAGTCCGCAGCACGCGGTCACCCACGGCATGACCGTAGCTGTCGTTCACGCGCTTGAAATGGTCGATATCAAGAATCGCGTAGCACACCGGCAGCGCCTGACGCTCGCCCTGAAGCAGCGCCTGCTGCAGCAGGGCCTTGGTCTTCACATGATTGAACAGGCCGGTAAGACTATCTTCCACCATCATCTTGCGCAGGCTGCGATAGCGCTCAGCCTTGGCCATCACGGTATTCACGAGCTGGGCCTGACTGATCGGCTTGGTGAGAAAGTCATCACCGCCATGGCGCATCGCCTCGAGCTGGATTTCGACACTCGTTTCGCTGGTCAGATAAACGATCGGAATGGATTCAAAAGCCTTGTTCTGACGAATGATTTTTGCCACTTCAAGACCGGTACAGTCCTGCATGTGAAAGTCCAGCAGCAGCACATCCGGCGAAAAATCCAGCAGCGTCTCGAGCACCCGGTCGGGCTCGCGAATCGCCCGCAAGCTGAGGTTAGGCATCGGCTCCAACGCCTTCTTTACCGAAGCCAGCACGGTGGCAGAGTCATCCAGAATCATGACCCGGTAGGGCTCTTCGCGCGCCGGGTAGGCTAGCGGATCAAGTGCATCCACGAGCGTGCTGACCGTGAGGGGCAACTGAAAAAAGCCCTGGGCTTCCAGCCGCACCGCCTGCAAACGCAAGTGAAAATCCCCTTGCTGCGACATTGCAAACCACTTCAGGCCAGCCTGATTGGCCTGGCGGATCAGGGCCCGGGTCTGCAGATCAACCAACGCCGGCAGATCGATCAATACCGTCACCGCCCGCTGCGCCAGCGCGAACTGCATGCCACCCATGAAATCGGAAAACACCCGGAAACTGTAACCGTAGTTCTCCATCTGCAGGAGCAACTCGGCCATGCTCTCCACTTCGGGGGTCAACACGACCACCAGTGGCAGACCTTCGTTTTCGCCAATCGTCAGATCACTCTGCTTACGACGCGGCGTCAGGCTGCAAGCATCACGCACGGCAGCAAATACGTTGGGCAAGAGCAAGTCGGCCTGGGATTTCTGCGCCTCTCCCGGATCTGCCAGTCCAGCCAGCATCCCAAGCAAAGGACGCAAGGCGACCTCCAGTTCGACCAGACCCTGTTCGCGTGCAAGACCATGCAAGCGATCACAATGGAGCATGAAGGCTGCCCAGAATTCGAGGTCGTGACTCGCCTGCCAGACCATTTTCCAGGCCAGCACCATTTCATTCCAGGCATCGTGAATATCACGGCGTTTAGTCATGCGACCCGCTTTTTTAGCTACAAGCTGAAAATTGTAGATCTAGCGAACAGTTACAATCAGGGTATTCCGCCGGCCGGCTATCCGGAACGCATTCATCGAGTCCCCGCCATGAACATTCCCATCATCCATTGCAGCACTTGCGGCAGCAAGGTCAATACCGAGATTCCGCCCGGCGATCACCGTCCACGCCAAGTGTGTCCGTCGTGCGGCCAAGTACACTACCTTAACCCCAAGCTCGTTGTTGGCAGTCTGCCAGTGTGGGAAGACAAGGTCCTGCTGTGCCGCCGTGCCATCGAGCCACGCCTCGGATTCTGGACCTTGCCTGCGGGCTTCATGGAGGCCGACGAGACTCTCGCCGAAGCAGCCTGCCGCGAAACCTTTGAGGAAGCTTGCGCCAATATCGAACTGCAAGGCCTGTACACCCTCGTCAACATTCCACATATCAATCAGGTCCACGTCATTTACCGTGCCCGCCTGCTGGATACCGGTTTTCACCCGGGTGAGGAATCGCTGGAAACCCGCCTCTTCTCAGAACAAGAGATTCCCTGGGATGAGATCGCCTTCCGCTCGATCAGCCTGAGTTTGCGAAATTTTTTCGAGGATCGCCGCCGCGGCAGCTTCACCCAACGAGAAGAAACGCTTTTGCCCGGCACAGCCCACCTGCCCTGATGGGGCCTCAAGCCAGAACTGCTCTCTGCCGTAAAGCGCGTAAGAACCCGCTTGTTACGGCGGGCTACGCCCGAAACGGAGAGCCATCATGCGCTGGTTTGAAAATCTTCAGTTCCGCAACAAGCTTGTAGTCAACTTTGTCATCAGCAGCGGCCTCCTAATCGCAGCTCTGCTCTTCTGCGCCTTCCGTATCGGTGGCCTTGGCGAAGACGTCGCGTACTTTGCTAATACCTCGGTACCTGCGATGAAATCTGCCGGCAAAATCAGCGAAATGCGTTTGCGCTATCGCGTGCGCAGTCTCGAATACATGCTGCCCGGGACTACGGAGGAGCGCGCCAAGCTGGAACAATCCCTTCAGCAACTGGATGGTGAAGTACAGAAAACCATTGAAGCGCATGCGGCCTTCGCGAACAGCGCCGAAGAGAAAGCACTGCTCGACGAAGTGCGGGTGGGCGCCGGTGAATACAAGAAAGTCGTCGAGGAAGGCGTCGCCAAGATCAAGGCAGGTGATGAAGAGGCTGCCCAGAACCTGCGCCGCAAGGAATGGGTCGCCAAGGCCAATGCCTTGCGTGACAAGACCGATGCCCTCAGCACCATGGTCCTCGAAGCCGGCCAGAAGCAAGGCGAAGAATCCATCCGCGAGGCCACCCAGGCACGTAGTCTGGCCTGGGGCGCGCTCATCCTCGCCACCCTGATTGCCATTGCTTTTTCATGGTGGTTCGCCCAGCGGGTCTCGCATGTTCTGGAATCCCTGGTCAGCATCGCCCGGCGCATCGCTGGCGGAGACCTTGGTATCCGCATCGAAGCGCGCGGATGCGATGAGATGGGCAAGCTGCTCAGCACCATGGAGGAAATGCGCGGAGCCTTGCACGGCATGGTCAACCGGATGCGCGAGCAGGCCGAGGGCGTCTCGCATGCGTCCCAGCAACTGGCGGAAGCCGCTCAGCAAACCGAGCTGAGCAGCAGTACGCAAAGCGAAGCCGCGTCAGCCATTGCCGCAAACGTGGAAGAACTGACTGTCTCGATCGCCCACGTCTCGCGTAGCACTGACGACGCCAGCAAGCTCGCCAGTGCTGCCGACCAGCAAGCGATTGCCAGTTCAAGCAAACTCAATCAGGTCGTCAGCGAAATCCAGCGCATCGCCCACATAGTGCGCGACGCGTCCCAGAAAATCGAAGTCCTCGAAGCCGAGTCTGACAAGATTTCCAACATTGTCACCGTGATCAAGGACATCGCTGATCAGACCAATCTGCTCGCACTCAACGCTGCAATCGAAGCCGCCCGTGCCGGCGAACAGGGGCGCGGTTTCGCTGTGGTAGCCGATGAAGTACGCAAACTCTCTGAGCGCACCGCGGCTTCCACGTCCGAAATCACCCAGATGATCGCCAATATCCAGCGCTCCACACGCGAAGCGGTAACCGGCATTGAAAGCGGCGTCGGCTCGGTGGATACCGGCGAAGAACTGGTCGGTCAAGCTGGCAGCTCGGTCGATGAAATTCGTCAGCTGGCCAGCAAAGTAGCGGATCTGGTGGAAGAAATTTCCCACGGTCTGCGCGAACAGGCCACTGCTTCGACGGACGTAGCCAACCGGATTGAACAAGTTGCGGTACACGCCGAAGAGCTCAACTCCAGCACCGCCAGTACCGGCAACGCTGCGCGCAACCTGCAGGACATCGCACGCGACATGCTGGGCTCGGTCAGCCACTTCCAGCTCGGACGCTAAACCCTCTACCCATGAATAAAGGCCGGAAGTCCTGGCAAGCTTCCGGCCTTTTCTTGTGTCCTGCCAGGCTGAACGGCCTCAAGCCACCTCGGAGACACTAGCTGTTTCCGTGCTCTGACCGAAAGCGCCATAAGCCTGCGCCAGCTGCATCATGCGCAACATCACGGCAAACTCGTTATTACCGCTCGCCTGAGTCGAGTCGCTGCCGCCCGTCCCGCTCTCCTGCTCGAAAGCCATTGCTTCACTATGGCTCACCTTGCCGTTGCCATCGGTATCGGCCTGATCAAAGTTTTCAACAATGCTCGAGATCAGGCTGGAACGCTTGCTATCGGTGCTGCCGATCTCCTCCAGCTGAGCGCTCAGCTCATCCTGCGTAAAGCCTTCATCATCTTGCGGTGGAGGAGGCGGTGGCATCCCGCCCGCTGCACCGGGCCCACCCATGCCGGCCATGGCACCACTCATGCGCATTGCATTGAACTGGTTATCAAGCTCCTCGGCCAGCTTGGTCAGACTTGAGGTCAGCTCACTCTCGGTAAGCTTGCCATCGCTGTCGCCATCCAGCGCCGAGAAAATTTCATCGGCATCACTCGCACCGGAAATCTGCTCGAACGCCGATTGCAGGTCGGTTTTCTCGATATAACCCTGACTCTTGGTGTCCAGCCGCGCAAACAGGCTGCTGGCCATCGAACTGATGCTGCTGCCAAGACCACTGATCATGATGTGCTCCTTGCGTCTTCAAAAGAGATGACCGACAAACGCCGGCCGCGCAGCCCAGCCCATCGCAAAACGGGCGTGAACATGCCTTCCCCATGGCAAGTTATCGGCCAGCAACGTGCAATTTTTTTAGCGAACGGCGTTAATCCAGTTAAAAACTCATCAAGAAAACAGCTTCGTGCGCTGCTTTCAGGCCCGCTTCCTCACTTCGCACCGGCCTCAGGCGGCAACTTCTGCCGCTCTCCAGAGGGACGGCAATATCCGCACGGCCGGCGCAGTCAGTCTTTTAGAACAGGCTCCCGCCGTAACCGGCAAGGACTGCCGACGAAAAAAAAGCCACTCCGACGCAGAACGCAGGAATGGCTCAAGTGACAAGACAGGGAGTTCCCACCGGGAGGAGTAGTGGGGGCTGAGCTTGCCAAAAAGACTATCCCGGGCCTGCATGAAACACATCAGCCGCCCGGAAGAGGCTCAGGAAAATTTCAGCGCCTTTCGTCGCGCGGGGCTGGCGGCTGATTGCCACCGCCACGCGGGCCTTCGCCTGGCCTGCCCGGCTCACGCGCCCTGCCTGAATCGAGCGCCTTGCGCTGCTCAGGGCTCAGCAGGCTCAAGAACTGATGTTCTGCCTGGGCCTGCAGTAAAACCAGTTCGGCGCGAGCCTGAGCTTCAGCCTGCGCAAGTTCGCGGGCCTTTGCGGCCGTGAACTCGGCCGTACCGATCAAGGCTTGCAAGGCCTCATGCGCCTTGCGCTCGGCCTTGCGCTGGGCATGGATGGCCGGTGCCTGCTGGTGATGAAGCTGAAACAACTTGTCTTGCTGAGCCTCACTCAGATCGAGTTGCTCTAATGCAGCACGCGGTGGCAAGGCGCCCCCCCCCATACCAGGCATGAAGGCTTCGTGCGGCGCACGCATCGGCGGCATTTCGGCAAAGGCAGCCGGGGCAGTGCACAGACTGGCCAGCATCAGGCTACGCCAGAGGTTTTTGACTGCAGACATGACAGACTCCTTGTAGAGGTTTAACGGGGCTGCCATGGCTGGCGGCATGGAAAGCATTCTCGGCGTTACCACTGTTAAGCCCCCTCAAGCAGCCGTAAAAACACTAAAAACGGTGTCATAAGCCTCTCTGGCAATCGGCCTTCTGGCTTCGTAAAAATGATTAAAAGCTATAGCAAACCAACAGGCGGCTGACGCCGCATTCGCTATCATGAGTTCATCAAATGATTGATTCAGAAGGTTTGCGATGAGCCGGGTACTACTGGTGGACGACGATCAGGAACTCGTCGAAATGATGAAGGAATACCTGCTGCAGGAAGGTTTCAGCGTGGAAACCGCGAACGACGGCGAGGCCGGCCTGCAGAAAGCACTTGGCGGCGATTTCGCGATCACGGTGCTGGACATCATGTTGCCGCGCCTGTCTGGCATCGAAGTGCTCAACCGCATCCGAAAGCAAAGCCGTATGCCGGTACTGATGCTTACCGCCAAGGGCGATGACATCGACCGCATTGTCGGCCTGGAACAAGGCGCGGATGACTATGTCCCCAAACCATGCACGGCCCGCGAGATCACCGCGCGTATCCGCGCCATCCTGCGCCGCACTGGCACCCAGGAAGAGCCGGACAGCCTGCCGGTCAGCGCTGGCGAGCTCATCATGTGGCCAGACCAGCGCCGTGCCCAATGGCGCAATCAGGCTCTCGAGCTGACCAGCACCGAGTTCAATCTGCTCGAAGTGCTGGCCCGCCATGCCGGCCACACCGTTTCCAAGCAGTTGCTGTCCGAACAAGGGCTGGGACGGCCCTTGCAGAAATTCGACCGCAGCATCGAGGTGCACCTGTCGAAGATCCGTGAAAAACTGGGCCCACAGGAAGACGGCCGCTCGGTCATCCAGACCATCTTCCGTCAGGGTTATCAGTTCATTCGGAGCTGACATGGGGCGCCTGTTCTGGAAACTTTTTCTGGCGATTTTCCTCGCCCAGCTGCTCACGGGCTGGGGCGTGGGCTTCCTGTTCTGGCTTGAGCATGCGGCGCGTCAGAATCAGTCTCCGAATATGGCAAGCGTGCCGGGCAGCGCCCGGCCAGAGGGGCCGCCCCCAGCCTTCGCCCCCGGCGGACCGCAACCTCGCCCCCCGGGCGCAAGCACTAACACACAGGAATTCCAGCGCCCCTTCCCGCCTGGACCACGCCCCGGAGGGCCACGTGGCCTGCCCTGGCAACCCGCAGTCATCGGCCTGATCGCCAGCCTGCTCTTCGCGGCCTTGCTGGCGCGCCATCTCTCTCGCCCCATCGTTGGCCTGAGCAAGGCTTTCAAGGACGTGGCCGGTGGCAATTTCGACATTCGCCTGGCCCGCAACAAGCTGCACTGGCAAGATGAGCTTTCAGATCTGGGCGAAGAGTTCGACCGCACGGCGGCCCAACTCAAGATGCTCGTCCACAACCAGCGCCGGCTTCTGCACGACGTTTCCCACGAAGTGCGTTCGCCGCTGGCACGTATGCAGCTGGCCATCGATCTAGCCCGCCAGCAGCCGGACAAAACCCCGGAAAGCATGGCCAGGCTGGAGCGCGAAGCCGGCCGCATTGATCACCTCGTCGAGGAATTGCTGACGCTGTCGCGACTTGAAGCAGGCGCTTGTGGTCAGCTCGACGACACGGTGGACTTGCCCGAACTGCTGGGTGAGCTGGTAGAAGACGCCCGTTTTGAGGCCGAAGCGAAGAAATGCCATGTAGCGCTGGGAGGCGACGCACAGGGTCTTGTGAAGGGGCGGGCAGATCTGCTCCACCGGGCCATCGAGAACGTGCTGCGCAACGCGATCCGCTACACCACGCCGGCAAGCGCGCTCAGCGTCGGCGTAGAAAACCACGGTGAAGAGCTCTGCGTCACGGTGGAAGATTGCGGCCCTGGAGTGCCCCAGTCAGCCCTGGAAACCATCTTTGATCCCTTTGTCCGCCTCGGAGACGCCCGCAGCAACGACGGCTACGGGCTTGGTCTGGCAATCACCCGGCAGATCATCGAAGCCCACGGCGGGCGGGTCATCGCCAGCAATCGCGAACAGGGTGGCCTGCGCGTAGAGATGTACCTGCCCATCAGTCAGGCCAATACGGCAAGCGCTTAAAACGCCCGGCGGGTTTCAGGGCAGGAACTCAAGCTCCAGCACAAAAGCCTTGCCCTGCAGGGCTGCCGGCAGTTCTGCGCGACGGGCAGCGCTCTGCAGGCGTCGAAGCCAGGCCTGATCCATCTGCGCGTCACCACTTGCACGCAGAAGACGCACTGCTTCAGGACGCCCATCCGCGGCCAGTGCCAGCTCCAGCAAGACTCCAGCCTCTGACAGTGCGGGCCAGGGCTCATCGTCTGCCATAAGCAACGCCAGGCGGTAAGCCACTCTGGCTTCCGCCATACTCAGGGTGCGTAGGGCGACCTTTGGTTCTGGCGACACTACACTTGGCGACTCAGACGGTACAGCAGGCGCCACAGCAAGCGCGGCCGGCCCATGTCTGGTAGCAGGAACACGCACTTCACTACCGGGCATCAATGCTGGTTCGATCCGCTGGACCACTTCAGCTTGCACTGGGCGGGGAGGAAGAAGCGGCGCCACATACAGACTCAGCTTCGCCTTAACAGGCACCGGCAGGCGCTCACCTGAGACGCCCATGCCGCGCCAGAGATCCAGCACCAAAAGGTGCAGCACAAATGAAGCTGCGAGGCCACCCAGACACAGGCGCTGCCACTCGCGCGGCGAGGAAGGATTGCTTAATCGGGCCAAGGCGGTTAGCGTGTAGGAAGAGTAGTCCCGAGGAACATGCAGGTTTCATTCTCTGGAGCGTTCCATGCGTCCGCCCGAGCATCGCCCTGAAGTCCGTGTCCTATCCCGCGAACGCTGCCCCCTGATCCTCACGCTGGATACTCAGGGGCAACCCCATCGCTGGGTAAGCTGGCAGCACGCCCTGTTCTACTACGCGCGCAATATGGTGGCCTGGGATGCCGGGGATGCCTGTTTCACCTTTCACGGCGGCATCTCGCGCCAGACCGGCGTGCGCTCGATCATCACCGCCAACAGCATCATCGCCATCAAGGGGCGGGCACTCTCAAGCCGCACCCTGCGCCAGGTGCCACCACTATCCAATCGCGAACTATTCAATCGCGATCGCCACGTCTGCGCCTATTGCGGGCAGGAGCTGCAGTCTGCCCGCCTGACGCGGGACCACGTCAAACCGGTTTCACAAGGCGGCGCAGACAGCTGGATGAATGTGGTGACAGCTTGCCGCAGCTGCAATCAACGCAAGGGCGGCCACACCCCCGAGCAGGCGCGGATGATGTTGCTCTACGCGCCTTATGTACCGAACAAGGCCGAGTACCTGATCCTCTCGAACCGCAGCATCCTCGCCGACCAGATGGATTTCCTTGCCCATCACCTGCCGGCCCAGAGCCGCCTGCGCTGAGCGCTTCAAGGGGCTCCGGGAGAGCCTGATACACTCGTGCCCTCGCCTGCCGCCCTGCACCCGCCGCGCCATGACTGAACTGATCGGCTTCCTTGCTGCCTTCTGCACCACCCTGGCTTTCGTACCACAAGCCTGGCTGACCTGGCGGACCCGCTCGGCACACGGGGTGTCACTGGGCATGTACAGCATCTTCGTGACCGGCGTGGCACTCTGGCTGGTCTATGGCATCGCCATCCTGTCCTGGCCAGTAATCGTGGCCAACGCCATCACCTTGCTGCTGGCCCTGTTCATCCTGATCATGAAGCTGCGCTTTGGCTGAGCACCTCTGCCTCAGAAGCAGTTCACGATCTGACTGCGAGGCCGTGATCAGGACTCATGCGCTGCTCGGAATCCTCATGTATCCACATACACTCCGATTCCTGCGCATGTCGATGCCCTGCTGACAGTCTCTCGCTACAGATCGTTAACAGCTTCTCAGGCCTGCTTCACAGGCTCCAGACCACGCCCCACCCCAAACTGCAGGCTGTCAATCTGCAACTCCTCCAGATAGGCTTGCCTTTCCAGTTCGATTTCACTGCTGGCAAGGGCTTCCGTGTGCTGTGCGTGTGCGTTGTCGTGGTTCATGCTTCTCTCCATTGTCAGACCGTAGCCTGCTTGTGCGCCACTTGCGCGGCGAATGTTCTGGTGTGCAAATGCTGCATTGCAAAACGACGCCTGACCACTGGAGAAAACCCTTGCCCGTGAAATCCACCACAGCGCATCAGCAGAAATGAAACGGGCCGCACAAGGCGGCCCGTTTCATTTCTGGCAGTCCCAGCGAAGGGACCTCCTCATACTATTTAGCCATGTCCAACATCAGCTGGTTCATGCGGCGGATGAAGGTGGCCGGATCATCCAGCGTGCCGCCTTCGGCCAGTAAAGCCTGATCGAAGAGCACGGCGGCCCAGTCATCGAATTTGCCGTCTTCGCTCTTCAGGCGCGCCACCACCGGGTGCTCCGGGTTGATCTCCAGAATCGGTGCCGAGGTCGGCACGTTCTGGCCGGCAGCCTTGAGCAAGCGCGCGAGATTCGCACCCATCTCGTTCTCGTCCACCACCAGGCAGGCCGGGCTGTCGGTCAAGCGATGCGTCACGCGCACTTCCTTCACGCGCTCACCCAGCGAGGTTTTCACCTTTTCCAGCAGCGGCTTGAACTCTTCAGCCTGCTCTTCGACCTTCTTCTTCTCAGCCTCATCCTCAAGCGCACCCAGATCGAGGCCGCCCTTGGCTACCGATACGATCTGCTTGCCATCGAACTCGGTCAGGTAGCTGATCGCCCACTCGTCGATACGGTCGGAGAGCAGCAGCACTTCAATGCCCTTCTTGCGGAAGACTTCGAGGTGCGGGCTGTTCTTGGCCGCGTTGAAACTTTCGGCGGTGACGTAGTAGATCTTCTCCTGGCCTTCCTTCATGCGGCCAATGTAGTCCTTCAGCGAGACGCCTTCATCCGCCGTGTCGGTATGCGTGGAGGCAAAGCGCATCAGGCCGGCAAGCTTGTCCTTGTTGGCAGAATCCTCGCCCAGACCTTCCTTGAGCACACGGCCGAACTCACGCCAGAAGTCGGCGTAGTCATCCTTGCGGTTCTCGGCGATGTCTTCGAGCAGGCTCAGCACCTTCTTCGTGCAACCGCCGCGAATAGTGTCGACGTCCTTGCTCTCCTGCAGAATTTCGCGCGACACATTGAGCGGCAGATCCGCCGAATCCACCACCCCGCGGACGAAGCGCAGATAGTGCGGCAGCAGCTTCTCGGCGTCGTCCATGATGAAGACGCGGCGCACATAGAGCTTCAGGCCATGGCGCGGATTGCGATCCCACAGGTCAAACGGTGCCCGCTTGGGCACATACAGCAGCTGGGTGTACTCGTGACGCCCCTCGACCTTGGCATGACTCCAGGCCATCGGGTCTTCAAAGTCGTGCGACACATGCTTGTAGAAAGCCTTGTAATCGTCGTCCGACACATCATTCTTGGAGCGGGTCCACAGCGCGTTGGCCTGGTTGATGGTCTCCTCTTCGTCGGACACCACGTTCTCGGCCTTCTCCTGATTCCACTCTTCCTTCTGCATCAGGATCGGCTGCACGATGTGATCCGAATACTTGCGGATGATCGAGCGAAGCTTCCAGCCGGAGAGCAGATCGTCTTCGCCTTCGCGCAGATGCAGGATGATGTCGGTGCCGCGCAGCGCCTTGGTATAGGACTCAACCGAGTATTCGCCGGCTTCGTCACCGGCCATCGAGCATTCCCACTTCACGCCGGCATCCGCCGCATCGCCGGCACGGCGAGTCAGCACGGTGACCTTGTCGGCCACAATGAAAGCCGAGTAGAAGCCCACGCCGAACTGGCCGATCAGGTTGGCGTCCTTCTGCTTGTCACCAGAGAGCTTGGAGAAGAACTCCTTGGTACCAGACTTGGCGATGGTACCTAGATGGTTGATCGCCTCCTCACGGCTCATGCCGATACCATTATCCGAAATCGTGATGGTGCGCGAGGCCTTGTCAAAGCGCACGCGGATCTTCAGTTCGGAATCGCTCTCGAACAGCGCAGCGTTGTCCAGCGCCTCGAAACGCAGCTTGTCGCAGGCATCCGAAGCGTTGGAAACCAGCTCGCGCAGGAAAATCTCGCGATTGGAATAGAGGGAGTGAATCATCAGGTGAAGCAGTTGCTTCACTTCAGCCTGGAAACCACGTTTTTCGGTGGTGGATGCTGCCCGTTCAGTCATGCTCTTTATCCTCCGGTAATGCATTTGTTAGCATTCGGAGAGATAGGGGCGCCGGTTCCGAATTTCAAGCCCCCGCTTTGCGGAGCATCCACTTGGCCCCTCCCCCCGCTCTACCGGAAAGCAGCCAGGCTGAGCCGCTAGCCGGTGATCTGCTGGCGCGATCGGCATGGTCCTTCCTCGGGATCTATCTGTTGCTGGTAGTTCTGATCCTCGCAGGCACCTGGGCCTTGATTACACAGGACTGGGTGCGCCAGCAAAAAGTCCAGGAAACTGAACTCTCCAGCCTCGCTCACTCGCTCGCCGAAATGCTCGAGCATGATCTGGCAGATGCCGATCGTGCCCTGCGCAGCCTTGGCCGCATGCAAGCCAAAGCCCTATCGGCAAACACGGAAAACCTGCGCGAGCTAGCCCGCCAGGAATTGCTGCAAGCCCCACACATTGCTCGCCTCTCCATCTGGTCGGCAAAAGGGCAGGAAATCATGGGCGTGCAGCAGAACATGCTGGCCACCACCCTCTCCAGCCCTCTGCCGTCGGTGGAACTTTTCCGCCGTCAGCCTCAGCAGGGGCTCCTCATCCACACCGCTATCGTAGGGGCAGATGGTTTGCGCTACCTGCCGGTGGAACGTATACAGCGTGGCGCACAGGGCGAACTGCAAGGCTACGGCGTGGCGCTGCTGGAGGTGACCACCTTAGAGCAGTACTTCCGTGCCATCCGCCTGACGGACTCAGACCAGGCCAGTCTGCTCGATGGAGACACCCGCCTGCTGACCAGCATGCCTGTAGAAACTGACGCCCCAATGCCGGACTTCCGCCGCCTGTTGGCCAGCCAAGCCAACGGCCAGCGCCCGGACAAGGCCTTCGGCACCACTTACGAAATAGATGGCGAGAGCCAGGTCGGCGTCTTCCGCTGGCTGAGCCGTTACCCATTGATCGTGGAGGCCGCCCGCCCTACCGCCGTGGCAAGGGCTGGCTTTACCGCCATGAAGCGCCGCCTGCTGACGGGAGCCGGCGCACTGATCGGCCTGCTCGGCTTGCTCACCTGGCTGATTTACGCCGACTCACAGCGCCATCGCTCGGCGCGTGCCAGTCTCGGTCGCATCAACGCCTCTCTCGAAGAGCGAGTCAGCCGGCGAACAGCTGAACTGGAGCAATCCAACCGCGAAATGATCGCCTTCAGCTATTCGATTTCCCACGACCTGCGCGCGCCGCTACGCGCCATCAATGGCTTTGCACACGCCCTGCGCGAGGACTTCAGCGAACGCCTCGATGATCAGGGACGCGACTATCTGGATCGCATCTGCCGCGCCAGCGTTCGCATGGGCGAGTTGATCGACGAACTGCTAGCCCTGGCCAACGTTTCACGTGCCCCTCTGGTGATCGAGGAACTCGACCTGACCCTGATCGCCAGCGACATCGTGGAGGAGTTGCGCCTCGCCAGCCCGGAACGCCAGGTGCTTTTCCAGGCCCAGGCCAACCTGCATGTGGAGGGTGATGAAGCCTTGCTGCGCAACGCGCTCACCAACCTGATCGGCAATGCCTGGAAATTTACCCGCGGCAGACGCCCGGCCGTAATCAGCTTCACGGCCGAAGAAGAAGCGGAGTTCATTCGCTTTACGCTCGCCGACAACGGTATCGGCTTCGATATGGCCCATGCCAAACGCCTGTTCCAGCCCTTTCAACAATTGCACGGCAACCAGGGCTTCGGCGGCACCGGCATCGGACTGGCCTCGGTACGCCGCATCATCGAGCGTCACGGCGGACAGATCTGGGCCGAAGCCGATCCGGAACAGGGCGCCAGCTTCATTTTCACCCTGCCCCTGCGCGCCCGGGTGATCCGCAGACGCCGCAAGTAGGCCTTCCCCGAGGGTTAACGGACAAGGCCCGCCACTTGCGTGACGGGCCTCATCAGGACTGCATCGAACCGGCCTGTGCGACCGGCCCGAGGGTAAAACTTACTTCAGTTTGCCAGCACCTGCGTTGCTGATCACCGAAGCCTTGGCCGCTGCGGCGGTTTGCAGCGTGTAAGCGTAAGGCGGGGTCCACACATTGGCGCCGGTCGGCACGGCATAGCCACACTGACCATCCCAAGCCACCGGGGTGGTGTTGCCACCCTTGTCGGTCAGCATCAGGTGACCAGAGGAACGAAAACCGATCGGATTTGTTCCGTTACCGCCATCAATACCCTTCTTGCAGAAGCTGTCAGTCGCCAATGCCGTGATCTCGAAATACATGTTCTCGACCAGCATATTCGACTTGTAGCGCGGATCCACACCACTGCCAAACTTCAGGTCAGCCGGCACAGAGCTATCGGTACGGCCATAGATGTAGTTGTTGAACATATGCACCTGACCATAACGGTTCAAGGGCAAGCGTGATTCCAGGCGATCATAGAAGTTGTTGGACAGGGTGACGTGCAGACGGCCGTCATCGCTCCAGGCACGACCCGAATCACCGTTGCCGATGAGGGTGGTCTTGTGGTGCTTGAAGAAATAGCTATTGGTGACCGTCGTGTAGTCGGAACCGCGCACGATATCCAGCAGTCCATCATGACGGGTGTCACCTGCCAGCGAATCCGGCGTATCGCCATCGCCCATCGAGATGTGATCGATGTAGATGTTCTGCGCACGCGACAGGGTCATGCCGTCCGCGTAAGCATTGGCAGAATCTTCCGGATTGACGTCCCAGGGCGCATCAATCTGCAGGTTGCGGATGATGATGTTGCGCGTCCAGGTCGGATAGTCTTCGCTGTCCTTGCCGGCGGCGATCCAGGCGTTGTAACCGGCCTGAGCATCTGCAGCACCATTGGCCAGCTCGCCACCAATCAGGATCGACGTTCCGGTGATACGGGCGGTGCGCCCCTGAGCGTCGTTGATACCCACCAGCGTGGTGTTCGACGGGATCATGATCGAGCCGCCGTACTTCTGATCCATGTAGCTGGTGTATTCCTTGAACACCGTATTGTTGGCACTCCAGCGCAGATCAATGTGGCCCACCACGCGCACGATCTTCGGCTCCAGACCGGCTTCAGCCAGGGCTGCAACCAGTTGCTGACCATTGAACACGGTGTAGACACGGTTGGCCGCAGCAGCCGAACCACCCGTCACGACTACCTTGCCCTTGCGCGACCAGGTATGCCAGCCGTTTTGCGGCGCCGTGGCACGCTCGAAGCTCAGCACCCCGCCAGTCGGATCCACTGTGGCGAATTGCCAGGTCGGCAGCACCGGAGCGGCCTTGTAGTTGGTCGGGTTGTGCAGACCATCGATCGTGGCCGGCGCCAGATAGTTGCGCACGCCATAGGTATAGCTGCCGCTGACGTTCTGCAGGGGAGTGCTGGCACCCGTCAGGGTGCGAGCGTCAATACCTGCAGCCGAAACGCTGCTCGCAGCGGCGGACGAAGCGGCTACCGAGGATGCCGCAGCCGAAGACACTGCAGCCGACGAAGCGGCGGCGCTGCTGGCGGCCTTGCTGCTGGAAGCGGCCGAAGAGGCGGCAACGCTGCTGGCTGCGGCGCTGCTCACGGCAGCACTGGAGGACGAGCTGCTCAGCGGGCCATAGGAGCACCATGCGGAAGTGGTATAGGTGTTGGTCGGGAAAGCCGAACCAATACAGGCGAAGCTGTCAGTCTTGGTGGCATACACGAAGCTGCCGGACTTGCCCAGCGCAACCGAACGGGTACCCGCCATCGTGCAGGTGGCGCCGGTATTCTGTGCGCACTTGGTGTAACCGGTGGGATAGTCGCTGGCGGCCTGCACATTGGCAGCCAACAGCAGAAGGGCGGCTCCGCCCAGGATCTTACTTTGCATGGTGTCTCCTAACTTATTTATGACGCAGACCTGTTCCGGCCTGCCACCTCGTCCAGTGCTACAACTTTAGATGTAAGACAAATTCTTACAAAAGTAATAGACGAGCAGGAGAAAACTAGTGCAGCGACCTCGCGCTGTCAATGAGAGCCTGAGGTTCGTTCATCGTGTTTCCGAAAACACGAAACTGTTTTCTGCGTTGGAACAACATGCTGCGGCGCAAGATTACCCACTTCAGCAGATTCCGCACTGCAGCAAGGAAAAATAGGGGCGGAGACGTCCGGCCATCGGCACGCATACGGCCGGAATACCCGCCTGATGGCTATTGCACAGAATGGATTGCTTCCTACAATGGAAGCTCGTGCTCTCTTGCTGCGCAGGCTATCGGCCATCTGCCGAGCAGAACCTGACGCCCGGGCGCGCTACCGGAGGCTGCTGCATGAGTGTGATCGCTGTCGTTAACCGCAAGGGAGGCTCGGGCAAGTCCACACTGTCCACCCATATCGCCGCCTATCTCGCCTCACTGGGTGAGGAAGTGATGCTGGGCGATATCGATCGCCTGCAGTCCTCGCGCCTCTGGCTCTCCTTGCGCGATCCACGCTACAAGAAGATTCACGGCTGGTCGATCGATGAGAAGAACTTCGCCCGCCCGCCTGCCGGGGTCAAGCATGTAGTGCTCGACACCCCCGGCGGCTTCCAGGGCTTCGGCCTGATGAAGGTCACCATGTATGCCGATGCGATCCTGCTGCCCGCAGCGGCCGGGATCTTCGACCGTAATTCGGCTGCCGAGAGCATCCGCGAGCTGCGCGCCTTCCCGCGCGTGGCCAGCGGTCGCTGCAAGATCGCCTGCGTGGGTATGCGCATCGATGGCCGCACCCGTCAGGCAGAAGCCTTGCAGGCCTGGGCCAGCGAACAGGCGCTCGATTGCATCGGTACGATCCGCATGGCCCAGGCTTACAGCAAATGCCTCGAAGCAGGCCTGTCGATCTTCGACTTCCCGCCGAACAAGGTCGAAACCTATCTGCCGGAGTGGCAGCCGATCACAGCCTGGCTGGATGCCATTCTGGCCGCCGCCGCCCCGACTCCTGGCAGCCACGGCTCACGCGAAGAGTTACGCACCCGCCAGCCCATCCTCGCCTCGCGCCCGGTACTGCCACAGCTTTGATTCACACGCGTGGGCGATAATCACGCTTTTTGCGAGCCCGCCCCGCCATGAGCCACGACCTGCCCCCCCTGCCCGCCCTGGAACCCGGCCACTATCGCCATTACAAGGGGGGTGAATACGAAGTTGTCGGGGTCGCCCGCCATAGCGAGAGTCTGGAAGCGCTAGTGGTCTATCGCCCGCTCTACAACGCAACAGGGCTGTGGGTGCGGCCTTATGCGATGTTTGTCGAAAGCATCGAGATCGACGGCCAGCATCAGCCACGCTTTGCCCGCGTGAGCTGAGGAAGCTCAGAAGCTGTTCACGATCTGTAGCGAGAGGCTGTCAGCAGGGTGAAGAGCAGCACAGGAACCGGAGTTTATGTTGATAAATGAGGATTCCGAGCAGCGCATGAGCCCGGATCACGGCCTCGCAGTAAGATCGTGAACAGCTTCTCAGCCCTCAGCATCGTCCGGTGCGCTCAGCAGCTCACTGACTTCATCGAGCTGCACTTTTTCGATCTTCTGAAAGTGGCCGGAAATTTTCTTGCTTGAAACGTGAACATCCTGAACATCCTCATGGGCCAGACGGATGTGATCGGCGAGCTTCTTCATGCGCTGATCGAAGAGACCGAAATCCTTTGAAAGCTTGCCCAGCGCGTCCTTGATGAGATGGATCTGCTTGCGCGTTTCGACATCCTTGAGCACCGCCCGGGCGGTATTGAGCACCGCCATCAAGGTGGTGGGCGACACGATCCACACGTGGCGGGCCTGCGCGTAGCTCACGAGATCCGGATGGTAGGCGTGGATTTCGGCAAACACCGCTTCAGCCGGCACAAACATCACCGCGCCATCGGAGGTTTCTCCCGCAACGATGTACTTGCTGGCAATCGCGTCCACATGGCGCTTGATGTCCTGCTTGAACAGGCTTTCGGCGGCCTTGCGCTCGATCTCGCCAAGCCCAGGCTCGAACATGCGGTGATAGTTTTCGAGCGGAAACTTGGAGTCCACAGCGACCCGGCCAGTCGGCTCAGGAAGTCTCAATACGCAATCGGCGCGCACGCCTGAGGCCAGCTGGCACTGAAACTCGTAGGCATCCGGCGGCAACGCGTTCTGAACCAGGGCTTCGAGCTGCACTTCACCGAATGCGCCACGTGCCTTCTTGTCCCCCAGTAGCTCCTGCAGGCTCACCACATTCACGGTCAAGTCACCAATCTTCTTCTGCGCTTCATCGATGGTCGCCAGCCGCGCCATGACGTTGGTGAAGGTTTCATTGGTCTTGGCAAAGCCCTCGTCGAGACGCTGATTGACCACACCGGTGATCGCATCGAGACGCTCGTTCATGCTGCGGGTCAGGCTTTCAGTGGTTTCGGCCTGCTGCAAGGACGCCTTACGCAAGCCATCCTGCAGCAGCTCGCGGTCGGCTCGGGCGGCCTCGGCAAGTTTTTCGAGCGTCTGAGCCAGCATCTCGGTCTTCAGCTGGTCCTGCCGCGCGATCAGGGTGCTGGCAAGTTCAGCAAGCTTCTGCGCCGTTTCACTGCCCTGCTTCGTCACCAGTCCTTGCAGGGCAAGCTGCAGTGCCTGCATGGCCTCGCGCGTCGCACGCAACTCCTCGCCCACCAGCGTGCGCTGGCGCTCGGCACTGTCGGTATGGGCCCCGATCATGCGATCGCCAAGGCGATCGAGGCCGGCGGCGAAATCGTTGAGCATGGCACGATGGCTATTACCCAGCGCCACATCAACGCGTGCCAGCAGCGCCTCACTTTGCACCTGCTGTGCAGTGGCCTGCGCGGCAAAACGCAAGCCCAGCCAGATGACGGCCAGCACCAGCAAGCCCAACACGGCAAGAATCGCGAACTCCATCTCAGCGCTCCTCGGTGAGTCGCTTGAGTTCGATGTCGAGGGTATCGGCATCCGCCGCGACCATCGCGTTGCCATCCTGCAGCGTGCACTGCAGCTGCATGCCACGCTCGGCTAGGGCTGCAAGCGCCTGGCTCTGGCGGCTATCGACCAGCCACACCGTGAGTTTGTCCTGCTTGCCGAAGGCTGCAGCATTCTGCTGCCACCACTGTTCCACGCCACGGCCGTAAGCATAGACGCTGACCTTGTCGGCGCGCCCACAGGCCCGGCGCACGAGGCGCTCGTCAGGCTGGCCGACTTCAATCCAGTGCTGCACGGCGCCTGTCAGATCACGCTCCCATAAGGCCGGCTCATCATCGGTGGAAATGCCACGGCCGAATTCTAGGGACTCGCTGGCGTTGTAGATGAAGGCGAGCACGCGCACCATCATGCGCTCGTCAGTTTCGGAAGGATGCCGGGCCAGAATCAGATTGTGGGCGGCGTAATAGTGACGATCGAGGTCGGAGATACCGACCTCCGCCTTGAAAACGGTGGAACGCAGGGCCAAGGGTTGCTTCTTTCTGTTACTTGCGACGGATCACGAAGATGAATTCAGCGGCATCCGCCGCGCTCTGATCTTCCAGCTCATGTCCGGTCTGGCGCGCGAAGGCTTCGAAATCCTTCTTGGCGCTGGGATCAGTGGCGAGAACACGCAACAACTGGCCGCTTGCCATACCGGCAAGGGCTTTCTTGGTGCGCAGGATGGGCAGCGGACACTTCAGGCCGCGCACGTCGAGTTCGCTTGTACTCATGATCTTGTTCTCTTTCCGGAAGACTCAGCGATCTTTCATCGCTTCTTCGAACAGCTTTTTGACTTCACGCAGGCGCGCATCCAGAGCCGCCTGCTCCATGTAATCACCACCACCAGCACGCTGGGCAATCTGCAACTGATCCAGTGCCGAGCTCAGATCCCCCTGCAGCAGGTAGACCTCGCCCAGTGCACGATGTGCCTGGGTGGTACGTCCCAATGCAGTGTTGGCCTTGGACTGCAGCACGTAGAGACGGTAGTCCGTACTCGGCGCCCGCAGCAGTGGGTCGACCACCTTGAGGGCTTCTTCCGGCTTACCGCCAGCGAGCCAGGATTCCGCCTCGCAATACAGAAGCGAGCGGCGCATCGGATAGAGCGTACGCGCTTCACGGCAGGTGCGTGCGGCCGTATCGAAGCGGCCATGGGCACGCTCGATGTCGGCACTGAGCATGGCCAGCATCGAGGTATCCGGCTTCAGCTTACGCAACTCCACCAGCGCCTGAGCGGCCTTGTCGAGCTGATTCTCGGCCAGGTAGGCGCGTGCCAAGCCATACCAGCGGGAGGACTGCTCCTGCGCCGTCACCACCTTGCGCGGCAGCAGACGTGACAGGGCAATCTGCCCCCCCGCCTGCAAGACCTCGACTTTACTGCGCACCAGCGCGAAATCGATGGAACTGGCATGCGGCTGCGCGCGCAGCTGATGCACGCGCGAACCGATGTCGGACACCCGGTCCTGAGTCAGCGGGTGAGTACGCAGATAGGCCGGTGCATTGTTATCCATGCCGCGAGTCTGGGCATACATGCGCTCGAAGAAGCTCGGCATGCCTTCCGGATCAAAGCCGGAGGAGTCCAGAATCTGAAGCCCGACTCGGTCCGCCTCGCGCTCATAGTCACGCGAGTAGGAGAGCTGACTCTGGATTGCCGCCGCCTGGCCAGAAGCGAGCAAAGCGCCAGCCGCCGCCGGACTGTTGCGCCCGGCCAGGATGGCCAGCAGCAGCGAACCGATCATCATGGCGGTGGTATTGCCCTGGCGCGAGAGCATTCGGGCCATATGGTGTTGCTCGACGTGACCGATCTCGTGCGCCATCACCGAGGCCAGCTCGGACTCGGTGGCAGCCGTCGCAATCAGCCCGGTATGCAAGCCGATCACCCCGCCTGGCATGGCGAAAGCATTGATGGTGCGATCATTCAGCACGAAGAACTGGTAGTTTTGGCCAGCCACCACCGGGCTCGATGTGAGGGAGCGCCCAAGCGCCGCGAGGTATTCCTCGACCTCGGGGTCGTCCAGATAGCTTGGCTCGCGGAAACGCACCTCGCGCATCACCTCTTCGGCAATACGGCGCTCCTGGGCGGGCGAGAGCGATTGCTGGGCGGGATCCCCCAGATCCGGCAGGCGGTTGGCCAACTGCTGGGCAGCCACAGGCTGGATCAACAACACGGCAATCAGCAGCCGTGCCAACAGGCGACAGGGAGCAGAATGAATTTGCATCCGGCTATGATACTGCCCGGCTTGATGCGTTCAAAACCACAGCGCACGGGCCGCCTAAAAAACTGCAAAGAGTCCTCAATATGAGTCAATCTCCCCTCACCCACTTCGATGCCCAGGGCCAAGCCCACATGGTTGATGTGGGTGCCAAGACCGAAACTGCCCGCCGCGCAGTGGCTGCCGGACGCATCCGCATGCAGCCGCAAACCCTTGCCACCATCCTCGCCGGCAACAACAAGAAGGGCGACGTTCTGGGCATCGCGCGCATTGCCGCGATTCAGGGCTCCAAACGCACGGCTGAGCTGATTCCGCTCTGCCATCCGATCCCGCTGACCAGAGTTGCCGTGGAATTCACGATCGACGAAGCCGCGAGCGCCATCGACTGCGCCGTCACGGCCGAAACCGTGGGCCGCACCGGCGTGGAGATGGAAGCGCTCACGGCTGCCAGCGTGGCACTGCTGACCATCTACGACATGGCCAAGGCCATGGATCGCGGCATGCAGATCGAATCCATCCGCTTGCTCGAAAAAGAAGGTGGCAAGTCCGGCCACTGGAAGGCCCTGTAATGGCCAGGGAGATCGAACTCAAGCTGGCCTTTGCACCTGCCGCCCACGCGGCCATCCTCTCCCACCCGCTGCTGGCACGTGCCGAGCGCCTGGGCGCAGCCAAGGAGCTGATCAACACCTATTACGACACGCCGGACATGGCACTGTCTGCACGCCGGGTTGCCCTGCGCACCCGCAAGATCGGCGACACCTGGCTGCAGACCGTGAAATGCGCAGCCGAGTCTTTCGGCGGTCTCTCGTCGCGGCCTGAATGGGAGCAGCACTTCACGGGCGAGTTCGATTTCTCGGCAGTGGATGCCGAGGCGCCGCGCAAGCTGCTCGAAGTACATCGCGACGCCATCGTGCCGCTATTTACCACCAACTTCCGCCGCCAGACCCTGCTTCTCACCCCTTCGGCTGACGTGCGCGTGCTGGTGATGATCGATTGCGGCGAAGTCAGCGCCAACGGCCGCAGCGAGACCATCAGCGAGCTGGAGCTGGAGCTCGAGCACGGCAGCGCAGATGATCTGCTGGCCATCGCCAGCGAACTTGCCGCCAGCCTGCCGCTGCTGCCCTACGACCCGAGCAAGGCCGCGCGCGGCTACCGCCTGTTTCGAGGCGACCCCATCCTTCCCGAGCACCACAGGATCAGCCCGGCGAATCCAAAAACCCAGCCTTTGGCAGCCTTCAGCGCGGCAGCCTTTACGGAAATTGCGGCCTGGGCCGCCAATCAGCATGCTGCAATCAGTAGCGACAATGCCGAATTCATCCACCAGCTACGCCTTGCCCTGCGCCGCCTGCGCAGCCTGATCCGCCTGTTTGCGCCGTTGCTGCCAGAAAGCTTCACGGCCCACTGGCAAGCCACCCTGCGTCGCGAAGCCGCCAGCCTCGCCGAAGCGCGTGATCTGGATGTGCTCTGCGACGAAATTCTGGCCGTCACCGAGGGCGACAGCGATGCGCGCCTGCCGGCCCTGCTGACCCACGCATCCGCCGCCCGCCAGCATGCCCACGCCGCCGTTCGGGCCCGCCTCGCCGCGCCCGGCGCAGGCCAGCCCCTGCTGGCCCTCACCCGAGCCCTGCATGCCCTCCCGCAAGCGGAAGCTCAAATGCCGCTCGAAGCATTCGCCGCCCAAGCACTCGCACGCTTGCAGCGCCAGGCTCAGCGCCGCTACCGCTGCGCTGACACCGAGCGCAGCACCGAAGCGCTGCATGCCTTGCGGATTGCCACCAGACGCCTGCGCCTGGGGCAGGAACTGTTCGCCGCCACCCTGGACAAGAAACAGGCGGCCACCACCAACAGCCTGGCCGAGTTGCAGGCGGACCTGGGCCACCTGCACGACCTCGCACTTGCCATGCCACGCCTCGCGGACTTCTCTCGCAGTCGGCCCGAGCTCACTGAAGCAGTCGCCTTCGTAGTGGGCTGGCAAGCTGCAACAAGCCTGCAACTTCGCCGCGCTATCCTGCCGCGTTGCCGAAAACTACTCGGCAAAAAACACACGGCCGGCAAATAGCCGACACAGGAGAAAAATCTTGGATCTGTTGCTGTGGCGTCACGCCGACGCCGGTGAGGGCAGCCCCGACATCAGCCGCACCCTCACCCCGCGCGGGCTGAAGCAATCCCAGCGCATGGCGCGCTGGCTGGATGAACACGCCCCGGCCGAGCTGCGGGTGCTGGTCAGTCCGGCCACCCGCACACGGCAAACCATCGAAGCCTGGCGCTCGGACTACGAAATCAACCCGGCTGTCGGCCTGGACGCCACGCCGCAAAGCCTGCTCGAAGCCGCTGGCTGGCCGGAAGCCGGTGGCGCGGTTTTGGTGGTCGGCCATCAGCCAACCCTGGGCCAGGTCGCGTCCTTGTTGCTGCGCGACGAGGATAGCGCCCTGTCCTTCAAGAAAGGCGCCTTGTGGTGGTTCCAGCTGCGCGAACGCAATGGTGAGCTGCAGACCGTGCTCAAGACGGTGATAAATGCCGATCTGATCTGAGCGGGTCAAACTAAAAATAAAGGGCGCCGCAGGCGCCCTTTGTCATTTTCAGCCTGGCCGCATTAGCTGCAACTGGAACCAGACACCGTGAAGCTGACCGACTCCGAATCGCTCAGTGAATCGGTGCTCACGGTGAGCTTCAGAACCACCGTGCCGGCGCTCGAAGGGGCGGTGAAATAGACCTTGGAAGTATCACTTGAGCTCAACGATACCGAAGTACCTGAGCTTTGCACCCAGCTGTAATCAATGTCGCTGGCCGTCACATCGCCGTCATAACTGACCGAAGCCGTGGCATACGCCGCCGCGCCACAATCGACGGTGGTGGCAGACTGGGTAATGCCAGAAATACTGAGCTCGTCGTCCGAAGTGGTACCACCGCCACAGGCTGCGAGGCTCAGCAGAGCCAGCACACCGCCAGCGTGACACAGCGAACGGGCGGAAGACGAAATGGGAATGCGCATGATGGCTGGACTTTCTCTTGAATCAGGGAAAATCCAGCGTATCAAGTGGTCATGCAAATAGACTTCAGCGCGGTGAAAAAGGAATTAAAAGCCTGCAAGGCAGGCACAACGCTGAAAATCTTTCTCAAAGCCGGAAACCGGCTGAAAAAATAAAACGGCCCGCACTTAGCGGGCCGTTTCTGACTCTGCTTGCAACCCGCTATCAGAAGGGGTTGAACATCGGCGCACTGGAGATTCCGCTGCGGCGGGCAGCAGATTCGCTGTGGTTGCCGGCGCCGAATTCGGTGCTGTTCAGCACGACCTCAGCCAGATAACCTGCACGTTCCTGATCTTCGCTGCTCACGAAAGCCTTGTGTGCGGGTTCGAATTCAAACAAACCAAAACTGGGAACCATTTCAAGCCTCTCTTTCATTTACCTGAGCACCGGGGGGAGTGCTTGGTGTGAATACTATGAGTTGCGCCAGATCAAATCCAATCGGATGTTTGGATTCCGGAATAAGCTCCGTTTAATAACCATCTTATATAAGACATTCACCTCTCTTTATCTGCGCCAAAACCCTTGCCGCAAGAGGCTTTGCGCCTTCTCAGGTGGCATTACCGGGGGGCCGCGCCCATGCCGGAAATGAGCTGACAGTCTGTTTTCCGGGCCATATCGAGATCGGAATCTGCGTAGCGCAGGGCAATTGCGCGAAACTCTTCCTGGATTTCGGCAAAGGCATCGACTACGTCGGGGTCGAAATGGCTCCCGCGCCCCTCCAGAATGATGCTCACCGCCTTCTCATGCGGCATACCCTCCTTGTACACACGGCGACTGATCAGGGCGTCATACACGTCAGCCAGTGCCATCAGCCGCGCTGAAACGGGGATGGTGTCCCCGGCCAGGCCCTCCGGATAGCCGCTGCCATCCCACTTTTCCTGATGGGAGTAGGCGATCTCCTTGGCCATGCTGAGGAATTCCACGCGGGTACCGAGGGCTTCTTCGGCATGGGCAATGGCATCACGCCCGAGTGTGGTGTGGGTCTTCATGATCTCGAACTCATGCGCTTCGAAGCGACCCGGCTTGAGCAGGATGCGGTCCGGGATGCCGACCTTGCCGATATCGTGCAACGGGGCAGACTTGAACAACATGCCGATGGTGTAGTCGGTGAGGTAGGCGGCAAAGCGCGGATGGCTGCGCAGCTTTTCGGCCAGCGCCTTGACGTAGAACTGGGTGCGGCGGATATGGTTGCCGGTATCGCTATCCCGCGTCTCGGCCAGGGAGGCCATGGCAAGGATGGTCACATCCTGGATGGCCATGATTTCGAGGGTGCGGCGAGCAACCTCCTGCTCCAGAAAATCGCTCTTGCTACGCAGAAAGTCGGCACTGGCCTTGAGGTTCAGATGGGTCTGCACACGCGCCAGCACGATCGGCGGGCTGATCGGTTTGGTGATGTAATCGACCGCACCGAGCGCCAGGCCCTTCTCTTCATCCTCGGTTTCGGACCGCGCGGTGAGGAAGATGATCGGGATATCGCGCGTGGCAGCGTCCAGCTTGAGGCGCCGGCAGACTTCGTAGCCATCCATGTCGGGCATCATGATGTCGAGCAGGATCAGGTCCGGAGCCGGGGTGGCGGCCGCAATGCGCAGGGCCTTGTCACCATTGCTGGCGACCTTGACGCGATAGTGTTCCTTGAGCAAGCCACTCATGAGGCTCAGATTGTCCGGCGTGTCATCCACAACCAGTACCGTGGCTTTCTCGATCTCGATCAGGTCCATGGCGAACTCCTCACAGGCGAATGCCGCGCTCAGCGAGCGCGTCTTGCAGGGTCGTGAGTGCGGTCTCGAAGTCGAAACTCCGGATTGCACCTTCAATGAGCGTGAAACGACTCGGGAAGGCCGCGCGCAACGCGCCGGCGGCGGCCTCAAAACTGTCGACTGCTGCCGAATCATCGTCGGCCAGACGGGCGCTGAGCTCGCGGCACAGGCTGAGCAGCGCCTCCGGCGAGCTTTCAGCCGCCTCGCACCTCACTTCAGCAAGGTGCGCATCCAGACTCGCCAGTGCCATGTTCAGCGCCTCGGCCAGCCCAGCCAGTGCAGCCGGCGCTTGTTCCATGCGCTGCTCGCGCAGCGCCGCTTCGAGTACCGCCGCACAGGCCTGCACGGTGGCCGCACCGATATTGCCGGCGACGCCTTTGGTGGTGTGCGCGAGGCGCTCTGCGCTGGCGTAATCCTGAAGATCGAGAGCTGCCTGGAGTGCGGCCAGCGTATCGCGCTGACCGTCGCGAAACTTGTGCAGCAGGCTGAGGTAGAGCGCGCGCTTGCCCATCACATGCTTGAGGCCAGCCTGCATATCGACGCCGTCCAGAACCTCCGGCAGCACAACCGAGGACTCCGCCGCCGCGGGCCGTGCCAAGGGCGCAGCCTCGGCCGAGGAATGGCGCGGGGGAATCCAGCACAGCAATGCGGCCCACAAGGCGCCAGGATCGATCGGCTTGGTGACGAAATCATTCATGCCGGCCTCGGCGCATAGCTCGCGATCCTGCTGCATGGCGTTCGCCGTCATGGCGATCACCGGCAGATTGGCCAGGGCCGGCTGGCGGCGGATCTCGCGGGTGGCAGCCGGACCATCCATGACCGGCATCTGCATGTCCATCAAGACCAGATCGTAGTGACTGACAGCGAGGCGCTCGAGCGCCTGGGCTCCGTTTTCAGCCACCTCCACTTCGAAGCCGGCATCCGCGAGCAGGCCACAGGCCACTTCTTGGTTCAGATCATTGTCTTCCACCAGCAGGATGCGCGCACCGGCGATGCTGCCGAGGCGGCTTTCATCAACATCCAGCCCGGTGAGGCCCGGCGCCGGCTCCACCAGCGTGCCGCCCAGCAAGCGCATGGCGGCATCAAAGAGCAGCGAGGCATTCACCGGCTTGACCAGCACATAGTCGATGCCAACGCCCGGCGCGGCTTTCATGACTTCTTCGCGGCCGTAAGCCGTCACCATGATCAGGCGCGGGGCCGGCGCCAGGCTCAGCTCGCCGATGGCCCGTGCCAACTCGATGCCGTCCATGCCCGGCATCTGCCAGTCGAGAAACACGATGCTTGGCAGCTGACCGGCCTGGGCCGCTTCGCGCAGCGCTGCCAGCGCCTCGCGCCCGCCTGCCGCGGTGACCACCCGGAAACTCATGCTGCCGAGCATCTCGGCCAGCACCGTGCGGGCGTTCTCGTTGTCATCCACCACCAGCACCGGCAGGCCACGCAGATCCGGATCCGGTAGCAGCGTCCTGCTCTGAGTCTCCCCAAGGCCGAGGCTGGCAGTGAACCAGAAACAGCTGCCCTGCCCGGCTGCACTCTCCACGCCAACCTCTCCCCCCATCAGGCTGGCAAGGCTCTTGCAGATTGCCAGGCCCAGGCCGGTACCGCCGTACTTGCGGGTGGTGGAGGCATCCGCCTGCTGAAAGCTCTGGAACAGGCGGGCCTGCTGTTCGGGCGTCAGGCCGATGCCGGTATCGCGCACCGCGAAATACACCAGCGCACGCGTCTCGCTTGAGTGGCGCAGGCGCGCCTGAATGGTGATCTCGCCACGCTCGGTGAATTTCACCGCATTGTTGGCGTAATTGATCAGCACTTGCCCCAGGCGCAGGGCATCGCCGCGCAGCTGGCGCGGCACATCGGCGGCAATGTCGAAAATCAGCTCGAGGCCCTTGGCGGCGGTTTTCTCGGCGATCAGGTCGGCCACGTTCTCAAGCAGGCGTTCGAGATCGAAGTCCGCTTCCTCCACCTCCAGCTTGCCGGCCTCGATCTTGGAGAAGTCCAGGATGTCGTTCAGGATGCCCAGCAGGTGCTGGCTGGAACGCTGGATCTTGGCAAGGTAGTCTTGCTGGCGCAGGTCCAGCCCGGTTTTCTGCATCAGGTGAGCCATCCCGATCACCGCGTTCATCGGCGTACGGATTTCGTGGCTCATGTTGGCCAGAAAGTCGGACTTGATGCGCGCGGCCTCCTCGGCCAACTCTTTGGCCTGGGTCATCTGGGCTTCGGCGGCCTTTTGGGCCGAGATATCGACAAAGGTACCTACCAGCCCGCCTGGGCTTCCATCAGCCTTGCGAAAACCCGATACCCAATACAACGTGTGGTGCGCCTGGCCATCGGCAAACGGAATCAGGGCCTCGCGCTTCAGGCTGCCGGTACGCGCAATGATGTCCTCATCCTCCTGCTGGTAGATGATCCGATCGGCTAGCGGCAGGTATTCCAGATCCAGCACCTGCTTGCCGAGCAAGGCTTCGCGCGCCACACCGAAGGTTTCGCAGTAGCTGCGGTTGAAGCCGAGAAAACGGGCGTCCGGCCCCTTGTAGAAAATCGGATAGGGAATGGTGTCGACCAGCACGCGCTGAAACTCCATGCGATCGGCCAGTGCGCGATTGGCCTCCTGCTGCGCCGTCACGTCCAGCCAGTAGCCGTTCCAGATCCAGCGGCCGTCCTCGGTCTGCGCCACCTGGGCGCGGGTTTCGATCCAGCGCACAGCGCCCTCCGGATCGACCAGTCGGAACAAGGATTCGATGCCCTCACGAGCCTCGATGGCGGCCTCGAACGAGGCACGTGCCGGAGCGGCGTCCTCCGGATGCACCCGACCCCAGCGCTGCTCGAAATCGCGCAGCATCTGGCTCAACGTAATCCCCCATATTTCGCAGGCCATGGCGCTCACAAAAGCAAACTGCCCGCCTCCGCCGACGCCGGCCTCGTATCGGAAAACCGCGCAGGGCAAGGCGTTGGCCATGGTCATCAGTTGCTTGCGCGAATCCTCGGCGCTGCGGCTGCTCTCTTCAAGCGCATGGGTGCGCTCGGCCACCTTGGCTTCGAGCGTGGCATTGGCCTCTTCCAGGCTGCGCGTGGTACCCAACAGGCTCTCGCGCATCGCTTCCTGCGCAGCCACCAACTGGCGTACTTCGATCAGGCGGGAGGTGACAGCCACCGGCTGATCGAGCTCCATGCGGCCAATGCGCTCGCTCTCGACCACCAGTTTTTCGAGCGGGCGGGCAAAGCCACGTGCACTGGGCAACATCACGCAAGCAGTCAGCCCCAGAGTGAGCAGGGTCAGGATGCCCAGCACACTCAGCTCACGCGAGCCAAGCAAGGCGTAGTCAGCCGCCGGGGCATACACGCCCAGCCACACCTGCTGGGAGCCCAGCCGCAGACTGCGAAACTGGTAGAGCCATGCCTCGCCATCGGTGAGCTTCAGATGCCCGAGCTGCGTGTCGGGCTGACCCGCTTGCTGCCAGTGGCGCGTGGCCTCACGCACGGCCAGCAGCGGTTCGCGATCAATCGGCTGAAGCACGGCCTGCTTGATCGCCTCCTCGTTCTGGTAATGCGGGCTGCGCGGCACCCCCAGGAGGCGCATCTGGCTATCGAACAAAGCGCCGACCCCATTCTTTCCCGCCTGCAATTCGCGCGTGAAATGAGAAAGATCGAGCAGGCTCACATCGTGGGCAATCAGATAGCGGCGCCCATCGGCCGCAGTCAGGCGTGACACCGCCGTCACGCCAGGCTCACGGGTGGTGAAGAAGGTGTAGGGCGGAGTCCAGAACAGCTCGCCATCGCTCTTCAGTGCCATGCCTCCGGCAAACCATGGTCGCTTGCGGGCGTCGTAATCCATCTCACGCCGCTCAATGCGTGGATAGCGCAAGCCTTGGTCCCAGGTGATCCAATAGACTTGGCGCCCCCAGCGTGCGGGATTGCTCAGACGATTGATAAGCTGCCCCTGTCGATCGCGCAGAGTCAGCGCTTCAGCGCCCGATTCGTCTGCAAGGATGACCGAGGAAACTTCCTGGTTGTTATCGAGGATCGGCACGAAGAACTGGTTCAGACGCCGCAGCGCCTCGATATCGATCGACAGGCCCTGATCGAAAGGCTTCTGTGTATCCAGCGCGAAACGGCTCTCGATGATCCAGGTGCGACTGACGCGTACGGTGGTTTCCACCAGACGCAGGAGGCGAAGCAGACGATGTTCCAGCTCCGCCGAGCTGGCCTGCATCTGTGCCTCAGCCGAGCGCTGCTGCCCGGGCAGGATGACGAGGTAATAGGTAGTCGCTGCGAACACCAGCAGCGCCAGCAGCACAATGAAGAAGGAGCGCCACAACAGGCTGCGGCGGATCGAGCTGGCGTGAAACAGTGATCCCATGCGCGCTCCCCCGGAATGACGCCCTGCGGACGGCAATGGCTCAGTCGGTCAGTCTGGCCGCAGCCATCAGCTGCTTGGCATACGAGCTATCAGCATAGTCCGCCAAACTCTCCGCCGGTATGGCCTCCAGCAGAGCGCGGGCCCCCGCTTTGTCGCCCAGGCTCAGGCGCACTCCGGCCAAGGCCAGTTGCCAGCGCGGCAGCACCGGGCCAAGGCGCAAAGCCTGTTCGAAATGCTCGCGCGCCGCCTCGGGCTGGCCGACCTGTAGGGCCAGCTGGCCGGCAAAAGCCAGATCCCCTGCGTGCTGGCCAAAGCTGGCCGAGCGGTGCAGGCTGGCGAGCGCCAGCGCGGCTTCGCCACGCCGAGCCAGCAGGCTGGCCTGCAGACGGCGCAGATCCGGCACATCCGGCTGCAGCGCCAGCGCCTCGGACAACTGGGCCTCGGCTTCGATGTGATGGCCACCATCAAGCAGTAGTTGCAGCAAGAGGCGGCGGCTGTCGAGATCCTGCGGCTGCAACTGGAGATGGGCACGCAGGCTATCGGCGGCCTCCACCACGCGGCCGCTGCGCAGGTACTGGCGAGCCTGTTCGGGCGCACTGAGCACTTTGGCCGGCGCAGCCCGGCTGGCGCGAGCTGGCTCCGCGGCAGACGCCGCAAACGCCGGCAGCAGGCAGCACACCAGCAGCGCGCCGCTCACGAGGCGGCTCGACGCGTTCATTGCGGCCCCCCGCTGGGGTTGCCACGCTCATCGAGCAGACGGCCGACGCGGGCATTGCTCTGCCGGATGTCGTCGGACCAGTTGCCGGGGTTCTGCACCACCGTCGGGCGCAGCAGGATCACCAGCTCGCGCCGCTCCGATTCGATGCTCTGGTTCTTGAACAGATTGCCGACGATGGGCAGATTGCTCGCCCCCGGGATGCCCTGGTCGGTGTTGGCCGCGCCTTCACGGATCAGGCCACCGAGGGCCACCATCTGACCATCGCGGATGCGTACCACGCTATCCATCTCGCTGACCTGGCTGGAGGCCAGCGGCAGGCTGAACTTTCCGAGGGTACCGAGGTTGATTTCCTGGGTTACCGCCGTGACCTTGCTGACCATCGGATGGATATGCAGGGTAATGCGGTCTTCACCATCGATTTGCGGTGTCACGTCCAGCGCCACACCGGAGAAGAAAGGCTGCAGGGTCAGGTTGGGCGTGGAGGTCGGGTTGCCGTTGCTGGTGGTAGAGGCCGTGGAACTGATGTTGGTGACAAAAAAGTTGTCAGTCCCCACCTTGAGCACCGCCTTCTGGTTGTTCAGTGCAGCCACGCGTGGGCTGGATAGCACATGCACTCGCCCCTGCTCCTCAAGCAGATTGATCACCGCAGTGAAGTTGCTGCTGCGCAGGATCATGCCGAACATGGCGCCCACCGCGTCGGAGCTGTTCGAAATGTTGCCTACCCCGCTGGTGCCGATCGGTGTGGTGCTGATCGCCCCGCCCTGGCTGATGCTGCTACCCGGCGTGAGCTGGCCGGCGCTGATGCGGCTGCCGCCAAAAGCGGCCCAGTTGATGCCGGCCTGAAAGCTATCGGAGAGCACCACTTCCATGATCTTGGCCTCGATGATCACCTGGCGCTCCAGGGTCAGCTGCGAGGCGGCCAGAAAGGCTTCCACCTGAGCAATCTCGCCAGGCAAGGCGCGCACCACCAATACGCCGCTTTGCGGACTCACCACCACGCTGCGCCCTTCCGCCGTACCGATGATGGATTTCACCGCCTCCTGCAACTCGCCCCAGAAATCACTCTGAGCGGTGGTCGTGATCTTGCTGGTCACGAAATTGGTGCTGGTATTGGAGCTCGTGCCACTGGTGCCCGCCGTAGTGCTGCCTGAGCTGCTGGCGGAATCGCTGACCGAGCCGGAAATCACCCGGATATCGGAAGTGCCCTTGCGCACTGCGTTGAGGTAATTGACCTTCATGATTCGCGTCTGCAGGCTGCGCCCCTGGATGAAGATGCGGCTGCCATCGATGCGGTATTCATAACCGTAGAGTTCGCGCAGCGCATCCAGCGCTTCGCGCACGCTCACATCCTTGAGGCTCACCGTCACCTTGCCATCCAGGTCGTTGGGCAAAAGCATCGAGTAGCGGGTGTCGGCCACCATGCTCAGGAACACCTGGCGCACCGGAGCATCACTCACCACCAGATCGAAACGCGGCTCCATCACCCGCGCGGTGGCCTCCGGCATATCCAGGCGCAGCGAAGGATAGAAAGCGCTCTGCTGGCCCGGCGCGAGTTGCGGCGCGGAGGGTGGCTGGGCGGCGGCCGCAGCCAGTTCGGCGCGGATCGTGTCAGCCGGCTTCCTGGCTGCCTGCTGGGCAACACAGGCGCTCAGCAAGAGCACAAGGACGAGACTGGAGAGTGTTTTCATTCGGTTCGACCTCCCGGCGGCAGCGGGGATGAGATAGTCGGGGCGGCCTGCGAAGCAGGCAGCAGATGCAGACGCAAGCGACCGGCAGGGCCTTGCAGCAAGGCGGAAGCGGCATCCAGGCTGAGCAGACGGTAATCGCCGATGCGCTCGCCCGGCGCCAGGCTGCGCCCGTTGATGAGGGCGCGCTGGCGTCCGGCGGAAAGTTGCACGCCTTGCAGGCGCAGCGCTTCTTCGACCGTCGCCGGGGCAGCACCAGGCATGAAGAAACCGGGTGGCGGGCGTAACGGGTCCGTCTGCGCCAGCGCAGGCAGGGTCCACAGGGCGAGAAGGAGCATCAGAAACCTAGCCATGCGCGCTCCAGACTGTTGAAATCGAGCGTCAGGCTCAGGCGGGCCTGCGGCCACTCCTGCACTTGCAGCGTATAAGCGCTCACTTCCAGCTGTACCGGCAAGCGTTCGACGGCGTGCAGATAGGCGGCCAGTGCCGGGTAATCCCCCTGCAGCACCAGCTTCACGCTGTGACGGTAGAGGCTCGAGCCGCCGGGCGTGGCAGCCGGTGCGCTGGCAGCGGCCAGCAGATCCACAGGTTCGCCAGAGCGGATCGAGACCAGAAGCAGATTCTTCTGCGCTGCGATCAGCGCCTGTAGCAAGGCACTCATGCGCTCGGGCGCAAGCAGGCGAGCCTCGGGGCCGGTCAGGCGACTGTGCAGAAGCGCAATCTCACGTTCCGCCTCCCCGAGCGCGCTACGCTCTGCAGCATCCGGATCGCGCTGACTGCCCTCGATCAGCAGGCTCTCCTCCTGGCTCAGGCTGGCCAGGCTGCGCTCACTCTCTTGCAGGCTCTGCCGGGCCTGGCGATAGCGCGAGAGCGCCGGCTCCAGCACGCTGAACATGAAGATGCCGGCCAGCAGCGCCGCCAGCCCGAGAAAGACCAGCAGGCGCTCACGCGCTTGCAAGGCATCAA
Source organism: Uliginosibacterium sp. TH139 (assembly GCF_002855595.1). Taxonomy (NCBI): domain Bacteria; kingdom Pseudomonadati; phylum Pseudomonadota; class Betaproteobacteria; order Rhodocyclales; family Zoogloeaceae; genus Uliginosibacterium; species Uliginosibacterium sp. TH139. The sequence goes on along the minus strand of NZ_PKRR01000004.1, from coordinate 272,934 downwards.
AACGATCCGCGACAAAGAGCCAGGCTTTCTTCATGGCCGCCCGCTCCCCGTTCGCGCCTGCAGGCTGAAGGCCAGGGCCTCGGGCGCAGCCACACCCGCCGGCGCCGGAAACTGCTTGCGGCCGAGTTCAAACATTTCGAAACGCTGTTTGCGGAAAGCCTCCTGGCTGCGCAGACGCTCCAGATACTCCGGCACCTGAGGCGCGCGCAAGGCATAGCCTTGCAGGGAAACGGCGCCACGCTGCCAAGCCACCTGCTCCAGCCACACGCCGGGCAGCACCGCGGACGACAGTGCGGCAAGGCTGGCGGAGGCCTGCGGCCCGCCCTCCTGCCCTGCCAGGTTGACGGCAATCTGCCGCAGGCGTGCCGTTTCGGCGTGCGCGGCAGCCAGATCCAGAGCCACTTGCGGACTCTTCTCGCGCACGGTCAGCAAGGCCTGCTGGGCCTTGAGTTGCGCCTCGCGGGCGGTGACACGCAGCTGGGCCTGCTGCGCAACGGCGAGGTAGCTCGCCAGGCTCCAGCGGATGAAGCTGCTCAGGCCGATCAGCATCAGCAGTACCAGGCCCAGCGCCAGCATCATGGTGCGGAACTGGAAGAAGGGCTTGGGCGGCAGCAGGGCTGGGTTGGCCAGATTGATGAAGGCCTTCATGGCGCGCCCTCCGGCCCGCGCAGGGCCATGCCCAGGGCATGGAAGAGCGCGGCCTGCTCCTCTGGATCAACCGGCAGCGGGCAGCGGCTACAGTCAAACAGGGTCGCCAGATCGATCAGCTTCACCGGCAGGTAGAGGGTATCGATCAAAAGACTCAGCAATTCTTCGGCATGCGCAAACGGCGCAATCCACAAGGTGGAAACGTTCAGGAAACCCAGCTGACGCTCCAGCACATCCACTGAGCGCTGCAGCTCCAGCACCAGCCGATCGAGCTGCTCGCGGCGCAGCGTTTCGCTGGCCTGCAAGGCCAGGCTGGAGAGATCGAAGCCGCGCACGAAATACGGCACACCCTCACGGCTGGCAGTGAGCAGGCAGCCGCCCGGAGTGATCGCCAGCACTGCGGTGCCACGCCCGGGCTCTTCCAGGCGGTCGGCCAGATTGCGCTGAGCCATTTCAATCACATCAATGGCCCGCACGCTGGAACTCCAGGGCCGGAACATCAGCATGCGCTCGCGCAGCAAATCATTCGGCGCGGCCACCACGAAACCGTTGGTACGCCGCTGGCCGAGCGGATCGGGCGGCGGTGGAATGACTTCAAGCGTCACAGCGTCCAGCGGATAGCGCAGCATTTCCTTGATCTGCCAGCGCAATGCGGTTTTCAGTTCTTCGTCCGGCACATTGGGCAGCTCGGTCTGCAGGAACTGGTACTCGTCCGGCTCCAGCAGCAAGCGCAGCGGACTCTGACGCAGGGACAGGGCCTGCGACATCTGCTCAAGGCGCGCAACCGTATTGCCCGTAGCATCCAGCACGCGTGCCACTGCCAGCTGCGGCTGCGCTGCAGGCGCTTCGCTGACAAGCTGCACCGCCACCACCCGGCCCGGCGAAGTCGCCAGATTCAGGGGGCGCTGCTCACGGGATCTGCCTGCACCAAAAAACATCGTCACCTTTCTGAACTACCGACGCTCAACACCCGATGCCCGGGCCACCACTCAATACACTTCACGCGAATAGATCAGCGCGTTGTTGCGCCGTGCCCCGAAGCGGATGCGCACCCGCGGGTTGTCGTCATGCAGATCGCCATCGGTGCTTGCGCTGCATGCGGCGCCGGATTGGTCTGTCCCATCCCAGTTGTACTTCAGGTATGACGGCACGGATGGCGCGAAATCAAGGTATCCGCCCCCGCTATTCGTCGGTTTGCTCAAAATGACAGCGGCACTTCCCGCCGAAAGGGTGGCCGTGCCCCCGGACGAAATGCCGTTGAAACTGGCCGTGACGCCCGCCAAGCTGCCGTACAGCCCTACTCCACCAGTGCAGTAGAGGGCCGCCGCCGTGCCGGCGGTAATGGTGGAACTGGCAGGTACCGTGAGCCGGGTGCAGCTATCGAGCGGCCGGCTTGCCTGCCCGTCGGCCCGCGCGAAAACGCTGCCACTCCAGTACTCGGCCCAGGTGGGCACCGGCAGGTTCTGCAAGCTGGAGCCATAGGCGCTATCGACCTTGAGACGACCGAAGTAGTAGCTGCTCGTCGTAGAGCCGGGCTGCAGTCTGGTTCCTTCTGCTGCGCCGGCAAGATCCCAGTTGAAGTTCAGGCTGCTCATGCCGACCGCATCGGCATCCCGCGCCACGAGGCCGAAGCTGACACCATTCGTGCCGTTGTAAGGGCCATCCACCGCGCTGGCGCTCGCCCTCCCCAGGGTGAGATCGGCCGCTACATCGGCCTGCCCGGCCGCAAAACTGCCGCAACTGGCACAGCTGGCAGCCAGACGGGTGTTCAGCGAAAGCGGTGTGCTGCCGTACTGCGCGCCAAACAGCAGGCCATTGCTGCCCAGGCTGGTCACCACATTCAGTGGCAGACGCGCGAAGCTGCCGAAGTAATTCTGGGTGGTGCCGCCCGAGGCGCTCACTGCGGTGAGGCGAAACAAGGCGCGGGCAGGCTCACCGAGATAGGTGAAGTCACTTGCGCAGCTCTCGCTGCTGCCGATCGCTGTCGCGGTATTGATATCGCTACGGTCATTGAGCGTGTTGTTCGTTACCGCAAAGCCGTAAGGTACGAAACGACCGGAGTTGCCGCTGGTGCCGGGAGGCACTGTCAAACCGAAATAGCCGGCAGCGGGCGGCGTCGCGGTGAGCGTAAATACGCCGACCTCGGACACGGTCTGGCTCGCCTGCGTGGCCGTACCGCCGCTGGTGATACTGATCGTAGCTGGGCTCAGGCTGGCATTCACACCACCGCTCGGCGCCACCAGCGTGGAGCTGAGCGCCAGGGCGTTTTGCAGGTAGTTCGGCGTAGTCGGCAGCGCGCAGGTCGCGGTGCCGGCCTGGTAGGCCTTGGCTGTGACGCGCAGGTTGAAAGCGCTGCCGGCGCTGGTGAACTTCGTGCAACTGATGTCCGCAGCCGTGCAGCCCCAGTTGGCATCCGGGCTATCTACGCACAGCGCATAGGGCACGGTCACGAAAGCCGCGCTGCCAGTCATCACCAGGCCGCTATCACCGGTGCCGGCGCTGCCGTCGTATTGCGCATTCAGGGTGAGCTGGCCAGCGTCCATGTAACTCAGGGTCAGGCCGCTGGCCGTACCGGTCGAGTCGAAGACCAGTGATACGCCGGTGCCGGGGCTGGCGGTCGCCACCGTTGTGCCATTCACGGCAAGGCTCTTGCTGCCACTGGCCGGGCTGGTATAGCTGGTCCAGAACTTCACGCTGCGCGTGACATTGGCAAAGGCCGGCGTGCAGGACAGCCCGTTGTCCGCCTTCTTCACCGCAGCCAGCGAGAATCGCGCAGTGCCGCTGGATGTCACACCGGCCACCTGGCTCGGGATCGTCAGCAGCAGGCCGGAATCCGCAAAAGCCAGCTGGCAGCTGGTGAGCTGGGTGCCGTTGAGGTAGCAGCGTGTGGCACTGCTGGCAGCCGGGCTGCTGGTCGCGCCGAGGGTCGTGGTGGCTGTGGTGCGCACTGCGAGGTTGCTGGTGCCACTGCCGGTAAAAGTGAGCGGACTCGTCCCCCAACTACCGTTGGTGGTTGTCAGTGTGGCAGTGGTGGCACTCGTCGCCAGCGCGCTGCAGTTGCTGTCGGCACAGGCCTTGATGGTGGCCGTGGACGGGGTGCAGGTGAGCGGCGTACCGGTGAGCTCGATGCGCAGATGATCCAGGCTAGCCGCCGCCACGGCGGGCGCGATCAACAAGGTGCTGCCGATATTGTTCTCACTGCGGTTGAGGTTGGCGCTCTGGGTGTCTCCATTGCCAGCAGCACTCATGGTGAAGTAACTGCCGTGAATACCCATGCCGGTATCGCCGGAGCCGCCACGGTAATACACCCCGGCGGTGGCCCCGTTTTCGAGCCCGGGCGTAATGGTGGCCGAGCCATCCTGGTCGGCGAAAAAAGCCATGCGCAGACTGCCGTTTTCCATCGTGACGTGCACATTCGGCGCGGTGATGCCGCTACCACCGCCGGACTGCAGGTTGCCCGCGCAGTTGGTGGTATTGGCGCTGCCACAGTTGAGCGCCTTGGCGCCGCGCAGCGCATAGATCACGCCGACGCTGCGATAGCTCCAGTCCCAGATTGTCCAGGTGTAACTAGCGGCCGCCGCTGCAGACAGGTTCAGGTAGTAGATGCGCTGCTGGATCGCCGCGCCGCTGGTGTTGCTGGCCGGCGTAATCAGCGTCCAGCCAGCGGGCGGACTGAAGGAAGTCACTTGATTACCCGGCGTGGCGATCTGGGCGATCAGCACATCGCCGGACTGGGTACCGGCGGGCGGCGAGAGCGTCAGGGTGTAGTCCCCCAGCCCCCCGGTCTGGTCGGCACTGCCATAGGTGACCGTGATCGCGGCCTGACCCGGCCCGATGCCCAGCCCGCACAGCAACACCATGAGCAGGAGGTGGCGCAGCTTCATCGCTCGGTCACCACCACCAGTTGGCGTTCGGTGTAATCGGCACTCTGCTGCTCGGTGGTGCTGCTTGAGGGGCAAGCCGTGCCACTGGTGCTGCAAGCCGTGGCGGTGATCTGCCAGATGCTGCGGTTATTGCTGCCATCGGCCGAGCCATCCTTGAAGGCATAGGCGGCGCACGCCCAACTGACCTTGAAACCATTCAGCCCGGCCAGGCCACTGAGCGTGCCGCCGGGGCAATTGCCATTGATCTGCACGGCATACAGCCCAGCTTCGATGCCGGCCCGCGCCGCCTGTAGTGCCCGCGCGCCCTGCACATCCTGGCCACTGGCGGCGAGGCTGGCCGTGCCGAGTCGGGCCACCAGCACGGCAAGGCTGGCCATGATCACGATCAGGAAGATCGCGGTCGGCAGAACGAAGCCCAGGGGCTGTTGCCTGTCACTCCCACGTCGCACTCGCAGCGCTCTGGACGAGGGGCAAGGCGCGGCGCCGAAGTCAGGGCGTGTTATTGATCTGGATCGCATGGCTCACGGAAACGGTTTCGCCGGCACGTGCCAGCTGCAGGGAGAGATAGAGCAGACCGTTCTGGTCGATGGCTGACTGGGTGTAATCCACCGCGCAGCTGGCCACGAAATCGGCCAGCACGGCCGTGCTGGCATTCGCCGGCACGGCCACCGGCTGGCTGGCCTGTTTGGTATAGCCCCAGATCCGGCTCAGTGTGCCGCCCGAGCTGCAGGCATAGCTCACCGGCGGCCCGATCAGCTGGACGCGCCGCCCCGGCGAGGCATAGGTGAAGATCTTGCTCGCCGAGAAGCTGATGCTGCTGGCACCAATACTGGCCAGACCCACGCTATTGCCACCGGCATAGGCATCCAGGCCCGTCACACCAAGGTTGTAGATCACGGCCTCGGTGCCGGCGGGAATCGGACTCAGCGCCGGCGCAGGTCCGGCAAAGGAGAGGCTGGCATTGCCACCAACCGTATCCAGTGGCGTGCTACCGCAGTCGCTCTGCTCGCAGTAGCGGCCGGCGGCCAGCACCGGCAGGAATTCGATGTACCAGGTGCTGCCACTCTGCGCCACGCGCAGGCTGTTGGGCAGAGCCGCGCGGATTTCACGGGCCATGCGGCGCAAGGCGGTATCGGCCGCATCGGCCAGCGCCGCACGGCGGGTGGTGTCCACCAGCCCCTCCATCGGCCGGCGGATGAACACCGCCACAATGGCCACCAGAATGGCCGTGATGGTCATCACCACGATCATCTCGATCAGGGTGAAGCCTGCCGCAGCCCTGTGCTCAGATGTTCGGCGCATAGCGGCTCCGGTAGCCGGTGAGGGTGATCAGGTTGCCATCCGGCGCTGTCACACTCACATCGATGCGCAGGGCGGCACTATTGTCGGCCAGCCCCAGCGCGCTGCCGGCAAGGCTCACCGCGATACTGGCGCGATAGCTCTGCAGCCCGCTGATCACTGTGCCGCTCACCGGATTGAGAATGCCGGCGTTCATGGCATAGCCGTGGTAATCGCCCACGTTGTCGAAATTGCTGCGTGTTTCTCCTGCCGTGGGGCCAAGGCCCTGCACCACCGTGCAGCCGCTTGCACTGCTTGCCGTGGCGGCATTCGGATCGTCCGGATCGCACCAGGTGAAAGGCTTGCTGGAGACTTCTTCGAGCAAGGATTCAGCAATGGCCACCTGCTGCTTGAGCAGCATCGGATTAACGCTGACACGGTTGCTGTAATCGAGTGCGCCGAGCACACCCGCCAGACCAACGCTCACCACCACCATGAAGACAATCAGCTCGATCAGCGACAGGCCCTGCTGACGCCGGCTGCAAGGGCAGGACTCAGCGCACATAGCCGGTCTCCGTCACAACCTGGATCGTCTGCACATTGGAACCACCGCTCACCGTGATGCTCTGCGCGGCAGAGGGGCGACCGAGGGAATCAAAACTGAAACTGGCATTGCTGACCGTGACACTGGCCGGCGCGGCCAGCAGGTAAGCCGTATTAGTGGCTGGATCAGGCAGGCTCAGGGTGCAGCTTGCCGCACCAAAACTCGCCCCCAGGGTGAGACTCAGGCTGCTGGAGCTGATGGCCACACACACCGGGCGACGTTTGGCGACGGCGGACTTCTGCGCAAAGCGCAGCGCCTGGCGCAGCGCCTCGCTGTAGCCGAAGGCATCGAACTCGGCCCGCGTGGCAAAGCGCGGCACCGCCACAGCGGCCAGAATGCCGATCACCACCATGGTGACGACCAGCTCGGGCAGAGTAAACCCCACCCGAAACCGGTCTGCATGAGTGCGAGGAATGGCCGGCATGCCTGACACGCCTCGATGGGTCAGGGGGTGAAACAGAGCTCATCCCCTGAGTCAGACATGTTTAGCAGTTACCGCTGGTCGTGATGGCGGTAGTCGTCACGAGTGGAGGAGTGCCCGTAGCGGTCGCATCTGCAACGGTAAACGCACAGGTCGTCTTGTCCTTGTCGGTAATGGTTACTGTCGTGGTTCCCGATGTAGCGTAAGAACTATCCATGCCCGCAAGGTTCTTGCCACTGAGCAGGAACGCCGATGCCTTCGGGTAGCCGAAAGCCATGTCCGTGAAAACATCAAGGGTGCCACCTTCATATGCGACAGTTGTGCCCGCGGCTGTTGCGGTCGGCGACCCCTGAGCCAGCCATTTGGCATGGATCAGGGTAATGGACGATTGAACAGCCCCAACAGCACCATTCATCTTGGCCTGACGCGCTTGAGTCGTCATGTCGACAAACTTCGGCAGGGCCACAGCGGCAAGGATGCCGAGAATCACCATCACAACCACCATCTCGATCAGGGTAAAACCACGGGCTTTTTTCATTCCATTTCTCCTTCGGCAGTCAATCAACAATCAGAACCATTCATAGGGGGTCAGCAGCACAAGCTCCACATCACTGCCATCGGGCTGCGTCGCGCGGGTCTGCCATGTCAGCTCCTTATCGGCACCGGACTGCTGCATCTTTAGAAAACGTTGGCGCTCCGGGTGATAAACAAGCTGGTGGCGCTGTGGATCGAAGCGAAAGTCGAGCGGTCGGATCTGCTCGCTCAGCGCATTCAGGCTGCTCGGGCCTGTGCTGGCCAGAAACTCCAGCGGATTGCGCCCGGGCAGATCACCGAGGGGCAGCCCATTCGCCATGCGCCGGACTTTTTCAAGGCGCAGGCCGCTGCGCATATGCGTCACCGCTGTCTCCACGGCCGTTTTTTCGGTCAGCTCCAGCACCATCTGGATACTGTGGCCCAGCACACCGAGCGCGATGCCGGCGATCACCGTCCACATCAGCAATTCGCCCAGCGGCAAGCCGAAGGCATCCTTGCGCATGTCAGTGCTTGCCCAGCATGGCCGAGCTCAGATCCCAGATCGGCAGGAAGATCCCCAGGGCCAGCACCAGCACCATGGCGCCGAGACACAGGATGAGGATCGGCTCGATGCGCGCCGAGAGGTTGTCCACCTCGTAATCCACCTCGCGCTCGTACATGCCGGCAATTTCCATCAGCAGATCGTCAATCGAGCCGGACTCCTCTCCCACTGCGATCATCTGCAGCACGATGGGCGTGAATACGCGGCTCGCCGCGGCGGTGCGCAGGATGCTCTCGCCGCGCTCGACGCCGCGCCGCATGTCATCCAGCTTGGCCGCGATATGGGCGTTATCGACCACCTGCCCCACCACCGTGAACGCCTGGATCACGGGCAGGCCGCTTGCGAGCGACAGCGAGAAGCTGCGCGCAAAGCGTGCCAGGGTGGCCTTGCGGATGGTTTCACCAATGATCGGCAGGCTCAGTTTCTGACGATGCCAGTAGAGCTGACCGCCCGGAGTGCGGACGAAGGCGCGCACGCTGAAGATCAGGGCCAGCACCAGGCCCAGCACGACCCACCAGTAATTCACACAGAAATCCGAGAAGCCGATGAGGATCCGCGTCATCAGCGGCAGCTCGGTGCGAAAGCTCGCAAAAACCTTGGCAAAGGCCGGGATCACCATCCAGTTGATCACGACGAGCGCACCAGACAGGGCGATCACGACGAAGATCGGATAGCGCAGCGCGGCCTTGATCTTGGCGCGCATTTCCTTCTCGAAATTCAGGTGCTCGAACAGACTCATGAAGATGGCATCGAGCTTGCCGGTCATCTCCCCCACCCGCACCATGCTGATGTAGAAGGGGTTGAAAGCACCGGTATCTTTCATGGCGATGGAGAGTTCGCGGCCACTGTCCAGGCTGTCACGCAGCTGCCCCAGCATGGCGGCAAAGCCTGGATGGGTGGCCGAATCGCGCAGGCCGGAGAGCGCTTGCAGGATGGGCACTCCGGCCTTGATCAGGGTGTGCATCTGGCGGCTGAAAAACATGATGTCTTCATCGCTGATACGCCGCCGCGCACCAGAGAACTGGGCAAAGAGACGACTCTGCTGTGCCTCCGGGCTGATCTCCACCGGCACCAGACCACGCGAGATCAGCAGGTCGGCGGCGGCCGATTTCTCCGGCGCCTCGATCAGGCCCTCAAGCAGCCCCCCCTGGGCATCGCGTGCGCGGTAATTGAAACTAGCCATGCGCACGCTTCCTATTCGTCAATCTGGGTGGACACGCGCATCGCTTCGGCCACCGTGGTTTCACCAGCCAGCACGCGAGCCACCGCATGGGCGCGCATGGTCTTGCCAGCGAGCTGGCTGCGGGCGAGGCGGCTGAAGTCAGCCAGACTGTTGCGGCTCAGAGCCTCGGCCAGCGGCGGTGTCATCTCCAGCATCTCGTAGATGGCTTCGCGGCCGGCAAAGCCGGAGTTGTTGCACTGGCTGCAGCCCCGCCCGTGCCAGGCTTGCGCCGCAGCCCCCTTGGCCTCCCGCTCAAGCCAGATCTGCTCGTTCGCATCGAGGCTGGCCGGCGTCTTGCAGGCCGGGCAGATCATCCGCACCAGGCGCTGGGCGATCACGCCCAGCAAGGTGGTGGCGAGCAGGTATTGCGGCACGCCCATGTCGAGCAGGCGCGCCGGCGTGCTGACGGCATCGTTGGTATGCAGGGTGGAGAGCAGGAGGTGGCCAGTCATGGCCGCGCGCACGCCGATCTGGGCGGTTTCCTGATCGATCATTTCGCCGACCAGCACGATGTCCGGGTCGTGCCGCAAGGTAGAGCGCAGCACGCGGGCAAAGGAGAGTTCGATCTTGTCGTTCACCTGCACCTGAGACAGGCCCGGCAAGCGGTATTCCACCGGATCCTCGATGGTGATGATCTTGGTGCTCGGGGCGTTCAGTGCAGCCAGGGTGGCATAGAGTGTGGTGGTCTTGCCCGAACCGGTCGGCCCGGTCACCAGGATCATGCCGTAGGAATGGTTGATCATGCGCCGGTAGTGAGCCAGCATCTCCGCCGGCATGCCGATGCGATCCAGATCCAGCAGGCCGCTGTTCTGCGCCAGGATCCGCATCACCACCGACTCACCATACTGGGTCGGCATGGTGGACAGGCGCACATCCACCGACTGCTGCTTGACCTTGACGTTGAAGCGCCCGTCCTGCGGCAGGCGTTTCTCGGAAATATCCAGCCCGCTCATGAGCTTCAGGCGCAGCACCAGGGCCGGGCCAACCCGGCTATCCACCTCGGTCTGCAAATGCATTTCGCCATCGATGCGAAAGCGGATCTGCAGGCGCAGCTCCTGCGGCTCGATATGCACGTCCGACGCCTTGATCTGGAAGGCATCCTCGAAGATGGACTGCAGCAACTTCACCACCGGCGCATCGTCTGCCGTGGTCTCCAGCGCCGGGCCGCCAAAATCGACGTAAGCGTTGCCCAGGTCGCGCTGCAGCTCATTGGCGAGACCGGTGATTTCGTGGGTGCGGCGGTAGAGGCGGTCGATGGCCCCCAGCAACTGGCCCTCGGCCAGCACGGCGAGGCTCACGTCCTTCTTCAGGGTGCGTGCAATCTCGTCGTAGCCGAACACGTCCGAAGGGTCGGCCATGCCGACCAGATAGCTGCGCCCCTCATCGGCCAGCACCAGCGCGCGGAAGCGCCGCGCCATGGTTTCCGGCAACACGCTGGCCACCGCGGGTTCAACATCCTTCTCGCGCAGATCATGGAACTCGATGCCGAGCTGGCGCGCAATCGCCGTGGCAATCAGCTCTTCGGTCACGACGCCGCTTTCGACCAACACCCGGCCGAGCTTGCGCCCGCTCTGCTTCTGCTGCGCCAATGCCTCTTCAAGCTGGGCTTCGGTCACCAGCCCCTGCTGCACCAGCAACTCACCCAGACGATATTTCTGCGGTTTTCCCATGCCTTGCCCCCGACCAGCCCAACACCCGGCTTACCGGGTACGAGACCTTTAACGGCAGTACGGTGCCGGAACTGTAGGGGCTGCGGGCAAAAGGGCAGGCTCAGTAGCGGTAGGTGTCGATCACACGGCGGACCGTCAACAAGGCCGCGCGCAAGGCCACAAGATCCACCGAACCCAGGGCCACACGGATGGCATGCGGCACCGAGGCGGAGATGGCGAAGGGTTCCGCCGTGGAAACGGAGATCCGCTCCTGCATGAGTGCCCGGGCTACAGCATCAGCCCGCGCCTCCTCCGGCAAGGGCAGCCAGACAAAGTAAGAGGCCGGATGACGCACACAGTCCAGGCCCTGGAAAACGTCCGAGACGATGGCCTGACGCGCTCGCGCATCCGCGCGCTTGGCGGCTTCGAGGCGCGTGACAAGCCCCTCCTCCAGCCAGTTGCAGGCAATCGCTGTCATGACGCCGGGGGTGTTCCAGGTGCTCACCCGGATGGCACGCTCCAGCCGTGGCAGCCAGGCCGGCGGCGCGGCGACGAAACCCACACGCAGGCCTGTGGCCACGCTCTTCGAAAAGCCGGAGACATACACGCTGCGCTCCGGTGCCAAGGCGGCCAGCGGCGGTGGCGGAGCTTCCTCCAGGAAGGCATAGGCGGCGTCCTCGATGATCAGCAGATCATGGCGGCGCGCAATCGCCACCAGTTGCCGGCGCCTGCTGGCACTCATCACCCAGCCCAGCGGGTTGTGCAAGGTCGGCATCAGGTACAGGGCCCGCACCCGCCGCTGCCGGCACAGGCGCTCCAGTGCGTCGGGATCGATGTTGCCAGCGGCGGCCGGAATCGCCGCCAGTTCCAGGCGCTGCGCCTCGGCCAGCACCTTGAAGCCGGGATAGGTCAATGCATCCGTCGCCACCAGATCACCGGGCTGCAGCAGGGCCATCACACTCGTCGCCAGCCCATGCTGGGCTCCCGAGACGATCAAGACCTGTTCCGCCGTGACCGCCAGCCCACGACTGAGAAGATGGCGGGCAATGCCTGCCCGCTCGTGAAGGCGCCCGCCATGCGACTGGTAGCGCAGCAAGGCCTCCAGATCCCCCGCGCTGGCAAGCTGACGCAACGCCGTGCGCAGCAATTCGGCCTGCCCCGGCAGCGAAGGGTAGTTGAAACTCAAATCGATCATGCCCGCTGCCACGGCCTGCTGATCAATACCCAAGCCCTGCGGCAGAGACGTTTCGCGTACGAAACTGCCGCGCCCGGTTTCACCACTGACCAGGCCCATCGCGGCCAGCTCCGCATACACACGGCTGGCCGTGGCGAGGGAAATCTTCTCACGCGCAGCGAGCTGGCGATGCGTGAGCAGACGCGTCCCCGGCGCAAGGCGGCCAGCCCGGATATCCGCCGCCCATGCGTCAACCAACTGTTTGTAACGTGCTTGAGGCATGCCTGAATGTATTCATGACAATTTTTTGAATGTATTGAACATTGTACTTAGGATGATTCATCGCTCACCGACTCCCGGAGAAAACCACGCCATGCATATCGCCATCCTCACCTTCGACGGTTTCAACGAGCTCGACTCGCTCATCGCGCTTGGCATCCTCAACCGGATCAAGCGGCCGGACTGGCGCGTTTCCATCGCCAGCCCCACCCGCCAGGTTCGCTCCATGAACGGCCTGCTGCTCGAAGCACAGGCCTCGCTGGCCGAAGCAGCCGAGGCGGATGCTGTGCTCCTCGGCAGCGGGATGCAGACCCGCGAGATCGTTGCGGATGCCGCCCTGATGGCGCAATTACGCCTCGATCCGTCGCGCCAGCTACTGGGCGCACAATGCTCGGGCACCCTGGTGCTGGCGAAACTGGGCCTGCTCGATGCGGTGCCGGCCTGCACCGACCTCACCACCCGACCGTGGGTAGAGGAAGCTGGTGTGGCCGTACTCAACCAGGCCTTCTTCGCACGCGGCAATCTGGCCACGGCCGGCGGCTGTCTGGCCTCGCAGTACCTCGCCTGCTGGGTGATCGCCAGGCTGATCGGAATCGAAGCAGCCGGCAGCGCACTCCACTATGTCGCGCCGGTGGGCGAAAAGGAGGAATACATCACCCGCATGCAGCGCAATATCGCGCCCTATCTGGACGCCACGGCCACGCTTGCCTGAAACTGCAGCCTGCTCACTGACGGACAATCCCCAGATGTACATCCCCGCTTCCTTCCGCGAAGCGCGCAGCGAAATCCTGCACGCCTTCATGCAGGCTCATCCACTGGGTCTGCTGATCACTCACGGCCCGAGCGGTCTGCAAGCCTCTCCCCTGCCCTTCCTGTTGTATCCGGACGAAGGCGAATGCGGCGTACTGCGCGCGCATCTGGCCAGAGCCAACCCTCACTGGCAGGATCTGCAGGGGCTCCTCGAATGCTTGGTGGTCTTCCAGGGGCCGCAAGCCTATGTCACACCATCCTGGTATCCGAGCAAGGCCGAAACCCACCGGGCAGTGCCAACCTGGAATTACACCGCGGTCCATGCCTGGGGCAGGCCGGAAGTCACCGAAGACGCGGCCTGGCTACTGCGCCAGCTCAAGGACCTAACGGAGCAGCACGAGCAGCGCCGGCCTGAGCCATGGGCCCTGCGTGATCTGCCGGACGACTATCTGGCCGGCCAGCTCAAGGCAATCATCGGCATCGAAATCCCCCTCCAGCGCATTGAAGGCAAATTCAAGCTGAGCCAGAACCGCAATGCTGCGGACCGGGCCGGCGTGACAAGAGGTTTGCGCGACGGGCAGGATCCCCACAGGAATGAAGCTGTCGCGGATCTGGTCGAATACGCCGGCATCTCAAAGCAGCTTTAGAAAGCGCAGCAGACGAAGGACGCAAGACCTATCGTGCTCGCGCCGCGTGTAATACCAGTGTGTAACGCCAGAAAGCAAAATGCCCTGCAATGCTGTGGAAACCACAGGATTACAGGGCATTTGCACATTGCTGGCGGAGTGGACGGGACACCACCCACAAAAAAATTAATTCTAAAAATCAATGTGTTACGTTTCTCGGCGAAGCGGTTTGTGTAACACCATTGCGTGTTGGCCGTAAGGATAGCACAACAGCTTTAGGGCACTGAATTGTGCACAACAAAGGCCCCTTGAAAGCCCGCTTTATAAGCCACAACACGACGCAACGCAACGCCTCGCCCCGCCAAGGCCGGCGAAATCACGCGCATCGCGGCTGGTGTCTACGTTAATGTGGTCGATCCGGCCTGAACGAGACGCGATGCACGCTGTGCTGTGCAGCGCCGGCAACAACCTGCGCCTCTTGCTCAACCGCCTGTGGGCTTTTTTGCGTCTTCTCTATGCGTGGCTCGCCAGCCAATGGCGCCATCCACCAGGATGATCGCGAGCACGTAAGCACTGCAATTTCATCAGGCCAGGGGGAGTGTCTGACTCTTCAGCGGCGACTCAGTACGCTTCAAACGGTGGGCTTGGCATAAATCCGTCTGGGGTCAGGGAGCCTTCAGGCTGATTTGCGCACCAAAGCCGATTTGTACCAAACAACCTGGAACGAATCAAATTTCGGCAAATCTTTGACACCAGAAACTACCACGACCTTTGTTTTGGCAATCTCTAGTGAAGACAAATTGAGTTGCGCAACTTGAAAAACAGCCTTCCCCGTAAGTACGACCACTGGAATACGTTCATAAACAGCACCTGCTAAAAAAATTGCACAGGCCAATTTTTGATTTTTGCGACACCATTCTCGGGTTACTTCGGTATGAAACCCAAGTGGAAGAGCATCTATTTCGCTCCAGACTCCCAGGCCTCTCAAAACGTCCTTAACTCTGTCTGCATCAGGAAGTTTTTCGAAGCCAGAAACAAGCTTCAGCACACTCTGCCGTACGAATCTGAACTCATCTTTTACAAAAACAGACTCAATCTCACGCGAGACACGGACATCACTCCCGCAATCCCCCTCGGCGCCAACAGCAGAGACGGCTTCAACGCCCTCGTCTTCAGAAACGATAAATTTGCATGTCGAAAAAAAATTAATCAGCATATTCATACTGACCGCATCGCCGACCGCAACAACGGCACGAGGCGCAGAGCCAAGCGTGATTAAATCCAAATCTCGACTCACAGGGGCGCATGTCCCCCCATTCACAATCTGACGCCCCCCCCCCCGAATAACATCCAGACACGAATCAACAAATAGATCCTGCGTCAGGAAAAACAACAAAAATATCCACAAAACATCCAAACCATCAACCGCCAATCCTCTGCACGAAATAAAATAAAAAAACAACGCAAAACCAAAAAAAAACAATAAATAACAAGCCCATCGGACGACACTCAGCCGCAACAATTTACGACGAGCAGCCAAATACTCACAATTCAGCTCATCGACTCGTCTTTCAATATTTGAACGACTCAGGCCAGAAACGGCCCTAACATCCAAACTACAAACCTGCCCATGCAGCCATTCGTACTGAGAATTCAGCCTGCTAATCAAATTCACACAACAGCGCTTCTGTATCACACAGCACCAAACAGCCAAGGCATGCACTACAAAAAGCAAACAAAACGCGAATAACACCTGCACTGACACAACAAAAGCCACAACAACAGCTGAAGAAAAAAATCCAAGCCACGCGCCGCACAAAACAACCCACACTATTTCTTTACGACAATGCGAGGCTGAATATCCTAATCCGCGCTCGACCCCGTCGTTATCAGAACCGCAGCGCCCAACATCTAAAACCCTGTATTCGACAAACAACCTTAAAAACAGGAGCGCTCCGAAAACAAATCCCAAAAGCGCCAAGGAGTGTTCGACGGCGTACGCTAACGAACTCGCGCCTGCGGGACGTACGCGAAAAAAAGAAACAGCCAACAACGGCACGGTCAAGCCGACGACGAACAAACTCAAATCGGATTTCGCGAACGAAAAGCGATCGCACAAGCCCAATTTCCTGAGGCCAGAACCGAAGCCCTCGGCTGCAGAGCTTCGATGAACAGCAACAAACCGCCCTCCGTAGGAAGCCAAAAAGTCTTCAGTGGAATAGCAAACCACACCAATGCGCGGGTCGAATACATAATAGCGCCCACACAGAAATGACAACAACACCACAAAGTGATTGTCATTCCAATGCAGAACATAACGTGTATCCGCGAGTAAATCTGGCAACTTCCCGGAAAAAGCGGCACATTGCATGCCTAACGCCGAAGAGGCGCCGCATAGATCGGCCAGGCTTGCCCCCTTGGCCATAGAGCGAAATCTATCGCGCATTTCGTCAAGGCTGATGCGGATCCCGAGTTCGCAAGCAACAAAACCCAGGCATGCAAGCGCGCACTCTCCGCCGCGTTTCTGGAGAAAAAAAGCTTCAAACTTGAATGCCCGAGAAACCGCAACTACTCCGCGCGCAAGCGTGATAATCCATTTCAGGTATGGCATAGTAGGCTATGTCATAGGCAGCGGCTGAAGCGGCCTACTCATGATTGAAAAAACTGAGCACTCAACTACCTGATGAAAAAAAGCCTAATCCCCTCAAATCAGGATCGGCAGATCCTGCTCGCCAAGCCTCTTTCTCTGCGCTTGTTTTCCGTCATAGGCACAGTCGCCATTCTATTGGTTCTGTTGTTTATAACTTTTTTTGAGTATACGCGCAAAGAACATGTTTATGGAATTGTAACATTCGGTCAGGGCGTCGTAAAAATTCAAGCTCCTATTACCGGCATAGTCAGCAAGCTACATGTCGAAGAAGGTGAAGTAGTCGCGCCTGGAGATCCAATCTACACAGTTACAGGCGAAAAAACCTCTTCCAACAATGAGCAAATTTATGCGGGCATGTACCGGCAACTTGAGCTTAAAAAAGAGTTCATTTCTCAAGAGCGCAACCGCCTTACCGCCCTATTTGAAGAGGACAAAAACGGTTTAACAGGAAAAATAAAGTCATTAGAAAAATCATCTACCGAAATATCGAATCAAATCGAAATTCAAACCAAGCAAGTCACCCTGAGCAAATCAGTATACGAGCGCTTCGAGAATCTGGTGTCTCAGGGATTTGCGCCTACCTTTCAACTGGAAGAGAGGCAGCAGAAATATCTGGAACAAGTTACCATTCTTCATAGATTAACTCGCGAACAAGCTGAATTACGTCAGCAAATCGTAGACTTGCACATCGAGTTGAAGCGGCTGCCGTTAAAATTTAACAACCAGATTTCATCGCTTGAGACTTCCAATGCATCATTGACGCAAGAATCCTTGGGAAATGAGTCAAAGCGAGAGCAGATAATCAAAGCATCGCAGGCTGGAAAAATTACAGCCATCCTCGCGAAAGAAGGGCAGGCGGTTTCAGAAGGGGAGATCCTTACATCAACAGTCCCGCAAGGTGCTGAGCTTGAGGTCTTGTTATACGTCCCAAGTCGCGCGATAGGATTCTTAACTCCAGGCGCAAACGTTTTAATCAGGTATGAGTCCTATCCATACCAAAAATTCGGACAGTATTCTGGAACTATTAAAGAAATTTCGAGCACAACCGTACGTTCAAATGAACTAAAGTTGGCCGGTCCGGTGGAAGCCAACTACTACCTGATTCGAGTCGAGTTGACGCAGCAGCATGTTATAGCGTATGGCCATAAAATGCGCCTTCAAGACGGAATGAAGGTTGAAGCAGACGTACTTGTCGACACTCGAAAATTGTATGAATGGTTACTGGAACCTCTCTACAGCGCTAAGGGGCACCTGTCGACACAAGTTCAGCCAGGGGCTCCTTTGTAAAAGAAAAACCGTCTTGCGGCGTTTCGATCAGCCTTAGTGGAGGTGGAGATGGTATATCGGACTTTGGCTTGAGGCCGGCCTCAACGAGCTTTCCCTTCTCGAGGAGTAAATGGCGATCGGCGACATCAGCCAAGCGATCATTAGTACTAAGTAGTATGCAGGATATTTTTTTCTTCTTTATTTGCTTTATAAATCCATCCTGCTCTTCATTGCCGAGGCAATAAAGAGCTTCATCAAGAATCAAAACACTAGGCGCCTGGTACAGACCGCGTGCGAGCATGATGCGTGCACGAAGGCCTGCGGATATTCCCTTTCCGCCCTCTCCAACCTCTGAATTATATTTATTCGGCAAAGAAGATATCTGAGAATGTGCATGAGCGATCTTTGAACAAGAAATCGCTTTATCGAAATCCGCATCATGAGCAAACGCTACGATATTATCCAGCACGGTTCCAGCGAATAGAACGTCATCCTGCAAGACGGCAACCACATTTGCACGAAAACGATGCATGCCAAATTGCCGAAATGATAGCCCCCCGAAACGCACCTCCCCCTGAGGAAGATTAACACCAGATAAAGTCCGGGCGAGAGTAGTTTTTCCAGAACCAATTTTCCCAGTAATTAACAAGCATTCCGACTCCTTCAGCACAAAATTCAGGCCATCCAGAACGAGCGGCGAAGAATCCTGATATCGGTAACGCAAATTTTTTACGCTCAACGTCTTGTTGTCAGGAATGACATCGTTCAGCGTCCCAGCAAGATTGGGCTCTGTCTTAGCAAGCATCAACTCTCCCAAGCGCACGCCCTGAATTTCGATCATCTTAAATTCAAACAGGCGATCCACGAGAGCACAAATTCTGCTCATGAAGTGGTTATGATAAGCGTAGAAAGCCAAAAGCATACCAATTGAAAGACCTGTTTCCAGAACTCCCAACGCACCTAACCCAACAAGCAGAATAGAGGCGGCCCCCACTACCAGTGATTTTGATATGCGGGTTACCCAAGCCAAACGATCAGACTTCAGCTTTGAATTGCTTTCATCGTATGTGTCATCGACGATTTTCGCTAAAAGATTGGTCGCGCAATTCGTCGTCTTGACTGTTTGCATGTGGCCAACCATCTCGATAAACGAGGATTGAACGCGCGCGGATAAAGTGATGGTGTTAATAGATGAAGCACGCTGGGCTCCGTAGCAAAACGTCCGAATCGCCAAATAAATTACTGCAGAAATCAATCCAATCAATGACAACTGGACGCTATAGTACGCCATGATGAGTATGGTCGCCGCCGCCAACACCCCGTCAAGTACTGTCTCAACAAATCCATTCGTAAGCCTTCCCTGAATGCTGTCAATAACGGCCAATCTCGATGCCATGTCCCCAGTACTGAACTTATCGAAAAAACCAGCGGGCAAATTCAGCAAATGCTTATAGGTGTTTGCACGCCACTGCACATTCAAAGTAGTTCCCAAAACCATCAACGCCCAACTTCGAGCCCCCTCAAGCGCAAGTTGGATACCAAGAATCAACAAGAACCCAGTTGTTAGTACAATGACGAGTTCTCTGTCGCCAGAAAGCAGCGCGTGATCCGTTACAAGCTGAACAAATAGTGGCGAAACCAGAGCGAGCATTTCTATAGACAAAGCCAGAGAAATAACTTGAATTGTTGAAGCTTTTAGACCAACCAACTTTCCAACGATTGCTCGCCACCTAATTTTCTGCGGCGTTTTCTCGGCAGAAAATTTCAGCGTAGGAAATACTTCAATTACAGTACCCGTGTAGACTCCCCGCAGCGCATCTGGAGATATGTATATATCCTTTTCCCCTGGCGAACTAACCAGAAATCCACGCCTGCTTACCTTCTTTAGTAAATGAAATGAATTGTTAAGCCCGGAAATGATACAAGGAGTGCGTACTTGATCAAGAATGTGAAAACCAATGTTCAATACGCGAGGAACGAGTTGCAAATACTGACAGATTGCATCAAGGTCCTCAGCCTGCAACCCTTCTCTGGCACTTGAAAACATCCTAAACAATTGCTCGAGCTCAACCGTGTTTCCATAATAATCCGAGAGTAATGACAAGCAGACCACGCCACTCTCAGAAACAGAATGAGCCGGAGTTTCTTTAAAACTTTTCTTAAATGAAAAATTTAGGTGGCGAATATTTTCCATGGCGGCATCTAGTTAGCTAGCGAGCACCTTTAGTTGTCGTGTGAAAATATGTAGCTTAAGGGCGACTTACGACTAACAATTTTCAAAGCGGCAATCAGATTGTGTTGCACGTTATCAATACGAATAGTTTCATCATACTCCGTCGTTCGCACACCGCCAAAAGCTCGGCCCGCGTTTGGATAGCGAGAAAGTTCAACCGAGTGATTCAGTTGAAGTTGAATAACATTTCTAAATCCCCTCTTTATTGCGCGAGCGTAGCGCAGCATTCTCATATCATCGCCTAACGATTGAGCCACACTATAAGCGTCAATGAGTCCTTCCAGATAAACCCCCGTAGAGGACGAATGAGGTGGGCCGAAAGGTCGTGTTGGATCATAGAATCGCCCCATGGCGTCTGGATACCGTGCAACGGTTTCCCATTGCTGGACATCAACGAGCCAGTCGTTCATTTCAAAGATGAAGGACTTCATCTCCTCATCACGCGTTTCACGCCACAGAAGCGAATACGCCTGTGTATGCCACGGAACGAACGCCGGATTGCGATTATTTAGGTGCCATGATCTGTAATATTCAAAACTCCGATAGATCTTGTCCCAAAGCGCATGATCTCTGCTATCAAGCCACCGAACCGCCCAAAACAAAAGCGCCTCGCCTGGATAGAAGTTCTGGCAGTCACCGTCACGATCTGCAGGCCGCCAGAAAGTATGAAAGCCACCAGAATCCTCCCAGAGGTACTCGGTGAACTTAAACAAGCGGCCCAAATATTCAGGATACTTTTCACGTAATTGAGGGGTATTGAGCGCCAAGGCTGCCAAGGCAACCGCGCCGAGTTTGACTTTTTTCCCTTCAGCAATGTATGCCATGTCACCATGGCTGCGGTAATGCTTGCTTAACTGCCAACCCACGGCTTTCGATGCCGCATTGGCATATGACTCGTCATGATATACCTCGTGCGCCTGGAGCAACGCGTAGATAGCCATCCACTCCCGAATCCTGTTTCCTCCCGGATTGACTGCGTCCTTCACAGGATCATATGAGTAGGTGAGTTGTCCGGCCTCGCTAACGTGAGTCTTCAACCAATTAGCGAGGTCTAACGCCAGCGACTCAACTCGTTCAAGAGTAACCTCTTCGATCCTGACAATTGGTTTATGCCGGAATGAAGGGGCCCATCGTCCCTTCAAAGCATTTCGTAGCGGCAAACAATATAGGTCAGCATCAAATAATGACAGCGTCGCAGACGAAGTAGAATTGGGTGAACTATCATACGTCTGCCGAGCAAGACGAAGCGCCGCCTCCGCAAACCCCTCTCTGTTCTTGAGCATATCGAAAGGGCTCGCACGCAATGTGCAACGTTCGGAACGGATAGAAACCCCTCGAACTCCGATTGCTATCTGCCCGGGTAGAGACGAGTTGTCCAAGTCGAGATCCTTCTCCTCGCGCCCAAAGTAAACATCTAACTGAGCCGCGCCTGACGGTAGAGTCATATCCAAGAAACGCTCAATGCACCAAGGCTCAATCCATCCAGAACTCAATGTATTACCATCGCCAATCACAATCCAATGGCAAAACAAAGCGCCCTTTGAAACTCGCTCAAGATCACTGCGGTCGGTTACTTCTGAAAATCTAAGTGCATCAACAACAATACTTTCAGTGCCATTCAATTTAGTCTCAGATGCTACGCAGTTCAGCATGTCACAAGCCCGTCACTTTTCAATAAAATGGAGCATTGGTTGCGGTAGAACGTCAAAAACAAGATGGGTCCTAGGCTTTTCCCCTAGATTCCGAACAGAGTGCATTTTTTTGTTGTCAAACCACCATAACTCGTTTTCAAGCATGACCACCGTTTCGTCTTCTACAACGAATTCGGTACCCTGATCCGAGTTGATGACGAGATGGTAACGATCGCGCACTGCACAGTATTCGCCAATGTCTATGTGTGGCGTGATGTCCGATCCCGGCAAAAGATTCGCAACGCGCACGTGGCCAACAGCTCCCCCGACTTCGGCGACGAAAGTTTCGACAAATTTTCTCACTGAGATCAGAGCGTGCCATGCGTCAAGATCTACTGTCTGGTGAATGTCGAAATACGTTTTACCGGGAACTTGCGCATTGGTTCGCAATTGAATCCGATGGGTGTTGACCTGCGTCTTCTTCACACTCGCGCGCATGGACATATCAACCCAGAAAGGCGTTGTCGCAAGTTCTTCCCGTATTACAGACAGATCCAGGTCACTCTTCAATTTTTTAAAATTCTTATAGCACATCTCTTCTCTCCGTTGTTTTAACGTGGGCGCATCGACGTAATCGACAACCCCCTCATCCAAATCGACTCTGCAATTCAGCGTTAGCATGTATCGAAAAGCCGCAATAACCACTTACTGACCACCGTGGTATTAAGGTAGTCGCTGCGAATTTAAGCTGCGCAGCCGGCTAGGCACGATCATGCTGCATCAATACAGTGTACGGCTCGCCCAACTCTTTGCCGGTATAAAACGTACGAGGCGAAAATCCGGGAGAGGTATCAAACCCCCATCGGCGGTAGCGCTGATGATTGGAAAGTCGGGCCACCATGAAAAACCTTTTCCACGGCGAAGGCCATAGTTTCATTGCATGCTGGACCAAAGCGAACCCGATTCCTTGGTCACGATAACCAGGCAATACATACAACCCGCGAATTCTGACGCAGCTATCAGAAATGTTGTAACAGGAAGTCCAACCGACCTGCTTTCCATTGATGCAAGCAGCAATCGGAAACAAAAGTACTTTTGAAAACAATTCGCTTCCAACGTACTGCATCTGCCCATTTGCATTCAAGAACGCATAGATTGACTCAACGCGAGACTCCTTATTCCAAAGCGGAGCTATTTTTTTGCGCCACTCTTGAAAAGGCAAGATCTTGAACTCCGGCTCAGGCCTGTCTTCTGACTGATCCATAAATAGACTCGTATTCTCCAATGTAAAAATCGTATGGATTGTCGTAGACCTCTAAAAATCGTGACAGCGGCGTTAGGTGAACTCCGTCAGCACTCGCGCCAAGCGACACAAGCTTTTGTCGTAAATTTCCCATCTTTTCTGGAAGGGATGTCTTTGACCAGGCATTCTTTAACCCCCAAACATCAGAGATTACTGGATAGCTAAAATCATTCAGGCATGATTTAAAAACCGCAATCCACGCTCTATCGGAACTGGCTTGCGCGATTTTCTCTATCGGAGATACCGAACACGACGCAAGCCAGGATCTGAAATGAACCGTTTCGATTGCGGCCGCTACCAGCTCTGGCGTCTGTCTGAATATTTTGGGCACTCCTTTTCGGCACTTGTGCGAAAGCCACCGAATGAAAGCGGAGTCATCCTCCTTATCAACAACCGACCAACTGGCCGGGCCTACGCATTTCCGCATTTCCTCATCAAAATTGTTCGAAACAATTTTAATCATACCGGACGGATCAACCGGCACTCCTGCGGATAACTCTCCGTAAAACGCCTGAAGTGCTACCCAAGGATTGGCAGACCCGGTACAGGCTGAAAACTGAAGGCAATAATCTTCGAACCGAGGCCATTGCACAGAAACCACTCTAGATCCAGTTATTGCGTCAGGCGCCTCATCATCGATTGAAAGCACCACCAATTCGAATGGCAATCCAGTCTCAAGCGCCGCAGCATGCAGCGCCTGATTTGGTAGCGTCGCAACGCCACACAGCCCCAGAACATCTACTTTCGCGCTTGCGGCGTCCAGGGCGCGCAGCAATTCATTCCAGAACGTATCCGGTCGGCGTGTAAGAGGTTGGTAGTCCACCCAATAGCGAGCGCTCTGGTGAGATTTAAAGCAGCCCATATCGCCATCAAATCCGAATCTGGTTGCGCCGTAGAATTCATGGCGAACGATGCTCTCTACGTTTGGCGAAAAAGCCCCCCTAACAATATTGTTTGTTCCTGTCAGGCCGAATAATGACCTATTGCTTTCAATGAAATTCATTCTAATTGTGATGCAGGATCACTCTTTGGAAGAAGATCGAATATCAAATGAATGCGGGATGAGGAAGAACGATTGAATGCTTCATGCGGTTTTTTGTTATCAAACCACCACAGTTCCCCCTCTCGCATGACAGCTTCCTCATCACCACACACCATCGGGCTCCCATCGGCGCTGCTAATAACCAAATGGTAACGGTCCCGGCAAGCGTAGTAGCTCCCGCGATCGATATGACTATATACCTGCCCGCCCGGCTCAAGTTTTGCGAACAGAGCCCTGCCCAGCTCGGCATTGCGGATTTCAGCCTGCGTACTCAGAAAATGCATCGTATTCGGAAACAAGGGCGCTAGCGGGCTATCCTTTGATGCATGCACCTCCTCTGTCGCTACGCTTGCATCACCTCTGTCCGCGGCTCGCAAAAAAATCGCTTCCGTTTCGCGCTGAACCTTAATTTTCGCCTGCCTAGAAACATCAAACTTCCATGATTCGTCATTTATTTTAAGCTCATTTTTTATTTCCGACACATCAATCAACGCTTCTTGCAATTCGAAGTTCAACATGCACACCTCAACTTTAACTGGCAATTTAATACAGAAATATAATCACAAAAAACAATTCGCGTGAATACCTAATGCATTTATTACATAAGATCCGTTCGCAGCCGTTCTCGTAAAACAGAACCTTAAAAAACACAAATATTCAGAGCAAAAAAAACCACATACAAAGCAAACAAAAAATTATTTATTCATACTAAAAAACATCACACCCAAAGGCTTCCATATGTTTATCTACATGCTAATCCAAAACAATAGATTGACAGTAAAAATACGGATCCCCCTGGTCGATATAAGCAATCGATAAAAAAATCCCGCCAGAAGAAATCAAGTCCGTATTGACAGACATCCGTGAATTCCCGCTGTTACTAATAACCCACGGAATATTTATAGACTCTTTACCAAAATCAACGTAGTCAATTTTTATTAAACAGTTCAACCCACCATCAGGCACGTCCCCTCGAAATTCAATATTAAAAAAATCATCACAAAAGAATAGAGTATCCTTATCAAAGGAATCCCAAGAACAATAACAAACAGGGCATCTCATTAGCACTCGTTTTTGTTCAAATATGCTATACACACCCACTCTTCTTGTTTTGTTTTTACAGCGAGGACAATTATCAACAAACTCATCTAAAAGAACAGACGCTCTGCTCCAATTCGAAATCCATTTACTCCAGGCATGCCTCCTGACTTTTAAATGCTCAATCAGGTTCAACTCAAAGCATTCTAACTTTCGACTACCACTATCATTGTCAGCCTTTGCATAATTATAATAAGATTCAATCGCATTTACAGCAGTGTGCTTAGCACTCCCATCCATTTCAAGTGCTTCATTTAAAAATCTAATCACAGTTGGCACTGCATTATTTTTTGCTTTTAGGGGACTGAGATGCGTGGCTATTCTTTCAGGAGAGTGTACTTTTTTTTCAAACCTTATACCCGGCTCACCAAACACAACAAGCCTATGTGGATATTTATTGAAAACTTCAATTTTTGAAAGTTTTTTCAAACCATCAAAAACAGAGTCTCCGCTTAGTAGCGTTTTTAATAGATACTGAGCCGTCAAAGGTGTAACAAAAGCGTTTTCGTAATGCGTAACTACCGTCAATACTCTCGGATTATTAAAAAACTGACCCAATATTGACAATGAAACACCATGAGAATGCCGGTACGAAGGAAATCCATAGCAACAATTAAAATAGACTAATGCTGCATTTATTTCACTTACCGGAATAAGTGAGTTGTTTTTCTCTGAAACCGGCTTTCCGGTGCGATAGCAGACCCCAATTTTGAGGCATCTTAAATCAGCATTGGTTTTATTTACATCAACGGGGCAAAGAATGGCGTTAACTGATACTGGAGAGTCAATTCCATCGGAGTGAGATGTCAAAGCAAGAATACTGGTACATTCTTGAAACGCCTTTCTAACATCATTAGCAGAAGCCCCCATCGCGTATGTTTTCACACCCCCAACAACATCTGTACTCCACGCCGTCCCGTCTATATGAGTAATGTTAGAGCTTGGCAAAGCACGTATCGTTAGCGCCGCAGCCGAAACCAGCAACCTTTTCCGAAGCGACTCCGAATTATATATGTCAACAAAAATCCCAATAACGCTTTCATTTCGGAATGAAATAAGATCTAAAATCTCTACGTTTAATTCAGACTCTGGTAAAGCCAAGGCTTCCAATTGTGCTAGAGAGGCTATTAGTTCTGTTTTAGAAATAAAATTAATAATCCTTCGACCGGTTAAGTGTGAGTACAAAGAATATAGACCATAATTTTTATCGTCAGTTTTGTACAAGCCGAATGCCTGTCTTGAACCGGATGTCAGCTCTGAAACAGCAACCTCACGGAATTCACTTTGAACTACAACCTGAGCACCAAATTCATTTACAATTTTACTAAACCAGTTTAACTCTTCGAAATCTCTAATGGGAAACACCGCCTCGCCGTTTGCTCCTAACAACAACCCATCACTCGGAACCACGGCGCATTTAATATAATTATTCATAGGAATTGCAATCTTCCTATTTGTTTATTTCTTTGCAACAACAAAAATACGGCCAGTGTCGTTTTTGACACCAAACGAATCTAACGAATTAAAAATTTTCAGGTCATAAAAACCAGAGTTCCGAGCAATCTCGCGGATCTCTGAAACCTCAATTGACCTCTGAGTTATTTTAAAATCATTTCTCCTCCACTCCAGGCCATCAAATTTTTTAAAGGTTACGCAATCGTAAGTGGCTAAATTAACCATCTGATCGTACCGCCCTCTAGCTGAAAAATAAAACTCTTCATTGCTAGCACAAAAAACTCCTTTCCATCTTTCGAAATGACCAATTGATGTATTTACATCAAAAACGAATGCACCTCCGTCTTTAAGCGTAAGAAAAATTTTTCTAAAAACCTCTTCAAGGATTTCTTTAGACTCCACGTGGTTTAAACTGTCGTAATTGCACAACGCCAACGCACAGCCACGCACATCTGCCAGCGATTTAACATCTCCGCATCTAAAATCTATTCCGCGGTACTTCTTCTTTGCTTGAAAAATCATTTCAGCTGAAGGATCTACGCCAATAACCTGAAAACCCATTTCGCTTAAATAGTTGGCAACAGAACCAGTTCCGCATGAGTAATCCAGTACTTTTGATTCTTTTTCAATCTGTCTCAGATTAAACTCAAGCCAAGGCCTAAACTGACTTAAAAAGGACTCATCAAAAAGGCTGGAATAAATATCAGCAAAATAATCATAGGAAATAGCGTCCGTCATTTTTTAATCTACCCAATTAAATTTGTGAAAAACAAAACACCCGTACGCTTCTGACATGGACAAGCAATATCAAGAAGGCCTATCCGTCGGTGTTCTATCAGATGCGCCGAGTGATGATTCGCATGCTGAGGCGCTCCCATAGCCAAATAGCCGTTTTCGCTTAATTTTGACTCAATTGGTTGGCAGTTGAGGCTAGTGAAATCCCATACTGAGGGCGGTGCAACGGCTTTGAAGACAGCCAACGTGGCCGCCCTGAAGGTTGCACAGGAAGAATTGGTGGATTGGACGCCTAACCAGTTGAATCTGGTGTTGCATTGTGGTGAGCCGAAGCCGTACGCGTTACGATCAAAAAGATATTTCCGGTGGGATTTCAGTTTTGTACGGTTCGCAAATATCTGGAGTGTTGGGGCTTCGCGCCGAAACACCCGATCAAAAGCGTCAACAAACAGCACCCCGGGGCGGTTGATAGGGGCCTCCAGGATGAATACCCAGCCATCGTCGCCCAGACAAAAGCCAAAGCCGAAAGCGCCGACGACGAGTTGGCAGCGATAACGGCGAATTGCTGCGCGCAGCACCACGCGCGAGGCTACGCCTAGCATGGCAAGATGCCGACGTTGTCGCGATCGAAACGTAGCCGGATCAATCTGATTTCTGCGGTCACCCACCAAGGAACACCGCGTTTTTTGCTCCGCCATGAAACGCTGGGCGCGGATATTTTTATTAATTCTCGAGAGCGGTTGTGCAAGTATGCAGGAAAAAAGCCCCTCCCGATCTCCGACAAC
Source organism: Uliginosibacterium sp. TH139 (assembly GCF_002855595.1). Classification (NCBI taxonomy): domain Bacteria; kingdom Pseudomonadati; phylum Pseudomonadota; class Betaproteobacteria; order Rhodocyclales; family Zoogloeaceae; genus Uliginosibacterium; species Uliginosibacterium sp. TH139. The sequence continues at coordinate 245,126 of NZ_PKRR01000004.1, read as the reverse complement.
CTGTGCGTTCCTCACGCCAAGTTGGTAACCGCGTGGCAGGCCGAACCCGAGGAAGATATTGAACTTATTTACTCGCCGAGCTACTCGCCGGTGTGAAATCCAGATGATTACCTGAATGCCGACAGGAAGGCGCGTATAGATTCGTGGATGACCGCCCGCACGCCAGATGCGTTGAAAAGCAAGCTTCTCAGGCATCTGCGATGCCCGAAAAACCAGGCTGAGCAGATTAGTTCGTACTTCACACATCAATATATTAGCCATGCTGCATGAGTCATTTTTCAGCTAATTATGAGTTAATATCCAGCCAAATCCTCCTAATTACTCTCCTGCCAGCAAATTCACTCCTTTTGTGCACAAAATTATGATTGTTTAAAATAATCCCATAACCAGGATCTATTTTGCCAACGAGTATCTGTCTATTAGTTAATTTTGATTCGATATCGTCTAGCATATCCTGAAACTCAGAATCAAGCATTCCATTAGTCGGAGACATAAAATCTCTTCTATATCTGAACATGCAAAGTGACTCGTTGTATATAGGGCTTTCAAAAACGGACGTATTTGATCTGTATTTTGCGCGCATACCTATAATGGTTCTTTTTAACGTCGAGTCAATATTTGACAGTGAAATCTGACCTCCAGATTGCGCTTCTTTTACAATTATTACGACATATTTTGGCGGAATGGTTAAAAAAGTACCGTCGGTATGAAACGGAAATTCGCATCTTGACGCGACTAATTCAGTATCCGCACTATCAGCGTCACTAATAATGACATCTCTAATTATTGTAAATTTCTCACACTTTGCAAGTGTCAGGAGATTCGCTTCATCTAGGACCAAGTACCCCTTTTTTTCTACTTCGACAATAAAATCAAGCATCAGATTTCCGATACAAACCAAACTTCATAAAATACATTGCGTCTTCTTCCTCACCAATCCCCAGCAGCCAAGCCGCTTTGACTTCGTTTACAGCCGGAGTCATCCATCCACCTAGCCCATATTTATAAGAGTGCATTAATAGCTCTTGTCCGAACTCTCCGATTTGAACAAGCAAATTTATGTATGCCCTCGAATGTCTATACACCCAGCTATAGCGTTCCCATTGCACACCTATGAATATGCAAAACCCGCCACCCTCAATCCAACCTTGATTTGCGATACATTCTTTTATTTCAGAATTAAAATCTCCAAGCTTAATAACGCCAAGCGTATGACTGATCGGATCATATTGGTACACCCCCGGAGAAAATCCATCTACCCCTTGAATTAATACATATATATTCAACCAAGTATAAAATGAATTCAAATAAAAAAGCGTGTCACCACTCTCTTTGCTTTTTTCTCCATCCCGATAGCTTTGCGTAGACTCATGCAGAACATTTGATAAAACTTCAAGCGACACTGGTTTTCTTAGAAATGTCCTGTGACTTCTTCGTCTGAGCAGTGAGTCGAAGTCAATCCGTCCTGTGCCTGTTGGTTTTGGTAAAAAAACAGACTCTTTTCCATGCCAGAGACGTGCAGGATATGCGCTGTCATCTTGAAGTGACTTCATATGATTCCGACGAAACTCAGACAACTCAGAAAGCGCAGTATTGCTAGCGTCAGGTTCTATATACGCTAAATTTAACTGAGAAAAAGTTAAATATGCAGCTCTCGACCAATATGCATTTTCCCAAACTTTCGTTTCTGCATAGGTTTTGCTTGGTGTTTCTAGAAGCAATCCAATATCAAGAGCCGTGTCTATTAAATTTTGGTCGAAATATCTCTCGACCATACATTCTTCATCAACAGGATTGACGCATAAATGCATAATGTCAAAAAACCTCGGATCCAATAATTTGTATTTAACATTTCTAACCAAGTCAATTGCCGTTAAAGTTCCATCAGATGCTTCAAGCATAAAAAATGGACTGGTTACGAATTTTTTTTTCATACCATCGTGCCTACAAACAGTGGAGTCTCGGAGATTTTTGAAATGCAAAGGAGCTTTTCTAAAGCATCATCATCGAATTTTTGATACGTATATGAATCATATCCAATTGCTTCGGACATGACCCGAAATAGCATTAATGCATGCCCAACGTCCATCGGGATGGCACGCCATGATCGAGAGTCTCTGTATCGCCACATCGCTCGTTCATAAATGCTTGTCAGTATCAACAAGTGTTTTGGTTTTCTTTTATATTTTTTAAACAAGTCGAAAGTAGCCTCGCTGCATAGATCAAAGTACTGCCCTTTATTTATTAACGTAAGACAGTGTTCTTGAACATTGTAGTGATACACCCCCGGAGCCAATTCCTCATCTTCAAAAGACACAAGATAAGCCTCTGTTGGATGCCGAGCACCGCCGGACGGAATGCTTTTTTGGAGAAATTTACCCTGATTTTCAAAACTTACTTTCCCGCGTTCTCCGAAACAAACATCGAAAAACATGCTTAAACCCGGAAGCTTACGCTTTAACGAAATCGGCATTGAGTCAAGCTTGTTTTGGATAGAATCATTTCTTGATATTTTCTCAAGCTCAATACGCTCCCCCTGCATCACCTTATAATTGGATGGAGGGGGGGAAATTTTTGAATACTCACGCATTCGCTCTCGATCCTCGATAGCGCCGGACTCATCTCCCATGTCAATAAACGGGTATGATCGAGTTCCTCGGTGATACATCCAAGCCTCTGCCCACTGATGCTCATCCCACGATCCTCTGCTCGCAGCGGCGGTCGCAACTAATATTTGGTGTTCTAATAGAGCCAAAAATGCCGACTCAGCAGCTTCGGCAGCGCCAAAAATGGATTCAGTCGTCTTGATAAACTCTTTTTTTGTAAAAGATTTTTTAACTACAGATAGCGCCTCCAATACAACCGGACTGGATATCGCTGCAAGGGGGGCAGCACAAGCTAACTCCCCGACAATTTGCCTATTCTCAACGCCTTGAGGCGTACACGGAAAAATTAGCAGTAACGGATTTATTGAATAAATGGCTGTCATGATCTCTGTGATATACAAAAAAGGGGACCTAGTCCCCTTTTTAAATTTCTATATTACTTTTTCCCGGATATAGAAAAACCGGATGGACGACTTCCGTTCTGAATAGCAGCAGGCAAGGGACCCTGAACCTTCACAATTAACGGAACTGAAGTCTGTTCCTTTGCGATTTTTGCACTATCAGTCGATTTTTTTTGAGATTTATTCATGACTATTCCTTTTTAACTTATTTACCAGCATCCGATGCTCACGCTGCCGCCGATGGCGCCTTCGCCTTCGCCTTCGCCTTCGCCTTCGCCTTCGCCTTCGCCTTCGCCTTCGCCTTCGCCTTCGCCTTCGCCGCCAGCGTCGCCTTCGCCGCCAGCGTCGCCTTCGCCGCCAGCGTCACCGTCACCGTCACCGTCACCGTCACCGTCACCGTCACCGTCACCGTCGCCGTCGCCGTCGCCGTCGCCGTCGCCGTCGCCGTCGCCGCCGCGAATCTGCATCAACTCTTCATTGCTTAGTGCACGCAATTCAAGCAATTTCTTCAATAGATCTGACATTGAACACCTCTCTGAAGGCATATTAAAAACAATATAAATTGCCTTGCATCAATAATGCAGGCGAATAATGTTAACACAGCATTGATGTAGATTCAGACGTTGCCGTTCAGATTGTGGCTACCTGAGTCAAAAACCACCCTTTAGGGCATGCCGTATGAGTTGTGTGGAATGGTACGGGGTCACCGTGCCGCCAACAGACTCGCACAGCCACGCTTGGCGGCGGTCATGTTGTCGGCCTGGTGAGCGGAATACGGCACATCTTCGCCTTCGAGCAGATAGGACCAGCCCATGACTTCATCCTCCCATGCGATGGCTCGGGTGCCCTCATAGGTGGCGACAAGAAGGCCATTGGGCTCCTCCGTCCAGCCGCTGGCATCCAGCACTTTCAGGATGCGGCTCGATTTGTCGACAGGAACCAATTCCTTCTCGTCCGTAACGTTCGCAACGCCGCAGCCGACAAGCTGGCACCGAGCCCAACTCACCTCGACATCCTGACGGGATGTTGTCTGGATAGCCGAGGTGACGCGCTGGCGGTGATTCAATCCATGCCCGCGTTCGTCGCGGGCGGACTCCACATAGGCCACCATGGCGACGTTCGGCTGAACGCCGCTGACAGCGCAGCATTCGCCGATCGCGACAGTTTGGAGGGCGCTAGCGAGCTCGCGCATCGCTTTGCCTGTTTTGCGTGTGGATTCAACCTCCAGCCAGATGATGCGGTCACCCTTCAACGCCATCCCGTCGGGAATCTTCGTGAGGCCCGGGTTGTCACGCCGGAGCATCTTCTCGGAATGGATGGCGTAGCCGTCTTCGAAGAGCAGGCTGAGGATGCCTGCCGCTATCAGGTCGTGCCGCCAGGTGTGGTTCGGCCACCAGCGCTTGCCGTCGGTCTCGCCCCAGTCCTTGCCGCTTCTGGCGGAGGTGTAGCCTGCGTCCTGCAGCAGCCGCGCGCCAGACTCCGAGAGGGCGACTGCGCGGCGGGCGCCATCGGGGAGCTGACGGGCGATGACAAGGCGCCGCTCCAGCCATCCGCGGATCACTCTGTCAGCGCGTGTACGTGAGTAGTTGTCGCGTGGCCACATGAGTCGCCCCAGTTCTACGCTGCGCTGCCACCCGAAGCGGTGTATCCACAGCAGCCCCGCTACGTCATTCTCGTGGCGCTGTTCAAACCCTGTCGCCATGTCTTGCTCCGTACGTCCGGGCGACCTTGCCCATTCCGTATAGCGCGATCAGGCATGCATCTGACCTGTCTATTGACGCGTCTATGGCGCGCAGGTGATTTAGACAAGTCCAGTACGACTTCGCCGGGGTGCCTGCGGCCCCTTGGACCGGCTGCGCGGTGGCTGGCGCCCCCTTGCGGCCACCTGCCGACGCTGCGCTCTGGACGGCCGGTGACCCCTTCACGCCGCGCTGCGCTGCGGCTACAGCGTCGCCTGCGGCGTCTTGTGGGCGGCCAAGTCCCCACCTGACCTGCGGTCACCCCAAGGGGCGCTTTGCGGGCGGGCCACCGGCTTTTTCGGCGTCCCTGGTTCCTGCTGCGCAGTTCCCCGGTCCGGGCTTCGCCTGCCCTCAAAACCCGGTGGCCCGCCCGCTGCGCTGGTGGGACCTCGGCCGCGGGCTTCGCCCCCACTCACAACGCCCACCTTTCCTTCGCTACGCTCAGTCCGGGGGGTGGGCTTTTGTGAGCGGCTCCCCCACCGGGCTTTGCCCTGGACCCACGAGGGCGACTGCCCTCGACCCGGGGGCGATTCCGCCCCCCGACCCCGACGACTACGCGGCCCTTTCCCTCGCTGCGCTCGGTCCGGTGGGGCCGCTTCGCGTCGTGGTCGGCGCCCCCTGGCGTGACGATTCTTGCGGCTGTTACGCTGGCGGCCTGACGATTTTCTGACCCAGCCTTCGCGCTCAAGATGAAGGCCAAGCCCCTGCCGCGAGGCTGGAATCAGTTGATGCCGACCGGTGCGCGGGTTAAACTTCTCTCCGAAAAGCTACGTCGGCGAGTGTAAAAACGTAGTGCCGCTTGGCCCTGCCAAGCCCCACCTGGAGTGGGTATCCTTATGGAAAGAGAACCTCGCATGCACGGCCACCGAAGGTGGCCGTTGTCTTTTGGGTCGCCTGATACTCAGGCCTTCACACCAATACTGGCGGCGTCGCCTGCCCTCTTCCGCCTTAAAACCGGTATAGATCGCCCTCCATTTGCTCGTGGCACTATTGAGTCTTCGGTGGCCCACATCCAGGAACACTTGAGCTTGGAACAGGCCGTCAGGTTGATCCCCGGCTTGATGACTTCAGGGGAAAGTGGCTGTAGTCGTCGTGACCAATGTGGGGCGTGCTGTACTTGCAGTGGGGCCTCACCGCAGGAAATTTCCACACGCAATCAGCGCAGCGACCTGTTTTGCCACCGCAAGAATTTCTCCCTTCGGCAGGCCAATCTGTTGACCGAATTCACGCCAAAGCGGCACCAGCGCTTTGTACAAAAATGAGATGGCGAAGTCTGCATTGACGGTACCGGGCAACGGGTAGTCCAGCCGGCGATTCCGGGTCGCCGCCCCCGTCAGCAGCAGCATCAAGCCTGTAACGAACTCCAGGGTTTGACGCTCCTCTTCTTCAAGCATGTCCCTGCCACGCGTGATACAGAGGCCATCTTGCCAATGCTGCTGATGATTCCTGATACGCCGGCAAACATCTTTGCTGGACCCGAAGTAGAACGGATCGACTTGGCCTTCGAGCAGGTACACACCATCCAGACAAGGCAGCTCACGTGGAATCGCCGGCAGGATGACCTCGTCCGATAAATCCCAGACACACCATTCCTCATAGTGGATGAAGGGCTCCATGGGGAATGCTCCAGCAAGGGTGTTCAGCGGCATATGGATCTCGCTCGAAAATGGTCGAAATCCGATTGTGACTTAAACACGGCTGACGCAAAAGATGCATCCGAAGACTATTCGCACATATCAATGGAGCGATGGGCGGATACGGTGCATACGGCGCGGCAAATCCTCGCGGAGAACATCAAAGCGCTTCGCTCGCAAAAAGACTGGTCGCAAGAGGCCTTGGCCTTTGAGGCCGGCTTGCACCGCACCTTCGTTGCGCACGTTGAGCGCGGGGTGAGGAATATCTCCATCGACAACATCGAACGCCTGGCGACCGCATTGGGGACTACGCCAGGGGCTTTGCTTGCAGACAGGGATTAGCACTCTAAGTGCTCCGTTCGCCAGTTTCGCGGCGACGCTGGACGCCGTAAGCTTCCAGCTGGGCTGAAGAGCTTCAAGCCACGGTCCTTGGCACCGCGCCCAGTGATATGTGCTGAGCGTGGATCAGACGAAGGCCTGCCCCTCATACCGCTGAGTTTCGACGCGCTGAGCGCGCACACCGTCCATGCCGTGGTCGGCAAGCTCTTGATGGCTCTGGTCGCGGGCCATTTGCTGGCTACCATCTATCATCAGGTCATCCGTCGCGATCGCCTGCTAGGTCGGATGGCGGAGTCTTCAGCAGGAGCCCGAACACCCGGCTTGTTGCTTAACGTTTGCCCCTTGCCCGTTGCCGCTTCTGGCTCAGCGCCTCCATTTGCTTGATGGTGGTCACCTTGTACACCAGCAACTCGTTGAATTCGGCGACCAGTCCCAAAGTCATCACCAACTTGATGAAATTCCCCAGCGAAGCTTTTCCGGTTTTTTCGAAGGCCGCCACCATCCCTTTGGATAGGCCCGCACGTTCCGCAAGCTCCTTGTGCGTCATGTTTTGAACAAGCCGGTGCTCTCGCAAACGGCGCGCTAACTCCAGAGAAATCTCATCCGAGGTCGAGAGAACAAAAAGCATAATAATATGACTTATCTAGAGTATTGGCCATTAAGTATCACAATACTAGCTTTTAAGTATGAGAAGGCTTCAGGCCTAAGCCGATTGCACAAACAGGCACCTGTCCAGCCCGGCGGCCAATCACAGCAAGCCTCCTCAACTATGGAATCAGCCCGCCCCACATGACAGAACCGCCTACCAGCTGCTGAGGGGCCTTTACAGCACTGTCATTGCAAACGCTCCTTCGGACAGGCGAGCCCCGTGTATGTGTTGGGCGTAGATCAGACGAAGGCCTGCCCCTCCCCCTCCCCAAGACCGGCTACTTGCTCTGCGGTGGCGTCCAGACCCACGTAAATTTGAGCTCGGGATAGGCCACCAGGTCGATGCCAGGCTTGAGGGCTTCGAGTGGGAATTTGCCGTAGTCGCGTCCGATGTGATTCGTGCAGTGGCCGGTGATGGCGTCATGAATGTCTTCGCCCACGCCGCTTGCGCGGCAGGCGCTTTTGAAGACGTGCCGGAAGGCGTGGTAGCACTTTTCGCGACCGCCCACTTCGAGGGCCGTGCGCCAGCGTCCCCACCATTTGCCCCAGCTGGCGCCGCGACGGCCGTACTTGGGGTCGGGCTTGAGCTCAGGGAAAAGCCAGGTTTGCTTCTGCTGACGAAGGTACCGGACGTAGTCGAGGAAGCCGTGGTCGATCAACTTCTGGGCAATGGGGATTTCGCGCCGGCTGCCGACGTTCTTGAGCCGCTTGATTTGTTTGTCGGCTTTCTCGTCCTTGAGGTCGAGGATGCGCAGGTGCGGAATACGGGCTTCGGTCTTGATGTCAGCGAGCGTGAGTTGGCACAGTTCTTCGAGTCGGGCGCCGGAGTAGAGAGCCATGAGGGGTAGCCAGGCCGCGGCTTCACCGCCGCCTGCGCGCGGGCGATGAGACTGAGTGTAGATGCGTGACGCGAGGAGTGTGTTGATGTCTTCGACTTCGAGATCCCGTCGCGTACTGTCCATTTCGTTCTTGGCGACCTTGATGCCTGCAGCCGGGTTGGCTGGGAGTTTGTCGGAGTCGAAGGCGAACTGCATGATGGCCTTGAGGAAGGAGAGGTCCTTTTCGACTGTCGCCGGGGAGACTTCCTTGAGGCGGGCGTCGCGGTAGGCGACGAAGTCGGCCTTGAGCAGCCGTTCGGCAGGTTTATGTTTGGTGAGCGCGTCGAAGGCACGCACGCGTTTTTCGAAGTCGTCGATGGTGCGTTGCGGCCGGCCGGGCACGGCGTCGCGCCAGTATTCAAAGAGGCTGTAGAGCGAGGTGCCGTTGCCTGCACCGCCGGAGAGTGTGCTCGGGTGCGCGGGGATCGCGGGAAGCGCGCGATTCGGCGGTGGCGGCGGTGCGCTGCTAATGGGAACGGGGTCGCCGCGCATGCGGGCTAGCAGGGTTTCATTCGTGCGGATGGCACCGTGCAGATAGGCTAGGGCCAGACGGTCGAAGTCTTCGGGGCGTCCGACAGGATTGAGCTTCTTGAGCCGCAGGTATTCTTCGACGGCCGGCCGAATCAGTGCGAGGTCGCGGATGGCGGCCGCATCCCGCAGGGTGTTGATGCTGTCGGCCAAGCGCTCTCGGTACTCACGAATTTCTTCGATGTCGTAGTGGCCGGCGCTCCGGATGGCTTCGTCACCGGCCAGCGATTCGTGCTCGACCATGGCGACGACGTAGGCGATGCCTGCATCGTTGAGGGTGAGGTCGGTGAAGCCATCAGTCGCGGCCGCACGCAGATTCGCCCACTCTTGCTGGTACTTGAGCTGTACGGCAGGCAGCAGCCGACGCGCTTCACTCAGCGATTTGGTCCGCAGGGATTCGGTGATTTCGCGCTTCGGGTGATAGAAGCGCAGCAAGTCGGTCGGGATGCGCGCGCGAAACTTGTAGATCGCGCCGACTCGCGCAAGATTGGTTGGCAGTGCAGGCACTTCGGGCTCCTCGTGGAGTCCGTCCTTCTTCTCGCCTTGTGTAACACCTTTGTGTAGCACTTTCAAAACAAAACGCCTTGCAAACCCGTGGAAACCACGATTCTACAAGGCGTTAATGTTTTTTGGCGGAGTGGACGGGACTCGAACCCGCGACCCCCGGCGTGACAGGCCGGTATTCTAACCAACTGAACTACCACTCCATGAGTACAGCCTGAACTGCACTCCTTGCTCTGCCGAAAGCTGCGCTTGCGCAGCCTCCTCGAATCTGGCGTCCCCACGGGGATTCGAACCCCGGTTATCGCCGTGAAAGGGCGGTGTCCTAGGCCTCTAGACGATGGGGACCGGACGTCTCCCGCAAACCGAACCTGGCGGCACCGCTGCGAGAGGCGCGGATACTAGCACGACTCGCCCGGCAGACTGCAGCAGACGCGAAAAAAAGCCCGGCACCTGAATCGGGTGCCGGGCAATGAGACAAGACAGGGGTCCGCGCGCTATTTGAGCAGCACAGCGTAACTGTTGAGCGCGGGCGTCTCCTTGAGGCCCTGCGCGACCAGCGCAGCGACAGCTTCGGCGCCCCCTTGCTGGAAGTGCGTAGTGTCCGGGTTCTTCGCGGTGCCGGCACTCTGAGTGGCGTACCAGGGCCAGGCCTTGAAATCACCAATGGCGAGCCAGTAGTTCTGCCAGTCCTGCTGGTGAGCATTGGCAAAGCTGATGGTTTTCGCTTCCAGATCGATCAGCGGCACGCCACTCGCACGGGCTGCGTCCTTTACGGTCTGGCTGTAGTCGCCCACGAAGGCAAAGCCCTGGGCGCTGTTCTGCGTCGTAAGGTGCTGCGGCACAACCGGGAAGCCGGGCTTGCGATCCTTGTTCCAGACGCGCGTAGTCGGTGTCAGGAATACCGGTGTGGCACCTGCTGCGCGAGCCATGTCCACATAGCGCAGCAGCGAATTCTGGAAACTCATCTCGGGCTTGCCTGACGGGAACTGCGGCCGCCCCTGGGCGTCGTTCGGGTAGCTGCACAACCCGGCCACATCAGCTGCGCCGCGCTCCTTCTTGCTGCCATCGCAGTTCTGATCGTTATGGCCGTGATTGATCAGCACCAGATCCCCCGGCTGCATGAAACGCGCCATCTGCTGATACCAGCCGCCCATGTAGAAATCCTTCGAGCTGCGCCCTGCCCGTGCGGCGTTAAGCACCTTCACGCTAGCTTCGGGCCGGAAATTCGCTTCAAAAACCTGACCCCAGCCCATGCGCGGCATGCGCTCCAGTTCGTAGGTGGCCGCCGTCGAATCGCCGACCACCAATACCCGGACTTTGGCCGCCTTGATCGCAGCCAGCTCCTGCTGTGCGCGCTTGAAATCCAGCGCCTCGTAAGGGCCGCTGCCATTGAGGCCAACGATCGGGCGGAAGCTGATGTCAGTCAGCACCGTATAGGCGGACTCGCTGCTCGGGTTATGGTAATTGCGGTTGTGATTCACCACTTCCAGCACCGCATCCAGGCCCTTGCCATTGGCCTGCATCGGGGTCGTCACCGCGTCAAAGCGCTCGACCTCACTGACACCGGCGGCCTTCAAGGCGGCTGCGAATCCCTCCAGTGAGGTTTTCTTAGCCGCCGCCACAGCGGCCGGCGTGATGTCCGCCGCCTTGCCGGCATCGACCAGTTGTTGCGGGCCGTAGTAGTTGAGCCCCACTGCCACATCGGACACGATGCGATCAGTCAGCGGATTGATGTTGGCGATGTTGCGGCCCGGGGAAAGCTCGGTCAGCACCGAAGCGAGGCAACGCGCGCGCAGGGTGGCGTTGTAACGGCAATTGCTGTTGTTACCGGCCTCGATGGCCGAGATCAGCAGCGGTGCGGTCAGCCCGCTCGGGTCCAGTTCATAGCGGCCACGGCTATCAGCCTGAACGTTGCGGCGCAGGCCCTTGGCATCCACGATGCTGACCCGGGCATGTGCCAACGGGCCGCCTACGGCGACCACTCCGGCGAGTTCGGGGCGATTGTCCAGCCCGGATGTAGCGCAGCCGGCCAGACCGACACAGGCTGCGGAGATGGATAGGGCCAGAAGGGTGCGGCGCGTGATCATGCAAAGAGCTCCTCGGAAGAACAATTGTTCCGGCGAGCTTAGCCTCAGGGCATGCAACGCTACTTGATGGGGATTGCTGTTCTGAATCAGGTCAGGGAAGACCGCAAGGGGTGACCCGACATGTCAACCGGGAGGCAGGCTTGCACCCGTCTCCCGCCCGACACCGCACCGGAAGGTGCGCTACCGCCTGTCTCCGGACTCCTGGGTGCTACTTGGCGTCTCGTTTTTGTACGGGCCGCAAACCGTGACTTACTTCACAGCCCAGAGCGGAAATTAGCAGTCAAATCGAACTTTTGGAAGAGTCTTTGTAAGACTTTGTCTTACATGCCGACAACCGGCCAGATGCCCGCCGCGACCGGGGGTTACGACAGACTTAACGGCAGGGCAAGCTGTGATCAGGACACCCTCCGCGCAACAGGCTGCAGTGGTGCTTCCCGGATAGGCAGATTCAGCAGCGCCGCCAGCGCAGCGAGCACGATATCCGCCCACCACATCGGGGCAAAACTGCCCCACCCCGCCAACGCCAGACCGCCCAGCCAGGCACCGAGAAAGCCACCAATCTGGTGAGACAGCAGCGTGAGTCCGAAAAGCGTACCGAGATAACGCGTGCCGAAAAGCTTGCCGACCACCCCGGCCGTGGGTGGCACGGTCGCCAGCCAGGTGAAACCCAGGCCGATGGCAAAGAGATAGAAAGTCAGCGCGCTCTTGGGCGCAGCCAGGAAGATCAGGATCAGCACAGCCCGCGAGGCGTACATCCAAAACAAGATCATCTTGCTGAGATAGCGCTGCACGCACCAGCCGGCAAACAGGCTGCCGAAAATATTGGCCAGACCAATCAATGCCAGTGACCAGCTCGCCACGCCGGCCGGCAGCCCGCACAGATTCACCTCCCCCGGTAGATGAGTGACGAGAAACGCGATATGAAAGCCACAGGTGAAGAATCCTGCGTGCAGCAGCAGATAACTGCGATCGCGCAAGGCGCCGCGCAAGACCACCGACAGTGGCTCCGCCATCGCAGCGGCATGACTGGCGACAGCCGCCTCATCATGTACCGGACGCTTGAGCACACGCACCAGCGGCAAGGCCGCCAGGGTGATGAGGGCCAGCGCCCACAGGGCACCCATCCAGCCCAGAAGCAGGATCAGCCCCTGCACCACCGGCGCAAACACGAACTGGCCGAAGCTGCCACCCGCATTGATGATCCCGGAGGCCATGCCACGATTCTGAGGCGGCAGGCGCTGCGCGACGGCACCGATCAATACCGAGAAACTGCCCGCGCCGGAGCCGGCCGCCATCAGCAAGCCCAGGCTCAGGCTCAAGCCCCAGGTCGACGCCATGAAAGGCGTAACCGCCAGCCCGGCGGCCAGGATCAGCACCCCCGCCACCAGCACCCGTCCCGGTCCGTGGCGATCAGCAACCGCCCCCGCCACCGGCTGCACCGCGCCCCACACAAACTGGCCAATGGCCATGGCGAAGCTGATGCTGGCCACGCCAAGGCCAGTCGCCGTATTGAGTGGAGAGAGAAAGAGGCCCAGCGACTGGCGGGCGCCCATGGTGATCGCCAGCATTGCCGCAGCGGCCAGGGTGAGCCAGAACCAGGCGGGAAGACGTGCGTCCTTGTCAGTCATGGCAGAGTCCGGCGCAAAGAAAGTGCTGCCAGCCTCGCAGAGCCAGCAGATCGACGCAAGCGGCCGGGCTTATTCGGCAGCGAGTGCCACCTCGGCCAGCGCCACGCCTAACATTCCGGCCAATACCTCGACGATCAAACCATGGTCATCGCGCTGGGCCAGGCCCGATACGCCGATGAAGCCGACCACTCCCGTGCCGCGCACACGGACCGGAAAACCACCTCCCGCCGCCACGTATTCAGAAAGCGGAATCCCGTAACGCTCAGTGAGCGTAGAACCGCGCTTTTCCATCATGAGGCACAGCGCGTAGGAGCTCTTGTGAAAACGCTCGACCACATTGCGCTTGCGCCGGATCCAGTCTGCGTTATCCGGCGAAGAGCCGGCCAAGGCGCTGTAGAAGAGCGGGAAGCCGTTCTGGCACACCTCGATGGCCACGCGATGGCCCGCAGCCACGGCTGCTTCACGCAGGCGGCAGCCCAGCGCCCAGGCCGTATCCGGACCGAAGGACTCGAACTGCAGGCGCTCTTCCTGCAGGGCAATGCGGGCCAGATCGGCGTCGAGATTCATATAGGTTCCTTCCGGGTTCAGATCAGGCCGCGCTGACGCAGCCAGCGTTCGAAAAGCCCGCTCCAGGCTTCGGTAGGATGGCCTTTGGCAAGGCGAATGCCATGACCATGTCCGCCACTTTCGAAGATATGCAGCGCGGCCGAGATATTCTGCTGAAGCAGAGACTGGTGGAAAGCCAGCGCATTCTGCACGGGCACGGACGCGTCATCGGCAGCATGAGCAATGAAACAGGGGGGCGTGGCCGGACCGACCTGCGCTTCACACGACCAGGCGGTTTCAAGTGCCGGATCCACGGCCTCGCCAGCCGACAGGCCGAGCAGCTTTTCGCGCGAGCCAACATGGGCCCAGCGCGCATCCATGGTCAGCACCGGATAGAGCAGCGACACAAAGTCCGGCCGGGCTGATTGGCGATCCACCGCATCCTGCGGCGCATACACCGGCCGCTCGAAAAGAGTGGCCAGCGCACCGATCACATGTCCGCCGGCCGAGCAGCCCATGGCGCCGACCTTGTCTGCCGCCAGCCCCCAGACCGAGGCATTCGCACGCACCAGACGCAAGGCGCGCTGCGCATCCTGGAGCGGGACTTCAGAGCGCGAAGCATGGCCCTCGCCGGGCAGGCGGTACATGAGGATGAACACGGTAATGCCGAAGGTGTTCAACCACTCGGCAATCTCGATGCCTTCCTTGTCCAGCACCACACGGATATAGCCGCCGCCGGGCGCCAGCACCAGACTCGTGCCATTCGGCTTGGCCGGTACATAGGCCGTCAGGTACGGGCTGGCTATGCCGGTTACGGCGCGATCCATGAAGACGGCCGGATCGGGGCTGCGCTCAGTGAGGGTTTCGGTGAGCTGAACGCCCTCGGAACCGGGTGCTACGCCGGGCCACAATGGAATGCGCAGAAGGTGCTGCAAGGGGAAAGAAGAAGTCATGAGCGCTGCTTTTCAAACGTCATCAGGAAACGGCAAGTATGCCAAGCGGGCCCGGCAGCGGTCTTGATCGCGATTGCCACATGTGGCCGGCGGAGCCGATCAGCTGCGTGTGCCGAGCAGCTCGGCAGCATGGCTGCGCGTGGTGTCGGTGATATTGACGCCGCCCAACATGCGCGCGATTTCCTCTACCCGGCCGGCCTCATCGAGTTCGACCAGATGCGACGTAGTGATCCCCGCCGTAGTCTGCTTGCTGACCTGCCATTGCCAGTTGGCCTGTGCGGCAACCTGTGGCAAGTGCGTCACGCACAGCACCTGGCGGCCCTGCCCGGCTTGTGCCAGCTCGCGCAGACGGCGGCCGACAATCTCGGCCACGCGGCCACCGATGCCGGAATCCACCTCATCGAAGATCAGGGTCGGCACGGCTTGTGATTCGGAAGTAATGACCTGGATTGCCAGCCCGATCCGCGAGAGCTCACCGCCAGAGGCCACCTTGCCTAGCGCGCGCTGCGGTTGGGAAGGGTTGGCCGCCACCTGGAACTCGATCTTTTCCAGCCCCACGGCGGAGCCTTCCGGCTCGGGCAAGAGCACGATCTCGAAACGCCCGCCGGCCATCGCCAGATCCTGCATGGCGGCAGTGACGGCCCCACTCAGTTCGGCAGCCGTCTTCTCCCGCCCGGCCGAGAGGCGCCAGGCGGCCTCCAGATAGGCGCTGCGTGCTTCGGCTTCGCGTGCCTGCAGGGCGGCCGGATCGGCCAGCGCGCTGAGGCTGGCCAGGCGCAAAGAGGCCCCGCTCAGCAACTCCGGCAAACCTTCAGGCGACACCCGGTATTTGCGCGCCATGCCCACCACGGCTTCGATGCGCTGCTCAGCCCGCTGCAGACTGGCCGGGTCCAGCTCAAGGCGATCGCGATAGCGTCGCAGCTCATGACCCGCTTCGTCCATGCGGATCGCGGCTTCGGAAATCAGTTCGGCAATCGGCGCCAGCGCAGCGTCATAGCCGGCGAGCTCACTCAGGCGCGCGGCCACACGTTCGGTCTCGGCACCCAACGGCGCCTCACCTTCACTGAGGGCGTCCAGTGCCGCCGCCGCACCTTCGATCAGGCCCGCGGCATTGGCAAGGCGGGCATGCTCGGCATTCAGCGCCTCCCAGTCCGCCACCTCGAAAGCCAGCGCGCGCAATTCCTCGACCTGATGAGCGAGCAGATCGCGCTCATGCTGCAAGGCTTCCATGCCCTGCTCTGCCTCCAGGCGGGCCTTGCGGGCGCCTTGCCAGTCACGCCACAGGCCGGCGACTTCGCGCGCCAGGCCACGCAGGCCAGCGTGGTTGTCGAGCAGATCGCGCTGGGCATCCGCACGCAGCAAGGCCTGATGTGCGTGCTGACCGTGAATGTCCGCAAGGAAATCGCCCAGCTCGCGCAACTGGGTGGCCGTGGCAGGCAGGCCATTGATATAGGCACGCGAACGACCGCCGGCATCCACCACGCGGCGCAGCAGCAGCACGCCTTCATCGCCGGAAAGATCATTCGACGCCAGCCATTCGATGGCGGGGGAGTCCCCAGTCAGATCGAATTCGGCCACCAGGTCGGCCTTGTCACGCCCGCTACGCACCACGCCACCATCGGCACGCTCACCCAGCAGCAAAGACAGCGCATCCAGCAGGATAGATTTGCCGGCACCGGTCTCGCCGGTCAGCGCACCGAAGCCCACCCGGAAATCCAGCTCAAGACGATCAACCAGCACGAAATCCTGAATCAGCAGACGGCGCAGCATGGCTTGGTTTCTTCGCTTGGCAACAGATCAGTTAAGTTGGGGCGGCAACGCGCTCCAGTGGAGCTTCTCGCGCAGCACATTGAAATAGCTGTAATCCTCGGGATGCAGCAAGGTCACGCCCTGTTGCGAGCGCAGCACGCGGATGCTGTCACCCAGCGTGGCTTCGAAGATGGTCTGGCCATCACAGTGCACCATCGCATCGCGCTCGCCGAGAATCTTGAGTTCGACCACGCTGTCCTGCGCCAGCGCCAGCGGCCGATAGGTCAGCGCGTGCGGGCACAAGGGCACCAGCACGATGCCGGCCAAGCGCGGGTGCAGGATCGGACCATTAGCCGACAAAGCATATGCAGTGGAGCCTGTCGGCGTGGCAATGATCATGCCGTCGGAGCGTTGCGTGTAGATGTACTCGCCATCCACCCGGAGTTCGAACTCAATCATGCGGCCGATCTCGCCACGCGACAGCACGACGTCATTCAGAGCCATGCCTGAATGGATGCACTCACCTGCACGCCACAGCTCAATCTCCAGCAGGGAGCGACGTTCGCGCAGGTAACGGCCATCAATGATCTCGCCGACCCGCTCGAACATTTCTTCGTGCGACACATCGGTCAGGAAGCCCAGGCGCCCCTGATTCACCCCCACCAGCGGCAGCTGATGCACCCCCAGGGCACGCGCGGCGGTAAGCATGGTGCCATCGCCCCCCATCACGATGACCAGATCAGCACCTTCGCCAATCTCTTCAAAACTCAGCACGCGCTCAGTGCCGGTATGGCCTACGGCATGGGCAGTGCCTGCCTCAAGCCAGACCTCCAGCCCGCGCCCAGCCAGAAATGCCGCCATGCGCATGACCGACTCGGCCACATCCGCGCTACGGAACTTTCCAACCAGGGCAACAATCTTGAATTCATCATCCATGGGCCGGGATTAAACCACAGCCGGCCAAGCTGCGGATGGCTTCAAGCACAGGGTTTGACCGGACAAATTCCCCTTTATCCGGTCTTTTCAAGCGCGGCCCTCCTCCATACTGCCTGATACGAGCCGATCCCCTTGAAGGCACCCGATGAAACGCATCCTGATTGCCGGCTGGCGTGGCGTGAGTCATTCCTTCGCCATGGTCAACCAGCACCAGATCCTGGCGCTGGCCCGCCACGGCGGCTTTGAGCTGTTTCACCGGGACATGCCCTGGTTCTTCCAGCACTGGAACACCCGCGACCACGCATCGGGCTTCCACCCGGCAGAAGAGGCGCTGATCATGGGGCTGCCGCCGCTGGATGAGGCCGCAGCAGACTGCGTGTATCGCATCTGCGCCCCGCTCCACACCCCCGATCCGGCAGCCCGCCGCACCCTCAGCTTCGCCGTGACGGAGCTGGGCTACCAGCGCAGCAATCTGAAAGACCCGGCCACGTCGCCAGAGCAGATCACCGCGGGCAACAACCTGCTAGTCACGCCCTCGCGCTGGTCACGCGACCGCCTGCTCGACTTCGGCTTTGCGGAGGACAAGCTGCGCGTGGTGCCGCATGGCGTCGATCTGCACAGCTGCCGGCCACTCGAGGCCGCAGAGCTGGCCAGCCAACGAGCCGCACTAGGAATTCCGGCAGATGCGGTGGTGTTTCTGAACGTCGGCGTGCCGACCTGGAACAAGGGCATAGATCTCCTGCTACGCGCCTTCGCCCTGGCGCATCAGCACCAGCCCAACATCCGCCTGATCCTCAAGGATGCCCGGGCGCTGTACGGCCTGCCGGTCGACAGCGTGCTGCAGCAGGTGGCGGCCAGCCACCCGGGCCTGCTCAATCAGGATGTGCTGAACGCGATCCTGGTCGTGTCACAGAATCTCTCCCAAGCCGAACTGCGCCAGCTCTACGGGCTCGCCGATCATTATGTGTCACCCTACCGGGCAGAAGGCTTCAACCTGCCGGTACTCGAAGCGCAAGCCTGTGGCACGCCGGTGATCGTCAGCTCGGGCGGTTCGACCGACGACTTCTGCCATGGCACGGACACCCGCAAGATCGCCACGGTATTCAAGCGCGGCGTGCTGCGCGAGGCCGAAGAAAGCTGCTGGCTGGAACCAGACTTCGCCAGCCTCGAAGCCCTGGTGCGCGAAACGGCCCTGGCCGGCCCGCTGGGCGCCGATGCGCCGGCCCGTCTGGCCGCACGCGAACACGCCAGCCGCCACGACTGGGATCACGCCATCGCTCCCCTTATTCCCCTGCTTCAGTCCTGACAGGAAAAAGCTCATGCAACTTTATGACGTCCGCCAGCAGCACCGAGTGCTCGAACTTCTCGCCCTGATGCGCCCACTGGCCATGCGTCGACATGGCAAGGTGCGCCTGGGCAATCACTACGACGGAGGCTACGTGGTGCCCGACTGCGCCCTCGCCTGCGACGCGGTGGTCTCCATCGGAGTGGGGCCGGATGTGAGCTTCGATCTGGCGCTGGCCCAACGCGGAGCGAAGGTAATACAGTTCGATCACACGGTTGCAAAGCTGCCGGTCGAGCACCCATTTTTCCGTTTCTTTCGCAAGGGCTGGGGGCCACGCACGGAAGGAGATTTTCTGTCCCTGCAGGACATCTGCGCTCAACTTGAAGGGACACCACAACACCCTCTCTTCAAATTCGACATCGAAGGCGGTGAATACGAGATTTTCGAGCAACTGAACCCGGACGCCCTGCTGTCCTTCGAGGTGATCTGCTGCGAGCTGCATGATTTCAACAAGCTTGCCGACCCGCTGTTCTTCAACCGCGTCAAGCATCTGCTTGAATGCTTGGGCAAGCACCATGCGCCGATTCATCTGCACGCCAACAACTACAAGGGCTTCGTGATGGTGGAAGGCGTGCCGATCCCCGAGGTACTGGAACTGAGCTACCTGCGCCGTGATCTGGATGGCTTTGCCGGTTATTCCCGCGAGCCCATCCCCGGCCCGCTGGATCGCCCCAACCACCCCTTCCAGGCCGACCTGTGCCTGAATCCCTTCTGACCCCTGCAAGTGTGTACGGAGCCCCGAACATGGCCAATGAACACGAAGTTCTCAAGCTGCTCAATCCGGGCGATCTGGTATTCGATATCGGTGCCAATCTGGGTGACAAGGCGGCGGTCTTTCTGGCTCACAAGGCACGCGTGGTCTGCGTGGAGCCGCAACCCGAAATGGCGGCCCGGTTGCGCCAGCGCTTCGGCGGCCAGCTTGATGCGGCCGTCGTCGAAAAAGCCCTCGGCGAGCTGCCCGGGCGCATGACGATGAATATCTGCTCCGAATCCCCGGTACTGAGCACGCTGGCCGAACACTGGAAGACCGGCCGTTTTGCCAATGTCGTGTGGGACAAGACCGCCGAAGTCGAAATCTCCACGCTCGACGCTCTGGTTGCCGAGTACGGCGTGCCGCGCTACTGCAAGATCGACGTGGAAGGCTACGAGAGCAACGTCATCCAGGGCTTGAACTCGAAAATCGGCATCCTCTCTTTCGAATTCACGGCGGAGTTCATGCCGCGCTCGATGGAAGTGATCGAGCGCCTGATCTGCCTGGGCTACAAGGAGTTCAATCTCTCACTCGGAGAGCAGGAAAACTTCCAGTTCCAGCAATGGCTGCCCTTCTATCAGCTGATCCAGATCCTGTGCAACAGTGCCTCAAGCGAAAGTCTGCTGTGGGGTGACGTGTACGCGCGCTGAGGGACATCAGGGCGCGCCTCGGCGCCCTGCCCGCACCCCTCACAAGCCGAGCAGGCTCTTGCGGATGAAGAGCGCGTCGCCAGTATGGCCGGGGCCGAAATACACGTTGTTCAGGGTGAAGCCCATTACATCCAGCCAAGCGCATACGCTCTGGAAGGATGCCTGCTTCTCATACATCTCGCCGCGCATCACTTCGGTGAAGATGTAGTTGATCTGCCGCAGCGTCTGCGGCGCACCCACCATGATCCTGAGCTCGGCGCCCTGAGTGTCCATGTAGAGCGTATCAAGCTTGTCCAGCGCATCACCGTGACCGGACTCCCGCACGAAGGCCATGACTTCATCCAGCGTATGCGAGACCAGTTCGACGCTGGTGGGGAATTTCACATAATCGAATACCTGCAGATGCTGCGCCGGCTTGAGGATGCTGCTGCTCATGCCGCCATTGCTGGCGACATGAAAGGTATGCGTCTGCCCGCTCGTGTCAGCACACAAGGCCTGCATGGCGATATAGCCCGGAACCTGGCGACACACGCTCGCCAGGTGGGCAAAAGGCTCCGCCAGGGGCTCGATGAAGAGGCCCGCGCGAATGCCGTTCTCGAGGAAATACTGCATCTCCTGACCATAGCTGGCTCCCACCTGCAGAATGCCAGCAGGGGCAGGCAAGCCCAGAGCCCGGATCGTATCGAACAAGGGCAGGCTCATCTTGTAGGCCTGCGCCGGCACAACGCTTGCGGCCGCCGCCTGCGGCACAACCGGCGCAGTAGCCACGTCAGTGCGTGCCGCCTGCAGCAGCAAGGCGGTGCTCAGAAAGGTGCTGCCCGAAGTGCGCACCACTTTTGAATGCGAAAGGATCAGGAGATCCACCACCGCATCAATCACGCTGGCGGCACTGCGATTGATGTTGCCGTGATAGATGCGGCCACTGCAGTCTTGGGTCGGATCCATCCAGTCGCCCGGATTGAGCTTTTCCACATAAGCCTGTTTGGCATGCACGGCCACATTGGCGAGGCTGGCAAACCGCTGCTCGACACCGGCATCGTCCGAGCAGACGAAGAAGCGCCGATCCGGCAAGGATTTGACGAGATTGAAGAGATTCTCGTCGTCCGCCGCATTGGCGCCGAAATCAGTCTTGCGGATCTGGAGACCAAAGAACTCGCCCTGCAAACCTTTTGCAACCAGGAAAGCCTCCGCTCGGCGCTGGATTTCCGGACGAATCTGCAAGGCGCGTACCTGAGCCAGCACCTCGTCCGGCGGCAGGCAGGCGGGAATCAAGGGGGTATAGAGAAACACCGGTTTGTCATCGCCGCTCACACAGGCCAGCAACTCGCTTTCCTGCTCAAAGCCCAGCGGCGAGCGGAAGCTCACACCCTGCTGCAGGTGATCCTCGGTCATCAGATACTGGTACTCGTCCTTCTCGGCCACGAAGCTCGCCAGCTCGCGCTCGATCACCGTCAGCGGGCTATCAAAGAGTTCGCCAAAGCGCGCCCCGCACCAGTTGTTGACCGGCCATACCACCTCCAGCGGCAAATCCGCACGACGCGCCAGGATCAGGCCGGTGACCAGCGCATTGAAGCGATTGCCAAAGCCGCCATCGCAATAGCAGACCAAGCGCCGCACCGGGATGGCAGGCGCGGGCGCAGCGACACTCGATGCGGACGCTGCAGACGGTTCGGCAGGCATGGCGTCAGCGCTGCGGAACAGGCGCCCCCAGGGCAGGCTAATTTTCATGATGGACCAATCTCCGGAAATGCTGCTCAAGGTGGCGTACGAAGCGCGGGCTGTCGAACAAGGGACCATGTTCGCGCTGCTGCAGCAGGTGTTCGTGCAGGCGTCGACAGGTGGCCGGGTCGTTGGCCAGTTCGATGGCCTTGCGCTCGTAGGCGGGAAAATCCGCACAGATCAGCTCGGGCAAGCCTGCTGCGGTCAGCAAGGCGCCGGCCATGCGCGAGGCAAAGGTCCGCCCGGGGCAAGTCAGCACCGGCAAGCCCGCCCACAACGCATCGTTGGCAGTGGTGCCGGCATTGAAGGGAAAGGTATCGAGGAACAGGTCAGCGGCCATGTAGCGCGCAAGGTAAGCCTCGGGTGCGACACGCGGCGCAAAGATCAGACGGGCCGGATTGATGCCGTGTGCCAGCGCCTCACGACGCAGATTGGCCTCGGCCCACGGATTGTCCGAGAGCAGCCACAGCACTCCATGCGGCACCTGCTGCAGGATGCGCATCCAGACCTCGAACACGGCCGGTGTAAATTTGTAATTGTTGTTGAAGGAGCAGAACACGAAGGCATCCACCGGCAGGCCGCAGCTCTCACGGCTCGGCGGCGGCAGACAGAGCCGCTTGCGGTCACTGACCTGATAGATGTCCGGCATGTACAGCGGCTTTTCGGAGTAGAACGGAGCGCTTTCCTCCGGGATGAGAAAGCGATCAGCAATCACGTAATCGATCGATGGCAGCCCTGTGGTGGCCGGCAGGCCCAGATAGGTGATCTGCACCGGCGCCGGCCGCCAGGCCAGCATGTTGGCGCGCGCACCGAGTGTCTGCCCGTGCAGGTCGATGAGGATATCTATTTCATGTTCGCGGATCAGGCGGGCAGCAGCTTCGTCATCCAGCGTATCGATACGGATGAAATGATCGAAAGCCTTGGCGATACGCTGGCGAATCGGCGAAGCGTCCTCGCGCGTCCAGCAAAATCCGTAGACCTCGAAGTGCTCACGATCATGCAATTCAAATAATTCGACCGTCAGCATCGCTACCGGGTGCAGACAGAAGTCCGACGAGCAGTAGGCCACACGAATCTTGTCATGTGCATAGCGGCTGCCATCCGTAAGCGGAGGCGGTAGCGGCGCAAGTTTCTTGCGCACATAGTTGCGCGCAGCCTCCAGCTGGGCCTGCGGATCATCACTCTGACTGAGCATGGCCAACGCCGAGGTATTCGCACGCATGGCTTCAAGACTCACGCCGGGGATCGCTGAATACACCGGCCAGGCACACTGCCGTGCCCGAATGAAGACCCAGTGGTGCAGCACATCAGGCTGATCGGGCTTGAGTTGAAGGCTGCGTGTGAGGCAATCATGTGCCTCGCCATACTGCTTGGCAGCATCCTGCACGCGCCCGATGTTATTCAGCGCCGAGATCAGCATCTCGCGCTGCTCAGGGTCCTCCGGGTTCACATTGACCGTTACCCAGCGCCACATCTCCAGTGCATCCGCGATGCGCCCAAGCCGCTCCTGCACAATACCCAGATTGAATCGTGGCTGGATGAATCCGGCATCCAGCTCTGCAGCCTTCTGATAGGCAGTCTGGGCAGGCTCCAGATCGCCCGCATTGAGCAAGGCAGAACCCAGATTGAAGTAGACGTATTGCTGACGATCGGAATGATTGCGCTGCAGCCAGGTCTGGTACAGCACGGCCGAGAGTGGGAACAGGCCTTGCGCATCAAAGCCCGCAGCAGCATTGAAGAGCTGCAGCAGATCAAGCTGACCCTGCCAGGCACGCAGCAGCACACTCCCTAAATCTGTTCCAGACTCAGCCACGGCTACATCCTTTCACGGGTAGCCTGCAGATTAATGCCTCCTGGCCTGCTCCCGAAACCGGAATAAACCGGTTTCGGGGTGCCAAATCAGATCATTACTCAGGAATCCAGGGCGGATATCTGAGCCGTCGTCAGGGCGGCGCGCTGGGTTTCGGTCACTGCGGCAGCCTGCGATGCAGTGAGTGCGGTCAGCTGATCCGTATTCAGTGCGCTGATCTGGCCTTCGGTCAGGTTCTGGATCTGCGTAGTGCTGAAGGCCTGCAGCTGGCTGTCGGCCAGATTGGTAATCTGGGTCGTGCTCATCTGCATGAGATCCACCACCTCGATCGCCTGAATCTGGCTGTTGCCAAATGCCGCGAGTTGAGAAGTCGTCAGGCCAGTGATCTGGGTAGCCGTGAGCTGTGCGACTTGCGTCGTGCTCAAAGCGCCAGCCCACGTCGTGGAGAGCGCACCGATCTGCTGGCTGCTTAGTGCCACGAGCTGGCTGGAGTTCAGCGCCGTTTCCTGACCATTGCTCAGCGCATCGATCTGGGCGGTGGTGAGCGAAACCAGATCCGTCGGGTCGATCGCGGTGACCTGACTGGTCGTCAGCGAGGAGACCTGTGCCGTACTCAACGCACCCACCTGAGCCGCTGTGAGCGATTGGATCTGGCTGGTCGTCAGTGCTGCGAGCTGGCCAGCAGCGGAGGTCGTGAGTGCCGCGATCTGCGTGGTGCTCAGAGACTGGATCTGGATCGCCGTCAGGGCCTGCACATCGCCGGTTTCGATCGCGGCAAACTGCGCCGAGGTCAGGGCTCCGAGCTGGTCTGCCGTCAGCGACTGGATCTGGCTCGTGTTCAGCGCCGCAATCTGGGTCGAAGTCAGCACCTGGGTCTGGGCAGTACTCAGGTTGGTGATCTGGAGTGCGGTCAGCGCCTGGATCTGCGAGGAAGTGAGCTGTTGCAGATCGCTGGTTTCGAACGCGCCCAGTTGAGCCACCGTCAGCGAACTGACCTGCGTGGTGTTCAACCCGGAGATCTGGGCCGTGGTCAGCGCGGCAATCTGCGCTGTGGAGAGGCTGCGCACCTGCGCCGTTGTCATGGCGGCCAGGTCGGAGGTTTCGAAGGCAGCGATCTGATCGGAACTCAAAGCGCCAAGCTGCTCTGCGGTGAGCGCCTGGACCTGTGTGGTCGTCAGCGCCTGGATCTGAGCGGAAGTCAGCGCACGGGTCTGAGCCGTGCCCAACGCCTGGATCTGGTTGCCACTCAATACGGCGAGATCGTCCGTCGCCAGTGCGGCGACCTGAGCACTGCTCATGGCGGCGAGCTGCTCGATGGTCAGCGCCTGAGCCTGGGTACTCGTCAGGGCCACGATCTGGGCCGAATCCAGTACCTGGATCTGGGCAGTGGTCATGCCAAGGGTCTGAGCACTGGTCAGTGCGGCCAGCTGGGTCGTTCCCAGCGCATCCGCCCAGTCGCCGGACAGTGCGCCAATCTGAACGCTGGAGAGCACGGCCACCTGGGCGCTGGTCAGCGCCACTTCCTGCGCACTGCTCAGCGCGGTCATCTGGGCGGCGCCCAATACCGCGATGTCCCTGGTCTCTACGGCCACCAGTTGCGTGGTGGTCAGCGCAGCCACTTGCGCCGTTGTAAGCGCGGCGGCCTGGGTCGTTGTCAGCGCCTCGATCTGCGTGGTCTTCAAGGCCTGCACCTGGCCAGTGCCCAGCGCCTGGATCTGCGCGGAGCTCAACGCCTGGAACTGGCTGGTATCGAGTGCGACGAGGTCGGAGGTTTCGATGGCGCCAATCTGGGCCGCAGTGAGGCTGGACACCTGGCTGGTCAGCAGCGCGGCAGCTTGTGTCGTGCCCAAGGCAACAACCTGCGCAGTGCTCAGCGCCTGGATCTGGCTGGAGCCCAGTTGTGTCAGGTCGGCCGTCTGCATTGCCGCCACCTGAGCCGTCGTCATGCTGCCAACCTGAGTCGCGGTCATCGCGCCAGCCTGAGCCGTTGTCATGGCCTCTACCTGAGCGGTGCTCAGGCCCTGGACCTGTGCCGAGCTCAATGCGGCGAAGTCCGCCGTTTCAATGGCCTGGAGCTGAGCCGTGGTGAAGGCCGATACATCGGCGACCTCCATTGCGCGAACCTGTGCAGTGGTCAGTGCGGCAATCTGATCCGTCCTCAAGCCCTGGGCCTGAGTGGTGCTCAAGGCCTGGATCTGGGCACTGGTCAGCCCAGAAACCTGATCCGTGGTGAAGCTTCTGACCTGGCCTACACCCAGCGCTTCCAGATCACGGGTCTCAATAGCCACAAGCTGGGTAGAGCTCAGGGCAGCAATCTGCGCCCCAGTGAGAGCCTTGACCTGATCGGTACTCAGGGACTGAATCTGGGCCGTTGTAAGGCCTGCGATCTGCTCAGCCGAGAGATTGCGGATCTGTGTGGTACTCAGCAGCGCCAGATCAGAGGTTTCAAGTGCCCCAACCTGAGCGGAACTCAAGGCGCCCAACTGCTCAGCCGTCAGCGCTTGAACCTGTGTGCTGCTCAAGGCAACGATCTGCCGGGTATCCAGCGCACCAATCTGATCAGCATTCAGGGTGACCAGATCACGCGTTTCCAGCGCGCGCACCTGAGCGCTGCTCAGGGCTGCAATCTGGGCGGTCGTCAAAGCTGTCGCCTGGGCCGTCGTCAAACCGGCGATCTGCGCGGTGGAGAATGCGGCAAGCTGCGCGGTACTCATGGCAGCAAGGTCATTGAGTTCCAGTGCTGCAATCTGGCTGGTGCCCATGGCCTGGATCTGGGCGCTGCTCAAAGCAGCAACCTGGGTTTCTTCCAGACCCACAACCTGCAGGGTCGTCAGGGCAGCCACCTGGGCCGTCGACAACCTGGAAATTTGCGTGCTGCTCACCGCAGCCAGATCATCCGCCTCGATCGAGCGGATCTGATCGGTGCTCAAGGCCGCGACCTGAGCACTCGTCAGGCTGGCAATCTGGTCTGCACTGAAGTTCCTGATCTGGGTGCTGCTCAACGCCCCGATGTCTGCCGTTTCAATCGCCACCACCTGATCCGTGGACATGGCATTGATATGCTCGGCACTCAGCGCTCCGATCTGTGCAGAGGAGAGAATGCGGATCTGGCTGGTCGTCAAGGCAGCCACCTGCCCTGCTGCGAGTTGCGACACCTGCGTCGTGGTGAGCGCAGCCAGGTCAGCCGTCTCGAGGGCCAGCAGCTGGGCTGTGGTGAGCGCATTGGTCTGGTTGGTCGTCAGCGAAGCAATCTGGCCGGTCGTCAGTGCGCGAATCTGGGTGCTATCGAGTGCCTGAACCTGGGCACTGGTGAGCCCCTGCAATTCAGTGGTGGTCAGCGAAGCAATCTGCTGGGTGCCCAATGCAGCGACCTGGGTTGTCGTCAAACCAGCCAGCTGAACAGAACTCAGCGCGGCAAGATCACGGGTTTCCATCGCTGCAATCTGGGTAGTCCCCAGACCCACCGTCTGCGCAGTGCCCAAGGCAGCGGCCTGGGCCGTAGTCAATGCCTTGATCTGGCCGGTGCTCAGCGCAGCAACCTGGGCCGAGGTCAAGCCGCGAATCTGCGAAGTCTGGAGTCCTGCCACCTGGGAAGTAGAGAGCGCATTCACCTGCGTAGTCGACAGATTAGCCAGCTGCTCGGTGCTCAGCGCGGCCACATCTGCCGTTTCCAGCGCAGCGAACTGGGCGGTCGTCAGCGCCGCCAGCTGATCAGACCCCAGCCCACTCATCTGGGTAGTGGTCAGCGCCTGGAGTTGAGCGCTGCTCAAGCCCCGTACCTGATCAGTGCTCAGCCGCCCGATCTGGGTAGTGCTGAGCGCAGCAATCTGGGTGCTGCTCAAGCCGCCCAGCTGAGCCGTCGTCAGGCTGGCCAGTTGTGCGGTGGTCAGATTCGTAAGATCGCCGGTTTCAAAGCCCGTCATCTGGGCCGAACGCAAGGCAGACAGCTGCTCCGTCGTCATCGAAGTAATCTGGCTGG
Source organism: Uliginosibacterium sp. TH139 (assembly GCF_002855595.1). NCBI lineage: Bacteria > Pseudomonadati > Pseudomonadota > Betaproteobacteria > Rhodocyclales > Zoogloeaceae > Uliginosibacterium > Uliginosibacterium sp. TH139. The sequence goes on along the minus strand of NZ_PKRR01000004.1, from coordinate 217,696 downwards.
ACGACAAGGCTGCGATCTGACCGGTCGTGAGCGCCTGAATCTGGGCACTCGTCAGGTTGTTCAACTGCTCGGAGCTCAAGGAGGCGATCTGGCTCGTTGCGAGCGTTGCAACCCAGCTTGCAGACAGTGAGCCGATCTGGTCACTCGTCAAAGCGCCCACCTGCTGGCTGGTGAGTGCACGCTCCTGAGTATTGGTCAGCGCGGCAATCTGCTGAGAACTCATGGCCTGCAGGTCAGCGGTCTCAAGCGCGGCAACCTGAGCCGTACTCAGCCCGGCAATCTGCCCGGTCGTCAGGGCGGTGATCTGATCACTGGTAAGCGCCTGCATCTGAGCTGTCGTGAAGCCCCGCACCTTGGTGGCGCTCAAAGCCGCCAGATCCCCGGTACCGATGGCCCCGATCTGGGCAGAATCAAGTGCGGCAAGCTGAGCCGAACTCATGGCGGACATCTGCGCGCTCGTCAGGGCACTGACCTGCTCGGTCGTCATTGCGCGGATCTGTGAGGTGACAAAACCCTGCACCTGGCTCTGGCTCATGGCGCCAAGTTCGTCCACCGTCATGGCGCGAATCTGATCCGTGCGCAGTGAGCCCACCTGTGCGGCACTCAAAGCCGTGATCTGGGAGGAGTCCAACCCGGAGAACTGATCCGTCGTCAGTACGTTCAGCTGCGCAGTTGTCATGCTGCGGATCTGCACCCGGCTCATCGCCGAGAGATCCTCGGAGTTGAGCGCTGCAATCTGATCCGTCTTCAAGGCGCTAATCTGAGCGGCACCAAGACCTGCGACCTGAGCTGAGGTCAGTGAAGCCACCTGATCAGTCGAGAGCTGGCGCAGCTGCGCCGTCGTCAGGCTCCGCAACTGCGTGGCATTCATGACCGAAAGATCGGCGGTTTCGAGGCCAGCCAGCTGCGCCGAGCTCAGCACGCTGATCTGCTCTTCATTCAGCCCGGTGATCTGGCTGGTCGTCAATGCGGCCAGCTGGGTTGCACTCATTGCCTTGAACTGTGCGGTCGTCAAGGATGTCAGATCATCGGTCGCCAGAGCTGCGATCTGGGTAGTCGAAAAAGAGCTGATCTGCTTGGCACTCATGGCCCTGAACTGATCGGTCGTCAGTGACTCGATCTGATCGGACGTGAGCCCAGCCAGCTGAGTAGTGGTCAAACCCTGAATCTGATTGGTCTTCAACGCCCCCAGCTGGTCCGTCCCCAGCGCGCTGAGTTGGTCAGAATTCAGCCCGGCAAGCTGGGTTGCGGACAACAATCGCAGATCGCTGGTTTCAATTGCAGCGATCTGACTCGAATTGAGCCCTCCCAGCTGAGTAGCCGAAAGGTTGCTGAACTGAGCAGTCGTCAGGCTCTGAATCTGCTCAGTTGAGAAGCCCGCAAATTGCGAAGCATCCAGGCCCTTGATCTGAAGGGCGGTAAGACTCTGAATCTGGGTCGAACTCAAAGCGCTCAGCTGATCCGTCGAGAGCTTCTGGATCTGGGTTGCCGTCAGGGCAACCAGATCACGTGTCTCGATCGCACTGACCTGCCCCGTGCTCAGCCCCGACAATTGGGAGGTGGTCAAACCAGCGATCTGCATGGCCGTGAAGGCCACGATCTGACTCGTGGTCAGGGTGCCGACCTGGCTGGCATCCCATCCGCGCAATTGCGTAGCGCTCAGCATCGAGAAATCGCGGGTTTCCATCGCCACGATCTGATCGGATGACATGGCAGAAACCTGGGTCGCAGACAGACTCTGTACCTGCACCGAGTTCAGTGCTTCGATCTGGCCCGTCGTCAACGCCTGGATATGGCTGCTCGTCAGCCCCTTGATCTGCGCGCCTGAAAGGGCCGCAAACTGCTGTGTGCCGAGGGCAGACACCTGCTCATTGGTCAGACTTGCAATCTGCGTGGCAGACAGGGCGGACAGATCCCGAGTTTCCATCGCCGCGATCTGGGTGCTGCTCAAAGCACGTACCTGGGCGGAACTCAATGCGGCAACCTGGGTAGCCTGCAAGGCCTGGATCTGTGTGGTGCTCAGCGCAGCGAGCTGATCCGTTTTCAAACTGCTGATCTGGGTTGCAAGCAGCGCGGCCAGATCCTGTGTTTCAAGGGCCGACACCTGTGCCGTCGTGAGCGCTTTGAGCTGATTCGCACTAAAGCTGGCCAACTGGCCAGAAGTCATTGCCGCCACTTGGGCCGACGACAAGGATTCGATTTGCTCGGTTGTCAGCCCCTTGAGCTGCGATACAGCCAGTGCGCCAACGTCCTGCGTCTTCATGGCCTGAATCTGCTCCGGCGAGAGCACCTGGATCTGGGCCTGGGTGAGACTGGCAGCCTGCTGCGTCGTCAAAGCCGCAATCTGGGATTCCGACAAGGCACTGATCTGGTTGGTCTTCAGTGCCTGGATCTGGGTTGCCGTCAAAGCACTGAAGTCACTAGTCTCCAACGCATTGAGCTGGTCTTCGGACAAGGTCTGGACCTGGCTAACAGTCAGATTCCTCACCTGGGCCGTGGTCAGCGCCGCAACCTGTTCAGCCCCCAGAGAAGCCACCTGCCCTGTTGTCAAAACCTTGATTTGCGAAGTCGACAGGGCGGAAATCTGCGTGGTGGAGAAGGAGCCGATCTGCTCGGCAGAGAAGCCAGCGACCTGTGTGGCACTCAAAGACCGGATTTGACTCGTACCAAACCCGACAATCTGATCCACCGTCAGCCCGCGCAATTGCGTCACCGACAGGGCCGCCAGATCGCGGGTTTCCATGGCGGCTATCTGATCGGAACTCAGGGAGCTGAGTTGCTCAACCGTCATGCCCTGAAACTGGGTTTGAGTCAGCGACTGAATCTGTCCACTGGTGAAACCCACCACGTTGTAAGGGGTGAACGCAGCAACCTGGGCCCCGGTCAGGGTCACCAGATCCTGGGTTTCCATCGCCGCAATCTGCTCTGCGCTGAAGGCACCGATCTGGGTTTGGGAAAGCGCCTTGAAATCCGCGGTCGTGAGTGCGGCCACCTGGGTTGTGGTCAGTGCGGCTATCTGTGAGGCCGACAGTCCGGTAACGGTTGGCATGGCTAACTCCTGACGGAAATGCGTTTCTCTAGTTTTATAGGTTCCAGTCAGCAGCAAGCCGCTTCAGTCGGAGCCCGATGCGTTCTGTAACGGCGAGTCAGAACAAAGGTTTAGCAAATTTTTGCAAGTTTTTGCCTACGTGGAGCGGCATGTGAGCCGGCTAAATGCCCCCCATTTCTGCTGTTTGGGCCAGGCTGCAGGATCTGCCCAAAGCTCCTGCCAAGCCCTTACAATGCAGCCATGCCCCAGCTAGACAAACGTGCCCAACTCCTGCTGAAAACGCTCGTCGAACGCTATATCGCCGAGGGTCAACCCGTAGGTTCGCGCGTGCTCTCCAAGCAGTCCGGGCTGGAACTCTCGCCCGCTACGATCCGCAACGTGATGTCGGATCTGGAAGAGCTGGGCCTGATCACCAGCCCACATACCTCTGCCGGTCGCATCCCTACCGCACGTGGCTATCGTCTGTTCGTGGACACCCTGCTTACCGTCAAACCGCTGGCGCAGACCGAAGTTCGCGAACTTCAACACCACATCCATCCGGACGAGCCACGCCGCGTACTCTCTGCAGCTTCCAGCCTGCTCTCGGAGTTGACCAGCTTTGCCGGCATCGTCGCCGCGCCACGCCGCGAAGCCACCAAAATCCGCCAGATCGAGTTCGTGAGCCTGTCGGACACCCGCGTGCTGCTGATCATCGTGGCTATGAGCGGCGATGTGCAGAATCGCATCCTGTTCACCCAACGCGCCTACACAGCCTCCGAACTCGTCACCGCTGCGAATTACCTGAACCACCATTGCGCCGGGCTGGCTTTTGGCGAAATGGTCGATCACCTGCGCGGTGAGCTGGTGCAGCTGCAGCAGAACATGAGCGAGCTGATGTCGGCCGCCATTACTGTTGGCCAGGAAGCCATGGAGGAACAGAACTCGGGCTATCTGATCACCGGCGAACGCAAGCTATTGGAAGTGGATGACATTTCCTCCAACATGAACCGCCTGCGCGAGCTGTTCCGAATGTTCGAGCAGAAGTCTGGCCTGGTGCAGTTGCTGGATATTTCCAATCGCGCCGAGGGCGTGCAGCTCTTCATCGGCGGCGAATCCGGCATCAGCCCGCTGGACGAATGCAGTGTGGTCACCGCGCCTTACGAGGTCGACGGCCAGGTCGTCGGCACCGTGGCTGTGATCGGCCCGCAGCGCATGGCTTACGAACGCGTCATCCCGATTGTGGACATCACAGCACGACTGCTTTCCAGCGCCTTGTCGAGCAACACCTGACTCCCCGCGAAAACGCCAAACTCCGGCAACTGCCGGCATAAAGGCAATCGATTGCACAGGATCACCATGCCCCGCTTTCTGCAAGAGCCTGAATTCACGCATGGCAGCACACCACGTACCGGCGTGCTGCTGATCAATCTCGGCACTCCGGCCGCGCCGACTGCCAAGGCAGTGCGCCCCTATCTGAAGCAGTTCCTCTCCGACCCGCGTGTGGTCGAAATTCCGCGCGCGCTATGGTGGTTAATCCTCAACGGCATCATCCTCAATACTCGCCCCAAAAAGTCAGCCGCAAAGTACGCCACGGTGTGGAGCAAGGAAGGCTCGCCGTTGCGGGTTCATACGGAAAAACAAGCCAAGCTGCTCGCCGGCTACCTGCTGCAGGCGGGGCATCCGGACGTTCAGGTCGACTGGGCCATGCGCTACGGTCAGCCAGACGTGGAGGGGGCGCTGATGCGCCTCAAGGCGCGTGGCTGCAGCCGAATACTGGTGCTGCCGCTCTATCCGCAATATGCCGCCAGCACCACCGCCAGTGCCTTCGATGCAGTGGCTGCAGCCGGGATGAAGATCCGCAATCTGCCCGAGCTGCGCTTCGTGCGAAGCTTCCATGACCATCCTGACTACATCCGTGCGCTGGGTCAGCGCATCGCCGCGCACTGGCAACAGCATGGCATGCCGGACAAGCTCGTAATGAGCTTCCATGGCACGCCGCGTTTCTCGCTCGACAAAGGCGACCCCTACCACTGCGAGTGCCACAAGACCGCGCGCCTACTGGCCGAATACCTCTCGCTCAAGCCCGAGCAATACCTCGTCACCTTCCAGTCCCGCTTCGGTCGCGCCGAATGGCTGCAGCCCTATACCGAACCCAGCCTGCAGAAACTAGCCAAGGAAGGCGTGAAGAGCGTGGACGTGGTCTGCCCCGGCTTCGTGTCCGACTGCCTCGAAACCCTTGAAGAAATCGCCCTGGAATGCAAAGCCGCTTTTCTGAACGCCGGCGGTAAGGAATTCCGCTACGTGCCCTGCCTCAATGAAGAGCCAGACTTCATCGGTGCATTACGCAACATTGCCCGCAGCCACATGCAGGACTGGCTTGCCACGCCAGCCCCATCCCCCACCACCCTCGCCGCCAGCAAAGCCTGCGCTCACGCTCTGGGAGCCACACAATGATGACCCTGCTGCGCTGGGCGCTGAATGCCGTCGCCCTGATGCTTGTGCCCGAGCTTGTCAGCAGCATTCAGGTGAGCAGCTACACCGCCGCATTGATCGCCGCCATCATCATCGGCCTTCTGAACGCGCTGGTGCGCCCGATCCTGATTCTGCTGACCCTGCCAATCACCGCGCTGACGCTTGGCTTCTTCATCCTCGTCATCAACGCCCTGCTGTTCTGGCTTGCTTCCGAGCTCGTCGGCGGCTTCCAGGTGGGCGGTTTCTGGTCCGCGATGTGGGGTGCACTGATCTATAGCCTGCTGACCTGGCTGGTCAGCCTGGCGCTGGGCGAAAAGCCATCGCAGCGCAGAGGCGGGCCGCGCCTGTGAGCCGAGCCGACCTGCTGGCCGCCGTGCAGTCCGAAGAGCGCGGCGATCTCGAAGCCGCAGTAGCGGCATATGCAAACATACTTGAACAGCAACCCGACTGCGTCGAAGCGCTCAGCAACCTAGGCGCCATCTGCGTGCGCGCCGGCCAGCCCGAGGAAGCCCTCAATTTCTACACGCAGGCCCTGAGCCACCAACCCGGCTTCCGCCCGGCACGCATGAACCTGGCCCGTACACTGGCTCAGCTTGGCCGGACCGATGAAGCCGACATGCACTACCGTCAGGCCTTGGCACAAGAAGCCAGCCCCGCCCTGCAGGTGGAGCGCCTGCAGCAGCTCGTGGCCGCAGGCCGCCTGCAGCAGGCCCGCGCGAAAGCCGAGACGGCCTGCGCCAGCTCGCCGGAGGAAGCCGGCCTCTGGCAGGTCGCGGGCAACGCCCGGCTCTACCTGAATCAGCCCGAGGCCGCCGAGGCCGCCTACCGTCGGGCACTGGAGATAGATGACTCCGCCCGGGCGCGTGCCAACCTCGCCATGGCCCTGCTCGCCCAGGGCCGCTTCGCTGAGGCCTGGCCTTATTACGAAGCCCGTCATGACAGCAGCCTGCCGGCCCATGACGCCGTACGCTTTACCGACTATCCATGGCCACGCTGGCAAGGCGAAGCGCTGGCAGGCAAGCGCATCCTGCTGATGGGGGAACAGGGACTGGGCGACCAGATCCAGTTCGCCCGCTTCATCGAACCGCTGGCGGCCAGCGGCGCACACGTCGATCTGGTCTGCCGCGCCGGCCTGCGCGGCCTGCTGGGCACCGCGCCGGGACTGCAAGCCTGTCATGCCGAAGCACCCGTAGCAGAGCACTTCGACTACTGGTCGCCACTGCTGAGCCTGCCACTTCATCTGGACGACAAGAACCCGCTGCGAACCTGGCAATATCCCTATCTGCAGGCAGCACCGGAGAAGCGCCAGCACTGGCGCAAACAGCTTGCCGAATGGGCCGGGCAAAAGAAAAAGATCGGCGTAGCCTGGCGCGGTGCGGCGGGCAATGCCAGCAACCGCATGCGCTCCATCACCACGGAAGAAATTCTCGAACTGCCGCGCCGGCTCGGCGCACAGGCCATGTTCTTCAGCCTGCAGAAAGATGACGCCAGCTCAGGCGAACTGGATCAGCTCTGCCGCGGCGGCATCATTCCGCTGGGCGACATGCAGCAGGACTTTTCCGACACCGCCGCGCTGGCCTGCGAGCTGGACCTGATCATCGCGGTGGACACCTCGGTCGCCCACGCCGCAGGCGCACTGGGTTGCCCCGTGCACATCCTGCTCGTGCCGGGCCTCGAATGGCGCTGGGGCAAGCCCGGCAGCCCGAGCTGCGCGCTCTACCCGAGCGCTCGACTGCACTGGAAGGACAGCGCTGAAGGCAGTTGGAAACCGCTCCTCTCACAGCTGTGCGAGGAACTGTCGCAAAGCTGGGCTCAGAACTCGTCCGCGTAGCGATTGGTGATCGGGCAGCGCCAGTCGCGGCCGAAGCCACGCTGGGTCACGCGAATGCCCACCGGCGCCTGACGACGCTTGTACTCATTGCGCCGCAACATGCCGATCACGCGGCGCACGTCGTGCTCCGAATATCCGGCGGCAATGATATCGCGCGGCGACTCGTTGCGCTCCATGTAGGCTTCGATGATCGCGTCGAGCACCTCATACGGCGGCAGGGAGTCCTGATCCTTCTGATCGGGCTTCAGCTCGGCGGAAGGCGCACGCGTGAGGATGTTCTCGGGGATCACCCGAGAAATGCTGTTGCGATATTCGCACAGGCGATAGATGAAGGTCTTGAGGATGTCCTTGATCACCGCGAAACCGCCGGCCATGTCGCCATACAGCGTAGCGTAACCCACCGCCATCTCGCTCTTGTTGCCGGTGGTCAGCACGATGCTGCCGAACTTGTTGGAGAGCGCCATCAGGCTCATGCCACGGATGCGCGCCTGCAGGTTTTCTTCCGTCGTATCCGCGCCGCGGCCCTCGAACAAGGGCGTCAGCATGGTCTCGAAAGTGTCCATGGCCGGCTGGATTGCCAGCTCGTCATAACGCACGCCCAGGAGCTTCACCATCTCGCGCGAATCGTCGAGACTCATCTGCGCCGTGTAGGGTGAAGGCATCATCACCGCGCGCACCTTGTCAGCACCCAGCGCATCGACAGCAATGGCCAGAGTCAGGGCCGAATCCACGCCACCGGAGAGGCCCAGCAGCGCGCCCGGGAAACGATTCTTGCCAATATAGTCGCGCACGCCGAGCTTCAAGGCCTCATACACTTCGGCTTCCACCGAAGGCCGCGGCACCTTCACACTGCTCGCGAACTTGCCCCCCGCGAAGTCGACGATATCCACGCGCGCCTCGAAGGCCGGCGCCTGATAGCTCAGCGCGCCATTCGCATCCAGCGCGAAGGAGCCGCCGTCGAAGACCAGTTCGTCCTGCCCGCCGACGAGGTTGCAGTAGAGCACGCCGATGCCAGCCTCCTGCACCCGCTCGCGCAGCACCTCGTGGCGCTGAGCCTGCTTCTCCATGTGGTAAGGCGACGCGTTCAGCACCAGCAGCACTTCGGCGCCCGCGGCCCGCGCCGCGGCGGCCGTGCCGGCCTCCCACACGTCGGCACAAATGTTGATGCCTACCTTCACGCCCTGCACCTCGACCACGCAGGCGTCCTCACCGGGGGCGAAGTAGCGCACTTCGTCGAACACTTCGTAGTTCGGCAGACGATTCTTGCGATAGCTCGCCAGCACCTTGCCATCGCGCAGCAGCGACGCCGCGTTATAGGCCTCGCCATCGGCAAACAGCGGATGGCCGACCAGCACATCGATGCCGGCACAGGCCTCGGCCAGCGCGCTCAATTCGCGCTCGCTGGCAAAGTAGAAGTCCTCGCGCAGCAGCAGGTCTTCCGGCGGATAGCCACACAGCGCCAGTTCCGGTGTCAGCACAAGATGGGCACCTGCTGCGCGCGCAGACAAAGCTGCCTCACGGATCAGGGCCGCATTGCCGGCGAGATCGCCCACGGTGCAATTGAGCTGGGCGACGGCGATTCGAAGAGTCATTTTCGGTGAAGATCAGCGTGGAACCAGGGCGGAACTATAGCGCGCCTGCTGCCCGCCCAAAAGCATAAAGCCGGCCCTTCGAACACCGTAGCCTGGATGCAGTGCAGCGGAATCCGGGAACTGCGACGCAAGGCCCGCCCCGGACTCCGGCTGCGCCTGTATCCCAGCTACCCACGCCATACCCCAAAAAAAGCAGAAAGCCGGCACAAGGCCGGCTTTCCGTGAGTCATGCCGATGCGGATCAGGACTTCAGGCTGACCAAAACTTCGTCCAGCATCTTCTTGGCGTCACCGAACAGCATGCGGTTGTTGTCCTTGTAGAAGAGCGGGTTATCCACGCCGGCGTAACCGGAAGCCATCGAACGCTTCATCACGATGCTGGTCTTGGCTTTCCAGACTTCCAGCACCGGCATGCCGGCGATCGGGCTCGTCGGGTCCTCTTGCGCAGCCGGGTTCACGATGTCGTTGGCGCCGATCACCATGGCCACATCCGTTTCCGGGAAGTCCTCGTTGATTTCATCCATTTCCATCACGATGTCGTAGGGCACCTTGGCTTCCGCCAGCAGCACGTTCATGTGGCCTGGCATGCGGCCCGCCACCGGATGAATCGCAAAACGCACGTTGACTCCCTTTTCACGCAAGTACGAGGTGATCTCGAACACCGTGTGCTGGGCTTGCGCCACGGCCATGCCGTAGCCCGGCACGATCACCACGTTCTTGGCTTCGCGCAGCAGTTCAGCCGTTTCGCCTGCCAGGATCGGGCTCACCTCACCCACCGGCTCGGCGCTGGCACCCGCTGCCTTGGGGGCGGGCGAACCGCCATCGGAACCGAAACCACCCGCGATCACGCTGATGAAGTTGCGGTTCATGGCCGAACACATGATGTACGACAGGATTGCACCTGAGGAGCCCACCAGCGCGCCGGTCACGATCAGCAAATCGTTCGACAGCATGAAGCCGGTCGCCGCTGCCGCCCAACCTGAGTAACTGTTGAGCATCGACACCACAACAGGCATGTCAGCGCCACCGATGGCCATCACCATATGGATGCCGAACAGCAAGGCCACCACCGTCATCACGATCAGCGGCAGCATGCCGGCTTCCACGGTTTCGGCATGCAGGAAGGCGTAGCCGAAATAGATCACGACCAGCAGACCGATCAGGTTGATGAAGTGACGCCCCGGCAGCAGCAAGGGTTTTCCGCCGATCTTGCCCGAGAGCTTGCCGAAGGCAATCACCGAACCCGAGAAGGTGACGGCGCCGATCAGGATACCGACATAGATCTCGATTTCGTGGATGGCCTTTTCAGCACCGGTAAAGGCGATGGAGGTATCGATGTAGCTGGCAAAACCCACGAGACAGGCTGCCAGACCGACCAGACTGTGCATGAACGCGACGAGTTCGGGCATTTGCGTCATCTTGACGACGCGCGCCAGATAAACCCCGATCACGCCACCGAGGACCATCGCGCCAATGATCCAGGGTAGGCCCAGCGAAGCCACACGCGGGCCGAACACTGTTGCCAGCACCGCGATGGTCATGCCGATCATGCCGTAGAGGTTGCCGCGACGTGCGGTTTCCTGGTTGGACAGACCGCCCAGACACAGGATGAAGAGAATGGTTGCTCCGAGGTAGGAGACCGTAGCCAGACTTGCAGACATTCTTCAATTCTCCTTATTTGCGGAACATCGCCAGCATGCGCTGGGTCACGGCGAAGCCGCCGAACATATTGATGGTGGCGAGCACGATGGCGCCCACGGCGAGCCAGCGGATCACTTCATCCGGGCGGGAAATATCCGCCGTCAGCGGCGGCGCGATCTGCACCAGGGCGCCAATCGCGATGATGCTGGAGACCGCATTGGTCACGCTCATCAGCGGCGTATGCAGCGCCGGTTTCACGTTCCACACCACCATGTATCCGACAAAGCAGGCCAGCACGAAAACGGTGAAGTGCCCAAGGAAGGCCGCCGGTGCATTGGCACCAATGATCCAGAACAGGGCCGCTGCGATACCGAACGTGACCGCCATCTTCTGATGCGACATCGGCTCGGACGGCTCGCCGTGACCATGCGAGGACTTCTTCGCCCCCGGGGCCGCTGCAGCCGCCGGCTTGGCCGCTGCGGCGGGAATTTTCGGCGCCGGAGCCGGCCAGGTGATTTCGCCATCCTTGATGACGGTGAGGCCGCGGATGGCATCGTCTTCAAAGTTGACGTTGATGAGGCCGTCCTTGGTCTTGCACAGCTCTTCGGTCAGGCGGAACAGGTTGGTCGCGTACAGCGTCGAAGACTGGCGGGACAAGCGGCTCACCAGATCGGTGTAACCGATGATGGTCACGCCATGACGCACCACGGCTTCGCCCGGCACGGTCAGCTCACAGTTGCCGCCCTGCTCGGCCGCCATGTCGACGATCACGCTGCCCGGCTTCATTGACTGCACCATCTCGGCCGTAATGAGCTTGGGTGCCGGCTTGCCCGGAATCAGCGCGGTGGTGATGATGATGTCTACTTCACGCGCCTGCTTGGCATACATCTCGCGCTGCGCCTGCTGGAAGCCTTCGGACATGACCTTGGCGTAACCGCCACCACCCGAGCCCTCTTCCTCGTAATCGACCTTGACGAACTCACCACCCAGCGACTTCACCTGATCGGCTACTTCGGCGCGCGTGTCGTTGGCACGCACGATGGCGCCCAGACCTGCCGCGGTACCGATGGCCGCCAGACCTGCCACGCCGGCACCGGCGATGAAGACCTTGGCAGGCGGCACCTTGCCGGCGGCAGTGATCTGTCCGTTGAAGAAACGCCCGAAGCCGTTGGCAGCCTCGATTACGGCACGATAACCCGCGACGCCAGCCTGCGAAGTCAGCGCATCCATCTTCTGCGCGCGGGAGAGTTGGCGCGGCAAAGCGTCAATCGCCAGTACAGTGACCTTCTTGGCGGCAAGCTTCTGCATCAGCTCGGGGTTCTGCGCCGGCCAGATGAAGGAAATCAGCGTGCTGCCTGCGCGCATCAGCTCGACTTCCGCATCGTTCGGGCCACGCACCTTGAACACGATATCGGCCTCTGACCACAGCTCGGCAGCGCTTCCGGCGATCTCGGCACCCGAGGCACGGTAGGCATCATCACTGAAGTTCGCCAGCTCACCGGCGCCCGATTCAACAACAACCCTGAAGCCCAGCTTGATCAGCTTTTCTACGACATCTGGAACAGTCGCGACGCGTTTCTCCCCTGCAAAAACTTCCCGAGGCACCCCTATAAGCAGTGACATGCTCTGTTCTCCGTTAACGTCCAGATAGAAAATAAACCCGTTCACCTTGGCGACTGGGCCGGCATGCGGCAATCCGCACCCACACCACAAAGTCGATGTACTCGCCTGCTTTGCCAGCGGATCGTCAAACCAAGCTTTTGACAATACTGAACGAAGGCAAAACTCAGGCCATGCTTGTTCCAACTCTTGGCTGCGACGCCATTACATTCAAGATGCAGTGCCTTGGAGACGAGGGTTTTCGAGCTTCACTCTTGGCATGCATACTCTGCCCAGTAAAGTCAGCGCCTCAGTCTTCCCGCCTGCCTGTCACACCCTTCTTGAAAACCCCCAAAAAACCCCTGATGCTAACAGGGCTGCAAGGCGTGCATGATACTGTGCAATGCCGAATCCGGATGATGCCATGCACAAACAGAGCGAACGCAAAACCAGACGCCGTCGTACGCCTTACGCCAGCAAGATCGGGCTGGCGCCGGGCAGTATCGTTCATATCGGTGACGTCAAGGTTGATCAGACCAGCTTCTGCGTCTTCGACTACGACGCCAGCGCCTTGCGCGAAATCTCATTTTCCACACTGGACGAGTCCCGCCAGCAGAAGCGTGAAAACAGGTGGATCTGGCTCAACGTGCACGGCGTGCACGAGCCGGCGGTGATGGAGGAGATCGGGCGCCGCTTCAATCTGCACCCGCTGGTGCTGGAAGACATCGCCAATACCCACCAGCGCCCCAAGCTCGACGATTACGAACACTATGCCTTCATAGTGCTACGCAGCTTCCGCTACGACGAAACACAGCACGATGCCTGTTCCGACCAGATCAGCCTGATCGTGGGTGAGGATTTCGTCCTGAGCTTCCAGGAGCGCTCGTCCGGGCTCTTCGACCCGATCCGCAACCGCCTGCGCAAGAGCATCGGTTCCTTACGTGGCGGCGGCCCGGATGCCTTGTTGCATGCCCTCATCGATGCGGTGGTCGACCAGTATTTCGTGGTCGTCGAATCGCTCGCCAACGACATCGAGGATCTTGAAGACAGCCTGATCGCCGGGACCGGCAAGCACTCGATCGAAGACATCAACCATTTCAAGCGCGAAACCCTGGAAATCCGCCGCGCCGTGTGGCCCTTGCGTGAAGTGCTAGGCAGCCTGTTGCGGATGCCTGGCTCAGTTCTGAACAAGGATACGGAGTTGTACTTCCGTGATGTCTACGATCACGCCGTGCACGTCATTGAGCAGCTCGATTCAATGCGCGAACTGATCGGTGGCTTGATGGACATTCACCTGTCCTCGGTCAGCAACCGGCTGAATGCAGAAGTACGCATGCTCACCGTAATCACCACCCTGTTCGCTCCCGCCACCCTACTAACGGGCTTCTTCGGCATGAATTTCCACTACCTGCCGCTGCTGGAAGATCACGAAGGCTGGCTGATAGTGCTCATCATGATCGCGGTCGCCGGTGCCGGCCTGATCCTGGCCCTCTTCTGGCGGCGCTGGTGGGTGCGCACCAATGCCTGACGCTGTCGCGACAGCAATGCTGTAAACGCAAACTGCCGGTCTCCTCACAGAGACCGGCAGTCACAAGTACGCAACAGATTGCTCAGTTTATTTCTTGTCTGCGTCGTTCCCCGGGAACGGGAAGGTAGTGAACATGCTGCGCGTCTGGCTCTCGATCTGCTCCTGCATCTGCGAGAACATGCGCTTGCTCTGCTCCATGTAGGTCCCCATCATGCTCTGCATGGCCGGACCCTGGAAATTCAGGAACTGGGTCCACATATCCTTGCTCATCGGGCTGTTCTCACCATACAGACCCTTGGTCTGCTCCTGCAGCTTGGCCTGCATGTCGGAGAAGGACTTGATGTTGTTTTCCAGGTAACGACCCATGAAACCCTGCATGGCATTGCCATAGAAACGGATCATCTGGGCCAGCAGGTCGCTGGTGAACATCGGCGCCCCGCCACTTTCCTCTTCAAGAATGATCTGCAGCAGGATGCTGCGGGTAATGTCTTCGCCGGACTTGGCATCCACAACCTGAAAGGTTTCCTGGCCGAGTACCAGATCGCGCACATCTGCGAGGGTGATGTAACAACTGGAAGCCGTATCGTAGAGACGACGGTTTGGATATTTCTTGATCAGTCGAAGCTGTTCGGCCATGTTGCGTTGTCCCCTGCTTGTATGTGTATGGGCAGAAGGTTCCGCATCCGGCACCGGAACCTTGCGCTGGATTATAGCAGCGCACAAAAACAACCCCGCCTGAAGCTGCGGGGTTGTTGTGCGCAATGCCACACACCGCTCAACACATGTGCAGGCCGCCGTTGATATTGATCGTCGCGCCGGTGATAAAACCGGCTTTGTCGGAAGCAAGGTAGGCACACAGATCACCGATTTCATCCGGGCGGCCAAGGCGCCCCACCGGGATCGTGGCAACGATCTGTTCGCGTACTTCTTCCTTGATGGCCATAACCATCTCGGTACCGATGTAGCCCGGGGCAATCGCATTCACCGTCACGCCCTTCTTGGCCACCTCCTGCGCCAGCGCCTTGGTAATTCCGAGGATACCGGCCTTGGCGGCGGAGTAGTTGGCCTGGCCAAACTGCCCCTTTACGCCATTCACTGATGAGATATTGACCACACGCCCGAAACCACGCTCGGCCATCAGCGGCAGCAAGGGATGGGTCACATTGAACACTGAATCCAGATTGGTGGACATCACGGCATCCCACTGGCCCTTGTCCATCTTGCGGAACATTGCGTCGCGGGTGATACCTGCGTTGTTGACCAATACGTCGATCTGGCCGATCTCGGCTTCGATCTTCTTGATCATCGCGGCGCATTGATCGTAGTCAGTTACATCAGCCTCTGCGATCTGGAAGTCATAGCCTTCGGATTTGCACTTGGCGACCCACTCTGCGGCAGGTGGAAAAGCTGGCAGGCAGTTGGCGACTACTTTCCAGCCATCATTTGCCAGCGATTTGCAGATTGCTGTTCCCAGACCACCCATGCCACCGGTTACCAGAGCCACGTTCTTAGCCATTTGCATTCACCTCTCTAGTTGAAAACCAGGGAGGCGCGAGGAATTCGCGCCCCAACTCTATTGCACCGTGGCAACCGCCGCGGCACGACATCAATACATGTGCTGACCACCGTTGATCGAAATGTTGGCTCCGGTCAGGAAAGCCGCTTCATCAGAGGCCAGATAGGCCACCAGCCCTGCAACCTCTTCCGGCTTACCCAGACGAGTCACCGGAATCTGCGGCAGGATCTTGGACTCAAGAATTTCATTGGGAATCGCCGTCACCATCTTGGTGCCGATGTAGCCCGGCGAAATGGTATTCACCGTCACGCCGTGCTTGGCCACCTCTAGCGCCAGTGCCTTGGTGAATCCATGCATGCCGGCCTTGGCAGCGGAGTAGTTGGTCTGACCGAAAGCGCCTTTCTGGCCGTTGACCGAAGACACGTTGATCACGCGTCCCCACTTGCGGGCCATCATGCCGTCCATGACCTGCTTGGTCATGTTGAAAACCGAATCCAGGTTGGTGTGCAGCACGGCATCCCAGTCCGACTTGGTCATTTTCTTGAAGGTCATGTCGCGCGTAATGCCGGCGTTGTTGACCAACACATCAACCAGACCGACCTCCTTCTCCACCTGGGCCACACAAGCCTTGCAGGAATCGAAATCGGTGACATCGCAGGGCACTCCGATAAAGCCATAGCCCAAGTGATGCATCTTGGTCAGCCACTCTTCTGCCGAGGTGTTGTTGGGGGAGTAGGTGGTCACCACCCGGTAGCCGAGGGCCGCCATCTTCATGCAGATGGCTTCACCCAGGCCGCCCATACCGCCGGTGATCAGTGCTACGTGAGGCATTCAGTTCTCCTTTTGTCATCAGGCATACCCGGTCGTTATCAAGGCTGGCGCTTCCGGGCAGTGGCGCCAGCCGCTTGCTGCCACTTCTCTGTCAGGTCAGGCACGTTCTTTCACGTAACGGCCGGGGGCGGCCTCCAATACCTTGTAATCCTTGGCGCCAAGCTTGCTGCGGGCCGCAACGAGTTCACCGCTGCGCGTCTTGAGCCAATCGATCCAGTGCGGCCACCAACTGCCGCGGTGCTCGGTAGCACTGTCCATCCAGTCACCACTGGTGGAGGCGGGTGCTACATTGGTCCAGAAGCTGCGTTTGTTCTTGGCGGCAGGATTGATGACCCCCGCGATATGGCCGCTGGCGCCCAGCACGAAGGTGGACTCCCCGCCCAACAAGCGGCGCCCGAGATAGGACGTCTGCCAGGGCACGATGTGATCCTCGCGAGTGGCAAGGAAATAGGCCGGGCAGGAGATCCGCCCCAGGTCAACCGCTTCGCCCAACATGGTGAGCTTGCCCGGCACGCGCAAATTGTTTTCGAGATAAGTGTTGCGAAGGTAATAGGCGGCAAAGGGGCCGGGCAGATTGGTGCTGTCCGAATTCCAGTAGAGGAGATCAAAGGCTGGTGGCTTGTTGCCCTTGAGGTAGTTATCGACCACGTAATTCCAGATCAGGTCGTTCGGACGCAGGCTGGAGAAGACGCGCGAGAGCTCCTTGCCGGCCATCAGGCCGCCCTTGCCTATGGTGGCTTCGCTCGACGCTACTGAAGTCTCGTCGATATAACAGGCGATCTCGCCGGTGTCGGCAAAATCGAGCATGGACGTCAGGAAAGTCACGCTTTCGACCGGGTCTTCCCCGCGCGCGTACGCCACCGCCAAGGCTGAAGCCAACAAGGTGCCACCAATGCAAAAACCCATGACATTAGGTTTATCCTGTTTGCTTACCGCACGCACTACCTCCAGTGCGCGCAGCACACCCTCACCTAGATAGTCGTCCCAACCCAGATGATTCTGCTCAGCCTTGGGATTTCGCCACGAAACCAGGAAAACCGTCAGCCCTTGCTCCACCGCATAGCGCACGAAGGAGTTCTCCGGTTGCAGATCTAGGATGTAGTACTTGTTGATGCAGGGCGGCACGATCAGCAAGGGGCGTTTGCAGACCTTTTCGGTCAGCGGCGCGTACTGGATCAGCTGCATCAACTCGTTCTCGAAGATCACCGCGCCCTCGGTAGTGGCCAGATTGCCGCCAACTTCGAAAGCTGAGTCGTCGGTCATCGAGATGCGGCCTTTTTCCACATCCGCAATCAGATTCAGCAGGCCCTGAGTCAGGCTTTCACCCTTTGTGTCGAGTGCCTTCTGAACGACTTCAGGATTGGTGGCAGCAAAGTTCGAAGGCGCCATCGCATCCACATACTGGCGCATCACGAACTGCAGCTTGCTGCGCGCTAGCTTGTCAGTGATCGGGAGATTTTCAGCCACCTCATTGAGAAAGCGGGCATTGATCAGATAAGCCTGGCGCATGTAGTCGTGCAGGGGGCTGCTACTCCACTCCGGCGCATTGAAACGACGATCGCCAGGCGGCGGAGCCATGATCGGCTCACTTTCATCACCGGGTTTGCGCTGAGCCAGCGAGCTCCACAGCTTCGCGTGCAATTCCGCGTGCTCACGGTGGAGCGCAGCCATTTTCTCGTTTTCCAGACCAGGCAATGCAGGCAAGGCCGCAAAAGGCGGCAAACCCGGCTGAGATGCCTGAACCTGGCTCACCTGCTGCATGAAGCCCTGCATGAAATCCTGACTGGCGCGCATCCAGCCCTCTACGGCTGCACGTGACTGCTCGGGGGTCATCATTGAAACTCTCTCCTGGAAACGGGGTTGCGGTTCAGCGAAACAGCCTCAAACAGATTGCAGCACGGGCCGGGCTGCCGCGACAATAGGGGCTTGCGAGGCATTGTTGCCCTGCACAAAACCGCACGTCAAGGCGCTGCCCCAATGTACATCGTCGCCATTGCATGGCTGTTTACAGCCAGCCTGATTGCCATCAGCCAAGCCTCTTGGATCGCTGGTTTGCTGAGCTTTTTCTTCTGGGGTCTGCTGCCACTTTGCCTGCTGCTATGGCTCATCGGCACCCCCGCAAGATTGCGCCGCAAGCGCGAAACACAAAGCAGGAACGAGACCAGCCCTGCCAGCGGCAAGGGCGATCACCCGGAAAACAGATCAGGAGGCAGTTCTTAGGGCGGCAATCAGTGTCTGCAGATCATCTGCAAGGGGTACCTGCCAGAGCATTTCCTGACCACTGGCCGGATGCCGCAAGCCAAGCTGGAAAGCATGCAGAGCCTGGCGTTTGAAGCCCGATGCTGGCGCCAGAATCTTACGCCCGCCATAGACGGGGTCCCCCACCAGCGGGTGCCCCAGATGCGCCATGTGGACCCGGATCTGGTGAGTACGTCCGGTATCCAGCACACATTCCACCCAACACGCACCCTGCAGTTTCTCGATCACCCGGAAATGTGTGCGCGCTTCGCGCCCGCCCGGCACCACGGCCATGCGCGTGCGCTGCACGGGATGCCGGTCAATCGGCTCATCCACAGTGCCACGTGCCGGTGGGGCACCCATCACAACGGCCGCGTAGTGCCGCTTTACGGTGCGTGCCTGCAACTGGCGCACCAGATCAGTCTGCGCCGCCAAAGTCTTGGCCACCACCATCAAGCCAGAGGTATCTTTATCAAGACGATGAACGATGCCGGCTCGTGGAACCTCGGCCAATGCTGGGGCATGTGCCAGCAGCGCGTTGAGCAGGGTTCCACTCCAGTTGCCACTGCCCGGATGTACCACGAGGCCGGCTGGCTTGTTCAGAACGAGGATGTGCTCGTCTTCGAAGATCACGTCCAGCGGAATATCTTCCGGCACATCAGCGAGCGCTTCGGGCGGCGGGGCCAGCTCAACTCGCAGGCTTTCACCACCATTCAGGCGCATTTTGGGGTCCGCCAGCAAACGGCCTTCGCAACTCACCAGACCATCGCGAATCCAGCTCTGCAGGCGACTGCGCGAGTATTCGCTGATGAGCTGCGCAAGTGCTGCGTCGAGTCGCTGCCCAGCCAGTTCGGCCGGCACATGCAGAATGCGGCAGTCGGCCGCAGGGCTTCCGCTATAATCAGCGGCATTGCTTTCGGATGGTGTCGGAATGTTCAAGTTCACCCTCAGTAGTTTACCGGCAGTCGCTCTGCTGTGCTTGCTCACCGCCTGTGCAACCGCACCCAAGCCGGGTTCCACTGCGAAAGACCCGCAGTCTGCGTATGCCGAGGCCAAGGAGTTTCTGGATGCCGGTTCTTACGAATCTGCCATCACGGCTTACGAGCAGCTCGAAGCCCGCTTCCCATACGGTCGTCACGCCCAGCAAGCGCAGCTCGATACCGCCTATGCGCACTACAAGATGGGCGAAATGGATGCTGTGATTGGTGCCGCCGAGCGTTTCAGCCGGCTTCACCCGAATCATCCGAATGTTGACTACGCCTACTACCTGAAGGGCCTCGCTTACGAAAACACCAAGCGCGATGAATGGCTTCCCTTCCTGCCCCAGCAACCACTCTCGGAGCGGGACAAGAAAGGCGTACAGAACGCGTTTGAAACCTTCAAGCAGCTCTATCAGCGCTTTCCAGACAGCCGTTATGCCGCAGATGCTCACCTGCGCATGAACATCCTGCTTGAAGCGCTGGCCACCCATGAGTTGAATGCAGCCCGCTACTACCTGCAACGTCGGGCACCGCTGGCTGCAGCCAATCGGGCGCAAGCCGTGGTGAAAACCTACTCCACTTCGAAGTCGGTTGAAGATGCGCTGGGCCTGATGATCCAGAGCTATCGTGAGCTACAACTTGAAACTCTGCGCCTGGACACTGAACGCGTCCTGCGCCAGAACTATCCGAACAGCCGCTACCTGGCCAGCAAGTAAAAATCATGGGGATGGACGCAGGGCAATTACTGCTGTTTGTACCCACGGCCCTGCTGATCGCCGCCACGCCCGGGCCAGACAACCTGGGTGTGCTGGCGCTGGGTTTGTCCACCGGCCGCCGCGCCAGCCTCGGGTTTGCATTAGGTTGTGCGGCGGGCTGTCTGAACCACACCCTGCTAGCCGTACTGGGCATTACGGCCCTGCTCGCAACCTCGCCACTAGCCTTGCAACTGCTGCAGGGACTCGGGGCCGCCTATCTGGGCTGGATCGGCTTGCAAAGCCTGCGCCAATGCACCAAGAGCAGCGCCCTGACCAGTACTGCGCAGAGCGAAACAACTTTCCTGGCGCACTTCAGGCGAGGCCTGATCGCCAACGCGATCAACCCGAAGGTTGCACTCTTCTTCCTTGCTTTCCTGCCGCAGTTCGTACGCCCCGGCAACTGGAGCAGTGCCACTCAGATCGCCATATTCGGCCTGATCTTCACGCTAGCTGCAGGCGCTGTCTTCAGCATGATTGCGCTGAGCGCGGGCAGCCTAGGACGCCTGCTGCACGCTCATCCACGCTTGCATAACTGGCTACAAGGATTCAGCGGCGTGTTTTTCATTGCACTGGCACTGCGCTTGGCACTGACTGAATTGAGCCCCCCGCCAGTGCGCGCCCCTGTCTGAACAAGGCAAGAAAGTCATCTGGCGGTAAGGGCTTACTGAACAGATAACCCTGCGCCTCACGACAGCCCTCGACGCGCAGGAAGGCCAGCTGCGACTCGGTTTCCACCCCTTCCGCCAGGGTACGCATCTTGAGGTTGCGGCCTAGCTGAATGATGGTGTGCACGATGGCAGCCTCATCGGCATCATCAACGATATCTCTGACGAAGGACTGATCGATCTTCAATTTGTCGATCGGGAAGCGCTTGAGATAGGCCAGGCTTGAATAGCCAGTACCAAAATCGTCGATCGCCAGTTGTACCCCCAACGCCTTGAGACGCCGGAGTGTTTCGAGAATCAGGTTGGCGTCATCAATCAGGATTGACTCCGTCAGTTCAAGCTCCAGACAGTGACCGGGCAGCCCGGTCTCTTCCAGAATCTGGCGCACGGTTTCAACCGGATCGCTGCGTTTGAACTGCAGGGCAGACATGTTTACAGCGATCAATAACTCCGGCAACCCCTGCTCGCGCCAGAGCTGAACCTGACGGCAGGCTTCGCGCAGCACCCACTCACCGATCGGGATGATGAGTCCGCTCTCTTCCGCGACCGGGATAAACTTGGCTGGAGAGACCAACCCAAGCTCACGATCGCGCCAGCGCACCAGTGCTTCGGCACCGATGATGCGCCGCGTGCGCAGATCAATCTGAGGCTGGTAATGCAACAGCAACTCGCCACGTTCAACAGCCTGACTCAGACGCGATTGCAGGGCCAAGCGCTCGTGAGCATCCGCGTTCATCTGTTCAGAGAAGAAACGGTAGGCGTTCCGGCCAGCCTGCTTGGCGTGATACATCGCGGTTTCCGCCTTGAGCAGCAGTTCATCGACGCTGTGCGCATCATCCGGGAACTGTGCCACGCCCATCGAAGCCGTGATGATCAAGGAATGCCCCTCGATATCGAATGGCTGGGCCAGACTCGCCAGCATGTGCTGCAATTTGCTACCCAGCTGCTCACGCCCGGCATCCGCAGGAATCAGCAGAATGAATTCGTCCCCCCCTTGCCGACAGAAGGTGTCGGCCTCGGCCAGACAGGACTGAAGGCGATCAACCACGGCCAGCAGCAGGCGATCTCCACTGGCATGCCCGAGCGAATCGTTAACGATCTTGAAGTGGTCCAGATCCAGCACCACCATGGCCAGGCTGAAACCATCGCGAGCGGCCAGCATCAGCGCACGTTCGGCGCGGTCGCGCAGCAACACGCGATTAGGCAGCCCAGTCAGCGCGTCGTGATTGGCGACGAACTCAAGACGCTCCTCAAAAGCACGGCGTTCGGAGAAGTCAGACAGGATGGCCACAAAATGCGAGATGCTGCCTTCTTCATCCTCCACCGCGCTGATCGCCAGCCAGGCCGGATAAACATCACCATTCTTCTTGCGGTTGAGAATTTCGCCGTGCCAGCGCCCCTTCTCCAGTAAGTTGCGCCACATTGAGGCGTAGAAACCATAGTCGTGGCGGCCGGAGCTAAATATGTTGGGCGTCTGCCCCACCACCTCTTCTGGACTGTAACCACTGATGCGGCAGAAAGCATCGTTGGCCGACACGATCCGGTTATCCGCATCGGTCACCAGGATGCCTTCTGCCGAGTCGTTGAATACGGCTTCGGACAAACGGACCTTGGCCTCCGCCTGCTTGAGCGCCGAAAGATCAACGTCCAGACAGTACATTTCCTGCTCGCCACGGACATTCTCGATCAGCACATGGCTTGAATAGACCGGCACCCGCGAGCCATCCTTGCGCATCAACAGCAGTTCACCTGGCGGAATGGCCTGCCCCTTCTCCAGCCAATCCGTAATCTGCTGTCGCACCGCCTCACGCCACTCCACCGGCACGATCAGCTCTTCGAGCAAACGTCCGCGCGCCTCCTCGGCGCGATAACCGTACAGCCGCTCACTGGCCGCATTCCAGAAAATCACCTCATGATTCGCAGCGTAGCCTTGTACCGCAATGGCGGGCAGCCGCTCAAACAGGGAGCGGAAACGCAATTCGCTGGCCCGCAACTGTTCCAGACGATGCTCCACCCGCCCGCGGCTCCACCACAGCGCCAAGAAAAGACAAGCCGCGCTGAACAGCACAAAGGCCCAGCCCTGCCAGCGCAGGATCTCCGCGCGCAATGCCGGGCTGACCTGCGACCAGGCCACAAGATGATCAAGCAAACCCAGCCACAGCGCGGCAATCGCGAAATACGCCGCGACTACCCGCAAGGCGTAGTGAAGGGAAGCTGAGCGGAAAAACGGCCTGAAACCTTGCATTCCTGTCCCTCTGCCACCGTTGCCGACCATGCGAAACGGCCAGTCATCGTGTTTGTAGGTCAGTTCGGCAGAGCCGCCCCGGCCCATGCTCGTCTAGGCAGGATGCGACCCAAGCTCTGCCCGTCGGGGCAGACAGGCTGAACTGCAAAGATTGCCTGCGCGAGGCGCTTGGTGCATCCTGCCCGACTTGTTTTTAGCCCGCCTCTCGCCGCCCTCCCCTCATGCAGATCCATACTCGCATTGAAAGCCTGCGCGCAGCCCTTGCCTCCGCCACCCGCATCGCCTTTGCCCCCACCATGGGCAACCTGCACGCCGGCCATCTGAGCCTCATGCAAACTGCACGTACACATGGTGATGCCGTGGTCAGCAGCATTTTCGTCAATCGCACCCAGTTCGGCCCAAACGAAGACTTTGACCGCTATCCGCGCACCTTCCAGGCCGACTGTGAACAACTGGCTGCGGTGGGAGTCGATCACCTGTTTGCCCCGGATGAAGCGGAGCTGTATCCGCAGGCTCAAAGCTATTTCGTACAGCCTGCCGCACGCCATGACGAAATCCTTGAAGGCGCATCCCGCCCCGGACATTTCCGTGGTGTGGCAACCATCGTCACCAAGCTCTTCAATATCGTCCAGCCGCAGATCGCGCTCTTTGGCAAGAAGGATTACCAACAGCTGATCGTGATTCGCAACATGGTGCGCGAACTGAATCTGCCGATCACCATCATCGGCTGTGACACCGTGCGCGCACCGGACGGGCTCGCCTTGTCGTCCCGCAATGGATACCTGACGGCCGAACAGCGTGCCGAGGCGCCTCGCCTCGCCGCTTGCCTGAAGCAACTGGCGGCAGCCGTGAAAGCCGGTCGTCAGGACTACACAGTCCTCGAAGCCGAAGCCGTAGAACAGCTACGCGCGCACGGCTGGCAGCCCGATTACATTGCCATCCGCCAGCAATCCGACCTGCAGGCACCACAGGACAATCAGCCGCTTGTCGTGGTGGCTGCTGCCCGCTTGGGCAGCACCCGCCTGATTGACAATCTGGAGATCAACTGAGGAGGCCGCGCAGCACGCGCAAGCGCGGCAAACCGGGCTAGAATCCCTGCTCATGAGGCCGGCCGGGGGAGACATGACGGCGCAACAGACGGCCTTCTGAACCCAGGCGACATACCTACAAGAATGCAGTCGATCCCGTCGTTCCGCTCGTCGTGTGCTGCCCTGCTCATGCTTTTCGCATGTAGCACAAACACGTCAGCATCGAGCCCCGACCCTCACCTGCAGCTTGATCCGCATATCGGTTCGACTCAGATCGCCCCCCCTGCCACCCCAGTACCACAGGGCTCGGCGGACGAGAACGAGCGTCCGCTGAATCTCAGTCCGCAGATCCTTAGCACCCCACCCGATCTGCAACTCACACCCCCGATCGAAGCGGCCTCGCTAGCGCCGACAGAAGCGCCTGCCCACAGCAAGCTGCTGCAGTCCGCCCTGCAGGGGCTCTGGCTCCTCACCTCGACCCTGCTGGGTCTGCATCTGCTACGCGAATGGCTACGCGTGCTGCGCCTGCGTGTGTTGCGCCCGCCGCGTCCGCTGGCCCTGAGCCATGCCCGCTGGCCCACAATTTCGATCCTGGTGCCATCACACGGCAAAGCCGCACAACAGATCGAACGCCTGACAGCCCTGGCCGGCATGGATTTCGATTACCCCGCCGAATGCATCCATTTCGTGCTGATGTTCGACCCCGCTGAAACCGGGCTTGTCGAAGCGGTCGCAGCATTTGAGCGAGCCTGCCCGGGCCGGGTCCATCCCCTGCCGATGATGGCCGGTCCCAACACCACGCTGGCCACGGCGCTGCACGCTGCAGTCGCCAACTCCATCGGCACCGCACTGGTGGTGCTCGATCAGGAGTTGCCGCTGGCCCGTAACTGGTTGCGTCAGTCCATCACCCCACTTCTTGATCCGGCCATCGGCTGCGTGCTCACCCGGGCCGTGTTCACCCCGCTAGACGGAGCACTCTCCGCCCGCCTGGACCTGCTTGCCGACCAAGCCGACACGCTGCTGGCCAGCCAGAACGATGCGCTGAACCTGCTGCTATGTGGCAAGGCGCGCATCCGCGCAGTGCGCCGCCAGGCCATGAAGAGCCTGCACGCGCCCGATCTCCTGCACGCCCCCGATGGCGCCAGTCTGATCCTCGATCTCACCCGGCTGGGTTGGCAATCCAGCCTGCTCGGCGAAATCACCCGCTACCACAGTGAAGATCTGCTCGACCAGATCCGCTCACCTCGCCTGCATCCGGCGCTGGTTCTGCAGAGCCTGCGACTGGCCAGCCTGCTGGTGGACCCGCGCCTGCCCGCGGGGGCTCGTCGCCAGGGCGCGGCGGCTTTCTTCACAGCAGCTCTTCCCCTGGTCTGGCTCATCAACCTCGCCTGCGGCATCGCGCTCTATTTCACCGGCGCACCGCTGCTTGCCGGACTGGCCATCCTGCTATGCACCGCCTGCAGTTTCGACCCGCACGGCAATCCAGGCCCGGCCTTCCGCATCGCGGCCGCTGCGCGCATGGCCGGAGTCCGCGAAGAAATCCGCCTGCTGCCGTTGAGCTGGGTGGGCTTTGCACATCGCCTGCTCGGCGGCATCAATCTGCTGGCCACCACGCGGACACCACGACGCCGCGAGCATGCTCAGCCCATCGAAACGCCCGCCAGTGAAGGAGCGGTCGCTTGAGTCCCCTGCAAGCCTGGCTGGCTTTCGTTGCGCTCTGCGCCTTCGGCCTGTTGCTACCTTTCCTGCCGGCACTGCGGACCCTGCGCCGGCCCGAGGCCCGCAATCCAGCACCGGAGGCTGAAAAGGATGCGCCGGCGCGGATCGAAGCTTTCCGTGGCATGGTGACGCAGCAGTTTGCGCAACTGCTGCAAGTCGTGCGCGAAAGCGAACCAATTCAGGGCGCCAACGAAAGCGGCCGGCCTTTCATCGTGCTGGGCTTCAACAAGCATCTAGCCGAGTGCATCCCACCCGCAACACGACGCCTGCGCAGCCTGGTGCTCTCAGCCGGGCACCTCGACATCCCCGGCGAACTGGTGTGTGACCGCGAGATTTTCGCCGAGGGCCGCATCAACGTTGCCCACAATGCCGTCGTCAAATCCGTACTGTCCCACCGCGACATCGCCATCGGCATCCGTGCCCGAGTCACCCGCTGGGTACGCAGTGATCGCCGCCTGGATGTGGCCGAGGGCGGCAGCGTAAAGGGCTTTGCCAGTGCCGGCATCGAGATCGCACTGGCCCGCCGCACCCGCTTCGAGCAGCTCGAGGCCCCACGCATCAGCTTCGGACGCCAACCGGATAGCCCGGCCCGGCCGGCCCTTGAAGACCCGGTAGCCCGCTTCGATCCGCCCTCACGGCGCGGTGAGCAGCTCGGCAACGGACGCAATCTCGTCATCCCGCCCGGCCATACCGTACGTGGTGATCTGATCGTGGCCGGCTTGCTGGAGATTGGCGATGGCTGCCGGATTTTCGGCCAGCTACGCGCCGACAAAGGCATCGTGCTGGGTCAGGATGTGCAGATCGAAGGCGCGGTGTATGCCGACGGCCCGATCAGCACAGGCGCCAACTGTCTGGTCAGCGGCCCGCTGATCTCAGCCTCCAGTCTGCGCCTGGGGCCCTGCAGCCGGGTCGGCAAACCGGACGAACCCTCTACCCTGGCAGCGGATGAACTCCTCGTCAGCGAGGGGTGTGTGGCATACGGCACGGTCCGAGCGGGCCGGCGCGGCGAAGTCATCGACGCGAGGATCAGCACATGAATCTGCCTGATGCGGCACTCGCCACCAGTCCGACCACGCCTCCGAGCCTGTTGCAACGTTTTGCCGCAAGTCGCTTCGGCCAAGCACTGGTCGCCTTGTTGATGGCCGCCGGCCTCACCTGGCTGAGTTTCCGACTGCTGCCAGCCTTGCTGCGTTTCTGGGATGCGGCCCTGCTGCATCTGCTGAGCTGGCTGCCACTGAGCGACGCGATGGCCGGCCGCATGAGCCTGGAATTGCCGCTATGGGGAGAGTTCGAAACGCCTGCGATCCAGCTCTGGCTAGCCGCTGCGGATTCCCAGGCCTGGCTTGGCAATCTGGGAGGAGCGGCCTTGCTGTTCCTGCTAGCCAGCCTATTGCGCCCGGCCCTACGCTCGGTCGTGCGCGCGCTGGCAGGCTTTCATCTCGCCACCCTGCTGCTGCAGGCGGCGAGCCCGCTCGACTACGACGTAGCCCAGCACACCCACCACCTTGCAGTCATCAGCATCGGCCTGCTGCTGAGTCTGCCGCTGGTGATGGCTGCCACCCATTACATCGTGGAGCGCAGCCATGAGCGCCGCCTGCTGGCCACACTGATGATTGCGGCCTTCCTCGTACTGAGCCTGCCACTGAAGCTGCTGGCCCACGCCGCCCTGCTGCAATTCATGAGTCCGCTCGCCATGCCGACCCTGTTCCTGGTCTTCGGCCCAGCCTTCGACATCCTGTGCGTGAGCGCCCTGTATGCCTGGGCGATCACCTGGCGGCATCACGCGGGCTAAGCCGCGCGCCTGCGACCTCTCACTCCTCAAACGAGAACACAGTCGCGCCCTGCTCGGCACCATTCACGGCCGCTCGCATTGGAGCAAACAGTTCACGCCCCATACCGCTCTGACCCGTGCCACGGAATTTAGCCGGGGTACGTCCGGCAAAATCTGTCCCGGCCGTTTCCAGCCTCAGGATGCCGGCCTCGGCATCCAGCTCGATGACATCACCATCCTGCACGCGGGCCAGCGGGCCACCCGCCAACGCCTCCGGCGTGACGTGGATCGCCGCCGGCACCTTGCCGGAAGCACCAGACATGCGCCCATCGGTCACCAGTGCGACCTTGAAACCCTTGTCCTGCAGGTTGGCCAGCGTTGGGGTGAGCTGATGCAGCTCCGGCATACCAATCGCCTGCGGCCCCTGGAAACGCAGTACCGCCACAAAATCACGCTCCAGACGCCCGGCCTTGGCCGCGGCCAGCAGTGCATCCTGGCTTTCGAAAACGATGGCCGGAGCACGGATCACACGCTGCGCAGGCTTCACTGCCGACACCTTGATCACCGCCCGACCGAGGTTGCCGGTCAGCAGGCGCAGACCGCCATCCTCACTGAAAGGCTCGGCCACGCGGCTCAGTACCGCCGGATCACCGCTCTCGGCGGGAATTTCGCGCCACACCAGCGCCCCGCTTTCGTCGAGCGCCGGAGCTTTGGCATAGGCCGCCAGCCCCTTACCGAACACCGTCTGCACATCCTCGTGCAAGAGCCCCCCCGCCAGCAGCTCGCGCACCACCCAGGCCATGCCGCCCGCCGCATGGAACTGGTTCACATCGGCCGCACCATTCGGATAGACGCGCGCAATCAATGGCACCGCTTTGGAGAGTGATTCGAAATCGCTCCAGTCAATCAGGATCCCTGCCATACGCGCCATCGCCACCAGGTGCAGGGTGTGATTAGTGGAGCCGCCAGTAGCCAGCAGGCCAACGAGTGCATTGACGATGCTGCGCTCGTCGATCATGCGACCCAGCGGCGTAAATTCTGCGCGGCTGGAGGTGAGCTCCAGCACGCGGGTCGCAGCGGCCCGCGTCAGCGCCTCACGCAAAGGCGTGCCTGGCGGCACAAAGGCAGCCCCCGGCAGATGCAGGCCCAGCATCTCCATCATCATCTGGTTGCTGTTCGCGGTACCGTAGAAAGTACAGGTTCCCGGTGCGTGGTAGGACTGTGATTCGCTCTCCAGCAGCGCCTCCTGTCCGACTTCGCCAGCGGCGTACTTCTGCCGCACCTTGGCCTTCTGATCGTTCGAGATGCCGGTGGGCATCGGTCCGGCAGGCACGAAGATGAAGGGCAGATGGCCGAAACGCAGCGCGCCCATGAACAGCCCGGGCACGATCTTGTCGCACACACCGAGGCATAGACCGGCATCGAACATGTTGTGGGACAGTGCAATCGCGGTACTCATGGCGATCACGTCGCGCGAGAACAGCGACAGATCCATACCGTCCTGACCCTGGGTGATGCCGTCACACATGGCGGGCACGCCGCCAGCCACCTGAGCCGTGGCACCCGCAGTGCGCGCGGCCGTTTTGATGATGTCAGGATAGACGCCGTAGGGTTGGTGAGCCGACAGCATGTCGTTGTAAGCGGTCACGATGCCGATGTTCGGCACCTTGATGGTCTTGATGCGCAGCTTGTCTTCCGCCGGACTGGCCGCAAAACCGTGCGCCAGATTGGTACAGCCGAGCTGGCCGCGATAGGGGGCACCAGGAATAGCGGCCTCGATACGGGCTAGGTAACGGCCTCGGGTTTCGGCGCTGCGGGCAACGATGCGGTGAGTCACCGCGTTGAGAATCGGATGAATCGGCATGATGGTATTTTCTGGCGGGGGTCGAGTTTCAGAAAGTAGTCCAATGCTGCTTCACGCACAAGCATCGGACTTCACAATGCCCTCCATGAAAATTCGTGCCGCTCGCCACCCTTGCAAGCGCTAGCCTTCCGCACGCCAATTTCCTACACTCGAGAACCCGCTTTCCGTAGCCATCTAGCCGTGAACCTGTCGCTCCACACCTTCGCCAGCGCCACCGAGCTGGATCAGGCCCAGGCCACCCTGGTCGCTGGCTGCCTGCGTGCCGGCCTTGCCGAACATGGCCAGGCCGCCCTCGCGCTCTCAGGCGGACGCACACCGGCCGGGTTCTTCCGCGCACTGAGTGCGGCCTCTCTGGATTGGTCACGTATTTTCGTAACCCTTGCAGACGACCGCTGCTGCGAGCCTGCGAGCCCCCACAGCAACGCCGCCAGCCTGGCCACTCATCTATTGCAAGGGCCGGCAGCCGCAGCACGCTTCCTGCCACTGTATCTGGCGGACGAAACCCCGCCACAACGCAACGCGCGCCTCGCCGCCCTGCCTGCGCAATTTGATGCGGTGGTACTGGGCATGGGTGAAGATGGCCATACGGCCTCGATCTTTCCGCATAGCCCGCAACGTGAAGCCGCACTGTACGATGCGACGGGCCACGCCAGCCTGGAGGTGATCGGCGCAGCGCCAGTGCGCGAGCGCATCACGCTGACCGCCGCGCGCCTGCTGGCGACCCGCAACCTGATCCTGCACATCACGGGTCAGCGCAAATGGCAGGTTCTCGGTGAAGCCCTGCAACACACGAATCCGGCCCTGCCGGTGAGCCATTTTCTGCACGCCCAAGGACCGGAGAAACATGTTTTCTGGACACGCTGAAAGTCATCCCCGCCTGGTCGGCGACATCGGCGGCACCCATGCCCGCTTTGGCCTGATCACGGCGCCCGGTGCAGCCATCAGCCAAATCGTCACCCTGCGTTGCGCCGAGCATGCGGGCCCGCTCGAAGCGATCCGCAGCTACCTTGCGGCCCAGGGAGGCATCCAGCCGCGCCACGCCGCCATCGGTATCGCCAATCCGATTACCGGCGACGAGCTGCGCCTGACCAACAACCCCTGGCAGTTTTCGATCCGCGCGCTGCGTGAAGCGCTGGGCCTGGGTGAGCTGGTGTTCGTGAATGATTTCACCGCGCTGGCTTTGTCCCTGCCGCATCTGGACGCGGCCGGACTGCAGCAGATTGGTCCCGGTCAGGCCTTGCGCGGTGCGGCCATCGGCGTGATCGGCCCAGGAACCGGGCTAGGGGTTTCCGGGCTGGTGCCGGTCAAGGGGCAGTACGCTCCGATCGGTGGCGAGGGCGGTCATGTCAGCCTCGCGCCATACACGGATGAAGAGTTCGCCGTCACCGCGCTGCTACTACGTGAATACGGCCATGTATCGGCCGAGCGGGTGCTATCCGGTCCCGGCTTGCTGACCCTGCACCGGGCCCTTGCCCGGGTGCGCGGCCTGGCCGAGCCACAACTCGATGGCGCCACCATCACGCGCCAGGCGTTGGACAACAGCAATGCGCTCTGTGCCGATACCCTGGCGATGTTCTGCGCCCTGCTCGGCAGCACCGCCGGCAATCTGGCCCTGACCCTCGGCGCACAAGGCGGCGTCTTCATCGGTGGCGGCATCGTGCCACAACTGGGCAACTACTTTGCCCGCTCAGACTTCCGCGCGCGCTTTGAGGCCAAGGGGCGGTTTGCCACCTACCTGGCCACGATTCCAACCTGGGTCATTACGGCCGGCAATCCAGCCCTCACCGGTGCAGCCGTTGCCCTGCAGCAGGCGTTGAACGAAAACCCGCCTACCTGAAGGCGAACTTGAACTGCAGCACCACGGCACCATCCACATAGGGTTTGATGGTCGGCACCACATAGCTTTGCAGGGCCAGCACCTCACCGCGCCACTCGAGGGTTGGCATCAGGGTCGCGATCACCGGCGAATCGTGATAGCCGGTCATCAGTCCGCCGGTGAGGCCGGCACGGAAGCCCGCGCCCAGATTCAGCGGATACCAGTTGGCCAGGCCATAGAAACTCGCACGGCGCAGGCTGTTCTTGTACACGCCGGCAGACCAGGTCCATTCCTCATTCACATCGCGCTCATAACCGAGTCCGTAATTGAACTCGTTGTGGCCCAGATCGCGCTCGAAATGGTAGGAGAAACCTCCTACGGAGATGAACTCGGCGGCCCCGGCCGGCATGGCAAAACCCGATGCGGCCAGCAGGGCGGCCAACAGCTTGCGTGCTTTCATTATGTCCCCTCGGCTAGAAGCCGCATTGTAGCCGCGAGGCCTATGAAACCGGGCTTGCAGCGTGGCGAAATGGACACGCGCCGCCACTTCCTGCGGCTTTTTGGCACAATATGTGCAGTGCAGCAATTCAAGTAACGGAGGCGGATCATGAAGCGCGTGGTGTTCAACCAGAAGGGCGGCGTTGGCAAGTCCACCATCACCTGCAACCTGGCCGCCATCTCGGCCGCGCAAGGCCTGCGCACCCTAGTGATCGATCTCGACCCGCAAGGCAACTCCACGCATTACCTGCTCGGCGAAGCTGTCACCACAGTCGAGCACACACTGGCGGACTTCTTCGAGCAGACCCTCACCATCCGCTTTGAAACGCGTGCCACGGCTGACTACGCCGTTGCCACTCCCTTCGAAAACCTCAGCGTGATGGCCTCCTCGCCACGCCTTGAGGAACTCATGAGCAAGCTCGAATCGCGCCACAAGATCTACAAGCTGCGCGAAGCGCTAGCCGAGCTGGCAGACGACTTCGACCGCATCTACATCGATACCCCACCGGCGCTGAATTTCTTCACCCTCTCGGCGCTGATCGCCGCCGACGGCTGCCTGATCCCCTTCGACTGCGACGACTTCTCGCGCCGCGCGCTCTACGCCCTACTCGAAAACGTCGAGGAAATCCGTGCCGACCACAACCGCGAGCTGCAGGTCGAAGGCATCGTGGTGAACCAGTTCCAGCCGCGCGCCAGCCTGCCACAGCGCCTGGTGCAGGAACTCGTCGATGAAGGCCTGCCGATCCTGCCGACCTTCCTCTCGGCCTCGGTGAAGATCCGCGAGAGCCATCAGCTGGCACGCCCGATGATCCATCTGGATGCACGCCACAAGCTGACCCAGGAATTCGTCGCCCTGCACGATCACCTGGCATAAGCCGCACGGCCGGCTTCGCGGGTAGACTGCGCGCTTTGCCGCCGCCCAGCCCCGTCATGTCCGCCTCCCTGCTCCAGCGCTCGCTCTCTGCCGTGTGGCATCCCTGCACGCAGATGAAGCAGCACGAAACCCTGCCCCTGATCGCCATCAAGCGCGGTGAAGGGCCCTGGCTCGTAGCCGAGGACGGGCAACGCTATCTCGACGCAGTGAGTTCCTGGTGGGTGAATCTCTTCGGTCACTGCAATGCGCACATCAATCAACGCCTGCGCGAACAGATGGAGAAGCTCGAACACGTGATCCTCGCCGGCTTCACGCATGAACCGGTGGTGCGCCTCTCGGAAGAGCTTGCCGCGCTGACCGGCCACGCGCTGGGCCACGCCTTCTACGCTTCAGACGGCGCCTCGGCCACCGAGATCGCGCTAAAGATGAGCGTGCATTACTGGCGCAACAGCGACCGCCCGGCCAAGACCCGCTTCGTGAGCCTAGCCGGCAGCTATCACGGTGAAACCGTGGGCGCGCTGGCCGTCACCGACATCGCCCTGTTCCGCGAAGCCTATGCGCCGCTGGTACGCGCCGCCGCCACAGTCGCCTCGCCCGATGCGCGCACGGCCGAAACCGGCGAATCGGCGCGGGATGTAGCGATCCGCGCCGCCGCCGAGCTTGAACGCTTTCTCGCCGAACATCATCACGAAACCGCTGCGCTGATCGTCGAGCCCCTAGTGCAATGCGCCACCGGCATGGCCATGTACGACCCGGAATACCTGCGCCGCGCCCGCGCCCTGTGCGACCAATATGAGGTGCATCTGATCGCCGACGAAATCGCGGTGGGCTGCGGCCGCACGGGCAAGTTTTTCGCCGTCGAACACGCTGGGATTTGGCCCGACTTTTTATGCCTGTCAAAGGGCATATCCGGCGGCTACCTGCCACTGTCCCTGGTGCTCACCACCGACACGATCTATCAGGCCTTCTACGCCGACGAGGTGGCACGCGGCTTCCTGCATTCGCACTCCTACACCGGCAACGCACTGGCCTGCACGGCAGCACTGGCAACACTCGAAATTTTCCGCGATGACAATGTGCTGCTCGCAAACGAGCAACGCGCCAGCTGGCTCGCCCAGGCCGCCGGGCCGATCGCGGCCCATCCGGCGGTACACCATCTGCGCCAGCAGGGCATGATTCTCGCCTTCGATGTGGAGGCTACGCCCGGCTTCGCCCGCCGCTTTCACGCCGCCGCGCTGGCCGAAGGCATCTTGCTGCGCCCGATCGGCAACACGGTGTACTGGATGCCGCCGTATGTGTTGGACGAAACGCTGTGCGCCTGGCTCGGCGCACGTACCCTGGCAGCGCTTGAGAAGGCACTGGCAGAATGACGACTCCGCTCTGAAGCTCGCACGCCATGCAAGGCCTTCATCTCACCGCCGATCTGCATCAATGCGCCTGCAGCGACGCCCTGCTCACCGACGCAACGCTGCTTGCCACGCGCTGTCGCGAACGGGTAGAGGCGGCCGGGCTGACGGTAGTG
Source organism: Uliginosibacterium sp. TH139 (assembly GCF_002855595.1). Lineage (NCBI taxonomy): Bacteria > Pseudomonadati > Pseudomonadota > Betaproteobacteria > Rhodocyclales > Zoogloeaceae > Uliginosibacterium > Uliginosibacterium sp. TH139. Next base: position 183,684 of record NZ_PKRR01000004.1, on the reverse strand, counting down.
AATGAAGTGTGGCACGCCTTCCCGGGGGTGCTCGGGCAAGGCGGCGTGACAGGCGTGCTGCTGCTGGCCGAATCCCATCTCGCGATCCACACCTGGCCCGAGCAGCGCGCCGTGACGCTGGACGTCTATGTCTGCAATTTCGGCGCCGACAACTCGGCACGCGCACATCACCTGATGGCTGCGCTGAGCGCCGAATTCGCGGCCGGGCAGACGCAGCAACATTCACTGCAACGCGGCTTAGCCCCCTCTCCGGGGAACTAAGCTCAGGCAGCCGGGCGCGTATCCTCGGCCGGCAGCCACTCGAAGCGCTGCCGCGTCATCTCGGCGCGGATCTCATCCAGCGCAGCCAGCACGGCAGCTGGCTCACCTTTCGCGCCCAGCTCGATATGCTGGCGCAGGCTCTCGCTGCCCAGATGCGGCAGGCTGAAGATGGTGACCCCGTGGCGCGCTTCCAGCGCCTCCATGAAGGAGATCAGATTGCCCTCACGAGCCCCGAACACCAGGATCGATTGCTCGGCATGCGCACGCTGGTGATGCAGCCCGGCAAACCAGTTATCCAGCACCCATTCCATCATCGGCCAGGACATCTCCGGAAAGCCCGGCAGGAAGTGATGCGTACCGAAGGCAAAACCCGGCACCCGGTTGTAGGGGTTCGGAATGCAGCGGCTGCCCAGTGGAAATTCGCCCAGCTTCAGGCGCTGCGGCGTAAGTTCCGCGCCGAAGCGCTCACGCATGGCGGCCTCGGCTTCCGGATGCAGGGCGAGCGCCACACCGGCGGCGGCGGCGGCGGACTGACGGGTGTGATCGTCTGGCGTGGCACCGATACCGCCGAAGGAAAACACGATGTCGCCGGTCGCAAAAGTCTGGCGGATGGTTTCGGTCAGCAGCGGGCGATCATCACCGCAATAGCGCGCCCACGTCAGTTGCAGGCCGCGTGCAGCGAGCAATTCGATGGCCTTGGCGAGATGCTTGTCTTGCCGCCTGCCAGAGAGGATTTCATCACCGATGATGAGTACGCCAAATGCCATGTCTTACTCCGCAGAAATGTCTTTGATCGGCCGCCCACGTTCCTGACGCAAGGCTTCAAGCAGGTAATGCACGCAGTACAGCCCCGTAAAAGCTGGCGCCAGCAGATTCAGCAAGGGCACGAAACCAAGCAGGCCACACCCCAGCGCCAGCAGCCACATTTCATTGCGACGCTCGCGCGGCAGGCGGGCAAGCTCAGTCTCATCCGCATGATTCATCAAAGCGTCATAGGCGTAACACTGTTTGTTAAGCCAGGCACCCAGCGTGAGCGACAGCACCAGGCCGAGGCCCGGCACAAACCACAGCGGCAGCGTAGCCAGTGCAACTAACAGGAAGATGACAAAAGCGCCGGCCGAGTTCGTCACACTGCCGATCAGGCTGCCGCCACGGCGCTGTTCGAGCTCGCGATAATCCCGCGCCGCCACCCGCTCGAGCATGAAGCCGATGGCAAACACCGACACCAGCATGGCCGCCGTGACATATACCAGCGGCAGCATCAGCAGGAGCATCACCACCTGCAGGGCGAAGCTCAACAGGCCACTGGCGATCTCGTGGCCGCTACCGAACCAGCCCCCCACCAGTGGCCAGCCGCGCATCAGCTGCAACAAGGCCTGTGCAGCCTCACTCCAGTATCCGATGGCCAGCCCGCCCCACAGCAGGAGGGCGACAAGGGTAGGCCACAGCAGATGCCAAAGCATGCCGGGCTCGGCGAGGCTGCGCAGAGCCCGCCCGGCGGCGAGAAGGATGCGTTGCATGAAAACTCCTAGGTCGTCTCGCGGATGCCTTCGATCACGGTTTGCGCCAGCAGGCGGCGCACACCGAGCCAGCCAAAGACCACGATGGTCAGCACCGCCAGCAGGCCAGCACCGCTCAGCGCAGCGACGGAGGGCTGAAAGTCCAGCTCCAGTGCATATTCAGCCAGCAGGTAACCGATAGCCGTCGAGGCGCCCACCGCCAGCAGCGCCGCAATCACGCCCAGGGCCGCGAACTCGGCCAGCAAGGCCGAGCGTACCTGATGCCGGCGCGCGCCCAGGGCACGCAGCACGGACACCTCGTAGCCGCGTTCGTCATGCGTATTGCGCTGTGCCGCCAGCAGCACCAGAATGCCAGCCGCCAGCGCGAAGCTGAAAACAAAACGCACCACCTGCGCCAACCGCTCGGTGAGGCTGGCCACCTGCTCCAGCACCATGGCCACGTCGATCACCGTGATGTTGGGATACTGGGCGACCAGCTCGCGCACCAGCGGCGCTTTGTCCGCCGGTAGATGGAAGCTCGTGATGTAGCTCGCCGGCATCTTGTCGAGCAAGCCCGGGGCCGCCGTAAAGAAGAAATTCACCCGCATCGAATCCCAGTCCAGCTTGCGTACGCTGGAAACCTTGCCGGTGACGCGCTGGCCGGCGATATCGAAGGTTACGGCGTCGCCCAGTTTCACGCCCAGGCGCTTGCCGATGCCCTCCTCCATCGAGAACAGCGGCGCCTGCTGCGCACCATGCCACTCACCCGCCACCACCCGGTTGCCGGCCTGCAGTTCGCTGCCAAATGAGAGATTGAATTCCCGCTCGGCAAGATTGCGCGTGCGCTCCTCCTCGTAATCACTCCCCTTCACGGCGTGATCATTGATCGCCACCAGGCGGCCCCGAATCATGGGCTGCAGCGGCACGGCAATCTCATGCGCAGCAAGGAAATCCGCAATCGGCTGACGCTGCTCGGGCTGGATCCCAATGATGAAGCGGTTTGGCGCATCCGCCGGCTGCTTGGCGCGCCAGCCGGCCAGCAGATCGTTCGAGATCAGGGTCAGCAAGAGGATCGCAGTCAGCCCCAGCGCCAGCGCCACTACCTGGATCACGCTGGAGGTGCGCCGGCGATACAGCGCCGCCAGCCCGTAACGCAAACCCCAGCGGCCCTGGCCGCCCGCGGCATGGCGTGCCCGACCAAAGAGCGCCAGCAACCCCCAGGCCAACGCTGCGAACAAGGCCAGCGCTGCCGCGAAACCGCCCACCACGATGCCGCCCAGCTTCCACTCACCTGCAATCCATAACATCAGCCCGGCCAGCGCCAGCGCACCAAAGGCCCAGGCAGCGATACTGCCGCCCCCCAGCTGGCCCCACTCACGCCGGATCGCCCGGATCGGCGGCACGGCCGTCAGGCGCAACAACTGCGGCGCGACGAAGCCCGCCATCAGCAGCACGCCGATGGCCAGACCCTGTGCCACCGGCACCAGGCCGGGTGCCGGCAACTCACTCTGCACCAGCGCAGCCGCCAGTCCGCCCAGCGCGGCCTGTACGCCATATCCGAGCAGGCAGCCGGCCACCGCCACGAAGAAGCCGAAGAGCAGGAACTCCCCCATGTACAGGCTCAGCAGTTGGCCACGCTGAGCGCCAAAACAACGCATCACGGCACAACCATCAAGGTGACGATCCAGATAACGCCGCGCTGAAAGACCGATGGCCACCGCCGCCAGCACCACAGCAAGCATCGCCGCCATGCGCAAGAAGCGGCCGGCGCGATCGAGATTGGCGCGGATTTCGGGACGGGCATTGTCCAGACTCTCGATCTGCTGACCACGCTCAAGCAACGGCGTAAGCCATTTTTCATAACTACGCACGGCCTCACGCTCACCCGCCACCAAGAGGCGGTAACGCGCCCGGCTGCCCTCGACCAGCAAACCACTGGCCGGCAGATCGGCGGCATTGATCAGCACGCGCGGCGCGAAACTGGAAAAGCCCACCCCGCGGTCCGATTCGAATTCAACCCGCGCAGCAATCTTCAGCTTGGCGTAACCGAGCTGGAAAACATCGCCCGGCTGCTTCTGCAGCGCCGGCAACAAAGCCTCATCCACCCAGGCCTCACCCGGCAAAACAGCGCTGCGGGCCTGCTTGGCCGGCGCACCGGAAAAATCCCCCACACGTAACTCGCCACGCAGGGGATAGCCCGCTTCAACCGCCTTCACCGCCACCATCTGCGCGCCCTCTTCGCTGGTGGCCATGCTGTTGAAGGTAATGGTGCGGGTACTTTGCAGCCCCCGTCGCTGCGCTTCCTGCAGAAAACCGGGCGGTATCTCGCGATCAGCCGAGATCAGCAGATCGCCACCGAGCAACTGGGTGGCATTCTGGTCCAGCGCCTGGCGCACCCGGTCAGTCAGGAAGCCGACGCTGGTCAGGCTGGCCACCGCGAGCAACAGCGCCATCCCGAGCAGGCTGAGTTCACCCGCGCGAAGATCGCGGCGGAGCATCTGTAGGGCAAGGCGGAGACTCGACATGGGCAGTCAGGCAAAAGGAACAGGGAGGAAGACAGCAGGATAGCCGGATTTGTTCAAAACAATCGGCAGGCAGCTTTTCCGCCGCGGCCTGACCAGCTTGGCACACGCACGCGCTGGCCGAACGCCCGCCCGTAAGTCTGTGCCACAATGAGTATCGGCACTTAAACCACCCGTTACTGCCGTCACACAACGCCTGACCTCTCCGTTCACATCCGACACCTGTGAAACTTACCGCCCGCCTTTCCCTGCGCCAGTGGCTGACCCTGCCCTACCTCGCCCTTGTGCTGGGTGTGGCCATCCTGATCGGAGCCCTCTCCTATCGCACCGGCAGCCAGGCCGTCGACACGGTGGCCCAGCATCTGCTGCAGGAAACCGTTGCACGGATCGGCCAGGCGGTGGACCGGCATGTATTCGGCTCGGCTGCCGTCCTGGAAGCCGCCTTTCCGAACGGCATGGCGGCTCCGCCCCGCCTGGACAAGGATCTGCCCGCGCTGCGCACCCGCTTCTGGATCGCCACCTCGCTGCATATCGATCCGAACAACTACGTTTACTACGGCAACCAGCAGGGCCAGTTCTTCGGCCTGTGGCGCTTCAATCAGGAAGACGCCGAACTGCGCGTGAAGCTGCAAGCCGAGCGCCCGCGCGAGATCTCGCGCTTCACCGGCATCAACGGTCAGCCCGGCAGCCCGGTAGTGGAGCAGAAGATGTTCGAGCCACGCCAGCGCCCCTGGTACAAGGCCGGTGAAGGCAGTCCCTCGCACACCTGGACCTCGATCTATATCGATTTCCGCAACTCGGAGCTGGTCGCCACCCGCGCCCGCCGCGTACTGGACAACAACGGCCAGCTGCAGGGCGTGGTCGCCACAGACTTGTCCCTCAAGCGCCTCAATGATTTCGTGCGCAAGCTCACGATCAGCCGCAATGCCGTCGCCTTCATCATTGAACCGGACGGCAAGCTGATCGCCTCTTCGCGCAGCCCCAACGTGGCGCGCCAGCCCGATGGCAGCAACGCCCGCATCAGTGCGGCCGAGAGTCACGACGCCCTGCAACGCGCTGCCTACGCCCAGGTGCAGGCGCTCATCGCCGCCGGCACCGTGAGTGTGGGTGCCGTCACCCAGCGCTTCACCGGGCCGGAAGGGGGCGCCGTGGAACTGGCCTTCGACCGGGTGCGCGACGAAGCCGGACTGGACTGGATCATCGCCGTGGCGGTGCCACGCAGCGATTTCATGCAGGGCGTGACGGCCAACGTCAAACGTTCGGCCTTGATCGGCCTGCTTGGCGCACTGGTAGCCGTGGTGCTGGGGCTATCCATCGTGGGCTGGATCGGTGGCGATCTGAAGCGCCTCACCGAAGCCGCACAAGCCGCCGGTGAAGGCCATCTCGAAGCCCCACTGGATATTCACCGCAATGACGAGATCGGCGTGCTCGCCAACACCTTCCGCGAGATGCAGCACGCCCTGCGCACCGACGGCATGACCGGGCTCGCCAACCGCGACGAGATGCTGCGCGCCATCAGCCGGCGCATCGAATTCGAACACCGCACCGGCAACCCGCTGCCCTTTGCCGTGCTGTTTGTGGATCTGAACAACTTCAAACAGATCAATGACCATTTCGGCCATGATGCCGGCGACCGCGTTCTGGTCGAATTCGCCACCCGCCTGCGCAACAGCCTCCACGCAACGGATCGCGTGGCCCGCTACGCCGGTGACGAATTCGTGATCCTGGTTCAGTCGACGGTTCTGCGCCAGGAGCTCGAGCGCCTGCGCACGCATATCGAAGAGCTCATGCGAGCACCTCTAGAAAGCATTGACCTCGCCAGCCTGCCCGGTGGCACGGCCGGCGGTGCGGCAGTGGGTCTTGCCTGCTATCCGGAACATGGGCAGAGCGCGGATGAACTGATCGCCCACTGCGATCACGACATGTATCAGCGCAAGCGCGCTTCACGCCTCGGGCGCAGCTGAAGCAGCCTTGGGCAAACGCCCAGCGCTCAGCCGAAGCGGTAATGCTTGCGCAGCGCCCGGGTAATGTTCCACTCGCAGGCCATGCCCGCCGGAAAGGTGGCCAAATCGCCCGCCCGCAGGGTAAGCGGCACGCCGCCAACGGGTGTTACGACCACCTCGCCAGCCACCAGCAGGCAGGTTTCAGAGCTGTCGTAAGTCCACGGGAAACGCGAGACATCCTTCTCCCAAACTGGCCAACGAGCCACGCCCAGCTCGGTTTTGCGCACCTCGGAGAGGGCACGTTCCACCACGATCAGACTGCTCATTTTTCCGCCTCCTCCTTGTGAACTTTGCCCAAGCATAGCAAGCGGCTGCTGGCCCACGGCGTTCGGCGCTACACTTTGTGCATTGCACACTCGCCCGGAGTTTTCACCATGTCCTCCCGCACCATCCAGGTCAGCGCTTTTGATCTCGTCGTCTTTGGTGGCACCGGCGATCTGGCCGCCCGCAAGCTCTTGCCTGCGATGTTCCAGCGCGATCGCGCCGGTCAGCTGCCGGATGAAGGGCGCATCATCGGCGTATCACGCCGGGCACTGGGACATGACGGCTATCTTGATTTCGTGAAGAAGTCGCTGAGCACCTATGTGAAGGCTTCGGAACTGGAGCCCGAGGCGCTAAAACGCTTCCTCGCCCGCGTCCATTTCGTCCCCGTAGACGTCACCGGCGAATCGGGCTGGCCTGAGCTCGCAAGCTTGCTGGCCAGCGGCAATGAAGCGGTGCGCTGCTTCTATTTCGCGGTCTCGCCCGATCTCTTCGCACCGATCTCGGAGCGCATCGGCCAGTTCGGCCTGATCACCGACCACAGCCGCGTAGTGCTGGAAAAACCGCTCGGCAAGAACGGCGAGAGCGCCCACGCAGTAAATGAAGCCGTGGGCAAGGTCTTCAATGAACACCAGATCTACCGCATCGATCACTACCTGGGCAAGGAAACGGTGCAGAACCTGATGGCCCTGCGCTTTGCCAACCGCCTCTTCGAGCCACTGTGGAACAGCACTCACATCGATCATGTGCAGATCACCGTCGCCGAAGACATCGGCGTGGGCGATCGCGGCGGCTACTACGACACTTCCGGCGCGATGCGCGACATGCTGCAGAACCACATCATGCAGTTGCTGTGCCTCACTGCGATGGAGCCGCCGGACGCCTTTGAGGCGGACGCCGTGCGCGACGAGAAGCTCAAGGTGCTCAAGGCACTGAAACGCATCGACGAGCGCAATGCCGAGCATATGACCGTACGCGCCCAGTACCGTGCTGGCTCGGTCGGCGGTCAGCCCTCTGCCGGCTATCTCGAGGATCTGGGCAATGACACGAGTTCGACCGAGACCTTCGTCGCCATCCGCGCCGAAATTGCCAACTGGCGCTGGGCCGGCGTGCCCTTCTACCTGCGCACCGGCAAGCGCCTGACCAAGCGCACCTCGGAAATCGTGGTGAATTTCCGCCCGATCTCGCACAACATCTTCGACGCGACCGCCGGACGGCTGAGTCAGAATCGCCTGATCCTTCGTCTGCAGCCCGATGAAGGCGTCACGCTGGAAGTCACCATCAAGGATCCGGGCCCCGGCGGCATGCGCCTGCGCCGCATCCCGCTGGACATGAGCTTTGTCGAGACCTTCGGCGTTTCCAATCCGGATGCCTACGAGCGCCTGCTGATGGACGTGATTCGCGGTAACCAGACCCTGTTCATGCGCGCCGACGAAGTCGCAGCCGCCTGGCAGTGGGTGGATCCGATCCACGCTGCCTGGGCACACAATGACCAACGCATGCACACCTACGCCGGCGGCACCTGGGGGCCCTCTGCAGCCATCGCCCTGATCGAGCGCGACGGCCGTACCTGGCTTGAAGACTCGGAATAGGCTGCGCCGTTCAACCCTCCCGGACGACCGCCAGCGCCGGCGCGCAAGCCGTCCGGAAGGGCATCTGCCTGAAGGATTTACGCCGCCCGTCAGAGCCTGAATACTCGACGTTTTGCTCCGCTCGGCGGAGCCATTCCTGAGCGGGTATTTTCATGCACAAAATCCTTGGCAGCCTGCTGCTCGCCGGCTGCACCCTCGCCTCGTCGCTAGCACACGCCGCCAGTGCCTCCGAGATCACCCGCAGCATGATGCCGGGCTGGAATCTCGGCAACGCGCTCGATGCCATCGGCGGTGAAACCAACTGGGGCAACCCCAAGACTACCCGGGCCATGATCGACAAGGTCCGCAGCGCCGGTTTCAAGAGCCTGCGCGTACCGGTGAGCTGGGATGACTACACCTCGGGCAGCAGCTACAGCATTGCCAGCACCCGCCTGGACCGGGTCGAGGAGGTCGTGAACTACGGCCTTGCCAACGGCATGTACGTGATCATCAACGTGCATCACCACAATGGCTGGGAAGCCCCCACCTATGCCAACCAGAGTACGGCCAAGGATCGCCTCGGCAAGCTCTGGCAACAGATTGCTACCCGCTTCAAGGGCTACGACGAACACCTGATCTTCGAAGTCATGAACGAACCGCGCAGCGGCGAGGACTGGACCGGCACCGCCGAGAACTACGCCGTGGTCAATACACTCAACGCCGCAGCGTTGAGCACCATCCGCGCCACCGGAGGCAACAATGCCAGCCGCCTGGTCATGCTGCCGACCTATGTGGCCGGCCCGTGGGACGTGCAGATCAATGCCCTGAGCCTGCCGGCAGACAACATGCTGGCCGCCTCCATCCATGCTTACATCCCGTATTCCTTCGCGATGGAATATCCGGGCAGCAGCAGCTTCACCGATACGGCACTGGTCGATTCCGTGTTCGCCGGCCTTAACACCCGTTTCATTGCCAAGGGCATTCCGGTGGTGATGGGCGAATGGGGTACGACGAACAAGGGCAATTACACCGAACGCGTGAAGCACGCCGAATACTACGTAAAAGCCGCCGCTAAACTGGGCATCCCGGTCATCGTGTGGGACAACAATATTTTCACCACCGGCGGCGAAGCCTTTGGTCTGCTCAATCGCAGCACGCTCAGCTGGACCTATCCGGAAATCGTCACCGCCATCATGCAGGGCGCTTCCACGATGAGCGGCGCCAGCTCGAGTGCTGCCACATCGACGGCCAGTTCATCCAAGGCGGCAGCCTCCAGCAGCGCAGCAAGCAGCTCATCCAAAGCCTCCTCGGCAGCCAGCACCTCCTCTGCAGCGGCTTCGTCGGTTGCCAGTTCCTCCAAAGCAGCCTCCTCAGCCACCTCTTCGGCCAGCACCACGCCCGCCCTGCTCGGCACCGGCGACTACCCCACCGGCTTTTCCAAGTGCTCGGCTGAGGACGCCACCTGCACGGTACCCACCGGCACCGGTTGGGTCGCGTTCGGCCGCAAAGGCAAATGGGTAGCCAGAAATGTCGGTGTCGGCAAGAGCATTGCCTGCAGCGTCGCCGCTTTCGGCAGCAACCCGGGCGGCAACCCCAATAAGTGCGCATATCAGAAGTAAATCATCACGTCGGCAGTACAACGGGCCCGTCCTGCAAGACGGGCCCGTTTTTTCTCCAGACAACCGTATTGACTATATCGCTATGTAGTTATATATTTTGATCTCACCCACGCTTTTCAGGAGCTCCCCATGCTGCGCTTCGACGTACCGCCGGTGTGGTCCAACGCCGCCCGCCTCGATGGCCTCACCACCTTCATCATCGCCGTCATCGCCCTGGCGGGCTTCCCCTATCTGGTGCCGCTGCTGATCGTACAAGGTCTGGTGCGAGGCTTCATCGGCCACTACAAGTGCCCCTCGCATCGCCTCTACGCGGCCCTGCTCGAAAAGCTCGGCAAGGCTGGCAAGAAGGAAAACGCGGGTGCCAAGATGTTTGCCAACAAACTGCTGTTCATCGCCAGTACGGTGGCAACGGGCCTCTATCTGACCGGCAGCGGAATGTGGATCGTGCCGCTCACCGTCCTGGCCGTATTCTCCTTCCTGGAATGGGCCTTCTCCTTCTGCGTGGCCTGCTGGGCCTATAGCGCTTGGTATCAGCTACGCGGCCAGCACTGAACGCGCCTCAGCCAGAAGCCTCTCCCGGTATGCGCCGGGAGAGGCTTTTTCTTTGCGAAAACGACGGAAGGCCGGCTTGAGCCGATGCTTCAGGCTGGATTTCGGGCGCGCGCGTAATTATGATCAATCCACATAATTGATCGTAAAGCGGGCTCGACATGGCCTCTCCTGATTACTGGCACTATCCTCGCAGCGCACTGGCCGACTCGGTGCTGATGGCTTTCGACAGCGGCCTCTCCCATGCCCTGACAATGTTCGCCCCACGCCGCATGGGCAAGACCGAGTTCCTCCTGCAGGATCTCGCGCCGCGCGCCGAGGAGCACGGCTGGCGGGTTTTTTACCACTCCTTCATGACCGATGGCGACGAGGCCGGCGAAGTTTTCCGCCTCTCTCTTGCCGAATTCGCAGCGGGCCGCCTCAAGCGCTGGCTCAAACCGCTCACCGCCCGCGTCTCGGCCGAACTACTGGGCGTGAAAGCAGAACTTGGCAGCCAGCCCGCCAGCGCGCCGCACTCGCTAACCGAGGTCGTACAGGCATTGGCCAGTGGCGGGCGCTGCCTGCTGCTGCTGGACGAAGCACAGATCCTCACCCGCCTGCCGCGCAACGAGGAATTGCTCGGCGGCCTGCGCACCGGCCTCGATATAAACAAGGATCAGCTCAAGGTGCTGTTCACCGGCTCCTCACGCGAAGGCCTGCGGCGCATGTTCTCGGAAGCGCGCGCGCCCTTCTTCCACTTCGGCACCAATATCGAGCTGCCAACCCTGGATCGCGGTTTCTGCAGCCATCTGGCCGCCGCTTTCACGCGCTCCACGGGCCGTGCGCTGGATGAATCGCGTCTGTGGGAAGAGTTCCAGGCCACCGGCCATGTGCCAGGGCGCTTGCGCGCAGTGGTCGAAGCCATGGTGCTGAACGCTGATCTGAGCCTGGCCGAAGCGGTAGCCCTGAAACTGCACGACGTACACGACGAAGCTCAGTACGCCAAGATTCTCAAGGCGCTGCCCATCCTCGACCGGCTGGTGCTGCAGGCCGTGCTCGCCAGCGCGCCGCTGTTCGCCGAAGACACCCGGGCGCGCATGGGCACCACCCTCGGCGCCGCCACCCCGAGCACGACGGCCGTACAGTCCGCCGCCGAACGCCTGCTGCGCGACGAAATCATCACCCGCCGCGAGCGCGGGCAATATGAAATTTCCGACCCCGGTTTTTCGCACTGGCTGCAAGCCCTGGCAGGAGATACGCAAGCATGACTTCATGGGCAGACATCCCTGAAATCATCCAGCAGATCACGCCCTGGATCGGCCCTGCAACCGGCGTACTCATAGCCCTTTATCTTCTGAAAACGGGGCTCCGCAGTCTCAGGCAGCGCATGAAATTCGAGGCCAACGCGCAAGCAGCGAGCGCCAGGGTATTGAGTCTCTATGAAACAGGAAACCTCAGTGGCGACACCACATGGGTAAATCTGTGCGTCGAGATCCAGTGCAATGACGGCGTGCCACCCTTTGTCACGACAATCTGTGAGTCCGGGCCGCAAGTCAGGCGGCACAAGATCAGCATCGGCAGCATTCTTCAGGTTCGAGTTCTGCCTGAGATGCCCAACCGAGTAGAAGTGCTATGGAAATGATCACGCTGAAAACGCCAGGCTTAACTCCTTCCGATCAGGAACAGAAATCATGAAATCCCGCAAACTCCGCCTCTCCCTGCTGATCGGTCTGCCACTGCTGGCCGTGCTGCTCGTGGCCGGCTACTTTGCCGCGCTGCACATCCTGAAGCAGCAGATTGTCGCCGCGCTGGGCACCACCGGTGAAGTGCGCGAGATCCGCATCAGCCTCGCCCATATCGAGATCGAAGGACTGCGCATCAAGGCCAGCCGCCCCGGCTGGCCGGCCGCCGACGAGTTACGCGCCGAACGTGTGAGCGTCACCCCGGCACTACGCAGCCTGCTCTCGTCCACCATCGTGGTCCGCTCGATCGCAATCGAGGATGCCGCCCTGAGCGTGCTACGCAGCCGCGCCGGCCTCAAGATTCTGCCGGCCCTGCTCGAGGCACCCGCCAAACCCGCCGCAAAGCCGGAAGCAGCGCCCGCAGCCAGCACGAGCGGGCCGAAGATCCGCATCGAACGCATCACGCTCGCCAACAGCCGTGTCGATTTCTTTGATGCCACGGTCGCCGCCAAGCCCCTGCACATCCCGCTCGACCAGATCGAGCTGTCACTTGAAAATCTGCTTCTGCCGACCATGGACGAGACCGCCCTCCTGCATCTGCAGGCCCGTGTCGCAGGCCAGGGCAGCCTGGCACTCGAGGGCGATCTGGTGCCAGCCAATATGGACTCGGACCTGAAACTCAAACTCGCGAACGTGCCACTCAAGCTCGTCGAGCCCTATCTCTTCAAGGGCAAGGCCGGCGAGATCAAGCGCGGCAGCCTGGCCCTGGATCTGCACTCAAAAGTGGCGCAGCGCCAGCTCAAGGCGCCGGGCCATATGGTCCTGAGCCAGCTCGAAATCGGCGGCCTTGCCGGCCTCACCCGTGAAGCCGCAGCCGCCTTTGCCCGCGCCAAGGGGCTGGACGCGGACACCCGGCGGCCAGTCGACATGGACTTCACCCTGCAAGGCAATCTGGACGATGCGCGTTTCTCGTTGAACGACGCAATCTATGCCCAGGGCGGCCTGGCCGCACTGAAGCTGATCGGCCTGGGCAGCAGCTCCGGCAGCAGCAGCTCGGGTGGTGGGCTGGGCGAAACCCTCAAGGGCTGGTTCGGCAAATAGCCCCCGACTGTTCGCGCGCCGTTCGACGCGCGCAGGATCACGTCAGGAAGAAAGCACTTGGCGGCGCCCCCTTGCCCTCGTTAGGGTCGCGAAAAAACAGGCCAAGGGGATAGAAATGAAGAGCTTTTTCAGGACGTTGTTCGGGATTCGCACCAAGCGCAGGGCTTTGCCGGTCACCCCGGCACCCCAGGTGGGCGCCTACATCACCCGCAACGGTTACAAGATCAAGGTTACCCAGCCCTGCAGTGTGGAACTGTGGGATTGGCTGCTCCTGGCCGGCTGGCGGGTGATCCCGGTGCGCAATGACCGCCGCGCCAGCGTACGTCTGCCGGACGAAGCCATGCCGCTCCTCGGGGCCGCCAGCATCGAGCAGCGCCAACGGGTTCTCGATGGCTTCATGGCCTCGGTGCGAAGCTCGCGCCAGGGTCGGTCAGCCAGCCGCCCGACCCGCCACTGAGCCTCAGGCGCTGGCAAACACCTCGGCCACCAGCTGATCCCGCAGGGCCAGCCCGGCCCGGCCATCGGGCCCGATGACAAACACTCCGCGGCCATTGGAATAGACGATGCTGCCATCCGTGCCGAGATCGTAAGAGGCCACATTGGTGGCCAGTACGGTTTCCTGTCCCGCCCGGGTACGGCTCACCAGCTCCCAGCTGCTTGGCACCAGCGACGCCACGCCCTGCACCGGTCGCTCGCTGCGCAGGGCCTTATCCGCATCGATGCGCCGCCCCTGCAACAGGATGCTCTTCAGATCGGCCTGCACCGCCGGCCCGGATGCACTGGTCAGCGGCTTGCGGGTGTACATCAGCGAGAAGAAGTTCAGGTAGTGAAATACCGCCCGCAACAGGCGGAAAGGGAACAGCAAGGTATCCACAAACATGCTCGCACTGCCGTAGCGCGGCAGCTCATAGGGGCGACGGATGAAGAGCAGGTCACCCGCCGGGCTCACGCGCGGCTTGAGAAAATCGAAACGCGGATTCTCGAGAATGGGCGCGACGCTGCCAGTATCCATATCCAGCATCTGGATGCTCGCATTGCCCTGCGCCACGATGTAACCATTCTCGTCGCGTGCCAGCCCTGAGGACTGGAACAGCAGGCGCCGCGGCGCATCCGGAATCCAGGCCGGCGCCGCATCCACGGTATCGCCCCCGGTGACCTCGCGGAAAGCGCTGCCGTCGCGATTGAACAATGCGAGATTGGCAATGCCGGCGGACTGGCGTGAAGACGCCGCCAGTGTGGAACCATCGGGCGACAGGCTCAGGTCTTCCAGATGCAGATGCTGACGCAGCAGCACCCGCAGCTCGTTGCCGCTGCCAGCCTCGCGCCGGAACAGGCCGCCAATGCCTTCATCCTTCAGGAAATACAGCAGATCGCCATTCGCCTCGAAAGCCGCAGTCGTGGCTAGCACAGGCTTGTCGCCCGCCTCGAAGTTGCGCATGTTGCCACCCGCCGAGATCCCGAAGCTGGTGCCCTGCTTCCAGCTGTGGCGATCACGTGCCCGTTCGCGGCGATCAATCGCCTCCTGCACATAGGGGCTGTGCAGTTGCTGCAGTTCGCCACCGTGCGGGCGCAGGAACAACAGGCCATTCGAGAGGAAAGCAAAACCGCGCTCGCTGCGCCCCGCCTCAGCCTGCTGCAGCGAAGTCTGAACAGCCGCTGGCGCAAGAAAGATCCGGTGAAACAGATAGGCCAAAACACCCAGAAACAGCAGACCAAGCAGAAGATGCACCCCGACACTCCTCCTAAAGCGGCCTGCTCGTTCAGGCCATTACATCGACAAGTTCGGGCTTGAGTATAGCCACAACCGCCTGCGGCGAAATGCCGATCAGATAGCCGCGCTTGCCACCGTTCAGATAGATCTGCGGCAGCGCGCAGATGCTTTGCTGCAGATAGACCGGCATCGCACGTTTGGTACCGAAGGGACTGGTGCCACCCACCATATAACCCGAATGACGATTGGCCACTTCAGGCGTGCAGGGTGTGATGCCCTTCACCCCGAGATGACGAGCGAGATTCTTGGTGGAGACTTCGCGATCACCATGCATCAGCACGATCAAGGGGCGCTTCGCGTCATCCTCCATGATCAGGGTCTTGATCACGGCATGCTCATCGACGCCCAGCTCACGGCTGCTGACCGCTGTACCGCCCTTCTCCTCGTAGTCGTAGAGATGGTCGGACCACTCGGCCTGGTGCTGGCGCAGCACGCGGATCGCGGCGGTAACGGGGGCTTTGCTGTCTTTCATGTCATTTTTCAGTCATTCCGGCGAAAGCCGGAACCCAGCGACACTCGCAAGCCACTGGATCCCGGCCTTCGCGGGGATGACGCCCATTCAAAGCCTTATTGAACGTCCAGAAGTTCGACCTCAAACACCAGCGTGGCATTCGGAGGAATCACGCCGCCTGCGCCGCGCGCACCATAGCCCAGCTCGGCCGGGATCAGCAGCTTGCGCGTGCCGCCCACCTTCATGCCCTGCACACCCTCATCCCAACCTGCGATGACACGACGGCCACCGAGCGGGAAGCTGAAAGGGTCTCCACGGTCCTTGCTCGAATCGAACTTCTCGCCGGTGGTGAGCCAGCCGGTGTAGTGGACCGACACATACTTGCCGGCCTTGGCTTCGGCGCCCGTGCCGAGGATGCTGTCGTCGTAAGTGAGGCCGGAGGCCGTGGTAATCGGGTCACGCATCGTCATGTCGAGCCCCGGCTCCACTTCGAGCAATTCAACTTCAAAGACCAGGGTGGCATTCGGCGGAATCACGCCGCCTGCGCCATCTTCGCCATAGGCCAGATGGGGCGGGATCGTGAGCTTGCGCTTGCCGCCCGGCAGCATGCCTTGCACGCCCTCGTCCCAACCCGGAATCACGTGGCCGGCCCCCAGCGGGAAACCGAAAGGCTCATTGCGATCCACGCTGGAATCGAACTTTTCGCCGGTGATCAGCCAGCCGGTGTAGTGCACGCGCACCGAACGGCCGGCCTGAGCGGCTTCGCCGCTGCCGGCGATGAGGTCTTCATAGATCAGGCCGCTGGCCGTGGTGATGGAATTGCTCATGTCTGTCTCTCTTGCGGGGGAATGAAAGCCGCGCAGCCCTCGGCTGCGCGACCGGGATTACTTGGAAGTGGTACCGAAAATCTTGTCGCCCGCGTCACCCAGGCCCGGAATGATGTAACCGTTTTCATTCAGGTGGCTGTCAATTGAGGCCGTCCAGCAACGTACGTCCGGATGGGCTTTATCGATCGCCGCAATACCTTCCGGCGCGGCCACCAGCACCAGCGCACGCACATCCTTGCAGCCGCGGCGCTTGAGCAGGTCGATGGTGGCAATCATGGAGCCGGCGGTGGCCAGCATCGGATCGATGATCAGGGCCGTGCGTTCGGTGAGATTACCGACGAATTTCTCGAAGTAATGCTCGGGCTGCAGGGTTTCTTCGTTACGCGCAAGGCCCACCACGCTGATCTTGGCGCTGGGGATCATGTCCAGCACGCCATCGAGCATGCCAAGGCCGGCACGCAGGATGGGCACCACGGTAACCTTCTTGCCCTTGATCTGCTGCACCACGGTCGGGCCGCTCCAGCAGTCGATCTCGACCGGGGCCAGCTCGAAATCGGCGGTGGCCTCGTAGGCCAGCAGGCGCGCGAGTTCAGCGGTGAGCTCGCGGAATTTCTTGGTCGAGATATCGGCCTCACGCATGAGACCGATCTTGTGTTGAACCAGGGGGTGTTTGACGGCAATGACCGGCATGAAAAAAGACTCCTCTTTGGGGGAACTCAGCGCAAACGCTGAAAACGGCCATCGCGCACTTCGGCAAAGAAAACCGAGCGCTGCACATCGCCATAGGGATCAAAACGGATATTGCCCTGCACGCCACGGAAGCTGCCAACAGACAGCAGGGTTTGCTTGAGCTGGCGTGGGTCCGGGTTATGGCTCAGGGCATCCATCACGATGTTGGCAGCCTCATAAGCCATCGAGGCGCCGTAACTGGGTTCTTTCTTGAAACGCTGGACGTAGGCCTCGCGGAAATCCTGATAGACACGGGAGAAGTCCTCCAGGTCAACATATTCCTCGAGCAGCAGGCCCTCGATCTGCTTGCCGCCGTTCTCCAGCAGGCGCTCGGTATTGGCCCAGCCACAGCCGGCGAGTTGCACCCGCTCGTTTTGCCCGCGCAGCTTGCCGACGATTTCAGCGGTATCCACCGCGTTGGCCACGATCACCACCATGTCCGGCGCCACGTCGAGCAGGGTGCGGGCCATGTCGTCGTATTTGCGCTCGTAGTGCGAATCGAAGCTGATCGAGCGCACCACGGCACCGCCAAGGCCCTCAATGGTGCGCTTGTAGTCCGCTACCCAGCTCGCTGAGTAATCGACATTGGCCAGATCGTAGAGAATCGCCACCTGGCGAACGTTGCGGCGCTGGTAGTGAAAGCGTGCGACCTCGGAAGCATACTTGTTGGTGTCGTCGATGACGCGGAAGAACATGTCGTCCTTGCCGGTGAGTTCGGTCGTGGTGGTATGCACGCCCAGCATCACGGTGCCGGTCTGGGCCAGACGCGGTGCCACCGCCACCGCCACGCTGCTGGTCATCGGCCCGACCACGGCCGCAACCTGCATGGCCACCAGATCATCCAGCGCACGGCGTGCCTGGGTCGCATCCTGTTCGTCATCGCGCGCTACCAGCTCGATCAGACGCCCGCCCACCCCACCCTGCGCATTGCGCATTTCCACGGCCAGGGTCGCGCCATCACGGCCCGCATTACCCAGATCCTGATAGCGGCCAGAGAGACCGCCGAGAAAACCGATGCGGATTTTGTCGCTGTCGCCACAGGCACTCAAAGCACACACGACCAGCAGCGCCAGCACCCCCCTCAAACCACGCATCCACTTGCTCCTGTTGAACCGACGAAGGCACGCGCCATTCGCCGTAGCATCCTAACCCAAGCAGCTGGACTTGCCTTGATCCAGGCCGGAAATCCTGCCCTCAAACCTGCTCTGCGAACCCTGCCATCACCTCGCGCCAGGCTTGCTCGGCGGCCCTGCCCTGTACAGCAAATATCCCGGCCATCAGCTCGCGCTGGGTCTGCGACAGGCGTGCCTCCAGTTCAGCCCCTGCAGCACTCAGCGACAAACAACGCGCGCGGCCATCGCTGGCATCGGCTGCCACCTGCACCAGCCCCAGCTCCACCAACTGCTTGAGCGGCCCGTGCAACGCCTGTTTGCTGACCCCGAGGGTGGCCAATAGATCGCTGACGCGCTGACCCGGGCGCCGCGCCACGAAATACAGGATGCGGTGATGCAGACGCGCCAATCCGCGCTCGGCGAGAATCGCATCCGGCTTGGCCGTGAAGGCCCGGAAGGCATAGAAGAACAACTCGATGGCGGCAAACAGCTCAGCTTCCCGCTCGGGAGAATTTACGTCAAGCATATTGACTTTAATTCGACACTCAAGGATATTGGTCAATATACATGACTTACTTGGAGTCTGCCGTGTCCCTCGCCCCCACTCAGCCCGAATTCGAACTGGCCCACCGCACAGCCCGCCTCAAATCCTCGCTGGTGCGCGACATCCTCGCCGCGGCTGCGCAGCCCGGCATGATCTCCTTCGCAGGTGGCCTGCCAGCGGCGGACCTGATGCCCACCCTGCCGCTGGAGGTCTTTGCCAACTCGGCCCTCCACCAGTACGGCACGAGCGAAGGCGAACCGGCTTATCGCTCAGCAGTAGCCGAGTGGATCGGCAGCATGGGTCTGGAAGTGAGCGCCGAGCAGGTGCTAGCCCTGTCCGGCTCACAGCAAGGGCTGGATTTTGCCGCCAAGCTTTTCATCGACGAGGGCAGCCCTGTGCTCGTCGAGGGGCCCACCTATGTCGCCGCGCTGCAGGTATTCGAACTCTTCGGTGCTGATATCGCCAGCGTGCCACTCGGCGCCGAAGGGCCGGACCTCGCCGCCTTCGAAGCGCTGCTGGCCACACGCAAACCGCGCTGTGTGTATCTGATCCCCTGCTTCCAGAATCCATCCGGAACCTGCTACAGCCCGGCCGCCCGCACCGGCATCGCCGAACTGCTGGACCGCTACAACGTGCCCCTGATCGAAGATGAGCCCTATCGCAGCGTGGCACTGGACGTCGATCACCCGATGACGCCGATCTGCGCGCTGCTCAAACGCGCGCCCTGGATCTATCTGGGCAGCTTTTCCAAGATCCTCTGGCCGGGTCTGCGCATCGCCTACCTCGCCGCCCACCCGGCCTTGCTGCCGCATCTGGTGCGCCTCAAGCAGGCCGCCGACCTGCACACCCAGCGCCCGGGCCAGGCCGCCGTGGCGCACTGGCTGGCTGGCGGCACCCAAGCCAGCGATCTCGGCAAGCTGTGCAGTGGCTACCGGCTACGCCGCGACGCCATGCAGGCCGCGTTGGCGCGCCACTTTGGCGACATCGCGGACTGGCAGACGCCACGCGGCGGCCTCTTCTTCTGGCTGCGCCTGCGCGGCGAACTCAGCGCCACCCGCGCAATGCTGGACAAGGCTCTGGCACAAGGCGTGGCCTTCATGCCCGGCGAAGCCTTCTTTCCGGACCCGCAGCAAGGCCGCCAGTATCTGCGCCTCAATTACAGCCGCTCGACGC
This sequence comes from Uliginosibacterium sp. TH139, assembly GCF_002855595.1. Taxonomy (NCBI): domain Bacteria; kingdom Pseudomonadati; phylum Pseudomonadota; class Betaproteobacteria; order Rhodocyclales; family Zoogloeaceae; genus Uliginosibacterium; species Uliginosibacterium sp. TH139. The sequence goes on along the minus strand of NZ_PKRR01000004.1, from coordinate 164,030 downwards.
CCGAAGAAATGGAACGCGGGCTGGCCACCCTCGCGGGCTGCATCCGCGGCGCGTAATCCGGGGGCTTCCTGCTAAGCTTCGCCATGCCTCATAAAAAGACCTTTCCGGCGGCCAAGAGCGGCCTGCATCCGCGCAACCAGCACCGCGAGCGCTACGACTTCCCCGCACTGATCGCCAGCCACCCGACGCTGCAAGCCTTCGTGCGCCCCAACCCGCACGGCGATCTGAGCGTCGACTTTGCCGACCCGGCAGCCGTCAAGACGCTCAACGCGGCGCTGCTGGCCCACTTTTACGCCATCCGCGCGTGGGATCTGCCGCCGGGCTATCTGTGTCCGCCGATCCCGGGCCGCGCCGACTACCTGCACAACCTGGCCGACCTGCTCGCAACCAGCAACCGTGGCACGCTCCCGCGCGGCGAAAAGGTACGCGGACTGGATATCGGCTGCGGAGCCAACGCCATTTACCCAATGCTGGGCCACACGCTCTACGGCTGGAACTTCGTCGGCACCGAGATCGACCAGACGGCCCTCCTGAACGCCGAGAAGATCTTCGCGGACAACGCCAATCTCGCCGGTGCGCTCGAGATGCGCCAGCAGACACATCCGGACGACATCCTCGCTGGCGCCATCAACTCAAACGAGTACTTCGAATTCACCCTGTGCAACCCGCCCTTCCACGCCTCAGCCGAAGAAGCGGCCGCCGGCAGCCAGCGCAAGCTGCGCAACATCGGCAAGGAAGTCACCGAAAAACCGCTGCTGAATTTCGAAGGTCTCGGCCATGAACTGTGGTGCGAAGGCGGCGAGCGCGAGTTCATTCGCCAGATGATCAGCCAGAGCCGGCCGCTGGCCGACAACATCCTGTGGTTCAGCACGCTCGTCTCGAAACAGGACAACCTGCCGCAGATCTACGCCCAGATCGAGCGCATCGGCGCCCGCAACATGCGCACGCTGGACATGGCCCAAGGCCAGAAAATCAGCCGCGCCGTGGCCTGGAGCTTCTACAGCACAGCCGACATGGAGCGCTGGGCACGCAGCCGCTGGCGTTAAAAGCGCCCACGCCACAAGGCAAAACGCCCACCGAAAGGTGGGCGTTTTGCTGTGTGATCCCCGCCGCTTACTTCAGCTTGTCAGCCAGCGCCTTCAGCTCCGGCGTTTCCTTGATGCCCTGCGCCACCATCTGGGCCACGGCACGTGCGCCCGCTTCCTGGAAGTGCGTGGTATCCGGCTTGGCCAGGGTGCCGCTGGGTTCCTTGGCATAGAAGGGGTACAGCGCCGGATCTACCGCCAGCCAGTACTTTTTCCAGTCATCCTGATGGGCGTTGACGAAGGCAATGGTCTTGGCCTCGATATCGATCAGCGGCAGCTTGCTGGCCCGCGCCGTATCACGAATGGTCTGGCTGTAATCGCCAACAAAGGCGAAGCCGTTATTGCCTTGGCCGGCCGAGGTGAAGTGATTCGGCACCACCGGGAAGCCCTCCTTGCGATCCTTGTTCCAGACGCGGGTGGTAGGCGTCATGATGATCGGGATAGCCCCCTTGGCACGCGCTTCCTTGACATAGACCTCTAGCGAGTTCTGGAAGCTCAGCTCCGGCTTGCCCTGCGGAAACTGCTTGCGGCCCTGCGCATCGTTCGGATAGGTGCAGGCATTGGCCACATCAGCCGCTCCGCGCTTGGCCTTGGCAGCATCACAGTTCTGATCGTTGTGACCATGGTGGATGATCACGTAATCGCCGGGGCGCACGTACTGCATCATCTGGCGGAAATAGCCCTGATTGTAGAAGTTGCGCGAGCTGCGGCCGGATTTGGCATTGTTGAGCACCTTGACCTTGGCCTCGGGCTTGAAAAGCTCTTCGAAAACCTGGCCCCAGCCCATGCGCGGCAGGCGGAAGCCCTCGTAAGTACTGGCCGTGGAATCGCCCACGATGATCACGCGGGTGTAGACCGGATCCTTGGCACGTGCCAGCGCCGCCTGGGCGCGCGCCAGGTTCAGCGGCTCTTCGTTGCCGACGTAGCGATAGTCAGCATCCAGTATCGCGGTACCGCCGGGCACTCCGGTGTCATTGTCGTAGCCCCGGTTATGCACCAGCGCACTGAGTACGGCATCCACACCCTTGCCATCGGCCAGCATCGGCGTCGTCACCGGATCAAAGCTCTCGGCATCCGGCACTCCAGCATCCTTGAGCGCCTGCAGCACGGCCTTGCGCCCACCAGCACTGCGATCGCGGATCAATGCAGCCTCGATTCCTTCTGTGCTGCCTTTTTCGAGCAATTCCTGTGGCCCCTTGAGCTTGAGCGCACTGGCCACACTGCTCACGGCACGATCAGAAAGGGCGTTGATGTTGGCGGTATTGCTCGCATTGGCCTTGAGCTCCGGCAGCAAGGCGCCGAAACACTTGGCCCAGGGTTTGGTGCTATCGGTGCAGTTGTTGTTGCCGGGCTCCACTGCCAGCAGCATCAGCGGAGCTTGCATCCCGTCCACGTTCAAGGCGTAGTGCCCCTGCGCATCAGCACTGGCGGTTTTCTTCTGGCCCAGCGCATCGGTCACCACAATCCGGGCCTTGGCGAGTGGCCCGCCTTGCGACACCACGCCCTGCACAACGGTACCGGAGAGCTTCTGCAAGCCCATTCCGGCGCAGCCGGCCAGAGCAAGCAGGGCCGTGGCCAGCAGGCTGGCACGGGCGGTACGGCAGGCATTCATGGACTTCATGAGGTTTCCTCCGGCAGGGCGCTAAAGAAGATGATCGCGAATGATGCCTCAGACCAGCCGGCTGCGGCTTGATGAAAATTGCGGAGTGCCCCAAAACACCACTCCAGGCCAGAGAATTCCGCCCGAATCACTGGCTCAGGGTTTTCCCACGGCGGCCGTTAAAGCAGATGTATCCCTGTTTGCTGCCGGAGCCCTGCGCATGAAAACCCTGCTCGCGCCACTGCTGCGCCTGTTCAAGCACCTGAACTGGAATCTCAAGTTCGCCATCGTGGGCAGCTTTGCCCTGATCGTGATGGTTCTGCTGGTGAGCCTTTCCAGCAGCCATGAGTTCCGTACCTGGCAAACCGCCAAGGCCGAGCGCGAAGGCCTCGCGATGTTCGAGCCTACCCTGGAATTTCTGCTCCTGCTGCAGCAACACCGCGGCATGAGCGCCGGGGCGCTCGGCGGCAATGCCGGCATGCGCGCAGGGCTCGACAAGAAAACCCCGGAAGTCGAGCAAGCCGCACGTGCCTTTGCCAGCGCTGCCCAGGCCACCCCAGCCGCATGGGCGCTGCAACAACCGGCCAGAACCATCATGGACGACTGGCAGAAGCTGCGTGAAGGCGGCCTTGCCCTGCCCGGTCCGCAGAATTTTGCTGCCCACACCCAGACCATCAACGCCCTGATCAAGCTGGTGCAACAACTCAATGATGTATCCGGTCTGGCGCTCGATCCGGAAGCACACACCTACTACGCGATTGCCGCGCTGACCATGTACATGCCGGAAGTCACCGAACGCCTGGGCAAGCTGCGTGGCGCCGCCAACGGCATCCTCGCCGCCAAGCAGATCAACGATAGCCAACGCGAAGCCCTCTCGGCCCTGTCGGGCGAGCTCGCACTGATGTGGCAACAGATGCGCTCCGCGCTGCACTTCGCAAGCCAGCAGGATGCTGACGCGCGCAAGCACTTCGAGACCTTCTCTGCGCAGATGGACACAGAAGTGGCAGAAGCCCGCAAACTCACCCGCGAAGAGGTGCTCAGCGCACGTTTCGGCATCGAGCCAGCCGAGTGGTGGAAGCGCCTGACCGACTCGATCGGGCTGCTGGTGAAGGACGGCAAGGGTTATTACCTGCCGCGCCTGCGCGAGCAGCTCGACGCGCGGGCCAGTTCAGCAAGCCGCATGATGCTGCTGGTGATCGGCAGCAGCGGGGCCGGCGCCTTGCTGCTGCTACTTGGGCTGGCCACGCTCTATCACAGCCTGCGTGAAGGGCTGGACGAACTCTCGGCAGGCACCCAGGCCATGAGCCAGGGCGATTTCACCCAACGCATGGCACTCGATAGCCGCGACGAGCTGGGTTGTGTGGCCACTGGCTTCAACACCATGTGCGACCGGGTAGAAGATGTGCTGCGAATGGTGCAAAACGACGCCCAACACTTGCAGACGGCCGCTGCTGCGCTCACTGCAGGCGCGGCCAAAGTCAGCGATGACGCGGAACAGCAATCCAGCTCGGCATCCGCCATGGCCGCTGCGGTGGAGCAGATGTCGGTCAGTCTGGGCGAGATTTCACACTACGCAGGGGATACCGAATCGGCCTCCTCCGAATCACGCCAGCGAGCCACCGAAAGCAATCAGATGGTGAGCCAGGTCGTCACCGAAATGGGCAGTATCGCCAGCGTGGTCGAAGGTTCGGCGGCCTCGATCCGCAAGCTGGGCGAGCGCTCCGAAGAGATCGCCCACATGATCTCGGTGATCCGCGAGATCGCCGACCAGACCAATCTGTTGGCCCTCAATGCTGCCATCGAAGCTGCCCGTGCGGGAGAGCAAGGGCGTGGCTTTGCGGTGGTGGCCGACGAGGTACGCAAGCTCGCCGAACGCACCACCCAGGCCTCCAACGAGATCGTCCGTACAGTCAATGCCATCCGCCAGGATACGGCCGCCGCCGCCGCAGGCATGGAACAGGGCGTCGCCCGCGTGCAGCAGGGCAGCCAGCTCAGCGCAGCCTCAGGGGACCGCATGCTGGCCGTATGCAGCAGCGCGGATCGCGTGCTGGCTTCAGTTGCCGAGATCAACACGGCCCTGCGCGAGCACCGCAGCACCAACGAAAGCGTGGCGCAGAACGTGGAACACATCGCCCGCATGTCCGAGCACGTATATGCCGAGGTCAGTGAAGCGGCCCGCACCGCAAGCGAGCTCAACAAGCTCGCCGACGAGTTGCTGCGTTCCGTTGCAAACTTCCGCGTGCGCACACGCTGAAGCGACCCTTGCGAAATCATCCGGCGCCACGGGGCTGAGCCCCGTGCTGGCATGCGCCGGCGTGACAAGAGTCCACACCTTGCGCAGGGCTTCCTGCAAGGCTTTCACGGGTAGAATCTCGGCCTGATGCAAACCGATCCCCGCCCCCTCGCCAGCTGGCCGCGCCACCGCCCGAAACTGAAGCCCGCCCCCTTCTTTCCGATGAGTCGCAAGGAAATGGATGCGCTCGGCTGGGACAGCTGCGACATCATCCTCGTCACCGGCGACGCCTACCTCGATCACCCCAGCTTCGGCATGGCGCTGATCGGGCGTCTGCTTGAATCCCAGGGCTTTCGCGTCGGCATCATCAGCCAGCCGGACTGGCTCTCGGCCGAGCCCTTCCGTGCCCTTGGGAAACCGAACCTGTACTTCGGCGTGACTGCCGGCAACATGGATTCGATGATCAACCGCTACACGGCGGATCGCAAGCCGCGCTCGGACGACGCCTACACGCCGGACGCCGCGCCCGCCAAGCGGCCGGATCGCGCCGTCACCGTGTACGCCCAGCGTGCGCGCGAGGCCTTCCCCGGCGTGCCCGTGATCATCGGCAGCATCGAAGCCAGCCTGCGCCGCATCGCGCATTACGATTACTGGAGCGACAAGGTACGCCGCTCCGTATTGCCGGATTCCAAGGCCGACCTGCTGATCTTTGGTAGCGCCGAACGTGCGCTGGTGGAACTCTCGCACCGACTGGCTGCTGGCGAGCCAATCAGCGAAATCCGCGATCTGCGCGGCACGGCTTTCATGGTCAAAAAAGACTGGCTACCGGACGCGGACTGGAGCGAGATCGATTCGCTGAGTCTGGACAAGCCCGGCCGCGTCGATCCGCATCCCGACCCTTACGCCATGGAGCCGCAGCAGACCGCCACCGCGCCGAATGCCGACGGCTCGCTGCCGGTGCAGATCGTGCCCGCCGCCGCCCGCGTGGCGGCCCGCAAGGCGCAGCGCGCCAAGACCGTGGTGCGCCTGGCGAGCTATGAAGCCATCGTCGAGGATCGCGTGCTCTACGCCCACAACTCGCGCGTCTTCCACCTCGAATCCAATCCGGGCAATGCTCGCGCGCTGCGCCAGACACATGGCGAGCGCGACGTATGGCTGAATCCGCCGCCGATTCCGCTCAGTACGGAGGAGATGGATTACGTCTTCGACGCGCCCTTCGCCCGCGCGCCGCACCCGAGCTACGGCAAGGCGCGCATCCCGGCCTGGGAGATGATCCGTTTCTCGATCAACATCATGCGCGGCTGCTTCGGCGGCTGCACCTTCTGCTCGATCACCGAGCATGAAGGGCGAATCATCCAGAGCCGCTCGCACGAATCGATCCTGAAAGAGATCGAGGAGATCCGCGACAAGATCCCGGAATTCCGCGGGCATATCTCGGACCTTGGCGGGCCGACCGCCAATATGTACCGGATGGCCTGCAAGGACCCGAAGATCGAGACCTCCTGCCGGCGCCTGTCCTGCGTGTACCCGGGCATCTGCGAAAACCTCAACACCAGCCACGATTCGCTGATCGAGCTGTATCGCAAGGCGCGCGCGATTCCCGGCGTGAAGAAGATCACCATCGGCTCGGGGCTACGCTACGACCTCGCCGTGCGCTCGCCGGAGTATGTGAAGGAGCTGGTGACGCACCACGTCTCGGGTCTCTTGAAGATCGCGCCGGAGCACACCGAGGAAGGCCCGCTCTCGAAAATGATGAAGCCGGGCATCGGCACGTTTGAGCGCTTCCGCAAGATGTTCGACAAGTATTCGAAGGAAGCCGGCAAGACCCAGCATCTGGTGCCCTACTTCATCGCCGCCCACCCCGGCACGGCGGATGAAGACATGCTGAATCTGGCGCTGTGGCTGAAGCAGAACAACTTCCGCCCGGATCAAGTTCAGGCCTTCACGCCCACGCCACTAGCAATGGCCACGGCCATGTACTACTCGCGCAAGAATCCGCTGAGGAAAGTCTCCCAGGATTCGGAAGACGTGGAGACGCCGCGCCTGGCCAAACAGCGCAGGCTGCACAAGGCGCTGCTCCGCTACCACGACCCGGATAACCATGAGCTGATCCGCGAGTTTCTCGTCGACATCAATCGTCGCGACCTGATCGGCAATAGCCCGCATCATCTGGTGCCGCGCGCCAGCGCCATGCTTCAGCGCCCAGTACCCGGCAAAGCGCCTCAGCGCCCAGGAAGTGCGGTAAAAAATCACAGACTTCGCAAATGAATTGCAGAATTTGATGCATTTAACACATAAAGCGAATCGGGCAGGTAACAACCGCGGCTAGACTGGGGGCGTCGCTACTTCTGGACTCCGCATGCGCTCGCCGCATCTACTCGCCCGCCGCCTGTTCCGCCAGCTCCTGCCTGCCTATCTGCTGCTGGCGGCGGCACTCACCGCGCTGCAACTGTTCACTCTGTACGTCTCCACCCGCCAGGCCATTGATAGCGAGCTCAACTACCTCGCACGCGCTTTCTCACCCAGTCTGGGCGAAGCGCTGTGGGCCATGGACCGACGCCAGCTGGCCGATCTCGCCGCCGGCATTGAGCGCTCACCAGTGGTCAGCGCCATCCGTATCAGCGACGAAGTCGGCCGCGTGCTGATCTGGGCAGGGAATCTCGATGCCCGCCAACCTGCTGGAATGCCACCGCTGAGCGTAGCGCTGGAACACGCAGCGCCCGGCACAAACACCATCACGGTCGGTCACTTCGAGCTGTACTCCAGTCACGCCTTGATGCTCGCGCAGATGCGTTACAGCCTTCTGGCCACCCTGCTCAACTCCTTCGTCATGGCCGCCGCGCTGTGGGCCCTCTTCTACTGGATCATCCACCGCGAGCTATCGCAGCCACTGGCCGCCATGGCCGAAGCCTTGCGCCACTGGCGCAAAGGCGCGGCAGATGAAATGGCCCAGCCGACATATCCACACCGTGATGAACTGGGCAGTCTGCTGGCCGCTTTTGCCGAGGCGCGCAGCCGTCTCGACACCAGCCTACAGGCCCTGTCGACGCTGAATACAGGCCTAGAAAACGAAGTCGGCCGACGCACCCAGGAACTCAGCGAAGCCAAGCAGCGCCTGGAACTGAGCTTGGCCGCTGGGCGCCTGGGCTGCTGGGAATGGGAGCTGGACTCGGGCCGCAACCGTTTCGATGCGCGCTGGAAACAGATGCTCGGCTATACCGACGAAGAAATGGACGAGTCGGTCGATGCCTTCACCGCACGGGTCCACCCGGATGACCTGTCCAGCCTCATGAGCGCAGCCCAGGCCCTCAGCTCAGGCCAGATCGAGCAATACCGCGTGGACATACGCGTGCGCTGCAAGAGTGGCGAATATCGCTGGATCCAGAGTTGTGGCGAAGTCACTGCACGTGCCGCAGATGGCACGGCGCGGCGCCTCTCCGGCACGCATCAGGACATCACCGAACGCAAGCAGGCCGAGCAGGCCTTGCTCGCCGCACACGCCGAAAATGCCCGCCTACTCTCGGAAGCCAACGCCTCATTGAGCGAACGCGTGGCCGAACGAACCCGCGAGCTGGAGGCAGCCAACCAGTCCCTGCGCGAAACCCTCGCCCGCCTCGAATCCACCCATCTGCAACTTGCCCAGAGCGAAAAACTCGCCACCCTCGGCAAGCTGGTGGCGCTCTTCGCTCATGACATCAGCAACCCGATCAGCAACAGCTGGATGGCCAGCGGCATCCTGGATGAAAACCTCGCCAGCGTTCGCCGCAAGCAGGCAGACGGCACCCTGCGCCAGCGCGATCTCAGCGACTTCCTCGATACCGTCAGCGAAGCCCGCAAATTGCTCGACCGCAATCTCGAGCGTGCCCATGAGTTGCTCGAAGGCTTCAAGGACATGGCGCTGGATCAAGCCACCTCGATGCGCCGCCAAATCATGCTGCGAAGCTGGCTAGAGCAGCTTGGCTACACCCTCTCACCCATGTTCAAGGGACGTGGCACACGTCTTGAATTCAACATCCCGCCAGATCTGGAGCTCGACACCAACCCCGGCCCGCTGGCCCAGGTCATCACCAACCTGGTCAGCAATGCCCTCACCCATGCCTTTCCGGCCGGTAATGTCGGCGACGGCACGCAGCAGATCCGCATCGAAGCCAGGCGGGATGAAACTGGCTGCGCCTGCCTGCAGATCAGCGACAACGGCAGCGGCATGGCCCCAGAAGTCCAGGCGCGCATCTTCGAACCCTTCTTCACGACGCGCGCCGGCCAGGGTGGTACCGGACTCGGTCTCGATATCGTGCGCAACATCGTCGAAGACACACTGGGCGGCCAAATCGAAGTACGCAGCACGCCCGGCACGGGCAGCCAATTCCACATCCGCCTGCCCGGCGCCTGAGCCCGCCGCCCCCGGGCAAGCCTGCAAAAACCGATAAAGACTCCATTTGTTACCGATATCAGAACTATAATCGCGTGACCGGAAACATCCGGCCCAGAGCCTGAAAAAGGCCAATCACGTTTCACAACGGACTTTTGGAGACAAACATGCAATCAAGCCACCGCCTTATCGGCGCGCTGGCGCTCATGGCTGCCAGCCTGCTGGCCAGCCCGGGTGCCCTCGCCGTCAGCTCCACCACCGCCCGCCCGCAACTGAGCAGTACGGCAGCGGCCGGCTACACGATCTCGAAGTACATGGCCCAGGCCGGCACCATCGGCTCGCTCACGACGGATAACTGGGATCCCACTGGCGGCGTTGGCGCCATCAGTGGCTTCACCGCCAACTACAAGGTCGCCGCCGACGGCAGCGCCAGCTACACCACCATCCAGGCTGCCATCAACGCCGCCGTATCGGCTGGCGGCACGAGCCGCAAGTACATCAGCGTGAAGGCCGGCACCTACAAGGAAGTGGTGTGCATCCCCGCCTCCGCGCCACCGATCACGCTCTACGGTCTGGACGCCAGCGCTGGCAACACAGTGCTTCATTACAACAATTCCAACCTGACGCCAAAAGCCACCGGCACCGCCACCTCCAAGTGCGCCAGCAACGCCTCGGCTACCACTGTCGGCACCAGTGACAGTGCCAGCTTCACGGTGATGTCCAAAGACTTCCGCGCCCGCAACCTGACGTTCAAGAACAGCTACACCGAGGGCAGCTACAGCGGCAGCAACCAGTCCGCCCTGGCCTTATCGGTGCGCGGCGACAAGGCGATCTTCGAGAACGTGCAGGTGATCGGCAATCAGGACACCCTGTTCATTGGCTCAACCAGCTACAGCACGGTAATCCGCGCCTTCTTCAAGTCGAGCTTCGTGCAGGGGGATGTGGACTTCATCTTCGGTCACGGCACCGCCGCCTTCTATGGCTGCACCATCCAGTACACCGGCGCGCGTCTGGGCGCCTCGGCCACCAGCTACATTTTTGCCCCCAGCACCCAGTCGACCAACAGCTACGGCTTCCTGGTCACCAACAGCACCTTGAACTCCACCGGCAGCGCGGGCACCGGCAAGACTTATCTGGGTCGAAACTGGGCGCAATCGGGCGCCAAAGGCCAACTGGTGATACGTGACACAGCCATCAGCGCGCATGTCCGCATCACCGATCCCTGGGCGGCCGGCACCAATGGCGCGGCCTATTCCAGCTCAACCGCCCGTTTCTGGGAATACAACAATTCCGGAACCGGCAGCGGCAACTGATCATCGTGGCGCAAGCCACGTCCCGATGACTCCTCCTGCTGCCAAGCAGATGGTTAGCCTGGTGACCCCAAATCACCAGGCTTTTTTTCGTCTCGGCATATTTGCAACTGTCAGAAAAAATCTTACAAAGAAGGCCTATCTGCCCCGCCGCAACACAGTGACAAGCCGTTATGATGGCAAACACTTCCCTTATGGGCAGATAAATAGGTTTTTGGCAATGCTTTCCATGCAGTTCTTCCTCTTTTCCATCGCCACACGATGACGCATCTCGGCCCCAGCTCTTTCCTGCGCTTCCTGCTGGTTGGCGGCAGTGCCACGGCGCTGCACTACCTGATCATGGCCGCCTTGCTGGCCACCAGCCTGTGCACGGCAGCAACAGCTTCGGCCACCGGCTACAGCCTGAGCACCTTCTACAACTACTGGGCCAACGCGCGCTTCACCTTCGGAGGCAGCCACCGGCACCGCGACAGTCTCCCCCGCTTTCTGCTCACCGCGGCAGCCGGTCTGGGGATCAACCAGCTGGTCCTGCTCGGTCTGATCGCGCTGGGCCTGCCTGTTGCAGCCGCTCAGATCCTGGCCACCGGCTGCGTGCTGGTCTGGAATTACGTCATCAACGCCATCTGGTCTTTCCGTTCGAGGCATCCATCATGAGTACGCCCACCATCGGCTTAGTCATTCCCTGTTACAACGAGGAGGAAGTGCTGCGCGAAACCACCCGCCGGCTGATTCCGCTTCTGGCCAGCATGCGTCAGGAAGGTCTGGTCAGCGAAGCCAGTGCAATTTTCTATGTCGATGACGGCAGCCGCGACAAGACCTGGGCCCTGATTCAGGAGCTCTCCGCCGCACACCCGGAAGTCTGCGGCATCAAGCTCTCGCGCAATCGCGGCCATCAGAACGCGCTTTTTTGTGGCCTGATGACCGCCCCAGGCGATGCCCTGATCAGCGTAGACGCAGACCTGCAGGACGATCTGGACGTCATCCCGCAGATGGTTCGCCACTACCGTGAAGGCTGTGAGATCGTCTACGGCGTGAGAAAGCGTCGCGACACCGACACCTTCTTCAAGCGCTTCACTGCCGAAGGCTATTACAAGCTGATGGCCGCGATGAAAGTCGACATCGTCTTCAATCACGCCGACTACCGCCTGCTCTCGCGTCGTGCGCTTGATTCGCTGTCCGAATACAGGGAAGTGAACCTCTTCCTGCGCGGCATGGTACGCCTGCTGGGCTACCAAAGCGCCACCGTAGAATACGACCGCGCCGAGCGTTTCGCCGGCGAGTCGAAATACCCGCTGAGCAAGATGCTGTCCTTCGCGTGGCAGGGCATCACTTCGTTCTCAACCTACCCGCTGCGACTGATCACCTCGATCGGCATCCTGATTTCCATCGTCAGCCTCGCGCTCGCCGGCTGGGGTCTGGTCATTCGCCTGTTCACCGATGAAGCCCTGCCCGGCTGGGCCTCCACCGTCATCCCGATGTACTTTCTGGGAGGCGTGCAACTGCTGAGCCTTGGCGTGATAGGCGAATACGTCGCCAAGATCTACACCGAAGCAAAGAATCGACCACGCTTTCAAGTAGACCGTCTGGAAGGCTGCGCCTTCAAGAGCAGAAAAGACACCTAACCATTATCCCGACGCCGATCATGCCGCAGCGTTCCGCCACACAATACCCGTCCGTATTCAGCCATAGCGGCGAGCGCCCTCTGGGCTTCTGGCTCATGGTCGTCACCATTGTGAACATCTTGCTGGCGAGCACGGATGGCTTCGGCAGCGACATCGCATTCTGGGTGGACTGGATCGGACAACTGCAACGCAACGGCTTCGAAAAACTGGAGGCCAACTACCCGCCTTTGTACATGCATTGGCTCTGGCTAGTCGGCAAATTCATGAGTGGCCTGCAGATCACACCGGAAGCCAATCTGCTCTTGCGCCACCTGTGCAACGCGCCCATCGTTCTTGCACACGGGCTGCTGCTGCTACTGCTGGATCGTTGCCTCAAGCGGTCCGTTGCGAATGATCTGGAGTGGAATATCGTTATCGGATTTGCCGCGCTCAACCCTGCCTTGCTCATCGACGGCCCGCTGTGGGGACAGGTCGACCTGCTGTTCTCGTTCCTGCTGGTGCTGGCGCTCTATACGCTGATTGAAGGCCGCTACCTGATCCTGAGCCTGCCCATTCTCGTGATCGCGGTGCTGACCAAGTTCCAGACTATCTGCGTCGCCCCGGTCATCTTGCCGCTCCTGTGGCATCGCCGGCACAGCCACCGCCTGTGGTTCGGAGCTGTTCCCGCACTTGGTATCGCGGTGCTCCTGCTGCTGCCCTATTTCCTTGCAGGCAGCACAGGGTCAATGTTTGATCAGACCTACCTGAAGGCGTCCAGCCTGTACCCCTATGCCACGATGAACGGGGCCAATCTCTGGTACCTGTTTGGCTTAAACATGCGACCGGACAGTCTGGTTATCTTCGACTGGGCGGCCAGCCCGGAGGGCTGGTACAGGCTATTTACGCCGAAATATCTGGGCATGGGTTTCTATGCTGCGCTTGGTCTTGTGCTGACGACCAGTTCCTTCCTTACACAACAAAAATCCACTCACTGGCGGAATGCCATCATCTCGGCCTGTGCCTTCTTCCTTCTTCTGCCGGCAATGCATGAGCGTTACATGTTCCCGGCGGCGGTCATCGCCCTGGTAGCCGCAGCCTGCAACCGGCAATTCGCAGTCCATGCCGTATGGATCAGCCTGCTGTCGGCCGCGAACATCCTTCTCCTGCTGCCTCCACGCGGAATCGCCCTCGAATACGCAGTGGCGGCGCTTACTGTGTTGTTTGTGCTCTGGATGCTGGCACCCAGACTCTGGGCCAGCATCCACTGGCGCGCCTGCTATGCGCGCATTCCGATCAGCGCCTGGCTGATTCTCGCGTTCAGCTCATGGCTGGCCACGACCGGGTTCCATGTCAATCGCGCCCTGCCAAGCCACGAGGGATGGATTGACGCCACCAGCATCAAGGGACGTATGGTGCAGCAGGAGTGGGGTGATCTGGCTTTGAACGCCGCAGTTTCCGGCAGGGCCCTGCGCGTCGGCGGAGAGAAGTTCGCAAGCGGCTTTGGCACACATGCTGCATCAAGCATCACTATTCCCGTGCCGCAGAAAGCTATCAGCTTCAGTACTCGTGCCGGCATTGATGACGCTACAGAAGGAGGCGGCTACGCCGAGTTCAGCATCCTGGCTGACAACGCACTGGTCTGGAAGAGCGGTCCCATGAGCGGCGGCAAGAGTGCAGTCAACGCTCAGGTAGATGTGCGTAACGCGAAAACCCTCACCTTAGTTACGGACGCGCTCGGAGAGAATCGCAGTGACCATGCTGACTGGATTCATCCTCGCTTCCATCTTGAGCAATGAACTTCAGACTGCGTTCGCCCGAAGTCTCCACACAGCACCCTCCATTGCTGGTCCTGCTGCATGGCAAGGGGGCCAACGAGGACGACCTGTTCGCTCTGGCACGCCATGTCGATCCGCGCTTTTTGGTCATCAGCCTGCGTGCCCCACACGAAATGGCTCCCGGCTATTACCGCTGGTACGAACGCTTTGACTCCCCTCATGGCAGCATCTTTGATGAAGAAGAGATCGAGGCCAGCCGACAGTGGCTCGTGCAGCACATAGCAGATTTGGTCACAAGCTCCGGCGCGGCCCCGCAACAAGTACACATTCTCGGATTCAGCCAGGGAGGCGCCATGGCCTTGGCTCTGGCACTCACCGAGCCACGGATGGTGCAGAGCGTCGTCAGCATTGCCGGACGCCTGCTTGCCGCTTGCACAGCGCAAGCGGCACCGGCCACGGCCATGCAGCACTTGAACCTGCTGCTTCAACACGGTAGCCAGGACGAAGTTGTGGCCTGCTCCGAATCGGTCACAGCCTGTAAGTATTTCTCGAAAAAAGGTGCGGCAGCAGACCTCAAGGAGTACGCCACAGGCCACACCATCAGCCCGGCCATGCTCAAGGATGCTCTCGACTTTCTAAGCGGCCAGCTGGATGGCGAAATCCCCAGAACGGATGCCTGATTCAACGCGCCAACGACGCTGACACGCCATCCGTCGCACGCCTGCCACTCCTGCCCTTCCGGCCCCGTTCCGCCTTTGGTCCGGATGGCAGAATTCTGCCATCACAACACAGCCCTGACCGCACGTGTAGCGATCCAGGCACGCCTCCCGGGGATTCCAGCATGACCAGGCACAAACTCCTCGCCGCAATTGCGGCCGCATTCATTGCCCTGGCTGCGATGGCCGGTTGGTGGTGGAAAACGCAGCGACCCCCTCAGATGATCGGTGGCGATGCCGTGATCGCCCAGGCTGATGGCCCCTTTGAAGCCAATACCTGCCAATCCCGCCTGTTCGAAGACCAGCCCGCCCTGGCTGTCGTGTTTTCGGAACCGGTGGCAAGCGGTCAAGCCTTCGACAAGCTGCTGCAGGTGGTGGATCTGGGCCGCATTGATGGCGCAGCAGACAGCAGCAGCGAACAAAGCTCCAATCAGGGTCCGGCACAGAACGGCAAGGCCAGCAGCAACGAGAAAATCCTCCCCGGCAGCTGGGTAATCGGCAGCAACCCGCGCGTGCTGTTCTTCCCCTACATCAAGCCACAACGTAATTACCGCATCCGCATCGCCGCCGAGTTCAAAGCCGCCGCCGGCGCCAAGCTCGTGGCAGCCAAGGAGTGTGACGTTGCCAGCGAAGAAATGCCGCCCTCCTTCTTCTTCGCCAGCAAGGGAACGGTACTGCCCGCAAAACAGAACGGCGGCCTGCCGGTGGTGACAGTGAACGTGTCGGAGGTGGACGTGCAATTTCTGCGCGTGGAACCAGCACAGATGCCGCGCTTCATCGAAACCGTTCTGGGCATACGCCATCAGGGTCCGAGCTACGATGGTGACGAAGAAGGCGAGTGCTACGACTGCTATGGCTATGAGGGCGACAACAGCAAGCTCAAGGGCCGCAGTTGGAGTTACCAGCTCGACCGCCTGCGCGAGGTGTCCAGCAGCGTGTACATGGGCCGCTTTCTGACCAGCGACAAGCCCAACGCGCGCAAGGTAACCCACCTGCCGGTCGAGACCATCAAGGAGCTGCAGGAGCCCGGCATCTACATTGCGGTGATGAGCCAGCCCGGCCGCTTCCGTGATGACTACCAGACGACCTACTTCTACGTCAGCGACATCGGCCTGCACGCACGCCGCAATGCGCAGCAGCTGGACGTATTCACCACTTCGCTGGCCAGTGGCAAAGCGCTCGGGGACATAGAAGTGGAAGTGCTCGACGCCAACGGCAAACGCGTCGCCAATGGCCGCGTTAACGGCGATGGTCACGCAGCCCTGGCCGGCGTACCGACCGATGCACGCCTGCTGCTGGCCCGCCGCGGCAAGGAAATGTCACTGGTCGCCCTGCAGGAACCCGCACTGGATCTCTCGGAGTTCGACACCGGCGGCCATCAACCCAATCGCAACAAGCTCTTCGTGTATGCCGGACGCGATCTCTACCGCCCCGGCGAGAGCTTCGAGGTCTCCATCTTGGCCCGCGATGCAGATGGCCATGTGCAGCCGCCGCAACCCTTGCAGGCCACCCTGATGCGGCCGGACGGCAAGAGCGTGCTGACCCAGAGCTGGCAGCCGGACAGCAAGCTGCCCGGCTACTTCCGCCAGCGCGTCAGCCTGCCGGCCGATGCCCAGACCGGCAGCTGGACGCTGGCCCTGCGCAGCGACCCGGCCGCGAAGGCGGCCGACAAGGTGTGGAGCTTCCAGGTCGAGGAATTCCTGCCCGAGCGCATGAAGCTTCAGCTACGCAATGATCAGCCCCTGCTGCTGGGGGACGCAGACTTCAAGGTCGCCGTACAGGGGGATTACCTCTTCGGCGCACCCGCCGCCGGCAACCGCCTGCTTGGCAGCGTGGCCACCGAGCGCGAACTCAATCCGCTCGCCGCCAAATGGCCCAACTTCATCTTCGGCGACTTCGCCGACGACAGCCGCAAACGCCGTGCCGAGCTCGACGAAAGTGCCCTCGACGAGCAGGGCAAGGCCAGCGTCGAGGTGCCCTTCGATGCCAGCGGCGCGCGCTCGCCACTCACCGTGCGTGCCAGCTTCAGCCTGCTCGAATCCGGTGGCCGCCCGGTGGTTCGCTCGATCGAGCGCACCTGGTGGCCGGCCGCCCAGCTGATCGGCGTACGCCCCGCCTTCGATCGCAACGTAGCCCGCGAGAGCAGCCCGGCCGAGTTCGAGCTGATCCGCGTCGGCACGGATGGCAAGTTCGCCCCGCTCAACGAGGCCGCATTCCGCCTCTACCGTGAAGATCGCCAATACTACTGGCGCTTTGATGACCAGAAAGGCTGGCACTCCGGCTTTACCGAAACCGAAGAGCTCGAACAGGCCGGCAAGCTGGCGCTCAAGCAGCCTGGCAAGCTTTCCCTACCGGTCGGCTATGGCCGTTATCGGCTGGAAGTAACGGACGCCAGCACCGGCATGACGATGCGCTATCGCTTCTACGCTGGCTGGGGCGCTCAGGAAGCCGAGGATCTCGGCAACCGACCGGACCGCGTCCAGCTCAAGCTTGAAGGCGCACCGGTCAAGGAAGGTGACAGCGTGAAACTCAACATCGTGCCACCACACGATGGTGAAGCCTTGGTCACGGTCGAAGCGGACAAGGTGCTGTGGAGCCGCCGCATCAGCGTCTCCGCCAGCGGCAGCAGCCTCACGATTCCGGTCGACAAGAGCTGGAGCCGCCACGACCTCTACATCTCGGTACTGGCCTTCCGCCCCGGCAGCCAGGGCGACCGCGTCACCCCGGCACGCGCGTTGGGCCTGATCCACCTGCCCCTGCAGCGTGAGGAGCGGCGCCTGAAAGTGGCCCTGACAGCACCGGCCAAGGTACTGCCCGAACAGAAGACAACGGTCAAGGTGAAGGTCGAGGGCGCCGCCGGCAAGCAGGCCATGGTCACGCTCTCGGCCGTGGATGTCGGCATCCTCAACATCACCAACTTCAAGACGCCCGCCCCCTTTGACTTCTTCTTCGGCAAGCATCGCTACGCGCCCGATCTGCTGGACCTCTACGGCAAGCTGATCGAGAAGATGGATGGCGATCGCGGCAAGCTCAAATGGGGCGGTGACGCCGGCAAGCGCGACACCCAGAGCATGCCCAAGAAGGTCAAGCTGGTGGATCTTTTCTCCGGGCCGGTGCTGCTCGATGCCAAGGGTGAAGCCAGCATCACGCTGGACATTCCGGACTTCAACGGAACCCTGCGCCTGATGGCGGTAGCCTCCACCGCCGACAACTACGGCGCCGCCGAGCGCGAAATGATCGTTGCCGCGCCCATCGTGGCCGAGCTCGCCATGCCGCGCTTCATTGCACCGGGCGATCAGGCCACCATTGCGCTGGATGTCACCAACCTTTCGGGCAGCGCTCAAGAGATCAGTATCCGCCTTTCCGCCGCCAGCCCACTGGCGATCCGCGATGGCGAACGCAAGCTGAGCCTGCGCGACAAGCAGCGCCAGACCTTGCGCTTCACTGCCGAGCCCACCGACGCCATCGGGCTCGCCCGTATCCGCCTCGAAGTAAAGGGCAGTGGTGCCAAGCCCATCAGCATCGTGCGTGAAGCCGCCCTGCAGGTGCAGCCTCCGTTGCCGCTGATGCGCGAAGTACGGCGCGCGAAGATCGAGCCGGACGGCAACTTCAAGCTCGACCCGGCTCTGGTCGAGAAGTATTTCCGCGGCTCCAGCACGCTTTCGATCACCGTCTCAGCCAAGCCGCCGCTGAACGTGAACAGCATCGTCAAGGGTCTGCTGAACTACCCCTACGGCTGCCTTGAGCAAACGACCAGTGCGGCCTATCCACATGTCTTCATCGACGAAGTGGCAGGCAAGGCTTTTGGCATCGAGCCGCGCAGCCGTGAAGAGCGCGCCCGTTTCATCGAGGGCGCCATCGGCCGCATCGCCGGCATGCAGGGCGCCAAGGGCGGCTTCAACCTGTGGGGCAGCGGGCCTTACGAAACCTGGCTCACCGCCTATGTCAGCGGCTTCCTGCTGGACGCCCGCGCTCAGGGCTTCACGGTGCCCGACGCGATGCTCAAGAACGCGCAGGACTGGATGCTCACCACCCTGCAAAGCGCACCGAACAACTTCCCGAGCCTGCCTGCCACGCTCAAGCCGGACGAGAACGGCCGCTACAAGCATCAGGACTACGAGCTCTTGCGCAACAGCCACCAGCGCTTTGCCGAAATGGCACATCTAGCCTACATGCTGGCACGTGAGCAGAAAGCGCCGCTGGCCACCCTGCGCATCCTGCACGACCAGTACCGCGATCGCGCCAAGTCCCCCCTGCCCCTGATCCACCTTGCGCTGGCCCTGCAGCAGATGGGTGACGCCGCAAGGGCCAAGGTGGCGCTGGATGAAGCCGTGAATCGCCGCTACGGCATCCAGCCCGAGAACTACAGCCCCTGGCTCGGCGACTATGGCAGTCGTAGCCGCGACCTGGCTCTGAGCTACGCCCTGCTGGTTCGCCATAAAGTAGCCCATCCACGTCGCGAAAACCTGCTCTTCGATCTTGCCGACAGCCTTGGCGGCCGTTCTTATTTGTCGACGCAGGAACGCCTCGCGCTATTCCTCGCTGCCCAGTCCCAGGGCACGGCGGAAGGCAGTGGCGAATGGACGGCGCTGCTCAGGCAAGGCGAGCGCACGGACACCCTCAGCTCGAAGCGCGACGAGATGCGCAGCCTGGATATCGCCGCGCTGGCCAAAGGCATTGCGATCGAGAACAAGGGCAGCGCACCACTCTTCATCGAAATCGAGGCCGCCGGCTATCCGCTCAAGCCGCCCGCTCCGAAGGACGACCAGATCAAGCTCAGCCGTGAGTGGTTCAATACCGACGGGAGCGCCTGGAAGGGTGGCCCGCTGCGCACCGGTGACATGCTCATCGCGCGGATCACCGCCACGGCCTGGCAGACGATCGAGGACGGCATGATCATCGACCACATTCCGGCCGGGCTGGAAATAGAGAACCTGAACCTGTCACAAGGGCCACAGGCTTCCGAGTTCAGCGTGGGCGGCGTGAACGTGGCCGAGGCCATGAGCGACGAGCGCATCCGTCACCGCGAGTTCCGCGATGACCGCTTCGTCGCCGCCGTGAAGCTGGGCGCCAACAAGCTGACGCTCTTCTACCTGTTGCGCGTGGTGACACCGGGCACTTACGGTGTCCCCACAAGCTTCGCTGAAGACATGTACCGCCCCGAGCTGCGCGGGGTGGGCAACAGTTCTCCGGTCATCCGGGTTATCGACCCGAAGACCGCGGACAAGACACCGACTGCAGACTGAAACGGAACACCACCATGGGCATTCTCGACACCCTCAAATCCATCCTAGCCAAAACTCCGGCACCAGCTTCGCCGGATGCCGAAAGCAACACCGCCGGCGCCGAGATCCTGCCACTGCCACTGGAGCGCCGCACCCGCCCGCGCGTGAATGCCCGTGACGGTACAAAAGTGCTGATCATTGATGACTCACCGACCATCGTTGCCGTGTTCCGCAAGATCCTGCGCACCGCTGGCTACGTGGTGCTGGAGGCTCTGGATGCCGAACAAGGCCTAGATATCGCACGCAGGGACAAACCGGAACTGATCTTTCTGGATATTGTGCTGCCTGGCATGAACGGCTTCGCCGCCTTGCGCCACCTGCGGCGTGACCCGCTCACACGCGAGATTCCGGTGATCATGATCAGTGGCAACGAGCAGGCCACCGAGCAGTTTTTCGGTACCCGCATCGGCGCCGACGACTTCATGAAGAAGCCCTTCTCACGCTACGAAGTTTTTGCCCGCATCGAGCGCCTGCTCGACGCTGAGCTGATCCCACGCCGAGTCTCCGCCCCGCCCTCGCGCGAGGCAATGCTGGCCCCGGTCGAGAACCTGCTCCAGCAACAGGCGCTCTGAGTCTCCTACCTGTAAGAACAAGCCCGCAGCGAAAACGCTGCGGGCTTTTTTGTGTCACTCGTACAAGGCCCGAAAAGCAAAAAGCCCGCAGGCTTGCGACCTGCGGGCTTTTTATTTTCTCTACTCAAGCAACAGATTTGTGCTGGGCGCGTAGTGAGCGGGGTCGAGCTGATACAAGCCTTTCCCGCGCACTAACACCCTGCGCAAATTTAGCGAATGACGCGAGCGCCCTTGCCCTTCATTGCAGCTTCAACTTCTTCCACGCGCACCATGGAGGTGTCACCCGGGGTCGACATGGCCAGCGCACCGTGAGCTGCGCCGTACTCGACGGCCAGTTGCGGGCCCTTGCCTTCCAGGAAGCCATAGGCCAGACCGGAAGCGAAACCGTCACCACCGCCAACGCGGTCATAGATTTCCAGGTTGTCGCGCTTCATCGATTCGTAGATCTTGCCGTCGTACCAGACCAGCGCAGACCAATCATTGACCGAAGCGGTCTTGGCGTTACGCAGAGTGGTAGCCGCCACCTTGAAGTTCGGGAAGGCCTTAACAGCGGTCTCGATCATCTTCTTGAAACCGTCAGTTTCGATGTTGGTCAGGTGCTCGTCGGCGCCTTCCACTTCGAAGCCCAGGCAGGCGGTGAAGTCTTCTTCGTTACCGATCATCACGTCGCAGTACTTGGCGATTTCGCGGTTAATCTTCTGAGCGCCTTCCTTACCACCCTGGCTCTTCCACAGGGAAGCGCGGTAGTTCAGGTCATAAGCCACGACGGTGCCGTACTTCTGGGCGACTTCCACGGCTTCCAGCACGGCTTCAGCGGTGTTGGAGGCCAGCGCAGCGAAAATGCCGCCGGTCTGGAACCAGCGCACGCCTTCTTCACCGAACAGCTTTTCCCAGTTCACTTCACCCGGCTTGATCTGCGAAGCGGCAGAGTGGCCACGGTCGGAGCAACCCAGTGCCGGACGGGGGCCAAAGCCCTTCTCGGTGAAGTTGAGGCCAACGCGGGTGTTACGACCCAGACCGTCGAAATCGCGCCAGATGACGTGGGACATATCCACGCCGCCCTGCATGATGAAGTCTTCAACCAGCCAGCCCAGATCGTTCTTCGGCAGAGCGGTGACGACAGCGGCGCGCTTGCCCCAGCACTTGCGCATGGCGCGAGCAACGTTGTACTCACCGCCGCCTTCCCACACCTGGAAGGTACGCGAATTGCGAACGCGGCCGAAGCCCGGGTCGAAACGCAGCATGACTTCACCGAAGGACACGCAGTCCCACTTGGTCTCGGCGGCGGATTTGATGATCAGTTCAGACATTTTCTAATCCTGTGGATGTGGATGGAGTCGATTTCTTGAACTGCGGGCCGCACAGCTTGCGCTGAGCGGCCCGGCAGGATTCAAACTTGATTACTTAGCAGCCAGTTCGGCCTTGATGGTCTTGACCAGCTGAACGGTCTTGCGAACGTTTTCTTCGATGCCCTTGTAATCCTTGGCGTCGAGCAGCTTCTTGGTGATCAGGTTGCTACCGATACCGCAAGCTACGATGCCGGCGCCATACCACTTGCGCAGGGACTCTTCGGTCGGCTCGACACCGCCGGTGGGCATGATGCGCGTCCAGGGCATCGGGCCCATGACGCTCTTGACGAACTCGGGGCCGCCCACGGAGGAACCCGGGAACACCTTGACGATTTCGCAGCCCAGCTCTTGTGCGTCACCGATTTCGGTGGCGGAGCCACAGCCGGGGCTGTAGGGGATGCCGCGACGGTTACAGACCTTGGCCACATCGGCGTTCAGCAGCGGGCCGACGATGAACTTGGCGCCGTTGGCGATGTAGATGCCAGCGGTGGGGGCTTCAACGATGGAGCCCACGCCCATGATCACGGACGGGTCAGCCTTGGCGAAATACTTGGTGACTTCAAAGAACACGTGCGAAGCGAAATCGCCGCGGTTGGTGAACTCGATGCACTTGGCGCCACCGTTGGCACAAGCCTGGATCACGCTCTTGCAAACTTCGACGTCCGGATCGTAGAACACCGGAATCACAGCCTGGTCCATCATCGCGGCCAGAACGGCCATACGGTCTTTTGCAGCCATTGCAAATCTCCTGAGAAATTATGAAAACGCCGCAGAGGGATGGCGGCGCGTGGTCCAGCTAGCCGGCGATTTTCCCGCAATAGCGGCCAACTATCAAGGTAAAGGCTGGCCGCAAAGGGGGAATCTTCCCGGGTAAACCCGAAAAAAGCCGTCGGATCATGCCACGCAGGGCGTGACGGACGTTTGACACAGTGCAAGCGGGGTGGAATGCCGCAATGCAACATCCACTCAGAAGCTGTTCACGATCTGTAGCGAGAAGCCGTCAGCAGGAACGAGGCAGGGTTTAGCAGAGCCTGCTCTGCGCTGCCGCAGCCTGTTTGCTGTGCAAAGCAAACCGTGGGGAAGCACCGCACAGGAACCGGAGTTTATGTTGGTCAATGAGGATGCCGAGCAGCGCATGAGCCCTCTCAGTTATCAATGGGCGGCCTCGCAGTCAGATCGCGAGCAATTTCTCAGTGAAAATCCCGGCTCACCGTATCCAGCCGCCCCAGCCAGAGGGAAAGATCCACCAGGCGCTGGGCGATCAGATGCACCACCCCGCTTTCCACCTGCAACTGGCCATACACGCCCAGCATACGTGCGCCAAGCAGCTCGCGGCGCTGGCGCTCGGCCAGTGCCGAGTGGACGATCACGTTCACCATGCCGCTCTCGTCCTCCAGGGTCACAAACACGCTCTTGGACGATCCCGGCCGCTGGCGGCTGATGACGATGCCAGCCGCACGAGCCAGCGCCCGGTCGCCAGCCCGGCGAATGGCCGCGGCGCTGAGGAAGCGGCGCGCGGCCAGCCGCTCACGCAAGAGACTCAGGGGATGCGGGCGCAGGCTCATGCCGAGGCTGGCGTAATCAGCCACCAGCTCCTCACCCAGCGTCGGTGCCGCCAGCCGCACGGCGGCCTCGGGTGCGGCCTGTTGCGCGAACAGATCGCCCTGCCCCTGCCGGCTCGCCGCCACAGGCGCGCGCAGCACCCCGCTGACCTGCCAGGTCGCCTGGCGTCGATGTCCGACCAGCGAACGCAAGGCATCTGCTTCGGCAAGCCGGCGCAGCACGGTACTCTCCAACCCGGCCCGCGCGGCCAGATCCTGCACATCGCTGAACGGTGCCTGCGCCCGCGCGGCCACGACGGCCTCCGCCGCCTCGGCGGAAAGGCCATTTACCTGCAGCAAGCCGAGCCGCACCTGCGGCCTTCGGCCCTCGCGCGGCAACAAGCTGCAGCACAATTCGCTCGCCTGCACATCGGCCGGCAACACCTCCACGCCGTGCCGGCGCGCGTCCTGCAGCAACTGCGCCGGCGCGTAGAAGCCCATCGGCTGGCTATCGAGCAGCGCGCACAGGAAAGCCTCCGGCTCATGACATTTGAGCCAGGCCGACACATAAGCCAACAGCGCAAAACTCGCCGCGTGCGACTCAGGAAAGCCGTACTCGCCAAAGCCCTCAATCTGCCGGCACAGCGCCTCGGCGAACGCGCTCAGCCCCTTGGCGGCCATGCCGGCGCGCAGCTTGTCCTTGAAACGCTCCAGATGCCCTTTCTGTTTCCACGAGGCCATGGCGCGGCGCAGCTGATCCGCCTCGCCCGGCGTGAAGCCGGCCGCTACCACGGCGAGCTGCATCACCTGTTCCTGAAAGATCGGCACGCCCCAGGTGCGCGCCAGCACCGCATCCACCTCGGGGCTGATCTGCTGCACCGGCCTCTTCTCGGCGTGGCCCTTGAGAAAGGGATGAACCATGCCGCCCTGGATCGGACCCGGCCGCACGATCGCCACCTGCACCACCAGATCGTAGAACTCGCGCGGCCGCAGGCGCGGCAGCATGCTCATCTGCGCACGCGACTCGATCTGGAATACGCCGATGGTGTCAGCCCGGCAGATCATGTCGAAAGTAGCCGCATCCTTGGGCGGGATGTCGTTCATCGTCAGCCGGCGGCCATGGCGTGCCGACACGAGTTCGAGCGTCTTGCGAATCACGCTGAGCATGCCCAGCGCCAGCACATCAACCTTCAGGAGCCCCAGCGCTTCGAGGTCATCCTTGTCCCACTGGATCACCGAGCGCTCCGCCATGGCTGCGTTCTCTACCGGCACCAGGCGCGCCAACGGCCCCTGCGAGATCACAAAGCCGCCCACATGCTGCGAGAGGTGGCGCGGAAAACCGTGGATCGCCTCGGCCAGCGCTAGCCATTTCTGCACCCGCGGGCTCTCTGCCCGCATGCCGATGGCAGCGAGCCGCTCCGGCAGCGTTTCGCGCGCATCCCACCAAGCCAGCGAGGCGCTCAGCGCGGTGATCTGCTCTTCGCCAAAGCCCAGCGCCAGGCCCACGTCGCGCAGCGCACTCCTGCGCCGATAGCGGATTACCGTAGCAGCGAGCGCGGCGCGATTGCGACCGTACTTGGCGTAGATGTACTGGATGACTTCCTCGCGCCGCTCATGCTCGAAGTCGACATCAATGTCCGGCGGCTCATCGCGCTCGCGCGACAGGAAACGCTCGAAAAGCAGGCTGGCGCGCATCGGATCCACCGCCGTGATGCCCAAGGCATAGCACACCACCGAATTGGCGGCCGAGCCACGCCCCTGGCACAAGATGCCCTGGCTGCGCGCAAACAGCACGATGTCGTAGACGGTCAGGAAGAAGGCCTCGTAAGCCTTCTCGCCGATCAGAGCGAGTTCTTTCTCCACATCGGCGCGCACCTTGTCCGGAATGCCATCCGGATAGCGCCGCAGCAGACCGGCCTCGGTTTCCTGGCGCAGATAGCTCGCCAGCGTATGGCCCGGCGGCACGATCTCGTCCGGATATTCATAGCGCAACTCGCCCAGCTCGAAATTGCACAAGGCCGCCACGCGCAGGGTTTCGGCCAGCAGCGCAGGTGGATACAAGCGCGCCAGGCGCATCCGGGTGCGCAGATGGCGTTCGCCGTTCGGGAACAGGGCCAGCCCGGCCTCAAACAGAGTGCTGCGCAGGCGGATCGCGGTCAGCGTGTCCTGCAGCGGACGGCGCCCGCGCACATGCATGTGCACATCGCCCGTAGCCACCAGCGGCAGATCACAGGCCGCGCCAATGGTCTGCAAACGGGCCAGCCGGGCCGCGTCATCCGCGCCGCACAGCAGCTCGGCGGCAACCCACAGACGCCCCGGAAAACGCCCGGCCAGCCAGCGCGCATCGGCCTCCTCAGGCGAATCGCCCGGCAGCCACAGCGCAAGGCAATCCGGCACGGCGCCGTGCGGCGTCAGCCCAGCCAGATCGCCGCGCGTCAGGTGATAAGCCCCCTTCTCGGCACGCCGCCGTGCCAGCGTGATCAGCGCGCCCAGATTGCCGTAGCCCTCGCGGTTCTGCGCCAGCAGCACCAGGCGCAAGCCACAGGTGAGACGGAATTCGCTGCCCACGACCAGCTTCGGCATCGGCAGCAGCACGGGTGGCGCGGGCAAGCCCGCCTCCGCCGCTTCCCGCGCCACCCGTGCATCCTCTGCCCGCAGCTCGCGCATCGCCTGCCAGGCCTGCACCACGCCGGCCAGCGAACACTCGTCCGTAATCGCCAGCGCCACATAGCCCCGCGCCCGTGCCTGCGCCACCAGCTCGGCCGGATGCGAGGCACCGCGCAGGAAGCTGAAGTTCGTCAGGCAGTGCAGCTCGGCGTAATCCGGCAGCTTCACGCAAACACCCCGTGCAGCCACCAGCCCTGTGCGTCGCGGAACACCCACAGCCATTCGCCGCGCGGGTTGCTGGCGACGAAATAGTCCCGCGTCACATCGCCCTTGTCGCCTTGCCCGGCATCAGACCACCAGCCGCTTTCGATGCGCTCCGGGCCGGCCAGACGCAGAATCGCACCCTCGTGCTGCGGCACCCCGGCGCGCTCGCCCAGCGCCTGCGGCTGCGGCAACAGCCACAGCGGTCGCGCACTTGCCGCCGGCGAGGCTGCATCGCTGGCCTGCGCCTCGGGCACCGCGCGGCTGGCGCATTCCGGGCGGTGATCAGCCACACAGGCCAGACCATGTACGGCCGCCTCGCCCAGCCTTGCGCGTAAGCGCTCGATCACCGGCGCCAGCGCCTGCGCGGCCTCCTGCCCGAAGAGCCCCAGACTGCGCCCGGCCAGCGCCTGTGCCTGATCCGCCAACAGTTGCACGCGCCACACCGGCGCGCTCAGGCGGTAGTGCTCCAGCCGCTCGCGCAGCACCCGCTCGAAGCGCGCCAGATCGGCCGTGGGCTCGGCGAAATTCAGCGCCAGCACGCTGGCGGGCAAGCTGTCTTCGTGCTCCAGCAGGATCCGGCAAGTGCTCAGGCCCGATGCCCGGGCAGCGAGCCAGCCGGCCAGTGCAGCGAGCAGGCGGCGCAAGGCAAACAACAACATGCTCGCCTCGCTGACCTTGGCCGGCAACTCCAGGCGCTCGGCAAAAACTTCAGGAAAAACGAAGGCCTCACGTGGGTCTGGCCGCTCGCCCAGCGCCTGCGCCAGTTGCAGCGGCAGACCCGCACCGAAACGACGCTGCAGACCCGCCGCCGGCAAGGCCAGCAGATCGCCCAGACTGCGCACGCCCAGTGCCGCCAAAGTACGCTGCTGCGCCTGCGTGAAACCGTCGATGACCTGTACCGGCAGCGGCCCCAGCGCCGCCGGCAATTCGTCGGCGCCAAGGCATGGCGCTTCCACGCCGGCCCGCGCCAGCCACTGCGCTGCGAGCGGCGTGGGCGCCAGCCCCTGCAGCGCAAAACTGCCCTGCTCCACCAGCCCGGCCCGTACCCGTTCGCGCAAGGCCGGCAAGCCACCGAAGAGGCGCAGGCAGCCACCAATCTCCAGCAGCAATTCATCCTCCGCCGCCAGGCTCACCTGCGGCGTAAAGGCCTCGCTCCAGCACGCCAGCATATGCAGCCACGCCGCTTCGCGCGCCGGCTGGCGCTCATGCACCTGCAGGCCAGGCGCCAGCGCAAGTGCCGAGGCGAGACGCAGACCGGGCTGGATGCCGGCTGCCTGAGCGGCCTCGTTGACTGCCTGTACCCGCTGCAGCGCCACGACCACGGCAGGTTCAGACTCGGGAGGGAAGACCTCCAGCGCGAGGCAGGGGAAACGCAGACACAACCACAGCATGGCTCACACCCGCACCCGTTGCGGCCGCAATGAAATCGGCTCGGCCTGCGGCACCGGACGCGGCGCCACCGGGCGGGGCACCGAAAGCAGCAGAGGCTTGGTACACGGCGGGCCGCGCCGCTTCAGCAGATCGATCTGCAGCCCCTGCGGCGCGGCACTCAGGGTCAGGCGCAGTGGTGCCGGCGAAGCTGTGCGCGCCAGCGCCGGCGGGCGGAAAACGAAGGCCGGCGCACGATGCCCCTCGGCCGCCAGTTGCAGGCGACGCAAGCTGCGCGCATCGACCTGAGCCGGTAACCACAGCAGCAGCGCACCCAGCGCGCCGCTGGCCAGCAAGGCCTCGGCGGCCCAGGCGGCCTCGCGCCCGCTTGCCTCCACCAGCAGCAAGCGCTCCAGCGGCAGCGCCGCCGCCCAGGCCGGAGCATGCGGCAGCCAGGGGGGCGCCACCAGCGCCACCGGCGCGTCCTCGGCACAGCTGCGCAAAGCCGGCTGCAGAAGGGCCAGCTCGCCAATGCCACGCTGCGCTGGCAACAACTCGGTGAGCGCGCCGCGCGGCCAGCCCCCGCCTGGAAGTTCGGCATCCAGCGCTGCGAAGCCGCTGGCCACTTCGCCGGCCTCGTTGGGCGCAAAGCGATCTCCCCGCCAGACATCGGGGCGCAGCAGGACTTCATCGAGCGGAACGGGCATGGACATGGCGACAAATCCCGCCCTCACAAAGACGGCGGCGGCAGACAGGCGAAGGACGAGTAACTGTAATTTTATACAGTAAACAGCCTTGCGCCAGCCCTTTCTGAGTTTCACCCGCCACAGCGCGGCGGCGACTCGCCTTGCGTGGGACAATGCCGGCCATGAATGCCACGCCGGAAATCACTTGCGCCACCTGCCGGGCCTGCTGTTGCCAGCTCGAAGTCATCCTGATGGGCGATGACAACGTGCCGCGCCACCTGACCCATGAAGACGAATGGGGGGGCGAAGTGATGCGCCGGCTGGAGGATGGCTGGTGCGTGGCGCTCGACCGCGACACGCTGCTGTGCACGATCTACGAACGCCGCCCGGATGTGTGCCGCGAATACGAAATGGGCGGACTGGCTTGCCGCGAGGAGCGTGCCCATCTGGATACGCCTCCCAGGACCGAACACCCCCTACGCGGGCCCTTCTGAGCACCCGCTCATGCCCCAGCGTTTTCATGCCGCCAGGGATGAGACGACAGATCGCCCCGCAGCGCTCAGAGGCTGTTCATGATCTTACTGCGAGGCCGTGATCGGGGCTCATGCGCTCATTTATCGACATAAACTCCGGTCCCTGCGCTGCTCTTCACCCCGCTGGCGGCCTCTCGCTACAGATCGTGAACAGCCTCTCAGGGTTCGATCCGGAGCAGTCGGTCACCATAGACCAGCAGCCCCTCCCCGCCCGGCAATTCGAATACGCCCTTCAGGTGCGCGGCCGTCGAAGTCGGAATCCGGCGCCAGCCCAAACCTGCATCCGCCGAGCTCAAGAGCACGCCGCCCCGCCCCGGCACATGGATTGCGCCCCTGCGATCCAGCACAGGCTGGCGCAAGGCCTGATCGGTTCCGCTGGGGATTTGTGTCCAGGTGATACCACGATCGGCCGAGCGCAACAGCGTGCCCTGATCCCCACTCACGATCAGCAGGTCACAGGCACGATCGTGGAGGATGTAACGCAACGCAGCCGGGCTGACTGAAGCCAGCGCCTGCCAGCTGACGCCCGCATCAGCCGAGCGCAACAGCCGGCCATCGGCGCCTGCGGCGAGGAAAAAACCTTCGCCCTCACGCCCCGGCGGGCCGGCCACGAAAGCCACGGCAAAGAGTGATGTGCTCACCCCACTGTCCCCTGCCTGCCAATGCTGGCCCCCATCGCGGCTGAACTGGATGCTGCCGGCACGCCCCACGGCCACCCAACTGCGATCCAGCGCGGAGGCCGCCACGTCGTACAAATGTGGTTCGGTGCGCGCGTCCGTCGCCTGCCAGCTGCGCCCGCCATCGGCCGAGCGCATCACCGTGCCGGGGCTGGCCAGCGCTAGCAGGCTGCCATCCTGTGGATGGGCCAGCAGCTTCTGGAAAGAGCCGCGTGCTGCACTATTGATGGCCAACACCGACAGCCAATCGCGGCCATCACCCTCGGCACGGATCAGGCTGCCCGGAGGCCCACCAGCGATCAGCGCACCGGAAGCCGGGTCCCTCGCCATGCTCAGCAGATAGACATCCAGCCCCAGCCCCAGCGGCAAGGGCTGCCAGCTGCGCCCATCGTCTTCCGAACGGATGACCCAGCCTTGCGGGCCAACCCCCACCAGGGCACGGCCATCAGCCGAGCGCTGCACATCGTGCACATACATGCGCAGCGGCGGCTGCAGTTCCTGCCAGCTGGCCCCGGCATCTGCCGAGCGCAGCACAGCGCCAAATTCGCCCAGCCCGATCAGGATCTGATCCGCCACCAGAATATGGTTCAGGCGATCACGGGTCGGCAACATCACCTGCTGCCAGCTGACGCCGCCATCCTCCGAGCGGCGCAGCGCGCCCGCCTCACCGCTTGCCAGCAAGGCGCCATTGACCGGCACATACACCAGATGATTGATATAGAGCCCGGCACCGGTCGCCGCCTGTTGCCAGCTGCGGCCCGCATCGTCCGAGCGCAACACGCTGCCTGACGCCGTGGCTATCAGCAGACGCTTGCGGACGGGATCCCAGGCAAAGCCGGAAAGATAGTCGGTGACACCACTCCGGGCCTGCGCCCAGCGACGGCCCCCATCACGGCTCAGCAGCACGCTGCCATCGGCCAGCAGGGCCAGGGTAGTGCGCAAGGCCGGCACATGCTGCAGGCTCACCACCGCCGCCTGACCTCCCCCCCGCACCAGCAGCCAGTTCAGGCCATCATCTACCGAGCGCAGCAGCACTCCGTTCTCGCCCCCTGCGAGATAGCTGCCCTCCGGCAGGACCAGCACCTCACCGAGCTTTTCCGGCCGAGGCAAAGGCAGACGCTGCCAGTGGAGGCCACCATCGGCAGAACGGATCGCCCCGCCCTCGCCCACCGCGATCCAGCTTCCGGTACGGGGCGATTGCGCGAGGGCACGCATGCGCGCCGGCAGCGCCACCGCTTGCAAGGCCCAGCTGCGGCCATCATCCGTCGAGCGCAACATGCCACTGGCCGCACCCGCCGCGATCAGGGTTGCAGAAGCCTTGTCCTGCGCGATCCTGACGATAGCCTCGCTCAGTGGCGGGCGCTGCGCAGCCTGCCAGTGCTGACCACCATCGGCACTGCGCAGGAGGCTGCCATCGCTGCCGGCAATCAGCAGGCTGCCACTCCGCACCAGCGGCAAGCCGGTGAACAAGGACGGATTGAGCACCGGGCGACTGTTGAAGACGGCTTCGGCCTGCGCAATGCCAGGCGCCAGCAAACAGCCCATCAACATGGCCAGTACACCACGCAAACAGATCATCAAGCCTTCCCCTCAAAGAAAAACCCCCGTCTCACATGAGCCGGGGGTTGTCTGCAAACGGGTGAGCGGATCACCCGCACGCGGCAAGGCTCAGTAGGAGGTCACATCGGTCTTGGAGACATCGCAGGAAGCGCTGTTCCACTCTTCACCGATGCTTGAGGACGAACCATTGCCCTTCTGCACCCCCACATAGGTCACGCACACCTTCGGGCTGCCGACCTTGTAGCCCTTGATCTGGACGTTGCGCAGCGTGGCCTTGTCGCCATAGTTGCTGTTCACCCCGATCACGGTGGAGACCTTCTCCATCTTCACGTTGTTGATGTTGAAGAAACGCGGGCCACCGTTGTCGGTGCAATCACCGCAGGCGCGCGACAGCTTGCCGATCGAACCGGTAGTGGTGAAGTTATCCACGTTCAGCGTCGAGTTGATGCCATTGTTCTGGAACACCTTGTCGCTCGCATTGGCCGCACTGCCCCCCTTGATGTTCATCACGGTGCCCTTCTGACCGTTGCCGATCGAAGCTGCATCCTCACACACCGCTTCCCACACCACATTCTCGAGGTTGCAGGTACCGCCCTGAACGTTGGTGCCACGGCCATTGCCCAGGCTGCCCCAACCGCAGTGAATACCGTCCGAGCCGCCGCCCGCCGGGATCACCACATTCTTCAGGGTGGCGTTGATCACGGTCATCACCGCCGGCTGAGTCTCACTACTGCCGGCACAGGCGAGGCCGATGCGCTTGCCGCCGCAATCCAGGGTGGTGTTGTAGACCAGCGCCCCCGGCTCACAGACGTTGACCGGGCCGGTCCAGCCCGGGATCGGCACCGAAGCGTTGCTCGAAGTGGCGGAACTGGCCGCCGACGAAGCGACGCTGGACTTGCTCGAAGCGGCCGAAGAGGCCGCACTGGAAGCGACAGAGGAGCTGGCTGACGAAGCTGCGCTCGACTTGCTCGAACTGGAGGCGGAGCCGGAGGGCACCGAGCACTCATTCACGCCACCCGCAATACGGCCGCCAAAAGTGGCCTCGTTACACGCGAAACTGCCGCTGATGGATTTGTAGAAGAACTTGTCCGCGCGGCCGAAAGCCACGTTTGTCGTCGCGTCCACGGAACAGGTTTTGCCCTCGGAACAGATCGTGACATAGCCGCTCGGGCGATTGGCGGCCGAAGCCGTACCGATGAGCGCAAAGGCCGCGAAGCCCAGCGCAAGTTTTGAAACGTGCATGGATTGTCTCCTGAAGAAATGCGGAAGCTGATGCTCAGTCTTGTTGTGCTGCGCCACTTCGCCCTCCACTTCGTTCCCGGAGAAAAAGCGGCCCTGCATCCTAGCAAGGCAGATCAGCCTGTCAGCCGCAGTTCGTCGGGAGCCAACAGGTTCATAAGCACCACTGGTCGGGCAAAGCCTTTCCACACGAAGGTGTTACCGAGAACCATACCCATACGGGTTATCCGGTAAAACCCGAAGACTCAGTTTTGAGACCAATCCACCTCCATCTGCCGCGCCGTCGCCAGGGCCAGCTCACGCCCTGCCAGGCGCTCGACCAGATGCAGGCTCATGTCGATACCCGCCGAAATGCCGGCTGAAGTCACCACCCGCCCCTGATCCACCCAGCGCCGCCCTTCCAGTACCTGCAGCGCCGGGAACATCGCACGCAAATCAGGTACATCCTCCCAGTGCGTCGTCGCCTGCAAACCTTCAAGCAAGCCGGCCTGGGCAAGCAGGAAGGCCCCGGTACACACCGAGGCAGTAATCCGGGTCATGGCATGGTTGCGCTGGATCCATTCAGTGAGGCCGGGGCGCTCCAGCTCCTGCGTCACCACGCCGCCGGGCACGATCAGAAGGTCCAGCGGCGGATGGGTGTCGAACCCAAAATCCGCCTTCACTTCCATGCCGGCCCGCGCTCGCACCAGGCCCGGCGTGGCCGCCACCGTGAAAACCCGGAACAACTCTTCAGCCTCCGGCACACGGCGCTTGTGCACGCGGCTGGCCGTCGTGAACACTTCATATGGCCCGGCGAAGTCCAGCACTTCAGCGTCCGGAAACAGGTAGATGGCAACGGCAAGAGTCATGGCGTGATGCAAGGAAGAGGCGAAGGAGCGTTCGACTCTGAACGCATCGCCGAAATCCGGCAAGCGGGCTTTGCCAGACCCTCAAACCGCAACGCCCGCAGGCCCGGCAAACCCGGTCAGCTGCGGGCGAAGCGGCTTCAGGCAGGGTTCTTGAGCGCGACCGGTTTGACCTTCGGCGTGAGCGTGCCACCCTTCCTCGCACGCTTGCCACGGCAGGCCTCGAGCGCCACGCCCTTTACCAGCAGCTCGACATCCTTGCCGCCGCGACCGGAGCCGATCACGACCACAGCGTCGGTCGGCGGGCAAGCAATGGCGCAGAGCTCTTCCTTCTCATCCAGCCCCATCACGATCATGCCGCGCCCGCGCGGCATCACCTTCATCTCGGCACGCGGGAAATACAGCAGCCGGCCATTGCCGGAAGCTGCGGCCAGCCAGTCGCCTTCGACGCGGGCCGGGACGAGCACGCTTTCCTTATCCTCGAGCGTCATGAAGGCCTTGCCGGCCCGCTGGCGGGTGACGAGATCTTCAAGCCGGGCAATGAAGCCATAACTGCCGGAGTTGGCAAAGAACCAGTCGCTCGCCGGATCGGCAGCAATCGCCTGGGCCACACGGGCACCAGGCTGGAGCTCGATCAGGGTGGTGAGCGGCACACCGTCGCCACGCCCACCCGGCAGATCACTGATGCGCACGGAATAGGCCCGGCCGGTCGTGTCGATCAGGATCAGGGGCCAGGGGGTGCGCGCTTCGGCCACCAGGAAGGCGGAATCGCCGCTCTTCCAGGAGAGCGTCTGCGGATCGATGCCGTGACCCTGACGGGTACGCACCCAGCCGTTTTTCGACAACAGCACGGTGACCGGCTCATCCAGCACCGGGGCTTCGACAGCGGCCACGGAGAGGGCAGCTTCAACCAGGGTGCGACGCTCGTCGCCATGCTTCTTGGTGTCCTCGCTGATCTCCTTGAGGATCAGGCGGGTCATGACGCTGCGGTTCTCGAGAATCTCGCGCAGACCGGCGCTTTCATCACGCAGACCGGCGAGTTCCTTCTCGATGGCGATGTATTCGAGCTTGGCGAGCTGACGCAGGCGGATTTCGAGAATGTCCTCGGCCTGCATCTCGGAGAGGCCGAAACGCGCGATCAGCTCAGCCTTGGGCTCGTCCGCTTCGCGGATCACCTTGATCACTTCATCGATGTGCAGCCAGGCGATCTGGCGGCCTTCAAGGATGTGGATGCGACGTTCGACCTGCCCCAGGCGGTGTTGCGTGCGGCGCTCGACGGTGGTGAAGCGGAACTCGATCCACTCGCGGATCAGGGTGCGCAGCCCCTTCTGCGCCGGGCGGCCATCCAGCCCGATCACCGTGAAGTTCATCGAGACAGAGGCTTCAAGACTGGTATGCGCGAGCAGCACACGCATCATCTCCTCGGGCGTCTGGGTGCGCGTCTTCGGCTCCAGCACGAGACGCACCGGAGCGAGATCGGAACTCTCGTCGCGCGCGGCATCGAGCACACCAAGCAGCAGCGCCTTGTTGTTCTTCTCGTCCTGACTGACTTCCTTCTTGCCAGCCTTGGGCTGCGGGTTGGTGACCGCTTCGATCTCGGACAGGATCTTCGAGCTCGACACACCATGCGGCAGCTCTTCGACGATCACGCGCCAAGCGCCACGCGCCAAGGTTTCGACACGCCAGCGCGCGCGCATGCGGATCGAGCCGCGACCGGATTCGTAGGCATCGCGGATAACCGAATCCGGCGAGATGATCTGGCCGCCGCCGGGAAAATCCGGCGCTGGCAGCACAGCGCGGATCTCGTCCAGCGTTGCTTCCGGTTTCTTGATCAGCAGCTGGGCGGCTGCGGCCACTTCGCGCAGGTTGTGCGGCGGGCATTCGGTGGCCATGCCCACGGCGATGCCGGAGGAGCCATTGAGCAGCAGCATCGGCAGACGCGCCGGCAGCAGCTTGGGCTCCTCGTCGCCGCCGTCGTAGTTGGGCACGAAATCCACCGTACCCATCTCGATCTCGGAGAGCAGAAGCTCGGCCAGCGGCGTGAGGCGCATTTCGGTGTAACGCATCGCTGCTGCGCCATCGCCATCGCGCGAGCCGAAGTTACCCTGGCCATCAATCAGCGGGTAACGCAGCGAGAAATCCTGCGCCAGGCGCACCGAAGCGTCGTAGATCGAGGAATCGCCGTGCGGATGCAGCTTGCCCATCACATCCCCCACCACGCGGGCGGACTTCACCGGCTTGCTGCCGGGCGCCAGACGCATGCGGTGCATGGTGTACAGGATCCGCCGCTGCACCGGCTTCAAACCATCTTCCACCTGCGGGAGAGCGCGGCCACGCACCACGCTCATGGCGTAAGCCAGATAGGCACGCTCGGCAAAGGCCGCGATCGGCAGGTGATCGTCCGGCAGCTCGGCAAGTGTCGGCAGGGCTGGCGGCGGAGGCGGTGCGGCGGGCTCGGCCGGGGCCTCAGCATGAGGCGCCTGAACGGGCTCGTCTGCAAACATGTCGGGTTCTTGGTCGATGGGGAGGCTCATGGCACAGCGCAGCAGGGGGTGAATCAGGCTGCCGATTGTAGCCCGGAAGGCCGGCCCGGCGATCCGGCAGAGCAGCTCGTGATGACCGCTCAGTACCGGAAGCGCCCGATCTCGCCTTGCAGCTGGCCCGCCAGAACTTCCAGTGTCCGGGTCTCGCGCAGCGTATCCGCAATGGACTGATCGTTGTTGCGGGCACTTGAGGCGATTTCATCCATGACCTGGTTGATGGCCTGCGATGCGGCAAGCTGTTCATGGGATGCGGCGGAGATCTCGTTCAGCCCCGAGCACACACGATCCACCCCTTCACTCGCGGTAGCCAGCGCCGCAGCCACCTGATCCAGAGCCTGCACGCTGCTGGCCAGGCGCGCGCCTCCGTCACGGATGGAACCACGCACCGTGCCTGAACGCTCAGCAATCCCGCCTGCCACCTTGTTGATCTGAAAAGCCGCATGGGCCGACTTCTCGGCCAGCTTGCGCACTTCATCGGCCACCACGGCAAAGCCACGCCCCTGCTCCCCGGCGCGTGCCGCTTCGATCGCAGCATTGAGGGCGAGCATGTTGGTCTGCTCGGCAATTTCCTTGACCTCACCTGAGAGATGGGTGATTGCATCAGTACTGGTCACGAATTCATCTGCGGCAGAGGCTATCTGGCTCACCGCATGCTCGACGGTACGAATATCCTGAACCAGGGTACGGACCCGCTGATTGCCCTGCCGGGATTCGGACTGGCTCGCCAACGAATCCTGCCTCACACGGTCCGCGCTGGCAGACACGACTTCAACCTGAGTCGTGATCTGCTCGACCGAGTTGGCCGCCTCCTGAGAGCGCTCGTTCTGGGCATGTGCTGCATCCATCAGGTCCGAAGCGTGACTGGCCAAGTCACGCGACGCCTGTGAAACCTTCCCGGCGACCTCTCCGGTGCAGCGAATCAAGCCCTGAAAAGTTTCCATGAGCTGATTGAAAGCCAGTGCGGCCCGGCCGATTTCATCTTCTCGCCCTACCGGCAGGCGTGCCCGCAGATCAGCATCCCCACTGGCGATGGTGTTCAGGCCTTGGGTCATGGCCGCGAGCGGAAGACTCACCACGCGCCGTACAAAGTAATAGACGAACCCCAGAACGGGAATACCCAGCAAAAGAGCGAGCCCGATCAGTTTGGCGGTAAAAAGATTCGCGGTATGCCCAGCCTCTTTCAGCGAAATACGCATGCTCACCACCCCAAGCACCTCCCCCTGCTTGGCCAATGCATGACAGCTCAGGCAGTTCTTGCCCAGATAATCAAGCTGAGCAATGGCAGGCAGCACAGCCACCAACTCCTCAGCCACCGGATCGTGCCGGTAGAGTGGCTGAGCACTGGCAAGAACAGCGGCCTCATCTGCGTCAGGCTTGAGAGGCGTAGCTGTGCCGGGCCCGAACTGCCGGGCCACCGCATCCGCCCGGATAACACGCAAACGGCTCACATCTCGGGCATTAGCAACCTGATCAAGATAAGCCGCACGCTCCCCCACGGTGCCGGTGATCATCATGGCCGTGAGTGCCGCCATGGTCATCTGATGCACGCTTTCGGCAAATTTTTCGGCCTGCCGTTGAGCCATGGCCTGCTGCTCGGCATGCGTCCAGTAGATGCTCACAGCCCAAGCGAACAGGATCATCAGGCCGATGCAACCCACCAGACGGACCCATACGGGCGAGCTTGGATTTGCGCGTGGCACATCGGACATCAAAGGATCCCTTGTCAGATAGGCGCTCAGGCGGAGCACCTTTCTGCTTTAACGGACACCCGTGCTGCTTTTAAAGCATCGGGATTACCCTTGCCCTTTAAGGCGATGTCAGCTCATTGCCGCCCGGTCTTCAGATCCACCACCACCATGGCGTCAAAGCCATGCCAGGAGAGCGGCACCACATAAGGACGCGGTTCGCTGGACGGTTTGAAGGCAATACCGGCCGCACGGCGCGGCACCGAGATTTCCAGCCCCTCACCCAGCTCCTTGCGGGCACGGCCGGAGAACATGTTGGCGATCTCGCCCACCAGATCGAGGTGATCGGCATCCGTGATGGTGTCCATGCCGCTCGCCACCAGAAGGTGCGAGAGCATGCCGCGCGGGGCGGCAAAGCACAGGCTGCCACTCCAGTCGCCACTCACGTCAACGATGCCGGCATAGTCGAAGAAAGGCAGGTACTGATCGGTATCCGCCAGAAAGGCTGAGCGCACCTCGGCGCGGTCGCCGGTGGAGTGCTTGAAGTAGTGGGCGACGGACTCGACGAAAGCCTTGAGTTCCTGTTCCTGGATGGCACGCATGTTCAGTCCCTTAACAATTCCTTGAGCCCCTCGACCAGTTCTTCGCTGGTGAAGGGTTTGTGCAGATAGCCGTGCGCACCGTTGGTCATGGCCTGTAGCGCCGTCTTGCGATCCCCCAGGGCAGACACGACGAGGATGCGCATTTCGGGCGAGAGCTTGACGAGCCCCTTGATGCAGGTGACGCCATCCATATTGGGCATGGTCAGATCCATGGTGACCACGTCCGGCAGGTGCTTGCGCGCCAGCTCCAGGGCTTCAACGCCATGGCGGGCCGTCCCCACGAGTTCGAGGCGCGGCAGATCCGGATGGGTGGCGAGTTGGGCGATGCGGTTACGGATCACCGAAGAATCATCCACGACGAGCAGTTTCATCATGCTGCGAACTCCACACGGAACTCGGTGTAACGCCCGGGCTGGGTGAGCAGGCGCAAGCGTCCGCCGATACGCTGCACGGCATGATTGACGACATCCAGGCCTACACCTCGCCCGGCATGCGAATCGACCTTGTCAGCAGTAGAAAAACCGCGCCGGAAGATGGCCATGATGACCTGCTTGTCGGAGAGTTCGGCGAGCTCGGCAGAAGATAGCTGGCCGCTGGATTCGAGCTGCTCGCGCAGGCGCTTGGCACACAGACCGCGGCCATCGTCACGCACCGAGAGGGTGAATTGCTCGGAACCATTGGTGGAGAGCTCGATGCGGATCTCACCGGCGGTGGGCTTGCCGGCACCCGCGCGCTCAGACGGGCTTTCGATCCCGTGCACCACCGCGTTGCGCACCAGCTGCGCGGCAATCACGCGCAGCGCGCTGGCCGCCTGCTGAGGCAGCATGTCCAGCGGATCAAGATGAACGCGCGCCTGTACGGCCTTGCTGTAATCATTAGCTACCCGCTTACACAGATCCTCGATGGTGGCGCAGAAGTCGGCCGGTGGCTGCTCGGGCTGTTCGGCGTATTTGGATGCCATGCCGCGCAGCCAGCCCATGCGTTCGAAGAGCTTTTGCAGGGCGACGGAGATGCCGATCAGTTCATCACCAGACAGCTCGTCGCGCCCCCTCAGACGAGCGAGCAAGTCTTCGAACTGATCGGCATCCCGCACCACAAAATCGAGCCCCAGCATCGAGGCATTGCCCTTGATCGAATGCACCACGCGGAAAATCTGTGCGGTGAGCTTGCGATAGTCACCGGGGCCGCCATTGACGGCTTTAAGGCGATCATTGATCTCGAGTAGCCCCCCTTCAGCTTCGGCAATGAAACCCATCAAGGTGGCCGGCTGCATCTGCACCAGGCGCAGCATCACATTGAGCTGCTCGTTGGCATGGCTGCGCGCGGTGGAGAGCTCGCCGCGCAGCGCCACCAGTTCGGACACATCGGCCACCGTCACGAGCAGATGGATCAGCTTGCCATCGACCATCACGCGCGTGAATTCAAAGTTCAGGTAGCGGGCACCCTTTTCGGTGAGCACGCCCACTTCACGCAGCGGATTGAGCTCGCGCACCAGGGCTTCCTTGACACGATCCCCGAGCAGCAGGCGGGCGTACTGAATGGCCTGCTCATGGTCATCCAGGCTGAGGATGTCGCGCAGGATCATGCGGAAGTCATCGCCCTCGCTCACCGTGCGCCCGAGCAGGCCCGAAACAGAGGCCGAAAACTGGCCGCCGATGCGGAATTCACGGTCAATCAGGATCAGGCCTTCGCGCACTGTGCCAAGGATTTCAGCGGTTTCGCGCTCGGCCGCGGCAGAGCGCGCATCACTCTCGCGCAGGCGGCGGATGAATTTCACCAGGATGAAGGCAAAGTTGAGCAGGGCCAAGATGATGCCGGCCGTCTGCACCTCACGCAGCCACTGGGCCTTCTGCGAAGCCACGGCTTCGAGGCGTACCGTGAGCTCGTTCATCAGCCCCAGCAGACGGGCATTGTGGGTGCGGGCCTGACTGGCAGCGGCGATCACGCTCGTCTCGCCCAAGGTATCGGCCGCCGTGCGCAGCACCTGGCTATACGGCTGCCACAGCGCCCTGGCCTCGCCCAGAATGCGCTGACCATCGATATCGCTCACCTTATCAAGGCGCACCGTCTTGCCATCCGCCCCCTTCACCGCACCACCTGCGGCGAAGGCGTTCAGGCTCTGCTCGAAGAGTGCCACCGCATCACCTAGCTCGCGCGCCACAGCCACCTCCATGCTCTGCTCGCGACGCCCGGCCTCCAGCATCAGGGCGGACTTGGCCATCCGTTGCGAAAGCATGCGCTGGCGGCCGGCAAGGTTGATGGCCACGGCATCCGCCGCGATCTGATAGGAGGTGTAGAAGTTGAGGACCAGGACTGCGAGGTCGAACACAAGAAAGAAAGCGACCGCGAGCACGATTTCGCGGTACTTGCCGAGAAGGCTCTCGGCGCGTTTGGGGGTTTGCATTGTTCTGTCTCCGTTTATGGCCAGCTGTGCCGGCACCGTGACAGTGCAAATTTCAGGCCCGGACGCCACAAACCTTGCCAGACGGCGATTTACACACCGCCAATGGTCGTTTTTCACCCCTCAACGGTGCATACACGCACCGGCTTGGGGAGAAACCAGAAGCTGCGCGTAAGAGTCGGTCTTACAGACGGCGCTCAACCATTACCTCCTGCAAGGCCTCGATCTACGTCTCGTGGCGAAAGGGCATAGAAGACACCCGCAGCCTTCACGAGGAGTGTGGCAGGCAGCCTTCTCATCCTGCACGCGCACTCGTGCTCGGCAAGATTCGTCAACAAATGTTGCAGCCCCACGCACAGTCGGCTCGCGCCCGCTTCCGAAACGGCGCGCAACAGGCCACCGGAATCGGGCCAGAAGGGCAGCCACACTCAGGACAAAAGCATTTTCAAACGCGCGCAGCGCTCGATCTAGGAGCGCTTTCCAGGCTATCGGAAAAGCGCGCAAACAGCCCTGACAGAAAGGCTTTCAGCCCCCCTGCCCTTTGTCACCAAGCCATACCGCAGCCCGCCGGACAACCAGGGTCCTGCACAGCCTGTGCGCTTACCACTCATTCTTCCGCCTGAACAGGCAGTTCTGCGCCCACCTCGCCTGGCGCGCGTACGTGACACCAGGGACACGTCAGGAAAACCCCGATGCCACGCGGCATCTGTCACAGAGCACACTGCGCGCATTCGTACGCTCAACGTCCGAAGTGCCGCGCACAAGCGGGCTGGCAGCCATCCTTGCCATCAAGCCTTGTGTCACCCCCGACGGCAGGCCTTGCTGCAGCTGCGTTATGCAAGTCTGCCCGCATTGCATATAAACAAGGGAAGGCTCATCGCCTGCCCCCAGAGGAGAACCGCATCATGAATATCCGCCGCACCCTGTTGCTGGGCCTCATGGCACTTGCCACCAGCCCGCTGGCCTTCGCACAACAACCCATCGTCATCAAGTTCAGCCACGTCGTGGCCAAGGACACGCCCAAAGGCAAGGCGGCCGACCAGTTCGCCAAGCTCGTCAATGAACGCGCCGCAGGCAAACTCAAGGTCGAGGTCTATCCCAACAGCCAGCTCTACAAGGACGGCGAGGAAATGAACGCCATCCAGCTTGGCGCTGTGCAGATGCTGGCTCCGTCGCTGGCCAAGTTCGGCCCGCTGGGGGTACGCGAGTTCGAACTCTTCGATCTGCCCTTCATCTTCGATGACTACAACGCGCTGCATCGAATCACCAACGGCCCGGTAGGTGCCAGTCTGCTCAAGAAGCTAGAGCCCAAGGGCATCGTCGGCCTCGCCTATTGGGACAACGGCTTCAAGGATTTCTCGGCCAACAGGCTGACCAAGAAGCCCGAGGACTTCAAAGGGTTGAAAATGCGCATCCAGTCCTCGAAGGTGCTCGAATCGCAGATGCGCAGCCTCGGCGTGATCCCGCAGGTGATGGCTTTCTCCGAGGTCTATCAGGCGCTGCAGACCGGCGTGGTGGATGGCACGGAGAACCCGCCGTCGAACTTCTACACCCAGAAGATGCACGAGGTGCAGAAGTACATGGTGCAATCGCACCACGGCTACCTGGGCTACGCGGTGATCATCAACAAGAAGTTCTGGGACGAACTCTCGCCCGATCTGAAGAAGATCGTCTCCAGCGCCATGGATGAATCCACTCGCTATGCCAACGCGATTGCCTTGAAGGAAAACGCCGACGCCACTGATGCGGTGAAGGCCTCTGGCAAGACCCAGGTCGTGGCTCTCTCGCCAGCAGAGCGCAGCGAACTGAAGAAGGTCATGGTGAAGGTGCACAAAGAGCAGGAATCGCGCATCGGCACCGAGCTGATCAAGTCAGTCTACAAGGAAACCGGTTTCGACCCGGCCAAACCCTGATCAAGCCGCACAGCACGAAGGGGGCGCAAGCCCCCTTCGTGTTTTTCCCTTCGCCCCTGCTCAGGAGCCTCGCATGAAAATCCTCGATCATCTTGAAGAGTGGCTGATCGCCAGTCTGATCGGTGCAGCCACCCTGATCATCTTCCTCGCCGTAGTGCACCGCTACCTCGCCGGCATCGAAATCCCCTATCTGCAAGACTGGCTGCTCAGCCTGCATCTTGGCTGGGCCCAAGAGCTCACGATCATCATGTTCGTGTGGATGGCCAAGTTCGGCGCCGCCTACGGCGTGCGCACCGGCA
Organism: Uliginosibacterium sp. TH139; assembly: GCF_002855595.1. Lineage (NCBI taxonomy): Bacteria > Pseudomonadati > Pseudomonadota > Betaproteobacteria > Rhodocyclales > Zoogloeaceae > Uliginosibacterium > Uliginosibacterium sp. TH139. Next base: position 121,372 of record NZ_PKRR01000004.1, on the reverse strand, counting down.
TCCATGTCGGCGTGGATGTGGCGATCAACGCCCTGCCCGAACGGATCCGCAACCGCTTCATCCTCTTCGGCCTCTTCGCCGGCGCGCTCTTCACCGCGATCATCTGCGTGCTCGGCTCGCGTCTGGTGTGGGGCAACGGGCTGAACTACGAATACAACCAGCTGATCGGCAGCACCGAATTCGTGCCGGAAGGTCCGGTCACGCCGGATCTGGAATGGCCCACCTGGGCGGTGTTCCTGGCCGTACCGCTGGGCTCGGCGCTGATGTGTTTCCGCTTCCTGCAGGTGGCCTGGAGTTTCTGGCGCAGCGGCGAATTGCCGCATCACGATCACGGCGCGGTCGCCGGACTTGACGACGAAGCAGAAGGGAGCCGCGCATGAACGCCGCCATCATTTTCGGACTGCTGCTGGCCCTGATGCTCACCGGGATGCCAATCTCGATCTCGCTCGGCCTCACGGTGCTAACCTTCCTCTACACCATGACCCAGGTACCAATTGAATCGGTAGCGATGAAGCTGTTCACCGGCATCGAGAAGTTCGAGATCATGGCGATCCCCTTCTTCATCCTCGCCGGCAACTTCCTGACTCACGGCGGCGTGGCGAAACGCATGATCAACTTCGCCACCTCGCTGGTCGGCCACTGGCATGGCGGCCTGGGGCTTGCCGGGGTGATGGCCTGTGCGCTGTTCGCAGCGGTCTCCGGGTCCAGTCCGGCCACCGTGGTGGCGATCGGTTCGATCCTGATGCCGGCAATGGTGAAAGCGGGCTTTCCAAAAAATTTCGGCGCTGGCGTGATCACTGTTTCAGGCGGGCTGGGCATTCTGATTCCGCCCTCCATCGTGATGGTGATGTATGCAGTGGCCACCAATGCTTCAGTCGGCGCGCTGTTCATGGCCGGCGTGATTCCCGGTGCGGTGCTGGCCTTACTCCTAGGGCTGATGACCTGGTGGCGCGCGCGCAGCCTGAATGTGCCGCGCATCATGGCCTTCCCGGAACGCAACGGTCTGCAAGCCACCATTGGCAGCTTGTTTGGCGTGTTCTATGCGCTGATGTTCACCGTCGTGCCGCCGTTGATCCTGGGCAGCTTCGTTGCCGCGCTGGCGCCCAAGCTAGGAGGCTTCGGCTGGTTTCTAGCCGCTACGTTCTGGCTTGCGCTCGCTCCGTGGACGACGAAAAACAAATGGGTCACGCGCATTGTCTATGTAGGTCTGATCGTACTCGGTGTGCCGGTCGCAGCCAGCGTGGCCCTTATCCAGACCTTTGGCGATCTGCCCACGCTTTATGCCGCTTTTATCCCGGTCGCACTGATGCTCGGCTGGCTCACGCTGATTCAGGCCTGTGGCGCCTACACGAAGATCGCGCCGACCTTCAGGTTCGAGCTGATGTGGGAGTCGCTCGAAGTCTGGCGCGCCTACTGGAACAGTATCTGGGGGCTGCTACTGATCATCGTGGTGATGGGCGGCATCTATTCGGGCCTGTTCACGCCCACCGAAGCCGCCGCCATGAGCGCGGTGTATGCCTTCGTGGTGGCAGTATTCGTTTACAAGGATCTGCGCCTCAAGGACGTGCCGGGCGTGCTGCTGTCGTCGGCCAATATGAGTGCGATGTTGCTCTACATCATCACCAACGCGGTGATGTTCAGTTTCATCCTTACCAACGAACAAGTGCCGCAGCAACTGGCCGACTGGATGATGAGCATGGGGCTGGGCCCGATCGCGTTCCTTTTGGCAGTCAATATCCTGTTGCTACTCGCCGGCAACTTCATGGAACCCTCCTCCATCGTTCTGATCATGGCGCCCATCCTGTTCCCTGTGGCGGTGAAGCTGGGCATCGATCCGGTCCACTTCGGCATCCTGATCGTGGTGAATATGGAAATCGGCATGTGCACACCGCCGGTAGGGCTGAACCTCTTCGTGGCCTCCGGCATCGCCAAAATGGGGCTCACCGAAATCACCAAAGCCACCGGACCTTGGCTCTTCACCATGCTGGCTTTCCTGGTATTGGTCACCTACTGGCCGCCGCTGTCATTGTGGCTGCCGAAAACGCTGGGCATGATGTAGATCGATCACTTCACACACTCAAAACGGGCGGGTCTCCTTACGGAGAACCGCCCGTTTTTCATGACAGTACAGAAAATTCCGTAGCAGCCCCGCCCAAAAAACAGCTTGGCAGACAAGGGTAGAATGCCCCCTTCATCTCTGGAGGAAGTCTTTCATGCCTAAAGGCCGCAGCATCCAGTTTCACTTCCAAGAATTCCGCGACCCCGACACCGGCGTACGCGTGACCCGCCTCTCACCGCCCGACGTAGCCTGCCCGCGCAACTACTTCTATCAGAAGTGCTTCACCAACGATGGTCGCAAACTGCACTTCGGTGGCGAGTTCGACGGGGTGTTCAACATCTGGATGCTGGATCTGAATACGGGCCTCGCCCGCCAGATCACCGAGGGTACGGGCGATAACTATCACGGCGCCTATCTCTCGCCCGACGATCAGTACCTCTTCTACACCAAGAGCGGGCGCGAGCATCGCCGGGTGGATCTCGCCACCCTCGAAGAGAAAATCATCTATACCGTGCCGCCAGAGTGGAAAGGCGCCGGCACCTGGGTGCCCAATTCCGCCTGTACGCACATCGCAGCGATGGAAATCCTGCAGGCCGATGTGGTGACCGGCGTGAGTGGCTGGGAGCGCTTTCGCAAGCAGTTCGAGGTCAATCCGCGCCAGCGCCTGATGGATATCGATATCGCCACCGGCGAAGCCCGCGTGGTGCTGGACCAGCGCCGCCACATGGGGCACCCGATGTTCCGCCCCTTCGACGACAGCATCATGGGCTTCTGCCACGAAGGCCCGCACGATCTGGTCGATGCACGCATGTGGTTCATCAATTCCGACGGCACGAACCTGCGCAAGGTGAAGGAGCACGCGCCGCACGAATCCTGCATGCACGAATTCTGGGTGCCGGACGGCTCCAGGCTCATGTATGTGAGCTACACCAAGGGCGATCAGGATCGCTTCATCGGCGCAGCGGACCCGGTGACGCTCGTCAATGAGAACATCATGGCGATGCCGCCCTGCGCGCACCTGATGAGCAATTTCAACGGCAGCCTGCTGGTGGGCGACGGCGCCGGCCAGCTCGGTGACGTGGCAGACAAGGACGGCCACGCCTTCGAGGCCGATCCTTACATCCACCTCTTCGACATGGCCAGTCGCAGCCACCGCAAGATCTGTCGCCACGACAGCACCTGGGCCGAATACAAGGGCAACACCCAGGCCACCCATCCGCACCCGTCCTTCACGCCGGACGAGAAGCAGGTGCTCTTCGGCAGCGACCGAGAAGGCAAACCGGGGCTGTATCTGGCGGATCTGCCGAACTAAGCTGCTCGGCGCCTGCACTCCTGAGCGACAAAAATGGCGACCCTCGGGTCGCCATTTTCATGTGCGCAGCCCGGCCCTATTTCACGTAATAGAACTGCTGCGGCAGGGTGGCGCCGGGCGAAGCGTAGGTCCAACCGTAAGGGAAGCGCTCGGGCACATTCATCAGCTTCGCGTTGCGAATGCCGGTGGTGGGCGGATTGCGCACCGTGCCGATGATCTCGAACTCTTCCTGACACAGGGCCAGGATCTGGCGGAACAGCTCGTCAGCCTCGCGATCCGATCGGGCACCGATCCACTGGTCGTAAAGCTTGAGGCGCTTCTGCATGTTTTCGGTCGGCGCTTCGCCTTCCTTGCCATGGGTTTCGTACCAGCGCACCCAGGGCAGTCCCTGGCGCGATTCGGTGGCATGCACGGCCACGTAGCCACGCGGGTCCAGCGTCGGATCCATGCCGCCGTTGAGGCCTTCGATCACCGTATCGTAATCATTGGTCTTGGCGCGGTCGTAATGCAGGGTGCGCTCGGCCGGGCGGATCACCAGTTCGATGCCCACATCCTTGAAGTGCTTGCGGATCAGCTCCGAGTTTTCCATGGCCTGACTGGAGGACACCATCACCGAGTGATACAGACTGATCCGGCCGCCCGACGGATACTGGCGATAACCATCGCCATCCCGCTTGGCGAGGCCCAGCTTGTCGAGCAGGGCGTTGGCCTGTTTGGGGTCATAGTCGGTGTATTGCTTGGCCAGCTTCTCGTTGTAGAGCCGATGCTGGCGCAGCGGCCCGATCTGCCAGGGCTCGCCCTGGCCCAGATAGACGATGTCGTTGATCTCCTTGCGATTGAGTGCGAGCGACAGGGCGATGCGGAAATCCTTGGTACGGATCAGCTCGCGCAGCTTGGCGTTCTTCGTCGTGTAGTTCAGGAACAAGGCACCCGAATTGGTCGGCGTGGGCACCAGATTCAGGATCGTGTATTTGCCCTTGGCGGCATTTTCGGAAAGCAGCGGCCGATTCTGGATCGCATCGATATGCCGCACCTGAAAGTCCAGCTGGCCATTGATCGCGGCCAGCACGATGGTTTCGATCTCCGAGATCACCTGGAACTGGACCTTGTCCACATAAGGCAGTTGCTGGCCCTTGCTGTCCACCTGCCAGAAATACGGATTTCGCTGCATCAGCACCTTGGTGGCGCCGCCGCTGTAGGGCTCCTTCACCACCCACGGGTCCAGCGTTGGCTTGTCGGGATTGCCCCAGCGCGTGGGCGCCTCAGGCTCACCACACTTGATGCGCAAGAGCTGGGCCCAATCCTTGGCGCTGGCGGCCTTGATGAGCTCATCCACCTTCGGGTTGTACTTCGGGTGGAACTGGCTGCAGTAGTGCTTGGGGAACATCACCGGATGCTGACCCAAGGGAGTTGCCAGTTGCTCGACGAACTGGCGATAGGTGCCGGCAAACCTGAAGCGCACGGTCTGCTCGTCGATCTTGTCGACCTGCATCGGCTTGTCGTTGATCTGGTATTGCGCCGGCATCGCGTTGAGAAACTGCTTGTTGGCCAGGAGATCATTCACCGCGAACAGGATGTCGTCGCTGGTAAAAGGAGCGCCATCCGACCAGCGCAGGCCACGGCGCAACTTGAAGATGTATTCGGAAACATCGGCGTTAGTACTCCAGCTTTCGGCCAGATTCGGTACCACACCAGAGAAATCCAGCTTCCAGCGGGCGAGCCCCTGCACCCCGATCATGCGCAGGATCGCATTGCCATCTCCATTGCCGCGCAGGGCCGAGCGAATCGTTCCGCCGTACTGGCCGGGCTTGCCCTGGCTGATCACTTCCGGTTTCTCCGGCAAACGCTGGGCCAGCGCCGGCAACTTGCCGGCCACCACCTGTGCGGCCAGCTCCGGGGCCTCGCCCGCCCAGGCCGCCCCGGCCCACATTCCGGCGGCGATCAACAAGCCTGCCACCACGCGTGGCCAGGCACGCTGTGGATTCAGTTTTTTCATAGTGGTCTCCCCCTGCCATTCATTGGCAGGCGGGATTCTGCCCGATCAAATCTGCCGGCCCGGCTTATGTTTTCTGCCCCTGCAGAAAGCACTTCTGCTCCGCCACAAAGCACTTCGGGCACCACTTCGTAAAAGACTGATACAGGCTACGCAAAAGCCCTGCCCAAAAGTACATGGTCCATCAAGCCACAAGGCAGGAAAACCGTTATGGCTCCTGCACGGGCGGACTCTTTCTGCCGCGTGCGGACTTGATCTGATCGGGGGAAAGCATGTCCGCTCCAACAGCCAGTGTGCGCGTCCGCGCCCTTGCCGGCACCAATCTGCTGGCCATGACATTGCTTGCCAGCAGCGGGTGGGTGGGCTTTATTGTCGGCCTGGTGATGGGCGCACTGATGCTGTGGCTACTCGCCAGCACCGATCAAACCAGCCCCGCCCAGCCGCTGAGCTTCAGTGAGCCGCTCGTCAGCAGCCCACCCAGCGGGCCCGAGCAGCATGTGCGCGAACGCTATTTCGCCGTCGCCCATGGTGTCGTGCCGCTGTGGCTGCGTCATATCCAGTCGGTGCGCCAGCAACTCGATGAAGCCTCCGCCCAGCTCGCCAGCCAGTTCTCCGGTATCAGCCAATTGCTGGGCCAGGTCAGCGGTGCAGACGACAGCCAGGCGGCGATTGCCGCCGTGCAGCGCGCCGAGAGCGGCCTGCGACAGATCAGCAGCACCATCGATCGTGAACACGAAATCACCACGGCACTCATCAACCAGATCGCCAGCGTAGCCAGCCATATGGAAGGCCTGCGCTCGATGGCTGCCCAGGTCGGCGCAATTGCCAACCAGACCAATCTGCTGGCCCTCAATGCCGCCATCGAAGCCGCACGCGCGGGTGAAGCAGGGCGCGGTTTTGCGGTGGTGGCCGACGAAGTACGCAAGCTGTCGACCCAATCGGCCGACACCGGCAAATCGATTGCCCGCACCGTGCAGACCATCAACGATGCCATGAGTACCGCGATGCAGCTCTCCGAACAGGCCGCGACCCAGGAAGAGCTGATGCGCAAGGAATCTGCCGCCACCGCGCACGACATCGTCGAGGAATTCAACGCCGTCACCTCGCGCATGCAGGCTTCCATGCAGGCACTGCAGGAAGAGCGCAACACCGTGCGCAGTCATGTTGAAGAAGTGCTGGTGCGCATGCAGACGCATGACCGCATCAACCAGGTGATGGATCACGTGTGCATCGATATGAGCCGCTTCGACGAAGTTTCGCAAGACATCGCCGCACGCGGATTCCAGGCCGTCGACATGCCTTCGCTGGAGGAGTGGCAGGCCGAGCTCTCCAAGAGTTACACCATGCTCGATCAACACCGCGTGCACCGCGGCGAGGCCAGCCCGGCAGCCGCCACTGCCGCGCCGGCGATCACATTTTTCTGAGGACCCTGTTTATGGCCAAAACCATCCTGATTGTCGACGACTCATCCAGCCTGCGCATCACGCTCGCCATCGCTCTCAAGGGTGCCGGCTACGAAGTGGTGGAAGCCTGCGACGGCAAGGATGCGCTCACCAAGCTCGACGGTCGCAAATACAACCTGATCGTTTCCGACGTGAACATGCCGAACATGGACGGCCTCACCTTCGTGAAAGCCGCCAAGCTACTGCCTGCCTACAAATTCACCCCGATCATCATGCTCACCACCGAGAGCGATCCGGCCAAGATGGCGGATGGCAAGGCTGCCGGCGTGCGAGCCTGGGTGGTCAAACCCTTCCAGCCGCCCGCCCTGCTCGATGCCGTCTCCAAACTGATCGCCCCCTGACCGGAGAAGCTCCGATGGAACTCACGATTCTTGATCCGGGCCCGCAGCGGCGCATCGCGCTGGCCGACGAAGTCAGCATCGCCGACGCCGCCGAACTGCGCGACGCCCTGGCGCTGGCACTCACCACCTCCGAACAACTGGAGTTGGATCTCTCCGGCCTGGAGAGCATTGACATAGCCGGCCTGCAGATCCTCACCGCCCTGCTGCATGAATCCCATCCGGTGCGCATCACGGCCCCCTCGGAAGCTTTCGTGCAGACCGTTGAACTGCTGCAGCTCGAACCGCTGCGCAGCGCCTGCCAACAGGAGGCCCTCGCATGATCGATCTGGACCGCGCCCGCGCCGCGCTCATCGAAGAATCGCGCGAACTTCTGGCCGCCATGGATGCGGCACTCCTGCGCATGGAGCAGGAAGGACCGGACCCGGAGGACATCAACGCCGTATTCCGTGCAGCGCACACCATCAAGGGTTCGGCGGGCCTCTTCGGCCTCGAACTGATCGTGGATTTCACTCACGTGATGGAAAGCGTGCTGGTGCAGGTCCGCCAGGGCACGCTGCATGCCGATGCCACCCTGCTCTCGCTGATGTTCGACTGCGGCAGCTACATCAGCCGCCTGATCGACGAACTCGAACAAGGCCATGAGCACAGCGAGCCAGACCCGGACCAGCGCGCGCATCTGCTCGCAGCCCTCAACACCTGCCTCGGCAAACCGGCCACCAGCGCCAGCACGGCCACCGGCAACGCCCCGGTCAGCACTGCCAACGCGCTGCACCACTGGCGCATCAGCCTCAGTTTCTATCCCGAAGTGCTGCGCGATGGCATGGATCCGCTGTCCTTCATCCACTACCTCGCGCGCCTCGGCGAGATCGTGGCCATCCATACCGACAGCGACAGCCTGCCGGCACTTGCCGACATGGATCCTGAATGCTGTTACCTGCGCTTCTCGATCCTGCTCGATTCGATTGCCAGCCAACAGGAGATTTCCGCCACTTTTGATTTCGTGGCCGAGGGCAGCGACATCCGCATCGAGCGCATCGAGGCGCCGGCACCGCAGCCTGGCTCCAGCGAAACCACCGCCCAGCCCGCCGCCCCAGGCGCCAGTGCCCCGCGCGCACCGCGCCGTGCCACTGGCGAGCAGACCTTCGTCAAGGTCGAGGCACGCAAGCTCGATGAACTCATCAATACCGTCGGCGAGCTGGTGATTGCCGCTGCCAGCGGCCAGCTCTTCGTGCGCCAGCAGCAGTTTTCGGCCGTGGGTGAAGTGATGGGCGAGATCGAAAAGCTCGTCGAGCAGATCCGCAACAAGAGCCTCAATCTACGCATGACGCCGATTGGCGAAATTTTCCAGCGCTTCCCACGTATCGTGCGCGACGTCGCCAAGGATCTGGGCAAGAAGATTGAGCTCTCGATCAGCGGCGCCGAAGCCGAGCTGGATAAATCCATGATCGAGAAACTCGCCGATCCGCTGCTGCACATCGTGCGCAATGCCATCGACCACGGCATCGAGCCCATTGAGCAGCGCCTCGAAGCCGGCAAGCCTGCCGAGGGTCGGCTGAGCCTGAATGCCTTCCAGGATTCGGGCGGCATCGTGATCGAGGTGCGCGACGACGGCCGTGGCCTCAACCCGGCCAGGATCCGTGCCAAGGCCATCGAGAACGGCCTGATTGCACCCGATGCCCAGCTCGACGAACAGGCCACTTTCGGCCTGATCTTCAAACCCGGCTTCTCAACCGCGGAACAGGTCACCGATCTTTCCGGACGCGGCGTGGGCATGGATGTCGTGCGCCGCAATATCGACGAGCTGCACGGCGCCATCGAGATCGAGTCGGTGCTCGGACAGGGCAGCACTTTCCGCATCCGCCTGCCCCTCACCCTGGCCATCATCGATTGCTTCCGCGTGATGGTGGGCGAGCGCAACTTCGTGATTCCGCTGGAACTGGTTCTCGAGTGCATCGAGATCGAGGACGAGCCGGACGCACAGGACATCATCAACCTGCGCGGCGAGCCGCTGCCCTTCGTCAAGCTCTCCGATGTATTCGGCATTCCTGCACACAGCAGCGGCGAATACCGCTCGATGCTGATCGTGCAGAGCGGGCGACGCCGCGCCGGCATCCTGGTCGACCGCCTCGTCGGCGAACTGCAAGCGGTGATCAAACCTTTGGGCTATCTCCTGTCCGGCATTCACGGACTCGGAGGCGCCACCATCCTGGGCGACGGCAAGGTCGCCCTGATTCTCGATGTACCGGCCCTCTTCGACCGCACCTCGCAGGTCGAAGCCAGCCGCGTGCGTCTGGCCGAACAGGGTGGCGAGCGCGCCCCCCGCACCATCCAGCTGTCCTGAACCAGGAGATTTGCCATGAAACTGATCCACAAGATGTTGCTTCTGGTCGTCGCGGCCCTTGCAGGCCTCGTCTTCCTCGCCTGGTTCTCCGGCAAGGAGACCACCAAAGTCTTCGAGAGCGCCAATTACGCCAATGAAAATACGGTGCCCTCGCTGCTGATCCTGAACGACGCCATCGATCCCTATGCCAAGAACCGTGTGCTGCTGTGGCGCCTGGCCATCTCCACCGACCCCAAGGATCGCGAAAAGCTGCAGAGTGACATGCTCACCAACGAAAAGCAGATCAACAAGGCACTGACTGACTATGAAAAAGTCGTCTCCAACGACAACGACGCCAAACTGCACAAGGCCCTGAAAGACGCCTTCGACGAATACTTCGGCTTCAAGAACAAGATTGTCGAACAGGTCAAAGCCACCAATGCCGACAGCCTGAACAAGACCGACAAGCTCGTCAGCCTGATGAAGGAGCACGCCACCTACACCGCCAAGCTCTCCAAGGCCTTTGACGAGATCCTCAACTACAACGCGCAAATGGGCAAAGACATGGCCGCCGAAGCACTCAAGGTTCGTGAAAGTGCTGAGAACGTTTCCTTGCTAGTGACCAGCATCTGCCTGCTGGCCGTTTTCGGCATTGGCGCCTTCGTCACCCTCAGCACCCTCCGCTCGCTCGGTGGCGAACCCGCTTATGTGGCCGAAATCGCCCGCCAGGTGGCCCAAGGCAATCTCGCCGTAGAGGTCAATGCCAAGAATAAGAACAGCGCCCTCGGGGCCATGAAACTGATGGTCGAGCGCCTCTCGGTGATCATGCAGAAAGTACGCTCCTCGGCCGATGCGCTGGCTTCCGCCTCCGAGGAACTTGCCGCATCCTCCTCCTCGCTGGCCCAGAACTCCGGCAACCAGGCCGCCAGTGTCGAAGAAACCAGCGCTTCGATGGAAGAAATCTCCGCCACCGTGTCGCAGAACGCCGAGAACGCCAAGGTCACCGACACCATTGCCGCCAAATCCGCCGACGGCGCCAAGCTCAGTGGCGATGCGGTCGCCGATACCGTTGCGGCAATGCGCCAGATCGCCGAGAAGATCAGCATCGTCAACAGCATCGCTTACAAGACCAATCTGCTGGCGCTGAACGCCGCCATCGAAGCCGGCCGCGCCGGTGACTATGGCAAGGGCTTCGCCGTGGTGGCCTCCGAAGTCGGCAAGCTGGCTGACCGCAGCCAGGCCGCCGCCGAGGAGATCAGTGCGCTCGCCAGCAACAGTGTCGGCCTCGCCGAACGCGCCGGCCATCTGCTAGGCGAAATGGTGCCCGAGATCGCCCGCACCTCCGACCTGGTCAGGGAAATCTCCGCAGCCTCGGGCGAGCAGCAAAATGGCGTGGCCCAGGTCAACATGGCCATGAACCAGCTCACCCAGATCACTCAGGCCAACGCGGCCGCTTCCGAGCAGCTCTCCTCGACAGCCGAAGAGATGAGCAGCCAGGCCGTCGAGCTGCAGCATGCCGTGAAGTTCTTCAAACTAAGGCATGAAGTGTCCAGCTTCATTGAACCCGAATCGAGCATCGACATACCGCGCAGCGCCAGCGAGAACCTCAGCAGGAGAGTCAAACCCGGCGAAGTCGATGAATCTCTGTTCACTGGATTCTGAGGTGCATCATGAGCAGCAATGACCAGAGTCCGCGCCGCTACCTCACCTTCACGCTACACAAGGAGGTGTTCGCGGTGCCGGTGGGGCCGATCCGCGAAATCATCGAGTATCCGGCCGTCACCGAAATCCCGCTGGCCCCCGAATTCCTGCGCGGCGTGATCAACCTGCGCGGCTCGGTGGTGCCCCTCATCGACATCGCCGCGCGCTTCGGCCGCGGCCCCTCGGAGATCACCTGGCGCACCTGCGTGATCGTGTTCGAGGCGAGCAGCGAAGACAGCCTCCATCAGCTTCTCGGCATCATGGTCGACACGGTGCACGACGTCCTGGACGTTGACCCCGCCCAGGTTGAGCCACGCCCCGAATTTGGTACCGTGCTGCGCACAGAATTCGTGGCTGGCATGATCAACCGCAACGGCAAGTTCGTGGTGGTGCTGGATATCGACAAGGTGCTCAACTCGCACGAGTTGCGCCGCCTCATCGACCAGACCGAGATGAACCCGCAAGCCGAGCCTGCCAGCGCCTGAGCGGGAGAAGCGCGTGGACATGCACATGCCCCGGCTTCCCCACCCGCTCTCCGATCAGAGCTTTGCCTGGCTGCAGGCTTACTTCGAACAAGCCAGCGGCATCCGGCTGCGCCCCGAAAAGAAGATGCTGGTCATCAGCCGGCTGCAGAAACGCCTCGAAGCCCGTCGCTTGCCGGGTTTCGAGGCCTACTGCGCACTGCTGCGCGATCCTGCCGAAGAAGCCGAGCGACAAAAAATGCTCGACGCCCTCACCACCCACGAAACCTATTTCTTCCGCGAGCCACGCCAGCACGAGCACTTTGCACAGACCGCCCTGCCCGGCTTCAAGCGCAAGCCGGTGAAAGTGTGGAGTGCCGCCTGCTCCAGCGGCGAAGAAACCTGGAGCCTGGCCATGCAGCTGGCTGAGCACTTCGGCCTGCATGGCTGGGAGCTCACCGGTAGCGACATTTCCACCCAGGTGCTGGAGCATGCCGCGCGCGGCCTGTATCCGCTTGAGCGCCTGCAGAACATGCCCGAGCACACGCTGCACCGTTGGTGTCGCAAGGGTCTGGAGCGTTACCACGGGCAGTTCCTGATCGCCCCCGCCTTGCGCCAGCGCGTGCGCTTCCAGCAGCACAACCTGCTGGAGCCTGCCAGCGCCCTGGGCGAATTTGATGTCGTGTTTCTGCGCAACGTACTGATCTACTTCGACGCCCCCCGGCGTAGCCGCATCCTCGCCCATGTCGTCGCCCGCCTGCAGCCCGGCGGCTACCTCTATCTGGGCGAATCCGAAACCCTTACCGCCCTGCCAGCCGGCATGCAACAGACCGGTACCGCAGTCTTCCGTCGCACCCAGCCCACAAAATGAGGAGAGCACTGTGATCAAAGTCATGATCATCGACGACTCGGCGGTCGTCCGCTCGGTACTGCAGGAAATCCTGCAGAAGCATCACGGCATCCAAGTCATCGGCGCCGCGCCTGACCCCATATTCGCCCTGCAACGCATGCAGACGCAGTGGCCCGATGTGATCGTGCTGGACGTGGAAATGCCACGCATGGACGGCATCACCTTCCTGAAGAAAATCATGGCCGAGCACCCCACGCCCACAGTGATCTGCTCCTCGCTCACCGAAGCCGGGGCCGAAACCACCATCCAGGCCATGGAAGCCGGCGCGGTGAGCATCATCACCAAGCCCACGGTGAAACTCACCGAATTCCTGCGTGATTACGAGGACGAGTTTCTCACCGCAATCCGCGAAGCCGCCGGCGCCCGCCTGCGCCCACAAGCCCTGCGTCGCCCCACGCCACCGCCCACACCGCCTTTCAGCACCCCGGCCGCGCGGGCCAGTCTGAGCGCCGAGCGTGCCAACGAAAAACTCACTGCCGATGCCGTACTGGCACCGCCCTCCGGGCGCAGCGCCATGGCCCGCACCACCGACCAGTTCATCGCCGTGGGTACCTCCACCGGCGGCACCCAGGCGCTCGAATATCTCTTTGGCTGCCTTCCGGCCACCACCCCCGGTATCGTCGTGGTGCAGCACATGCCGCCGATGTACACCAAGAGCTTCGCGGCCCGGCTCAACGAACGCTCGCCGATGAAGATCAAGGAGGCCGAAACGGGTGATCGCATCCTGGCCGGCCACGCCCTGATCGCCCCGGGCGGCAAGCATCTGGTGGTGCGGCGTAATGGCGCGCAATACGATGTGGAGGTCGTCGACGGACCGCTCGTGTCGCGCCACCGCCCCTCAGTGGACGTGCTCTTCCGCTCGGTCGCCAAATCTGCCGGCGCCAATGCCCTTGGCATCATCATGACCGGTATGGGAGACGATGGCGCGCGCGGCCTGAAAGAGATGTTCGATGCCGGCGCCCGTACCATTGCCCAGGATGAAGCCAGCTGCGTGGTGTTCGGCATGCCCAAGGAAGCCATCAAGCACGGCGGCGCGCGCGACGTGATGGGCCTCGAAGCCCTGCCCACCGTGATGCAGTCTTTCGGACGCTGAACAAGACACCCCATGCGCAACGGCCTGCCCCGCCCGATCAAACTCTACGGCGCGCTGGTTGTCGATGACAGCAGCGTGCAGCGCATGAATGCCGTAGACATGCTGCAGAGCGCAGGAGTGCCGCGGGTGCTCGAAGCGGCGGATGGTCGCGCCGGGCTCGATCTGATCCGCAACCAGACGCCACCCCCCGCCTTTCTCATCGTCGACCTCGAAATGCCCGGCATGGACGGCATCGAAATGCTGCAGGCACTGGCCAACGAGAACTATCGCCCGCCCTTCCTGATCGTCAGCGGCCAGCAGCCGAACCTGCTCAGCTCGATCGAAACAATGTGCCAGGAACTGGGCCTGCCGATTCTCGGCGCCTTCTCCAAGCCACTCACCCGGATCCAGCTTCAACAGGGGCTGGAAGGCTTCAGCCGAATGGTCGAGATCCGCGAGCATCCGGCGATCGATGCGGGCCTCAAGGTTTCACCAGAAGTCCTCGCTGACGCACTCGCCCGCCAGGAAATCCTTCCGCACTTCCAGCCCAAGCTCAATCTCGTGAGCGGCAAACTGGAAGGCTTCGAATCGCTCGCCCGCTGGACCAGCCCACACTTCGGGCCGATTCCACCGGTGGCCTTCATCCCGGTGGCCGAAGCGCATGGCCTGATTGATGACCTCACCCGGGCGATGTTCGATGCCGTGCTGACCCGCATGCAGCAATGGCAGGCAGAAGGCTTCCATCCGCATGTAGCGGTTAACCTCTCCACCCGCTCCCTGGCAGACCGCTACTTCTGTGATGACCTGATCCGCCGCACCCAGAGCGCAGGCATTCCACCCGATCGCCTGATTCTGGAAATCACCGAATCCTCCCTGATGAGCGATCTGGGCGCCGGCCTCGGCGCCCTTGGGCGCTTGCGTTTGAAGGGATTCCGCCTGTCGATGGACGATTACGGCACCGGATTTTCCACCGCCCAGCAACTCTCGCGCCTGCCACTGACCGAACTGAAGATCGACCGCTCCTTCGTGGCCGATGCGCCGGGCAAACCCAGCTTGCGCACCATCCTCGCCTCGATGATCAGCATGAGCCTGGATCTGGGGCTCAGCACGCTGGCCGAAGGCGTGGAAACCGTGGAGCAGCTCCGTCTGCTGCAAAGCCTGTCCTGCCAGCAAGTGCAAGGCTTTCTGCTCGGCAGGCCGATGCCGGGCGAAGCCGTGCTGCCCTGGTGGCAGGCTGAAGAGGCCCGCATCGTGGCGCTGATTACTGGCGAGTGAGGCTAGCCGCAGCGTTCAAATCATCCTCAGCGGATCAAGCCTTGCTGGCTGATGCTTCGCGGGTTACCAGCCAGATCCCGCCGCATACCAGCAGCAAGGCCAGCAGGTTCTTCCACTCAAGGATTCGCTCGTCAAGGAACAGCGCCGACAAGCCTGCACCAAAGATCGGCACCAGAAAGTTGAACACCGTCACCAGACCGACACGGTTGTACTTGAGCAGGATGGTCCACAGCGCAAAGGCCACCGACGACAGCAGCACCATGTAGGCCATCAGGGCCAGTGCAGCCGGCGAAAACGCTTCGAGCTGCCCGCCGAAAGACCAGCCCGCCGCCAGCAGAGCCAGCCCGCCAATGAAGAGCTGCCAGCCCGTGAGCACCACCGAATCGATGCGCTGCGACAATTTTTTGCCGTAGATCGAGGCGGCCGAGAGGATGAAGGCCGCCAGCACCACGCTGCCCTCGCCCAGCAGGCTGAAATGGAAGTCCAGCAGCGCGGGGCTGAAGTTCACCACCAGCACGCCGGCAAAACCGATCAGGCAGCCGGTGATGCGCGGCGCACTGAGCTTGTCGTTGTGATAGATGAAGTGCGCCAGCAGCACTGAGAAAAAGGTGCCGGTGGCATTCATGATCGAGCCCTTCACGCCAGTGGTGTAGGCCAGCCCGAGGTAGAAGAACACATATTGCAGCGCAGTCTGGGTTAGCCCCAGCAGACACACCTCGCCCGCCGCGCGGGCGGAAGCAAGGCGCAGCGACTTGCCCGAGAAATGCGCAAACACCAGCAGCAAGAGGCCAGCCCATAAGAAGCGCCAGCCCGCAAACAGCAGCTTGCCGGGAATGTCATCCGCCGCGATGTGCAGCAGCGCATAGCCATTCTTGATCGCCGGATAGGCGCTGCCCCACAAGAGGCAACAGAGTGTCGCGAGCGCGAAAACGACGGAGCGGCGGGTGAAGAAACTGGAAGTGCTCATGCATTTTCACCAGAAAGAAATCACGAGGCCGACGCTGCGGAAGAAAGCGTCGTGAGTGCTCCGAGGTCACAAGGAGCAACGCAGCCGTACTGCAGTGCGGCGAGTAACAGAGTCGCGAGATCGGGGCGCGCAGCAGCTTTATTCGGTAGCGTCAGAGAATGATGCCGCCACCGAGACAGACACGGCTCTCGTACACGACCACCGACTGGCCCGGCGTCACCGCCCACTGCGGCGCGGCAAAGCCGATCTCGGCGCAGCCATCGGCCAGCGCATCGATGCTGCAGGGCTGATCCGAGGTGCGATAGCGCGGCTTGGCGGCATACACCCATTGCGTGCGCGGCTCTCGCCCGGAGATCCAGTTCAGATCGGCCGCGATCAGGCGCTCGCGCTGCAGCGCAGGGTGATCGTGGCCCTGTACGGCGTACAGGACATTGGCCTGCATGTCCTTGGCGGCCACATACCAGGCCTCGTGCTCGCCCGCCACGTCATTGCCCTTGATGCCGCCGATGTTGAGGCCCTTGCGCTGGCCAATGGTGTGATACATCAGGCCCTGATGCTCGCCGATCAGGCGATTGTCATCCAGTGCGCGGATTTCGCCAGGCTTGGTCGGCAGATAGCGCATCAGGAATTCGCGGAAGGGGCGCTCACCGATGAAGCAGATGCCAGTGGAATCCTTCTTGGTCGCCACGTGCAGGCCAGCGCGCTCGGCGATCTCGCGCACCTCGCGCTTGTAGATGTTGCCCAGCGGGAAGATGGCTTTCGACAGCTGCGCCTGGTTCAGGCGATACAAAAAGTAGCTCTGATCCTTGGTGCCGTCATCAGCCTTCAGGAGCTGGAACTCGGTACGCCCGTCGTTCTCGAAGGCGCGCACGCCGGCATAGTGACCGGTGGCGATCTTGTCCGCGCCCAGATCCACAGCGTGGTCGAGGAAAGCCTTGAACTTGATTTCGCTGTTGCACAGGATGTCCGGATTCGGCGTGCGACCAGCCTCGTATTCGCGCAGGAAATCCGCGAACACGCGATCCTTGTACTCCTTACTGAAGTTCACGACCTCCAGGTCGATGCCCAGCACATCGCACACCGACACCACGTCGATCAGATCCTGCCGCGTCGAGCAATACTCGTCGTCGTCATCGTCCTCCCAGTTCTTCATGAACAGGCCGGTCACTTCGTAACCCTGTTGCTTCAGCAACAAAGCCGCCACCGCCGAATCCACCCCGCCGGACATGCCAACGACGACCTTCATGCCTTCTCCATCGATCTTCATGGATTCCAATCCTTCAACCGTAATGCCGGATCACTTCCAGCGGATAGCGCTGGCCGGCCAGATAATCCTGAATGCACTGCATCACCAACGGACTGCGCCAGCGCTCGGGCTGCGCCGCCAGTTCCTCGGGCGTCAGCCACACAGCGCGGATAATGCCTTCGTCCAGCGCACGTCCGTCCTCGAAACCGGTCGCCCGCGCGGCAAACGCGAAACGCAGATAGGTGATGTCGCCACTCGGGCGCGTCCATTGGTAAATGCCCACCAGCGCGTCAACGGCAACATGGTGGGCCGTCTCCTCCAGCGCCTCGCGCACGCAGGCAGCCTCCAGCGATTCACCTTCATCCAGATGGCCGGCCGGCTGATTCAGGCGCACGCCATCAGCGGTGTGCTCTTCCACCAGCAGGAAGCGCCCTTCGCGCTCGACGATGGCGGCTACGGTAACGTGCGGTTTCCAGATCGACATGGCAGCCAATGCAGTGCAGCAAAGGCCGGATTGTAGCCCGGATCAGTGCGGGGTCAGCCGGGGAACGGTGGGCAGCAGGAGCGGCTTGAGCTAAAATCCGCCGCTTCCCTCAACGGTTTTCGGAGTTCCTGACATGTCGATGGCTGATCGCGATGGCTTCATCTGGATGGACGGCAAGCTGGTGCCCTGGCGCGACGCCACCACCCACGTGCTGACCCATTCCCTGCACTACGGCGTGTCCGTCTTCGAAGGCGTGCGCGCCTACAAGACCGAACGTGGCACCGCGATCTTCCGCCTCAAGGAACACACCGACCGCCTGTTCACCTCGGCACACATCTACATGATGAAGATGCCGTTTGATAAGGAAACGATCAACGAAGCCCAGAAGGAAGTCGTGCGCGCCAACAAGCTCGAATCCTGCTACCTGCGCCCGATCGCTTTCTACGGCTCCGAAAAGATGGGCATCTCCACGCGCGGCGCCACCGTGCATGTGGCGATCGCCGCCTGGCCCTGGGGCGCCTACCTGGGCGCTGAAGGTCTGGAGAAGGGCATCCGCGTCAAGACCTCCTCCTTCGCCCGCCACCACGTGAACGTGACCATGGCCCGCGCCAAGGTTGCCAGCACCTACGCCAACTCGATCCTCGCCAACCTCGAAGCCACCCAGGACGGCTACGACGAAGCCCTGCTGCTCGACACCGAAGGCTTCGTGGCCGAAGGCGCCGGTGAGAACCTGTTCATCGTCAAGAACGGCGTGATCTACGAACCCGAGATCGCCTCGGCACTGACCGGCATCACCCGCGACACGGTACACACCCTGGCCCGCGAACTCGGCTACGAAGTGCGCACCCGCCGCATGACCCGCGACGACATCTACATCGCCGACGAAGCCTTCTTCACCGGCACCGCCGCTGAAATCACCCCGGTGCGCGAGCTGGACAACCGCGCCATCGGCGAAGGCAAGCGCGGCCCGGTTACCGCCGCCGTGCAGGCCCGCTTCTTCGATCTGGTCGGCGGCAAGCTGCCCGAGCACGACAACTGGCTGCACTACGTGTGATGTAGCCCGGATGCAGCGCTGCGGAGTCCGGGAGCGCCCCGGATTCCAGCTTGCAGCCTTCATCCAGGCTACGGACCTGACCCATTACAGGAGATTCCCATGGCCGAGAACACCCACAAAGACCAGCCCATCGCCGTCGAAGCGAAAGACCTGCCACTCGCCTGCCCGCAACCGGATGCCCCGCTGTGGGCACGCCATCCGCGCGTGTTCCTCGACGTGGC
This sequence comes from Uliginosibacterium sp. TH139, assembly GCF_002855595.1. Classification (NCBI taxonomy): domain Bacteria; kingdom Pseudomonadati; phylum Pseudomonadota; class Betaproteobacteria; order Rhodocyclales; family Zoogloeaceae; genus Uliginosibacterium; species Uliginosibacterium sp. TH139. The sequence continues at coordinate 102,493 of NZ_PKRR01000004.1, read as the reverse complement.
ACATAGCGGCGAAGCCAAGTGCCCCTACTGCGGAGCCCATTACGTGCTGCACGGCGAAGCCCCCAAGGGCCACTGAGCTTTCACCATAACGGGCCTCCGGGCCCGTTTTCATTTGATCGCCTCATGCGCATTCTGATCATTGCTCCATCGTGGATCGGCGATACCGTCGCCGCCCAGACCCTCTTCATGCGCCTGCGCGAGTACCACCAGTACGCAGTGATCGACGTGCTGGCGCCGCCCTGGGTAGCCGCCGTGCTGCGTGCCATGCCTGAGATCAATGGCGCGGTCATCGACAACCCCTTCGCCCACGGTCAATTGCGGCTGAAGGAGCGCTGGAGGCTGGCACGAGAGCTCAAGCAGCGCGCTCATGACGCGGCTTACGTACTGCCCAACTCGCTTAAATCCGCGTTGATCCCCTTCTTTGCCGGAATCCCCCGGCGCGTGGGTTTCACCGGCGAGTCGCGCTATGGCCTGATCAATGTTCGCCACACTCTGGATAGCGTTACCACGCCGCTGCAGGTCGAACGCTACGCCATCCTCGCCGAGCCGCCGGGCAAGCCCCTGCCCCGCCCCTATCCCTTACCCCGACTCCGCGCCGGCTCCGTCGCCGCCACGCTGCAACGCCTAGATCTGAGCGCGGTACCGGCCCCCGTGGTGTTCTGCCCCGGCGCAGAATTCGGTCCGGCCAAGCGCTGGCCTGAAAAACACTTCGCCGCACTGGCCCGCAGCCTGTTCGAGCAAGGTATCCCGGTGTGGCTGCTAGGCTCAAAGAAGGACGCGGCTGTCGGCGAGGAGATCCTGCGCCTGTCGGCAGGCGCAGCCCGCAATCTGTGCGGTGTCACCAATCTTGCCGAGGCGGTGGAACTGATCTCGATCGCCCGTCACGTCGTCACCAACGACTCCGGGCTGATGCATGTGGCTGCCGCGCTGGGCACACCGCTCACCGCCCTATTCGGCTCTTCCAGCCCCGGCTATACGCCGCCACTGTCGGAGAAGGCGCAGGTCATTTCCCTCAAACTCGAATGCAGTCCCTGCTTCCAGCGCGAATGTCCGCTGGGCCACCTCGACTGCCTCAACAAGATCACGCCCGAGCGCGTGGCCAGCACGCTGCGATGAACAACACAGAACTGCAGACCTACTTGCACACCCATATCCCGCTCTCGGCCGCGATGCAGGTCGAGGTGCGCGAAGCCACGCCGGAATACATCGAGTTGCATGCGCCGCTCGCGCCCAACGTGAATCATCGCGGCACCGCCTTCGGCGGCAGCATTGCCACACTCGCCACCCTGGCCGGCTGGAGCCTGCTACGCGTGCGCCTCGATGGCATGGAGCCCTTGCCTCATCTGGTTATCCAGCGCAACACCATGGAGTTCATGCGGCCAATCCCGGGCGCTTTTTCAGCCCGGGTGCATTTCCCGGCAGATGCCGACTGGCCCGGTTTCCAGGCGAAACTGGCCGAGCGCGGCAAGGCCAAGCTGAGCCTGCAGGTCGAGGTGCTCAGCGACGGAGCTGTCGCCGCTCGTCTGGATGGCGTGTTCGTCGCCCTGACGGTGTAGGATTGCGCATTCCATGACCACCCCGACCATGAGCGCGCCAACCTCCACCTACCCGAGTCCAGACGACGCCGAACAGGCGTTCTACGACGCCTTCGCGCACAGCGATCTGGAGGCGATGATGAGTGTCTGGAGCGAAGACGAAGAAACCGTCTGCGTGCATCCGGGGGGCTCGCGCTTCACCGGCCTGGCTGCCATCCGCGAATCATGGAAGCAGCTCTTCGACACCGGCATGAAATTCCAGGTACGCACCAGCAGCGTGGTGAAGACCCATTCAGCCCTGGTAGCGGTACACAGCCTGCTCCAGCATGTCAGCGTGGAGGGGGATGACACCATGACCCCTCCCTTGATCACGACCAACGTTTACACCCGCGGCCCGCGTGGCTGGCAACTGTTGGTCCACCACACTTCGCCGGCGCCGGACACCAGCGGTCTGATGATGCAGGAATCGCCGCGCACGGTGCATTAGGCAGCCCCTATACTTCCCCTAAACAAGCAATAAATCCGGGGAAGCACATGAAGTACACCGCACCTGTCTGGCTGCGTGGCGCGCACGCGCAGACGATCTGGCCGCTCGCCATCAAGGGCGACTTGCCACCTTTGCGACGCAAGCGCTGGAAAACTCCGGACGAAGATTTCATCGACCTCGATTTTCTGCCCTCACGTGAAGGCCAGCCGATCGTGATCCTGTTCCACGGCCTGGAAGGCTCCAGCCGCAGTCACTATGCCCGCTCCCTGATGCGCGAAGTGCATGCGCGCGGCTGGAATGGGGCTGTCGTGCATTTCCGCGGCTGCTCCGGCGAGCCCAACCGCCTGCCGCGCGCCTACCACTCGGGCGACGCGAATGAAGTGGACTGGATCCTGCGCCGCTTTGCACGCAAATATCCGGAAGTGCCACGCTACGCTGCCGGCGTCTCGCTCGGTGGCAATGCCTTGCTATGCTGGCTGGGCAGCCGGCGCGAAGAAGCGCGCGGATTGATCAACAAGGCCGCTTCGGTTTCGGCGCCAGTGGATATGCTGGCAGCGGGCTATCACCTCGGCCAGGGCTTCAACAAGATTTACACGCGCTACTTTCTATCCACCATGCGCCCGCGCGCGCGTCAGAAAGCTGAACAATTCCCAGGCCGTTTCGATGCCAGCAAAGCCATCAAGGCCCGCAACCTGGCGCAGTTCGACGATGCCTTCACCGCACCGCTGCACGGTTTCAAAGGCGTTGAAGACTACTGGAAGCGCGCATCCTCGCGCCCGCTGCTGGCGAGCATCGCCGTGCCCACCTTAATGCTGCATGCGCTTAACGATCCCTTCATGCCCATCGAAGCCCTGCCCTCTCAGCGCGAGATCTCGCCGCATGTGCGTCTGGACTTCCCGCCCGAGGGCGGCCACGTCGGCTTCGTCACTGGCCCCTTCCCGGGCCGGTTGGACTGGATGCCCAAGCGCCTGCTGCGCTATTTCGAGCACGCAAAGTAAGCACACAAAGCTGAAAAGAAAACGCCAGCACACATGCTGGCGTTTTTACTAAACAACACTTTATTCAGTGCAAGGCAGAGTGCGGCAGCCATCGTAGCGAGCGGGTCAAGGCTGAAGCGAGGAGCGGAAGCGTATGTGAATACGCTGAGCACCGGAGCTTCAGGATTGGTCCACGCAGTACATGGAGCCGTGCTCTAGGCGTAGGTGTTGATGACGCTGCCGGCCTTTCCGGGCTCGGGCGGCGGCTCAGCCTGGGCTTCCTTCTGCTGCTGGACCTGCGCCTCGACGAGCTGGCGAGTCTGCTGGGCCTGCATCTCGTTGGCTTTCTTCAAGACCTCGATCTGCACCTGGGTCTGCACATTCGGGGAAACGGACGACACGGCCATAGGGCCTCCTGCTCAATCTGCTGTGATGTGTCCACTTTAGCCGCCTCGCCCGTACCGCGCACGGGTACGACAGGCGTTCAGGCCGGGAAGAATAGGAAAGCCAGCAGCACCGCCGCGACCACACCGGCCAGATCCGCGATCAGGCAGCAAGGCACGGCATGCCGCGTATTGCGCACGCCGACGGCGCCAAAATACACCGCCACGACATAGAAAGTCGTATCCGCCGCGCCCTGGAACATGCAGGCGAGGCGCCCGGCGAAGCTGTCCGCACCGTAAGTCTTCATCGCATCAATCATCATGCCGCGCGCACCGCTACCAGAGAGCGGCTTCATCAGCGCAGTGGGCAAGGCCGGTACGATGTCTTCCGGCACACCAAGCAGGCTCAGCAACCAGGCCATGCCACGCATCAGGAAGTCCATGCCACCGCTGGCGCGGAACACGGCGATGCCGACGAGGATCGCCACCAGATACGGAATCACCATCACCGCAGTGCTGAAGCCTTCCTTCGCGCCTTCAATGAAAGCCTCGAAGGCCTGCACCTTCTTCCATGCCGCGAGCCCCAGAAAGGCCACGATGATCGCAAACAGCGTGAAGCCGGAAACGAAGGCCGACTGGGCTGCCATCTGCTCCGCCGTCAGGCGCGCGAAATGCAGTAGGGTGCCGCCCACCGCCGCGCCCATGCCCAACAGCCAGGCCAGCACCACCGGATGCGCGAGGCGGATCTTCTGCACCCAAGCCACCGCCAGCAAGCCGAAGAGGGTCGAAAAAAAGGTCGCCAGTAAAATCGGCAGGAACACATCGGCCGGGTTGGCTGCGCCGAGCTGGGCACGGTAAGTCATGATGCTTACCGGGATCAGGGTCAGCCCGCTGGCGTTGAGCACGATGAACAGGATCTGCGCATCGCTGGCGCGATCAGGATCAGGATTGAGTTCCTGCAGCGCGCGCATGGCCTTGAGGCCCATCGGGGTGGCTGCATTGTCCAGCCCCAGCATGTTGGCGCCGATGTTCAGCAGCATCGCCCCTTGCGCAGGATGGCCCGCCGGCACGCCTGGAAACAGGCGCCGGAAGAGCGGATCGACGAGGCGTGCCAACAGCGCCACCGCGCCTGCTTGCTCGCCAACCTTCATGATGCCGAGCCAGAAGGTGAGCACGCCGGTGAGCCCGAGGCCAATCTCGAAGGCCGTCTTCGACATCACGAAGGATTCCTGCAGCACTCGCGAGAAGATGGCGGTGTCACCCAACCAAACGCATTGCACGAGGCAGGCCGCGAAAGCCGCGAAAAAGAAGAACAGCCAGACGACGTTGAGGACCACCTCAGACCTCTGCCTTTGCGCCCTCAGCCTTCTTCATCTCAAAGCGCAGCAGGGTCATCAGGGCATGGTCACCATGCGCCTTGAGCACCGGCGACACCTGGCGCACCACATCACGGGCTTCCTTGCGCCGCCCATTGCGCGCCAGGGCAATCGCGTAGGCGCCGCCGCACAGGCCAACCGCCCCCAGCACGGCCGGATTGGCGGCATACACCATGAAGCCGCGCATGGCTTCAGCCAGGTGGGTTTCGGCTTCGGACTGGTTGCGACGCAGCGCGATCAGGCCACGGGTCCAGTCGATGAAGGGCTGAGCCATTTCCTGCTGCACGCAATCCTGCGCCTTCTTGAGCACTGCTTCCGCCTGCTCGATTGAACCGAAGCGCGCCTCGCTGTTGGCCACATCGACCAGGCGCGACGAATCCGACGAGTTCAGTAGCAGCGCCCGACGCATGGCCGCCACCACCCCGGCACCATCGTTGGCCGCTGCACACAGGGAGGCATAGCGCATGTCAAACATGCCGGGAGCGCTCGCCTCGAGTTCAGCGTGCAGGCGGTCCAGCCGTTCGGTTTCCCGGGCCAGAGTCGTCTCACCCGAGCGGATGTGGATATAAGCCTCGCGGAAGGCGAAATCACTGCGCATGAGAAGTGGCTTGCCCCCACCCGCTTTGAGTTCGCTGATCAGCGCCAGCGCCCGCGACCATTCGCCCAGTGCGAAACTGCGCAGCATGTCGTTGTAGCGCTGCACATCACGGAATTTCCAGATCGGCCACAGCACGCTGCCCGCGAATAACAGTACAGCCGCCAGACACAGCCAGCCATCACCCGACCACAGACCCCACAGCAACAGCACAGCATCGATGGCCAGAAGCCAGCGCTGGCGCCGCAGCAGCTCGCGAATGAAGGTCGAATAGCCCGGCCGCTCACGGATGCGCAACTCGAATGCCGCTTGCTGCTGCGCCTGAGCCGGTGAAAGGCTGGCAAGATCCTCGCGCAGAGCCGCCACCCCAGGTTCATTGAAAAACTGCGGATCACTCAAGCCCTTGGCAAGCAAGGCTTCGCGCGCAGCCTCCAGCGTAGCAGCCTCGATATAGCCTTGCTTCTTGTTGCCCGCCGCATCTCGCGCCCGATACAGGATTTTTGCCACCCAACTACTCCCTGAGCACAGCTCCAAGCGCTAAGGGCTCCGCTCAAGCGGAGCCGCAATAAAAGCTCAGTCGCGGAAGTTGCCGGCCTTGACCGGGAAATCCGTCACCGACTTGCGAATCAAGGCGATGCATTCCTGCAGATCATCGCGTTTGGCGCCAGTCACCCGCACCGCATCACCCTGAATGGCCGCCTGAACCTTGAGCTTGGCATCCTTGATCATCTTCACGATCTTCTTGGCCAGTTCGCTCTCGATGCCACTTTTGATCTTGAAGACCTGCTTGACCTTGTTGCCCGAGATCGTCTCGATCTTCTCGCCATCAAGGCGCTTGGAACTCTCGGCTTCCTTCTTCTCCAGTGCGGGGAAGAGGATATCCTTGATCTGGTCGAGCTGGAAATCCGAGTCGCCAAACAGAGTGATCTGCTTGTCCTTCTCGTTGAAGTCGATCTTGGCGCTGGTGCCCTTGAAGTCGTAACGGTTGTCGATCTGGCGCGCGGCCACGTCGATCGCGTTCTTCAGGGCGACCATATCGGCTTCGGAAGTGAAATCAAATGAAGGCATGTTGTGCTCCCAATCTCAGTAGCTCGGAATTCCTTGAGGCGCGTTGCGAGCGGAGCGCTGGCAAGGCGGCGCGCACAGACGTACAGCGAGTACGTCGAGCACGCCAACGCAGCCAGCGCTTCGCGCACTAGCGCGGCAAGGGATTTCAGGCAAAGTGGCAGATGTAGTGATAGGCCTCGCCGCTGACTTCGATCTCGAAGCTGGAGTTGGCCGGCACATCGAAGCACTGGCCTTCACCATAGCTCTTCCACTCGGTTTCGCCCTTGAGCAGCACGCGGCAGGAGCCGGCCACGGTTTCCATGATTTCGGCGGCGCCGGTGTTGAAGGTCAGCTTCGCGGGCAGGATCACGCCGACCGACTTTTTGGTGCCGTCGGCCAGCACGATGCTGTGGCTGACGCACTTGCCGTCGAAATACACATTGGCTTTGGTGACGACCGAAACGGCGTCGAACTGGGTTTGGCTCATTGCAGGAATTCCCGAAAAGGAAAAAGAAAAGGCTCCGGATTATAGCCGGAGCCCCTGCGCTAGCCGAGAGACGGATTACTGCGCCAGCATCTTGATAATCAATTCCTTGGCAATGAAACCGAACATGCCAAGCCCCAGGCCCATGAACATCCATAGCATGCCGTATTTGCCAGCTTTAGATTCGCGGGCAAGGTTCCAGATGATGAACACCATCCAGGCAATCAGGCCAGAGAGCAGGAATTTGAGGCACAGTTCGGCGAATTCTGGTTCGCTCAAACCGAAGATCATTGCTTGATTCATGTTGGCGGGGCTTCCGGCGGCATGTTATGGGCCTGCACGACTGCCGCTCGCCGTGCAAAACCCGAATGCTACGTGGCTCAACACAAAACAAAAACCCTTTCGCCAGCAGACTTTTCGGGCGTCCAGAGCGCACAGGAACACGCTAGAGTCTCGCTATGTGGAAAAAACTGCGTATCGCCATCCTGCTCTTCATTCTTGCCACGGTTGGCCTCAATGCCTGGCGCGCTCACAAGCAGACACGTGACTGGAGCAAGACCCTGCAAGTCTCGATCTTCCCCCTCAACGGCGATGGCAGTCCAGCAGCCGCCGCACGCATCGCCCGTCTGCAGGAAGACGACTTCAAGGATATTGAGGGCTTTTTCACCGAACAGGCCCAGGCCCACGGCGTGAGCAACCCACGCCCGCTGCGGGTCAGCCTGCAACCCGCACTGAACGCCCTGCCCCCTTCCGCCCCCGCTCAACGCAGCGGGCTGGATGTGTTGCTATGGAGCCTGAAGCTGCGCTACTGGGCCTGGCAGCAGCCGGACGGCATGCCACGCGCCAACATCCGGGCCTTCGTCATCTTCTGGGATTCAGACGCCAATGGTGGCCGGGTGCCGGATTCACACGGGCTCGCCAAAGGGCAAATTGCCCTCAGCAACGTGCATTCCGCCCGCACCATGCAACGCAGCAACAACGTGGTGATCGCCCACGAAATCCTGCACACCATGGGCGCAACGGACAAATACGGATTCGACCTGCGACCACAATACCCCGCCGGCTTTGCAGAGCCAGACGCGAACCCGCGCTATCCGCAGCACCTTTGTGAAATCATGGCCGGACGCACCCCCATCTCGGAAACCGAACTCGAAATGCCGCACGCGCTCGCCGAATGCCTGATCGGTCCGCAGACCGCGCGGGAAGTTGGAATGAAGCCCTAAGGGCTCTTTGCAAGCAACAAAAAACCCGCCGAGGCGGGTTTCTTGTTGTTCAGGCAGGCCGGCTTTAGCCCTGCACGCGGCCAACCACCAGAAACTCCAGCAGCGCTTTCTGTGCATGCAGGCGGTTCTCAGCCTCTTCCCACACCACACTCTGCGGGCCGTCAATAACCTCCGAGGTTACCTCTTCGCCACGGTGTGCCGGCAGGCAGTGCATGAACACGGCCTCCTTGTCGGCCACCCGCATCATGTCGCCATCGACCTGATAGTCGGCGAAGTCGCGCAGGCGCGCCTCGTTCTCGGCTTCAAAGCCCATCGAGGTCCACACATCAGTGGTGATGATGTGAGCACCACGCGCAGCATCCATCGGATCGGCGAACTGCTCGTAGTGCGCCGATCCCGTGATGTTGGCCTTGGCCTGATCCACCTCGTAACCCTTCGGCGAGCTCACGTGCACCTTGAAGTCCAGCAGCTCGGCTGCCTGCAACCAGGTGTTGCACATGTTGTTGGTGTCACCGATCCAAGCCACGGTCTTGCCCTGAATGGAGCCATTGCGCTCGATCCAGGTGAAGATGTCGGCGAGGATCTGGCAGGGGTGAAACTCGTTGGTCAGACCATTGATCACCGGCACGCGTGAATTGGCTGCGAAGCGCTCGACGATGGTCTGTTCGAAGGTGCGGATCATCACCACGTCGCTCATGCGCGAGATGACCTGGGCCGCATCCTCCACCGGCTCGCCACGCCCCAGCTGGGAGTCGCGCGTATTCAGATAGATGGCGGAGCCACCGAGCTGGAACATGCCGGCCTCGAAAGACAGGCGCGTACGCGTGCTGGCCTTCTCGAAGATCATGACCAGGGTACGATCGAACAACGGGTGATAGGTCTCGTAACGCTTGAACCGGTCCTTGATCCACTTGGCGCGGGCAAAGACGTAGTCGATTTCTTCGCGGGAGAGGTCCTTGAACTGCAGAAAATGTCTGGGCGCTTGGTTCATGATGCTCTTTCTCGGGCAGGGCTCGGCGCTGCCAAAGGGTCAGGGGCTCAATGTCTAGCGAAACAGGAAACGGAGAGACAAACGAAAAAGGGGCGCGACTCGCGTCACACCCCTTTTTGATCCCTGCCACCGAAGTGGCAGGACACAATCAGGCAGCAGCGCCCATCGCCTTGATGGCGGCGGACAGGCGGCTCTTGTGACGAGCAGCTACGTTCTTGTGCACGATGTCCTTGTCAGCGATGCTGTCGATGATGCTGACAGACTGCTGGAACACTTGTTGAGCGGCTGCCTTGTCGCCGGCATCCACAGCCTTGCGCACGGCCTTCACAGCGGTACGCAGACGTGAACGCAGGCTGGCGTTGTGAGCGCGGGCCACGAGTGCCTGACGTGCGCGCTTGCGGGCTTGAGCGGAATTGGCCATTTGTTCTGTCTTCGGTAAGAATTACGCGGAAAGGCGGACTATAGCCGGAAGCTCTTTGCCTTGCAAGCCCCTTGAGCTCCTCGCGCGCAGGTGCGGTGCTATTATTCGCCGCTTCCAGCGCACCTGCCGGCCTGTACCCGCCGACCTTTCCCCTGCCATGAACCTGCTCAAGGCGCTTGCCACCGTCAGTGGCCTCACCCTGCTTTCGCGTGTCCTCGGCCTGGTCCGCGAAATGCTGGTCGCCAATCTTTTTGGCGCTGGCATGCTCACTGACGCCTTCAATGTTGCTTTCCGCCTGCCCAACCTGCTGCGCCGCCTGTTTGCCGAGGGGGCGTTTTCGCAGGCTTTCGTGCCCATTCTGGCCGAGTACCGCAGCCAGCGTGGCGAAGCGGAAACACATGCTCTGATCAATCATGTCGCCAGCCTGCTCGGACTGATCGTACTCGTGGTGTCCATTCTCGGCGTGATCGCGTCGCCCTGGATCATCCACGCCACAGCCGGCGGCTTCGCGCGCAACCCGGAAAAATTTGCGCTGACGGTCGAGCTGACCCGGATCACCTTCCCTTATATCTTCTTCATGGCCATGGTGGCGCTCTCCGCGGGCGTTCTGAACACCTGGAGCCGCTTCTCGATCCCGGCCTTCACGCCGGTACTACTGAATCTCTCTTTCATCGGCATGGCCCTCTTTGCCGCCCCGCATTTCGACCAGCCGGTAGAGGCGCTAGCTTGGGGGGCCTTCATTGGTGGTTGCCTGCAACTCGCGCTACAGATACCGGCCCTTGCAAAGATCGGCATGCTGCCGCGCTTCGCTCTATCGACCAAGGATCCGGGCGTAATGCGCATTCTCAAGCTGATGGGGCCCGCCACGCTGGGCGTATCCGTGGCACAGGTGAGCTTGCTGATCAATACAGCCTTCGCTTCCTGGCTGCCGACCGGCAGTGTCTCCTGGCTCAATTACGCTGATCGCCTGATGGAGTTCCCGCTGGGCCTGCTTGGTGCAGCGCTGGGCACCATCCTGCTGCCCAGCCTGTCGAAAATGAAGGCGCAGAACGACGCAGCCGGTTTTTCAGCCACCCTGGACTGGGGCCTGCGCGTTGCCTTGTTGCTCACCGCGCCGGCGGCCGTAGGCATGATGCTGCTGGCCGTGCCCCTTGCGGCGACCCTGTTCCAGCACGGCGCCTTCACAGCCGCAGACACCCTGCAGACGCGTGATGCCTTGCTAACCTACAGCGTGGGCCTGATCGGCCTGATCTGCGTGAAGATCCTTGCTCCTGCTTTCTATTCCCGCCAGGACATCCGCGCTCCGCTCAAGTACGCGTTGGTCTCGCTAACGGCTACCCAGCTGATGAACCTGCTCTTCATCTTCGTACTGGATTTACGCCATGCAGGCCTCGCCCTCTCGATCAGCCTTGCTGCCACACTGAACGCAGCTCTGCTCTATCGTGGCCTGCGCCGCCGTGAAGCCTTCCATCCCAGCGCTGGCTGGCCGGTTTTCGGTGCCAAGCTGCTACTAGCCTTGCTGGTCCTGGGCGGCACCCTGCAACTGGGCATGGGCGCGCAGAGCGACTGGCTCACCCACAGCACGCTGTGGCGGCTGGGCCATCTGGCCCTGGTAATGGGGGGCGGCATGTTTGCCTATTTCGCCACCCTGTTCGCACTTGGTTTCCGCCTGCAAGACTTCAAACGCCGCGCCTGAACAGCTTCAGGCGCGCTTCAGCCATCCCTGCAGCAGGGCGTTGTCCGTCGCCCCGGGTACCAGTGCCAACTGGCACTCGTCGACGCGCGGCGCGGCCAGCAACACAGTACAGCGCAGCAACTCATCGCGACGAAAAACGAGGATCTCCAGTGCGTCGCCGACGCTGCAGCGGGCGAGCAGGCTGTCGAGATTGCTGCCAGTCACCCGTAATCCGTTCAGCGCGACCAGCTCATCTCCCGCCGACAGACCTGCCGCTTGCGCCGTGCCACCATCGAGCACATTGGCGAGTTTCAGCACATTACCCTCGGTACGCGTGCGCAGGCCCAGCCCGCCACTGCGCGAACCAGACTTGCGGCTCAGGCTGATGCCGAAAGGCTTCAGCAGCTTCGCCAGTGGCACATCCTCCGTGCCCTCAGCCCAACGAGCCACCTCACGCCGCACATCCACGCCGGTCGCAGCCTTGATGATGGCCGGCATGGCCCCCTCGGGCACGCCGGCCGAGTCCGCCCCGTAGTGCTGCCACAGATGGCGCATCACATCGTCGAGCGATTTCGCGCCGCCGGTCTTGGCGCGGATCGTGAGATCCAGGCCAAAAGCGACCAGCGCACCCTTCTGGTAGTAACTGACAATGGCGTTCGGGCTGTTTTCGTCCTGGCGGTAATACTTGGTCCAGGCATCGAAGGAAGAGTCGGCCACGCTCTGTTTAAGACGCCCGCCATTGCGTTCGACCGCCGTGATGTTCTTCGCCATCAGCCCCAGATACTCGGCCGGGGTAATCAGCCCCGCACGCAGCAGGGCGAGATCGTCGTAATAAGAAGTAAACCCCTCGAACACCCACAGCAGGCGGGTGTAGTTCTCTTCCTGCAGACGGTAAGGTGTAAAGACCGCCGGCTTGATGCGTTTGACATTCCAGGCATGAAAATACTCATGACTGCATAGTCCCAGGAAAGTCCGGTAGCCCTCGCTCATGTTGTGCTCGCCTGGCACCGGCAGATCATTGCGCGAGCAGATCAGTGCGGTGCTGTCGCGATGCTCCAGGCCACCATAGCCCTCGCCCACCACCAGCGTCATGAACAGATACTGGCTGAAAGGCGGGCGCTTGCCAAAATGGGCCAGCACGGCTTCACAAGCCTTTTTGAGGTCTGAAGCAAGGCGCTGGGCATCGAACACGGCACGCCCGGTAATGACCATCTCGTGCGGCACGCCCCCCGCTTCGAACTTCACCGACTGCCAGGCCCCCATTTCAACCGGGTGATCAATCAGCGTGTCGTAATCCGGTGCTTCACGCAGGCCAAACCCGGCTTTATCTACGCTGCGCTTCGTCGCCACGGGCAAGGTAGTGACCACTTTCCAGCGCTCAAAATCAGCACCTTCCGGGCGGCGGATGTCGACCCGGTGCGGCTGCTTTTCACGCCCCGCCACCTGCAGAAAAAGCTGGGTGCCGTTGAAGAAGCCGTGACTCTGATCCAGGTGCGCGCAGCGCACCGACAGGTCCCAAGCATAAACCACGCTCTCGACCACCAGCGCCAGATCCGGATCGAGCCTGGCAGTGCGCCAGGAATGCTTGTCCAGCTTCTCCAGTGCCACAGCCTTGCCGCCCTGACTGGCCCGGATTTCAACGATATTGCGGGCGAACTCGCGAATCATGTAGCTGCCGGGAATCCAGGCCGGCAGGCGGAGGATTTCGCCCGTTACCTGAGGCGCGGCCAGCGTGAGCGTGACACTGAACAAATGGGCTTGTGGATTGCGGGCTTCAACGCGGTATTCGATGCTCATAGTCGGGAGTCGGGAGTCGGGAGTCGGGAGTCGGGAGTCGCTCCATCGTAGCTGATCACAGAGGCCCAGCAAAAAAACCGCTCATCCCGCAGCGAGTGGCGACGAACGGCATTCCGACAGCCGTTCGTCGGGATTTAGTCCTCTTTCAACACCAATTATCTAGGGTTTACCCCTACCAGCGTTCCAACCCTCCAAGAAAGCCTCGCCGCATGCACCTCATCCGCCGTACAAGTTTCATCATCCTGTCCTCGCTGTTCATTTCCGCGAGCCTTGCCCAGACGCCGGTCAGCAACAATGCACCGCCCACCGGCAGCGCCCCTGCCCGCGCCGGCAGTGTGCTGAAGACCGTGGCCCTGATCATGGGTGAGCCCAACTACTCGATCGATGGTGGCTACGAGGAACTGGAAGAAGGCCTCTACTCGCAACCGGAGCTGCTCCCTGGCGAGCGCATGCTGGCGCCGCTGAACGCCATCATCCTCGGCCTGGGTGGCGAAGCGGAGCTGGATCCTGCGCAACAGACCGCCCGCTTCACCCTCAACGGCAAGACGCTGCTGCTCAAGGCGGGGCAGACGACTGTTCGCGTTGGCAACTCCGATGTGCAGGCCGATATCGCTCCACAGTGGCGTAACGCCAATCTGTGGGTGTCCGCGCACTGGGTCTTCGATCAGTTCGGTGCCTACTCCAAGTGGGACAAGACCCGCCAGCGCTACACAGCCTCCCTGATCCTGCCCGCCGGCAACAAGGTGGCCGGTGTGGCCAAGGGTGGCCCGGTCGTCGAAGGCAATCTGGACAAGCAGGATGCCGCCTTCTGGGCCAGCGCTGAGGGCCGCAAGGTGGCCGGCGTGATCATCGGCTATCAGAACGCCGATGGCGGCTGGCCCAAACTGGAACGCGATGCCAGCCTCACTGTGCCGGTCAACCGCGCCGCCCTGAGTGGCTTCAAAGCCAAATCCACCATCGATAACGACGCCACCACCAAGCAACTCAAGGCGCTGGCGGCGGCCTACCGCAGCCATCCCGACGAAGTAATCCGAGCCAGCATTGATCGCGGCCTCGACTACCTGCTCTCCGCCCAGCAGCCCAGCGGCGGCTGGCAGCAGTACTGGCCGGCACCGCAAGGCTACAAGTCGCACATCACCTTCAATGACAATGCAATGGCAAATGTGCTCGAAGTGTTGCGCGACGTGGCCCAGTTGCGCGACGACTTCGCCTTCGTCAGCCCGGTACAGGCCAAGCGCGCCAGCGTTGCGTATGACACGGGACTTTTACTGATCCTGCGTACGCAGATCCGCATCGGCAGCAAGCGCACCGGCTGGTGCGCACAGTACGACGTCGAAAATCTGCAGCCGGCCATGGGGCGTGCTTTCGAGCTGCCCTCGATCAGCGGTGGTGAAAGCGTGAATGTGGTGCGCTTCCTGATGAGTGTCGAAAAACCCGCGCCGGAGATCGTGCAGGCCGTTCAGGATGCGGTGGCATGGCTGGACAGCGCCAAGCTCAGCGGCCTCAAGCGCGCGCGCCGCGAAGACCGGACGCTTGAGTACGGCTTTGACTTCGTGATGGAAAAAGGCAACAGCGACGACGTGACCTGGGCCCGCTTCTACGACCTGCAACAGGGCAAGCCGCTGTTCTCGGCGCGCGACAGCAAACCGCGCAGCCGTTTCGAAGAAGTGAGCTACGAGCGCCGCGTGAAGTACAACTGGTTCACCACCGAGGCCGCACCGCTGCTCAAACAGGAATATCCGGCCTGGGTGCAACGCAATGGCCTGAAATCGGTGCTCACCAAGCGCAACTGAGCGTCCTCAGGCTGGCCGCTGCAACGGCCAGCCCTGTCACAGCGGCTGCCGGACCCGTTCCTCCGCGGGTCCGGCAGGCTCGCCCGGCGCTGACAAAGCCGTCACCAGCACATCGAAGACCCGCCGGATGCGCGCCGGCACCGGTCCACGCTGGGGACGATAAACGTAGATGTTCCAGGGCTCGGGCGCGACTTCGAGCAAGACCTCTTCGAGCCGGCCCGCCGCTACATGCGGCTCGGCCAGCAAGCCCGGAACCTGACCGAAAGCCATGCCGGCCAGCACCGCCTGGGCCTCGGTTTCCGCATCGTCGCAAATGAAAGCGGTGCGCTCCGGATGAAACTGCTGCCCGCCGGCAAACAGCCAGGGCCAGGGCCGGCCGCTCCCCTTGTCGAGCATCGCACTGGTCGGCAGCGCATGCAGATCCTCGATCCGCTGCGGACGCCCGACCCGCGCGATCAGCGCCGGCGTAGCCACCACATGGAAGGAAAGCTGCGACACCGGTCGTGCGATGAAACGGTTGTCGCGTCGAAAACCAATGCGCACGCCCACATCGATCTGCTCGTCCACCACATCCGCGATCTGGTCCGACAGACGCAGATCGAAGCTCAAACCGGGATGTTCTGCAGACAGCTGCGCCAGCGCCGGCATCAGGCGCAAGCGCCCCAGGGCCAGTGGCGCCGCAATCCGCACTCTGCCCGCGATCTCGCCTTCAGCCGCCTCGCCGCGCTGCGGAAAGAGCTGATCCACCTGCTGCACGCCTTCGCGGGCGCGCGCGACGAAGGCCTCGCCAAAAGCCGTGATCCGCACCTGCCGCGTGCTGCGATGAAACAGCAGCTCGCCCAGCGACTCTTCCAGCTCTTTCACCGCCCGGGTCACCACCTGCGGCGAAATGCCCATGCGCACCGCCGCCTCCTTGAAGCTGGTGGCCTCCGCCGCTGCCACAAAGATGCGCAGCATTTCGAGCCGGTTGAGCATGGTTTCAATTCCTGAAATTGGAATTCTGAAATCTTAACGTTTCCATTTATCGGCACAAAGAGTCTTTGCATACTGTCTCCATCGCTTCCGCTTTTCCCTCTGCCCCCGAAAGGATATGAACATGAGCCAGAACATCGAATCCAAGGTTGTCATCATCACCGGCGCCAGCTCCGGCATCGGCGCGGTCACCGCCCGCCTCCTCGCCTCGCGCGGCGCAGCCGTGGTGCTCGCCGCCCGCCGGGCCGACAAGCTCGAAGCCCTCGCCACCGAGATCCGCAATGCCGGCGGCAAGGCCGAAGCGGTGGTCACCGACGTGACCCGCGCCGACGATCTGCAAGCCCTCGTCGCCACCGCGCAACGGGTGTTCGGCCGGGTGGACGTGTTGATCAACAACGCCGGGCTGATGTCCATCGCCCCGCTCACCGAGCTGAAAGTCGACGAGTGGGAACGCATGATCGACATCAACATCAAGGGCGTGCTCTACGGCATCGCCGCCGCCCTGCCCGTCTTCCAGCAGCAAGGCAGCGGCCATTTCATCAACGTCGCCTCGGTGGCCGGCCTCAAGGTGTTCAGCCCCGGCGGCACGGTGTATAGCGGCACCAAGTTCGCCGTGCGCGCCATCTCCGAAGGCCTGCGCCATGAAGTCGGCGGCAGCATCCGCACCACCACCATCGAGCCGGGCGCGGTGGATTCCGAACTCAAGCTGGGCAGCTCCCACGAACAAAGCTCGGCCTTCGTGAAGGATTTCTACAAGATCGCCATTCCGGCCGACGCCGTGGCGCGCGCGATTGCCTATGCCATCGAGCAGCCGGCGGACGTGGACATCAACGAGATCGTGCTGCGCCCCACGGTGCAGGAGTTCTGAACGGGACGCCTCCCGGCGCCGCTTGCCTGAGCGCGCTTTTCGCAGTGCAATGACGCTTCTTCGCACCCGGGCCCGCCCCGGGTGCAGCCTCTTCTGCCCGGCCCTGACCGGGCATGCCTTTTCATCTCCGGAGACGCCCGATGATCGACCTGTTCTACGCCCCTACGCCCAACGGCCACAAGATCACCATCCTGCTCGAGGAGCTGGGCCTGCCGTATCGCATCATCCCGATCAACATCCGCAAGAATGACCAGTTCCTGCCGAGCTTTCTGGCAATTGCGCCTAACAACCGCATCCCGGCCATTCGTGACCCTGACTTCCCCGGTGGCCCGCTGAACCTGATGGAGTCCGGCGCCATCCTTACCGTGCTGGCCGAAACGCACGGCAAGTTTCTGCCCTCCGCGGGCCATGCCCGCGCCCAGGTGCTGCAGTGGCTCAACTGGCAGATGGGCGGGCTCGGCCCAATGGCTGGCCAGAACCACCACTTCAACCAGTTCGCACCGGAGAAGATTCCGTATGCGATGAAGCGCTACACGGATGAGACCGCGCGCCTCTACGGCGTGCTGAACAAGCAACTGGACGGCCGCGATTACGTGGCGGGCGACTACTCGATTGCCGACATGGCGATCTACCCCTGGGTGCTGCTGCACGAACGCCAGCAGATGGATATAACGCAGTTCCCCCACATCGTCGCCTATCTGGAACGCATGGCGGCTCGCCCGGCGGTGCAGCGCGCCTATGCCGAAGGCGCAAAATTCGACTGGGACGCCAGCCTCACCGAAGAGCGTCTGCAGACGCTGCTGAAGCAGGCCTGAAATCCTCAGCCAGCGGAGCAGAGGCCCGCCCGGGCCTCTGCAAGTCTTGATGTGTCCCAGAAGGCACTTGCGGCGAACCGTCTAGAATCCGGCTTCCCCCTCAAAAAAAAGCTGGAAGCCGAATCCATGAGCCTGTTGTCTGCCTCACTGCTTGGCATCAAGTTTGCCAATCCGCTCCTCAACGCCTCCGGCGTGCACTGCCGCTACACCGATGAACTCGACGCGCTGGCCGCCAGCGCCGCCGGCAGCCTGATCACAAAAAGCTGCACCCTGCTCGAGCGCGAGGGCAACCCCGAGCCACGCTACGCCGCTACAGCGCTGGGCAGCATCAACTCCATGGGCCTGCCCAACCAGGGCTATGCCTACTACCTCGACTACGCCCGGCGCCACAACTACGCTGCCAAGCCGCTGTTCTTCTCAGTGGCAGGCCTGTCCCTGGAAGACAATCTGACGATGATGGCAGCCATACGCGACGCCTATATTCCGGCCATCGTCGAGCTCAATCTCTCCTGCCCCAACGTGCCGGGCAAGCCGCAGATCGCCTACGACTTCGAAGCCATGGACCGCATGCTGGCCGCCGTAAGCGCTGAATATGCGCTGCCTTTCGGCGTGAAGATGCCGCCCTATTTCGATATCGCCCACTTCGACGCCGCCGCAGCGATCCTCAACAAATACCCGCTGGTGGCCTTCGTCACCTGCATCAACTCGATCGGCAACGCATTGGTGATCGATATCGAGAACGAGAGCGTGGTGATCAAGCCCAAAGATGGCTTCGGCGGCATCGGCGGGGATTACGTGCTCCCCACCGCGCTGGCCAACGTGAATGCCTTCTACCGGCGCTGCCCCGACAAGCAGGTGATCGGCTGCGGCGGTGTGAGAAGTGGCGAACAGGTATTCATGCATCTGCTGGCCGGCGCTTCGCTGGTTCAGGTCGGCACGGCCCTGCATGAAGACAGCCCGCGCATCTTTGCGCGCCTGAACCGCGAACTGAGCGCCATCATGGAGCGCAAGGGCTATCGCAGCATCGAAGCGCTGCGCGGCAAGCTGAAGACACTGTAAGCGCCGGTCTGCACGGCGCTATCTATTGTTGGAGCGAGGCGCGCCTCGCTCCAACGAGAAACATCACGCCCAGCGCGTCAGCGCCGCTTCATCGCTCTCACGCGCATCCACCCAGCGGCTACCAGCCGGAGTTTCTTCCTTCTTCCAAAAGGGTGCGCGGGTTTTGAGATAATCCATGACGAACGCACAGGCCTCGAAAGCCGCCTGGCGGTGACTGCTGGCCACGCCCACGAAGACGATGCGCTCGCCCGGCAAGAGCCGTCCCACGCGATGGATCACGCGCACGCCGAGCAGCGGCCAGCGCGCGCAGGCCTCGTCCACGATGCCGGCCAGCGCCTTCTCGGTCATCGCCGGATAATGCTCCAGGCTCATCGCCACGAGGCCGCCGTCGCCGCGCACATGGCCAACGAAAGTCGCCACGGCGCCCACATCGCTGCGCCCGGCGGTGAGCGCGACGCACTCGGCACCGAGATCAAAATCCTGCTCTTGAACGCTGACTGTCATCGTGCTTTCTCCGTAGCCAGAATGCAGCGAAACGCAATCCGGGATCCCTCCCCAAAGCCCCTGATTTCACTACGTTTCATCTGGGCTACACTTGTTTTCAGCCGCCCGTTACAGGCGGGAAGAAGGCGATCTCGTCACCATCCTTGATCGCCGCGCCGGCCTGCGCAAGCTCCTGATTCACCGCCGCACGCACCGCCTTGCCGGGTGCCAGCGCAGTCCAGTCACCGCCACGTGCGCACAAGCTCTCGCGCAGGGCGCCCACGGTCACCACGCCCGGCGGCAGATCAAAGTGTTCCTCGCTGCGGCCGAGCGCCTCGCGCAGGCTCGCAAAATACAGGATCGTCACACTCACAGACCGTCTCCAAGAGGGATGTAGGACACCAGATCACCCGGCTGGATAATCTGCCCCGGCGGATTGCTGACCAAGCCATCGGCCCAGGCACAGGAGCTGAGCACGCCACTGCCCTGCTTCGGAAACAGCTCCAGCCCGCCCGCCTGATTGCGCCGCACGCGCAGAAACTCGCGCAGCCCGCCAGCCTTTGGCCAGCTGAAGTCTGCACGCGCCTGCACAGCCTGCGGCAGCACCTCGGTTTCGCCCTGGCGGCGACGGATATAGGGTCGCGCCAGCATCAGGAAGGTGGCATAGCTCGACACCGGGTTGCCCGGCAGCCCGATAAAGGGCGTCTCGCCCACACGCCCCAGCGCGAAAGGCTTGCCGGGCTTGATGGCAATCTTCCAGGTCTCCAGCGCGCCTTCAGTTATGACAGCCGCCTTGACGTGATCCTCCTCGCCCACCGACACGCCGCCACAGGTCAGCACCAGATCGTGGCCCGCTGCCGCCTCGCGCAAGGCCGAGCGTGTCGCCCCCAGATCATCCGGTACGATGCCCAGATCCGTCACCACACAGCCCAAGGCGCCCAGCAGACCGTGCAACACGTAGCGGTTGGAGTTATAGATCTGGCCGGACCGCAGCGGTGCGCCCGGCGTCACCAACTCATCACCGGTGAAGAACACCGCAATCCTCAGACGGGCAAACACCTCAACCTGCGCCACGCCAATGGAAGCCAGCAGCCCCAGGTGCGCAGCCCCCAGGCGGGTACCGGCGGAAAGCACGACGCTGCCGCTGGCAATATCCTCGCCGGCACGGCGAATGTTCTCACCCACGCCAGGGGCATGCTCGACGCGCACCGCCTCGCCCTCAGCAATGCATTTCTCCTGCATCACGACGGCATTGGCACCAAGCGGAATCGGCGCCCCCGTAAAGATGCGGGCAGCCGTACCCGGACGCAATGCCACCGGGGCGCTGCCGGCCGGGATGCGCTGACTCACCTCAAGCAAGGCGCCAGGCGCCACATCCTCCACACGTAAGGCATAGCCATCCATGGCAGAGTTGTCCGCCGGTGGTACATCGAGGCTGGCCCGTATCGGGCTAGCCAGTACCCGACCGGCAGCCGCCAGCAGATCTACAGTTTCGCGCCCGACGACTGGAGTTGCCGCGGCCAGCAGGGTTTGGAGGGCTTGTTCGTAGCTAAGCATTTTCGGTAGTAGGAAGACGGAAGACGAGGGAGTGTGAAACGCGCAGACCGGCAGCGGCCTTGATTCAGGCCAGTTTCAGGAACTGCAGGATCCACTCTGCAATGGCCGGTGGATCGTTCAGCGCCAGCACCGGCAAGTCGCTTTCGAGCGACGCATCGCTGGCAATCGCTACCACCTCGGGAAATTCGGCGTGGAAGAAGGGCTTGCCCAGCGCAGGACGATGGACTTCTATCTTGGCCAGCTCGGCGGATTTGAAACCCTCCACCAGAACCAGATCACACGGAGAGAGCCGGGCCAGCAACTCGGTCAGCGAGGCTTGCGGCTCCTCACGCAACTCACGCATCAGCGCCCAGCGCTGCTCGCCGGCCAGCATCACCTCACTGGCTCCGGCCGCGCGAAAGCGGAAGGAATCCTTGCCGGGCTTGTCGATATCAAAGCCGTGGTGGGTATGCTTGATCAGCGACACACGCAGGCCGCGCGCAGTGAAGAGCGGAATCAGGGCTTCGATCAGGGTCGTCTTGCCGGAACCTGACCAGCCGGAAATACCGAAGGTTTTTGCGGAATTCATGCGCGGATTGTATGCCGGCCAGAAGCAGAACCTATCCACCCTGACGGTGAGGTTTTTGCGCCGAATCATCAAGCTTCCTGCCGTCGAGGCCGTTATTACCGGAAGTCAGCAAGGAGTCCCTTTGACGCGTTCCACTCTCCTGAAAACAGCTGGCACGCTCGCCGCAGCCCCACTCGTGGCGCTGCTGTGCCCGCTTGCCGATTTGCCGGCCGAGCTGGCAGTCTGGCTCACGGCGGCAGCAGGCATGTTGCTGCCCGGCTTCTGGCTGTTGCGCGAGCGTGAGCGTGAGCAACAACGCCACGAACAGGTACAGAACTTCGTGCAGCGTCTGGTCGATGTGATCCCAGAGCCGGTTTACGTCAAGGATGCTGCCGGCCGTTACATCATGATCAATGAGGCCTTCGCGCTCCAGCGGGGCCAGCCGCGTGCAGCCATCCTGGGTCGCAGCGCCCGTGATCTGGCGCCAGATCCTGCTACCGCCGCACTGATCGCCGCCGAAGATGCCGAAGTCCTGCAAGGGCTGATGGTCTACAAGGAAGAAGAAGTGCTTCACCCCGTCAGCCACGAGGCGCGCTTTCGCATCGTAACCAAGGGAACCTGCCTGGATGCGACGGGCACGCGCGTAATCGTCGGCGCAAATTTCGACATTTCCCGCATACGCCATGCCGAACTGCGCCTGCAGGCAGCACTGGAGGAGCAGACAGCTGTCGCGCAACGCACGCGAGACTTCATTCAGCACCTGATTGACGTCATCCCCTACCCCTTCTACATCCGCGATTCGCAGAGCCGCTACCGCTGGGTGAATAGCGCGCTGATCGAGCGCTACCAATTGAGTCGTGACCAGATTCTGGGGCACAGCCATCGGGAGCTGATGCCTGATCGCCCGCAATCGCATACGTCGCTTGAAGAAGATAGCCGGGTGCTCGCCGGCGAACGGATACAGAAGGAAGAGAGTGCAACCCGGCCGATCACCGGCGAGCGCTGCCATCAGATCGTGATCAAGGGCAGTTGCCCGGCCCCGGAAGGCGAGCTCGCCATCGTTGGCATCAATATCGACGTGACCGTACTGCGCGAATCCGAAGCCCAGCTGGCTACGGTGCTACAGCGGGAACGCGAGCATCACAATGCCACGCTCGAATTCGTGCAACGGGTGCTGGATCTCTTGCCCTACCCGGTCTACGTGAAGGATGCACAGAGCCGCTATCTGATGGTCAACGAAGCCATGGCGCGCGACGCCTTCATGCCCCGTGAAGAGCTGATCGAGCATATGGGTCTGAAAGAAAGTGCCAGCCCCGAGCGCATGCGCCAGCTCTTTGAAGAAGACGGCAGCGTGCTGGCCGGCGAGCGCATCCTGCGCGAGGAGCAACTGCCGCATCCGCATACCGGCCGCGAAGTTTTCCGCATCCTGTCCAAGGGCACTTGCATCAACGCCCTGGGCGAGCCGGTAATCGTCGGCAGCAGCATCGACCTGACCGACCTGCGCGTAGCCGAGCGCGAGCTGAAGGCCTCCTTGCAGCGAGAAACGGCCCTGCGCGAGCGCACAGAAGCCTTCGTGCAACGCCTCATCGACGTAATTCCAGATCCGGTCTACGTGAAGAAGGACGGCCACTACCTCCTCATCAACGATGCCTTTGCCGATTACCAGAACCGCAGCAAGGCCGAGTTGCTGGACCCGGATCAGGACTTCCCGCATCTCTCCGATGCCAGCCGGCAACGCTCGCTGGAAGAGGACCTGGCCGTACTGGATGGCGCCGAGATCCTGCGCGAGGAGCACACCCGGCGCCGTGCCACCGGCGAGGAGGTGTACCGCGTGGTAAGCAAACGCGCCTGCCTCTATATCGATGGCATGCCGGTGGTGGTCGGCATCGATCGCCATATCACCAAATGGCGCCAGGCCGAACTGCAGATCAAGGAAGCACTCGAGCGTGAAACCGAGCTGCGCCGCAACACCTTCGAATTCGTGCAGCGTCTGGTGGATTTGATCCCGGACCCGGTCTATGTGAAGAAAGCCGGCGGCCTTTATGTGCTGGTCAATGAAGCCTTCCTGCGCTACCACCAGCGTTGCCGCGCCGAAGTAGTCAAGGCTCCGAATGCCCTGCCCTACGAAAACGAGGAAACGCGCAAGCTCTCGCTACAGGAAGACGAGGCCGTGTTGAGGGGCGCCGAAATCGAAAAGGAAGAGCACACGATTCGCCAGGCCAGCGGCGAAGAGGTCTTCCGCATCATCAGCAAGCGCCGCAGCACTTATTTCGACGGCGACCCAGTAATTGTCGGTTTCGATAACCACATCACCCGCTGGCGGATAGCCGAACGCGAACTACAGCGCCTGGCGCGCGAAGATGTCCTGACCGGCCTGGCCAACCGCCGCCACTTCCGCGACGAAGCCGAACGCGCGATTGCCCGCAGCAGTCGTTATGACGAAGCCCTGAGCTTATTGATGCTGGATATTGACCACTTCAAGCACATCAACGACAGCCAAGGCCACAACATCGGTGACGAGGTACTCAAACAAACCGTGCAGCGCTGCCTCGGCGGGCTGCGCAGCACCGATCTGCTGGCCCGCTGGGGCGGCGAGGAGTTCATCGCCCTGCTACCCCACACGCGACTCGCGGAAGCCTGTCAGGTCGCCGAACGCCTGCGCGAGGAGCTGGCGCTCACCCCGATCACTACTGGCAACGGCGCAATTGCCGTCACGATCAGCGGTGGCGTGGCTCAATGGCAAGCCGGGGAGTCACTCGATCAGCTCGTCTCACATGCCGATGCCGCGCTCTACCTTGCCAAGGAAGGCGGCCGCAATCGCATCCTGCCCGCGCAGGCAGAAAACACAGGCACTCGGGTGTGAACAGATAGAATACGCCGGCGTATTGCAACGGAATATCGGCCAGCATGAATCTGCTCAGCAGCATCCGGGAAATCGCAGTTCTGGCCGCCCTGCCTGCGCTGCTGGTCGCACTCGCCCTGTTTTTCGCCTGGCCCACCGCGCTGGCCCTGCCTCTGCTGCTGCTCACTGCCCTGCTGTCAGCCCTGCTGCGCCTGACCCAGCTACGCCGCCAGCACGCTGTTCAAAGCGAGCGCCAACAGGCCTTCATGCAGCGTCTGATCGATGTGATTCCACAGCCGGTTTACGTCAAGGATTCTGCGGCCCGCTATCTGATGGTCAACCAGAGCCTTGCCAACCGCCTGGGCCGCGAACCGGCCGAGCTGATCGGTTGCGATTCCTGCAGCTTTCTCAGCGATCCGGAACTGATTACCCACACCCGTCAGGAAGATGCCGCCGCATTGAGCGGTGCGCGCATCACCGCTGAACTGCACGATACTGACCCGCTCAGCGGCAAGCCTCGCGATCGCCTGATCATGAAAGGCACCTGCCTCAATGCTGAGGGCGAGCCCGTCATCGTGGGCGCCAATTTCGACATCACGCACTGGCGCGAAGCCGAACAGGCACTACAGGCCGTACTCCAGCGCGAGCAGGCCCAACAGCTTGAGACCCGTGCCTGGCTGCAACGCCTGATCGACGTGATCCCCTACCCGATCTACGTCAAGGACGCAGACAGCCACTACCAGCTGGTCAATCAGGCCTTCGAGAAGGACAAGGGGCTGCCAGGGGCTGAACTGATCGGTCGTACCGGCGTTGGGCCCGTCCACCCGGACCGGCTGGCGCAGGTGCTGACTGAGGATGCCAAAGTGCTGCGCGGTGAGCCGCTGCGCAAGGAAGAGCATCGTGCGCACGCGCGAACCGGCGCGGAGGTATTCCGCATCATCACCAAAGGCGTGTGTACAGACGAACGCGGCAATACCGTGATCGTCGGTGCGCATGTGGATATCACCGAACTGCGCCAGGCCCAGCGCCACCTGCAGGAGGCCCTGGAACGCGAAACCGGCTTGCGTCAGCGTACCGAAGCCTTCCTGCAACGCCTGGTCGACGTGATCCCGGACCCGGTCTACATCAAGGATTTCAATAGCCGCTACCTGCTGGTCAACGAGGCCTTTGCCGAATACCGCCAGCTCGACCGCGACTTCATCCTGGGGCCTGACTTCCCCGTTCACGGCCCGACCACACCGGCCCGCGCTCAATCCGAACGGGAAGATCAGGCCGTACTCGGCGGCCAGGAAGTCGTGAAGGAAGAGCACACCATCCGCAAAGGCACTGGCGAGGAGGTCTTCCGCATCGTACGCAAGCGGCGCAGCGTGTTCTTCGATGGTCGTCCGGTGGTGATCGGTATCGACCACAACATCACCCGCTGGCGCGTGGCCGAGCGCGAGTTGCAGCAACTCGCACAGGAAGACGGCCTCACCGGCCTGGCCAACCGGCGCCACTTCCATCATGAAGCGGAACGCGCCATCGATCTTGCCCAGCGCTACCAGCAAGCCCTCTCACTGATCCTGATTGATCTGGACCACTTCAAACAGATCAACGATCTCTACGGCCACCACGCCGGAGATCTGGTACTGGTCGAAACCGTTCACCGCCTGCGTGAAGGCCTCCGCCGTGCCGATTTCCCCGGCCGCTGGGGGGGTGAAGAATTCATCATCCTGCTGCCGCACACAGAACTGGCCGAAGCGGTACAGGTCGCCGAACGCCTGCGTGCCGCAGTGGGTGACTCCTTGCTGCAGATCGAAGGCCGCCAACTGGCCATCACTCTCAGTGCCGGAGTGGCTCAGCGCCGCATCGGCGAAGGGCTGGAGTCTTTCATCGCGCGTGCAGACAGCGCGCTGTATGTAGCCAAGAACGAGGGGCGCAACCGGGTGCTGGCGGAGGCCCGCCCGGCGGACATGGACTGTCGGGCGACGGTTTACTGACGGACGCGCCCGCAGATCCGGGAGCCGCCTCAGCGCGCTGAAGCCTGCAAGCCCTGACGCAGGGTGTTGCCATTGATGATGCGGCTGAGCTTGTCGGCATAGGCCGGATCAGTGGCATAGCCCCCCTGCTGCAGCGCACGTGCAAAAGCGTCGCCATCACTCTGGCCACGTACGCCGGCATAGCGCGAGTTCTGGCCGATCAGGCGGGTGTAATCCTGAAAGGATTCGGCGTATGAGCCGTAGGCGCGAAAACGCTCCACCCGCTCAACCGCCCGGCCATTTTCATATTCGGTGGTGCGTGCCTCCACCACCTCGCCCTGCCAGTCACGACCGGCCTTGATGTTGAAGAGGTTGTAGCTCGTGCTGCCATCCGCACGCTGGATCACCGATTTGCCCCAGCCAGTTTCAAGCGCCGCCTGGGCCACCAGAAAATGCGGCGGCACACCAAGGCTGGCAGCGGCCTGCTGGGCCTGTGGCCAGACCTGCGTGACGAACCCCTGCGCCGCTCCGCTGTAGGGTGTGCCCAGTTGCGGCGCCACACCGGCGGCACTTGCCGCCGTAGCCCCCGCTTGTGCCGGCCCCTTGAGATCGTAGGTCGGCAGGCGCGGAATGCTTGTGCCATTGAGCTGACGCTCGACCACCTGAGCCAGCCCGATGCCCCCAGTGCGGGACATCAGCTGGGCCAGTTGCTGATCATGCATGCCCTGGAAGAGCTTGGTCCCTTCGCTTTCAAGCATCCCGTCCTGCGGAATTGATTCGCGCATGGTCTTCAGCACGATCTGCAGGAACATCGCCTCGAACTGCTGTGCCACTGCCTTGTTGGCCTCGGGTGAGCCTTCCCGCGTCTGCAGCTTGAGGCCAGCCAGACTGGAAGGGTCGAGTACGTTGGGCTGCACACTGTTCATGGGCAAGGCCTCGGCGTGCGCGAAAAATTCGGCACCGTCGCAAGAACGTACCCGACCATTCCCGGCAAGGCACGAGGTGCATTCAGATGCGATCGCAATAGGCGCAGCATTTTTTCAGCGCCGCTCAGATAACTTCCAGCTCGGCCCGCAGTGCGCCGGCTGACTTCATGGCCTGCAAGATGTTCACCAGATCCAGCGGCGTGGCGCCCACCGCATTGAGCGCCTTGACCACTTCGGTCAGGGTCACACCAGGCTTGAAACGCATCAGGCTGGCCTGATCCTGTTTGACGTCGACCTGAGCATTCTGCACGGCGGCGGTCTGCCCCTGGGAGAGTGGATTGGGCTGACTGATCTGGGTCTCGGTATTCACCGTCACTGTGATGTTGCCGTGCGCCACAGCGCACTCCTGCAAGGTCACAGACTGGTTCATGACGATCGAGCCGGTGCGTGAATTGACGATCACCCGCGCCGCGCCAGCCATCGGTGTGACATCGATATTCTCGAGCCGGCCAAGGAAGCCCACCCGCTCGGCCGCCGACTCGGGTGCCCGCACCTGGATCCGGCGCCCATCCAGCGGCCAGGCCACCTGCTCGCCGAAGCTCTTGTTGATGGCCTCCACCACACGTTGCGCAGTGCCAAAATCGGCCTGGGCCAGCTCGAGCTGCACCGAGTCCGCGCCGCCTACCGCCGTCGGCACAGAGCGCTCGACCGTAGCCCCACCGGGGATCCGACCCGCTGACAGATGATTCACCGTGACTTTGGTGCCACCGGCCGAGCCACCGGCCCCGCCGACAATCAGATTGCCCTGCGCCACCGCGTAGATCTGCCCGTCCGCGCCCTTCAACGGTGTCATCAGCAAAGTACCGCCCTTGAGGCTCTTGGCGTTGGCCATCGACGAAACGGTCACGTCGATCTGCTGGCCGGGCTGTGCAAAGGCCGGCAATTGCAGGGTGACCATCACGGCGGCCACGTTCTTGAGCTGCAAGGTGGTGCCGGGCGGAATCGTGATACCCAGATTGCCCAGCATGTTGATCAGGCTCTGGGTGGTGAAAGGCGCCTGCGAAGTCTGGTCGCCAGTGCCATCCAGGCCGACCACGATGCCATAGCCAACCAGCTGGTTGCTGCGCACGCCGGCAATGTTTGCCAGATCCTTGATGCGTTCGGCATGCGCCGGAGCTGCAAGCAGCAGGCACGCCAACAAGAGCGCCACACGCCACCCTCCCCGGAGAGATTTTCCTGTCCTGTCCATCATGCCACCTGACCTTTCCGCACCTGCTTGACGATCAGAACGGCAGCACGTTCATGAAGATGCGCTGCATCCAGCCCATGGTCTGGGCTTCGTCGAGATAGCCATTGGCTTTGTATTCGAGCCGGGCATCGGCCACCTGAGTGGATTGCACGGTATTCGAGCTGCTCACGTTGTTCTGATTCACTACGCCGGAGAAACGAATGAACTCCTGGCCCTGATTGATCGCCACCTGCTTTTCGCCGGAAACCAGCAGGTTGCCGTTGGGGAAGACTTCGATCACCGTCACCGTCACCGTACCGGTGAAGGAATTGTTGGCCGCCGCCGTGCCCTTGCCGGCAAAGCTCTGGTCTGCTGCAGCCGACGCGCTCATCTTGGCCGCGATATTCTTGCCCATCACCCCGGCGATCAAAGGTGCTTCCATTTCGGTGCTGGAAGCACGCGTGGCATTGGTATTGGAGGATTTGCTGGCGGCATTCTTCTCGACGATGTTGATCGTCAGGGTGTCGCCCACATAGCGCGCACGGCGATCTTCGAACAACGAACGCGGACTGCTGCCGAAGATGCTGCCGGCAGTTTCGGTGCGCGCCGGCATTGGCCGCGCCGTCATCGGCTGATGTACGGCAGTGGTCTGCTGCAGCAAGCTGCAACCACTGAGCAAACCGACGAGCAGCAACAGGACAAGGCGGATGGACATGATCAGCCTCCGTTCAGAACCGGATCAGAGCTGGGTCAGACGCGAGAGCATCTGGTCCGCCGTACTCACTGCACGTGAGTTGAGTTCATAGGCACGCTGGGTTTCGATCATGCTGACCAGCTCCTCTGCAACGTTCACATTGGACGTTTCCAGGTAGGTCTGATTAATCACACCCGTGCCATTGGTGCCGGGAGTGGTGGGCGTGGGCGTGCCGCTGGAAGCGGTTTCGAGAAAGAGGTTCTCACCCATGCTCTGCAAGCCACCCGGATTGACGAAGTTGGCGATCTGGATCGAGCCGATCTGAGCCGGATTGACCTGCCCCGCCTGCAGCACGCTAACCGTGCCATCTTTGCCGACCGTGACCGACAGCGCATCCGCAGGGATAGTGATCGCCGGCTCCACCGGGTAGCCGCTAGAGGTCACCATCTGGCCTTGCGAATCCTTCTGGAAAGCACCATCTCGGGTATAGGCCAAAGTGCCGTCCGGCATCTGGACCTGAAAGTAACCCGAGCCCTGAATGGCCAGATCCAGCGAGTTGCCGGTCTGTTGCAAATTCCCCTGGGTATGGATGCGCTCGGTGGCTACCGTGCGCACACCGGTACCGATCTGCAAACCCGAAGGAATCTGGGTGCTCTGTGAGCTCTGGGCTCCGGGCTGGCGCAGCGTCTGATAGAGCAGATCCTCGAACACCGCACGCCCACGCTTGTAGCCATTGGTGCTGACGTTGGCCAAGTTGTTGGAAATCACGTCGAGATGCGTCTGCTGCGCATCGAGGCCGGTACGGGCAATCCACAGGGCACGGATCATTTTGCTTCTCCTTGTGTTGCGAGGATAGGTCGCTCAGTCATCGACCAGTCCGTCAATCAGCGCATCAAAAACCCCGCAATCCGCCCCCCTTAACGGGCAGCGATCACCTGGTTGGCACTCTTGTCATTGTCCTGTGCGCTGGAGATCAGCTTGAGCTGGGTCTCGTAACTGCGCGCCAGCGAAATCATGTTCACCATCTGGTCGACCGGATTCACATTGCTACCTTCGAGATAGCCGCCACTTACACGCACGTTCTCGTCCTGATTGGCGGGCTGGCCACTCTTGAGGCGAAACAGGCCGTCATCACCGCGAACCAGCTCTTCTTCAGGCGGGTTGACGAGCTTCAGGCGGCCCACGGTATTGGTCGCGGCCAAGGTGCCATTCAGCGGTACCGCCGTAATAGTTCCGTCAGGCCCAATTTCCACTGCGTTTTCCGGGGGGATCGCGAGCTGGCCACCATCTCCCGCTACCTCGAGACCACCCTGCGTGCGCAGCACGCCGTTGTCGTCGATCTTGAAAGCACCCGCCCGTGTATAGGCTTCGCTACCATCCGGTTGCAGCACCGTAAACCAGCCCTGACCGTTGACCGCAGCATCCAGTGAACGAGCGGTGTGATTGAGCGGGCCAGACGAAAAATCGCTTCCGACCGAGGCATCCACCACGAAAGCCCGGGTGGGCTGAGCCTCGCTCTGCACCTGCACCGCGCGCAGACGATGCAACTCAGCGCGAAAGCCAACCGTGCTGGCATTTGCAAGGTTGTGGGCCACCGAAGCCTGCTGGCCCATGGTGGCCTTGGCCCCGGTCATCGCGGTATAGATCAGCTTATCCATGTCAGTATCGTTCGCTCAGACTCAAACGCCTGTTACCTCAGGTTCACCAGGGTCTGCAGCACCTGATCCTGAGTCTTGATCGACTGGGCGTTAGCCTGATAGTTGCGCTGAGCTGTGATCATGTTGACCAGCTCAGCCGTGAGATCAACGTTGGACTCTTCCACCGAACCAGCCGTGAGCTGCCCCAGACTGCCGGTGCCGGGTGCCCCCACCAGCGGCTGACCGGAAGTGGGCGATTCGCCCCACAGGTTATTGCCCAGGGAAAGCAGACCTTGCGGGTTGGCGAAATTCGCCAGCACGACCTGACCAAGGTTGCGCGTCTGGCCATTCGAATAGCGGCCCTGGATCACACCATCGTCACCAATGGTGATCCCGGAGAGGCGACCCGAGGCAAAACCGTCCTGAGTCTGGCGATTCACCCCGAAGGAACTGCCGTACTGGGTGCTGCCGGTCAAATCGAAATCAACGCTGAAGGGCGTGACGGCGCCAGTCGTTACAGCCAGGCCCGCAATGGTCACGGGCATGGCGGTGGTGAGCTGACCGGAGGTATCAAAGGTCACGGCAGTCGCCGCTCCGGTCGCACCACCATCAAGCGCGGTATACATGTCCCAATTACCGCTGCCCGCCGTGCGGAAATACATCGTCATGATGTGGGAGTTGCCCAGGCTGTCGTACAGGGTGACCGAGGTCGACGAGTTGTAGGTGCTCGGATCCGGACTGGCACTGCCCGCCACCCAGGCATTGGTCGGCACAGTGGAGCGCGAATCGAGGTTTAGCCCCATGGCGACCTCCGAGCTCTGCGCCGGCATCAGGTCGGCAGTGTCGATATAGATGCTGCTCGGACTGGCCGGCAAAATCTGGCCGGTAGAGCTCGCCGGATAGCCCGTGAGCTGGTAGCCCTGCGAGTTGATGATGTAGCCGTTCTTGTCGATCTGGAACTGGCCGTTGCGGGTGTAGGCCACCGAGCCACCGTTATCCATGCGGAAGAAACCGGAGCCATTGATGGCCACATCCAGCGGATTGTTGGTCGGCGTAATGTTGCCCTGGTTGAAAACCTGCGCCACCTTGCCAATCTGGGTACCAATCCCGATCGACACCCCGGCAGACGCGCCATTGAGCGCAGAGGCGTACACATCCGCAAACTGGGTACCCGAAAGCTTGAAGCCCACGTTGCTGGCGTTGGCCACGTTGTTGCTGATGACGTCGAGCGCCTTGGAGGATGCGTTGAGGCCGCTGAGGCCTTGCTGGAATGCCATGATCTGCTCCCGGATTACAGAATGAGCTTGATGTCGCCCATCGAAACGCGACCAAGCTGGGCAGAATCGCCGAACTTGTTCACATCGACCTTCACGTCACTGCCACTGGTGACCACGCCGGTCACCGTGCCCAGTTCGAGTGCGGTGGCGCCCACCTTGACGTCGCCCTTGTAGGCCGTCACCTTCACGGTATAGCTGCCATCGGCCACGGCAGTGCCGGCATCGTTCTTGCCGTCCCACACGAAGTCATGCACACCGGCCTCAAGCGCGCCAAGATCCATGCGCTTGACCTCCAGGCCGTTCTTGTCGCTGATGCTCACGGTGACCTTGTCCGCCACCGCATCAAGCTGCACGCCGCCCATCCCGATGCCTTCGGTGACGATCATGCCGCTGCCCGGCACCAGCACCGCGTGCCCCACCAGATTGGCCGCCTGCAGTGCTTCGGAGGACTGCATGTTGCCCATCATGGTCTTGAGCGTTTCATTGAGCCGCTCGATACCATCCACAGTACTGATCTGGGCAAGCTGCGAAGTGGTCTGGGCGTTGTCCATCGGGTTGAGCGGGTCCTGATTCTTGAGCTGGGTCGTCAGCAGCTTCAGAAAGCGCGATTGCTGATCCTCGACCGTGCTCGTGGACGTCGTGCTCGTCTTGTTCAGCGAGGAATAAATATCCTGCGCGCTGGTACTGCTGCTGACGGTAGTCATGTGCCTGCTCCTGTCTTACCCGCCGATTGCTCAGCTCTGTCCAATGGCCAACGTGCGCTGCAACAACGTGCGGGCCGTATTCATCACCTCCGCGTTCGTCTGGTAGGAACGCGAAGCCGAAATCATGTTCACCATCTCTTCCACCACATCCACATTGGGCATGGTGACGTAACCCTTCTCGTCGGCCAGCGGGCTCTTCGGGTCGTAGAGCATGCGGCCAGGGGCCGCGCTCTCCACCACCTGCTGAACCTTCACGCCTTGCCCGCTCTGGCCCATATTCACGGCCTGGAAAACGACCTGCTTGGCCTTGTAAGGCTTGCCATCGGCCCCCACCGCGCTCTCGGCATTGGCCAGATTGCTGGCGGTGGTGTTCAGGCGCTGGGACTGCGCGCTGAGCGCCGAACTAGCGATATTCAGAACATTGAACATGCTCATGATTCAGCCCCTGCTCACTGGCCCGACACGGCCTGCTGCATGGTGCGCAACAAGCCGTTGATGAACGTAATGCTGGCCTCGTACTGCACCGAGTTTTCGGCAAAAGCCGCGCGCTCGGCATCCATGTTCACCGTATTGCCATCTACGCTCGATTGCGTTTCCGTGCGATACATCTGCTGCGGGAAAGTGCTCGAGCCACTCGCATTCAGGTGACGGCTGGCCGTCGTGCTGAGCGCAATTGGCTTGCCTGCACGCCCCAGTAGCGCACCGCTCAGCGCAGAGCCGAAATCGATGTCGCGCGCCTTGTAGTTGGGGGTATCCGCGTTGGCCATGTTGCCTGCTATCAGCTCCTGGCGATCGGCGCGCAGGTTGAGGGCGGTCTGGTGAAAGCGCAGGGCGTTATCGAGCTGGACGTTCATCTCTTCAACTCCGTTCATGATCTCTTCAAACATATCCGTCGCTCCCGGCACACATCGGCCACTCGACGAACTCATTGCAGCTTCTATGCCAACCATCCTAAGCCCCGTATTAGGGTCCGCAGACGGCGATAAAGCGGCAAAACCACCGGCTTTCCCGGCAGCCATCACCCAACCTGCGGCAATGTTTGCCGGCAGGCTGAAACTCCCCGGAATAGCCCCGCAAGCACCCGCCTGTTTGACCCATCAGCTGGCGCGCGCTGTGCTTGAATCGGCCATCACCCATCTGGCAGCACCATGCGCTCCCTCCTTCCCGGCCTCCTCCTGCTACTTAGTTGTTTTACCCCCTGTGTCGCCCACGCAGAGGACCAACTCGGCCCGGCACTGCAGCGCTTTCTCGAAGCCCGCAGCGCCAGCCTGCCCGGCAAGGTCACGATTGAAATCGGGCGCTATCCACTGAGCGAGAAACTCATCGCCTGCCAGCGCTGGGAACTCCTCCTGCCCGAAGGCAGCCGCCCCTGGGGACGCATCTCGGTTGGGGCCCGCTGCCAGGCCGGGCCCCAACAAGCCCTTTACATCCCCTCCCGAATCAAGGTGGAAGGCCAGATGCTGGTAGCTGCCCGCCAGATTCCGCTCGGCGCAACGCTCACCGAGCACGATATGAAGCTCATCGAAGGGGAGCTGAGCAACCAGGCCGCAGATGTGCTCAGCACGCCAACTGAGGCCCTCGGGCGCACCAGTCGGGCCAGCATCGCCGCCGGCCGGCCCTTGCAACGCAGCCTGCTGCGCAGCGAAGCCATCATCGATGCGGGTCAGGAAGTCCGCGTGGAAATCCGTGCCGGCAGCCTGCAGGTGAGCAACCAGGGGATTGCCATCAGCAGCGCCGGCCGCGGCAAAACGCTGCGCGTCCGCCTGCCCAACGGCAAAATCGTGCGTGGGATAGCGAGCGAGGCCGGCTTGGTCGAAGTTCAGCGCTGACCCGATTCCTGCCGTCAGGCCTGCTGTGCTCTGCCCCGGAGCGCCGGCAGCCCCTTGCCGTGGATTGCAAAAAAATCTAAAGTTTTTTCCCAGAGGCCCGATAAGGCAGTCATGGCATCACGAATGCCTGTTAAAAAATCAGTGGCTTGCGTGCCCTGCCAGTGCACCGCACATGCCTCGAGCCGAAGGGAAACGCCGTGAAAATCGAGAATTCAGTCACTTCGCCAGGATCGGTCAGCACCTCAAAACCCCGATCTACCCGCGAATCTTCCACCAGCTCCGCTTCGGCCAGCCCGTCGCAGGTGCAACTTTCCAACCTTGCCAGCAATCTGCAAAAGCTGGAGCAAGCCATTGCCGAAACACCGGTTGTCGATAGCGGCAAAGTCGACGAGATCAAGAACGCCATTGCTCAAGGGCAGTTCAAGGTCAATCCGGACAAGGTCGCCGATGGTCTGCTCGACAGCGTGCGCCAGATGCTCGCCGCCCAACCCCGTAGCGCGTGAGCCTAGCTACCGACCATAGCGCGCTGCGCCAGCGCCTACTCGCCCTGCTGATTGCTGAAACCCAGCAGGTACGGGATTTCGTCGCCGTTCTTGAACAGGAAAGAAAGATCCTGGGCGAGCGCGACGTCGAGCCATTGTTTGCCCTCTCGGAACACAAGAACCGCTACGCCCGTCTGCTCCAGCAAAGCGCCGACGCCCGCACCAGCCTGCTCGGCCAGGCTGCGCTGAAGCATGACAAGAGCGGCGTGGAAAGTCTGCTTGGCGATCCAGCCAATCCGGTCTGGAACAACTACCTGAAGGCTGTCGCCGAGGCCCGTGCCCTGAATCAAGCCAACGGTGCCTTGCTCACCGAGCGCCTCGCCCACAATCATCAAGCCCTTGCCATTCTTATGGCGCACTCCGACCAGCCCACAGTCTATGGACCGGACGGTGCCGCCCGCACCCGCCCTGGCTCACGCCTGCTGGGTAGCTACTAAGTTCACCGGACCATCTCGCCCGGCACCGCTCAGCCCCACCTGAACGGCACGTCTGCTGATCAACGTACGCGCTCTTGCCTGAACACCGGCCGCATCAAAGATTGCTGCACAGATCTGCTCGTGCACTGACC
Source organism: Uliginosibacterium sp. TH139 (assembly GCF_002855595.1). Classification (NCBI taxonomy): domain Bacteria; kingdom Pseudomonadati; phylum Pseudomonadota; class Betaproteobacteria; order Rhodocyclales; family Zoogloeaceae; genus Uliginosibacterium; species Uliginosibacterium sp. TH139. The sequence continues at coordinate 67,203 of NZ_PKRR01000004.1, read as the reverse complement.
GAGCGCCTCTACAGCAGTAGCTTCAGCCACACACCGACATTTTTCGGCAGATGGCAGCCATCCGAAGGCGAAGCAGCCTGCCATTTTTGCGAGATCCGTATCAGCAACGCCTGTTTTTTTATGTCGTTTTACAGATTCCAGCGGGCCTCTGAGCCAAGCGCATTCATGGAGCCTTCCCGCCCGGCACCAGACGTATGTTCTCCGGCGTTCCCAGCGCTCCATCCGCATCCGGCACCTGGCGCACACCTTCGGGCTGCCGCGGCGCGCCGAGCACTTCTGTCGTGGTCACCGGTGCTTCAGCCACTTCGGGCGCCATCGATTCAATCTGGATGGTGACTCGCCGATTGCGGGCCCGCCCGTCCGGGGTGGAATTATCCGCCACGGGTCTCTGATCGCCATAGCCTGCCGCCGTCATGCGTTCAGCACTGACACCGGAAGCCACAAACAGGCGCACCACGGATGAAGCACGCACCGCAGACAGCTCCCAGTTGGAAGGGAACAACGCGGTAGAGATCGGGAGGTTGTCGGTATGCCCTTCGACCTTGATCGGAAAACTGCCCACGGCAATCACTTCGGCTACCGCTCGCAAAGCGCGAACGGCCTCTGGCCCTAACTGAGCCTCTGCCGGGTTGAAGAGAGCGCTGGCATTGATTTCAATGGCAATGCCGTTCACACCCTCGGTGACCCGCACCTGACCACCGCGCACCAAGGGCTCAAGCACCCGTTTGACCTCCTCGGCCATGCTGCGCATCTTCTGCCGATACTCGGTACGCCGCGCTTCGGCCTGCGTATCCGAGCGGCTCTGCCGGGTCACTACGGGCATGATCGGCGTGCCAGTCGCCTGCGGCGGCGCCACGATGGCTGCTGCCTGCTCGTTGGTCGCACTGCGAAAGGCCTGCACCATGGAGCTGGACAAGACCCGGTACTTGCCCTCATTCACCGAGCTGATTGCATACATCACGACGAAAAAGGCGAACAGCAAGGTGATGAAGTCCGCATAGGACACCAGCCAGCGCTCGTGATTCTCATGCTCTTCTTCGTGCTGACGGCGGGCCATGCCTGCTCCGGAAAGGGTGAACGACTCCCTTGGTTTACGGCAGGTAGCCCTCCGCCCTTGAGGCAGGCAAACAAAAGGCCGGGCAAGCCCGGCCTTTGATCTGGCTGAAGTGCCTGACTACTTCAGGCCCAGCACATCCTGCATGTCGTACAGGCCACTTCCCTTGCCTTGCAGGAAAGCCGCAGCACGCAGGGCACCGGTGGCATAAGGCATGCGACTGCTGGCCTTGTGGGAAATTTCAACGCGCTCGCCCAGACCGCAGAACATCACGGTGTGATCACCGATTACATCGCCCCCGCGCACCGTGGCAAAACCGATGGTCTCGGGCTTGCGCTCACCAGTCACACCTTCACGGCCATACACGGCACATTCCTTGAGGTCACGCCCAAGCGCCTGGGCCACCACTTCTCCCATGCTGAGCGCGGTACCGGAGGGGGCATCGACCTTGAAACGATGGTGAGCCTCGAAAACCTCAACGTCGTAGCCCGTTTCCAGCAGCCGCGCCGCGACATCAAGCAGCTTGAACACGACATTCACGCCCACCGACATGTTGGACGCAAAAGTCACCGGAATTTCAGTGGCTGCTTCACCGATCTGGGCCTTCTCTTCCGGCTTGAAGCCGGTCGTGCCGATCACCACTGCGCATTTCACGCGGCGAGCGATCTTTAAGTGTTCCAGCGTACCTTCGGGGCGGGTGAAATCGATCAGGCAATCAGCCAGCGTCAGTGCCGCCTCGATGTCGCTGGTGACCGGAACGCCACAGGCGTTGCCAACCAGCTCACCGGCGTCGCGACCAATGAAAGGGCTGTCGGCGCGATCAAGCGCCGCCACAAACTGCACTTCGGGCATCTGCTGGGCGGCTTCAATGAGCATGCGCCCCATACGGCCGGAAGCCCCGGCAATGGCGACCTTCACAGTCATGTTCGATCCTCGGGAAAGCGGCTGGCCGCAGGATTTGCGGCCGCGATTGAAATCAGGGTTTGGCGGCGGGCGCCGGGCCAGTGATGTCGATCATGCGCGGCGTAACCGGTAGCACCGGCATCTCACCAGAAGCGGGCACCACATCGCCGTCGAGGCGCGCGAGCTTGTCACCTTCGAAGAAGACGGTCAGCTTACGACGCTCGGGCGTCTTGTAGCCACTGGAGAACTGGTAAACATAGTCCCAGCGATCTGCATGGAAGACATCCACCAGCATCGGCGAGCCCATCACAAGGCGCACCTGATCGCGGCTCATGCCGGGCGTGAGGCGCGCCACCATCTCCTGAGTGATGGCATTGCCCTGACGTACATCGATCCGGTACGGCTTGAAGGAACAGGCTGCCAGCAGGCAGACAGCAAGGGTCAGGAAGCCGCTACGCAGGATCATTCGGACAAACTCTCGTGACATCAACAGGGACGAGGCCCGGCCATCGGCCCGGCCCCGGAAGATTCCAAGAACACCGCCCGGACTATATCATACGGGCCTTACTGACCGGAGACCGCGATGCCGCCACCCCATAGCCTCAAGGAGTCAGGGCTCAAGACAACCTTGCCGCGCCTGAAGATCCTCGACCTGTTCCAGCGTACCAGCGAGCGCCATCTCTCCGCCGAAGACGTCTATCGCCTTTTGCTGGCTGAAGAAATGGATGTTGGCCTGGCCACCATCTACCGCGTGCTAACCCAGTTCGAGCAAGCCGGCCTGCTGCAACGCCATCACTTTGAAACCGGCAAGGCCGTGTTCGAGCTCAACAAGGGCGACCATCACGATCACATCGTGTGCATGGACTGCGGCCGCATCGAGGAGTTCTTCGATCCGGAAATCGAGGCGCGTCAGAACGCCATCGCGATCGAAAAGGGATTCAAGGTGCGCGAACACGCCATGTATCTCTACGCCGAATGCACCAAAACCGACTGCGAAAACCGCAAGGGCCGCAAGAAGGCTTGATCCCACCAGCGGCGGCACACCTGCGGGCAATCCTCCCGTCCGCCATCAAGTAGCGGCCGTAGCTGGCCGTTAGCCGGAGAGGATTGTCCCCTGTTGGTGGCCCGCCCTGTGAAACCAGACCTATTCCGACACGTCCTTCCCGCTCTCGGCACGCTGCTGGGCGTGCTGCTGGCATGGTCTCTCGGGCAGGAAGGGTTTGGCCTGGCCATCCTGGCGCTGGCGGGCTGCCTCACTGGCAGTCTCGCCTCCATGTCCCCACGCAGCACGGCACCGCCAGCCAATCTCGAAGCGCTGATCCAGAACCTGCTCGACGTACTGCCCGAACCCTTTTACATCAAGGATGGGCAGAGCCGTTACCTGCTGATAAACCGCGCCTTCCTGCGTTCCAACCGACTGGAGCGCGAACAGGTGATCGGCCGCACCCCAGAGGAAGTTTTCGGCACCGAGTACGGCGCCATGGTGCGCACCGAAGACGGCTTGATCCTTGCCGGGCAGAAAATCTTCAAAGACGAGCATGGCCCGCATCCTGTCACCGGAGAGGAGCGCCACCAACTCGTCAACAAGGAGCGCATCGACTGGTTCGACGGCCAGCCCGTCATCGTCGGTGCCAATATCAATATCACTCGCTGGCGCAGCAGCGAGCAGGCGCTGGAAGAGGAAAAAGCCCGTCGCCGACGCATCCAGGCCTTCATCCAGCGCCTCATCGACGTGATTCCTGATCCGGTCTACCTCAAGGATGAGCAGCGCCACTTTGTGATGGTGAACGAGGCTTTCGCCGAGGAGCGTGGCCGGCCACGCGAGGAATTGTTGGGCCTGACCTCCTACGATCTCGCCAGCGACCCCGGCTCGGCCGCTCTGGCCGCCAAAGAAGATGATCAGGTGCTGGCCGGCGGCGAGATCGACAAGGAACAGCACACGACCAACGCACGGGGTGAGGAATGCTTCCGGATCGTGCGCAAGCGTCGTCTGGAGAATACCGACGGCAAGGTGCTGGTACTCGGCGCGCATTTTTACATCACCAAGTGGAAGCTCGCCGAACGCGCCTTGCAGGCGGCGGTGGAACGCGAACAGGCACTCCTGCAGCGCACCCGGGAATTCACTCAGCGCCTGATCGACGTGATTCCGCAACCGGTGTACGTGAAGGATGCCGACAGCCGCTATCTGCTGGTCAATACGGCCATGGCCAAGGACTCCGGCCGCAGCGCAGCCGAGCTGATCGGCTGTGGGCCGGCCGAGCTGGGGGCCGGGGCGGACTACGTCAGTCTGGTCCGTGAGGAAGATCGCCAGGTACTGGAAGGCACCCTCCAGATTCACAAGGAAGAACACATCACCCATCCCTATACCGGCAAGGAAGCCTTCCGCATGATTGCGAAAACTTCCTGCGCCGGCGTGGACGGACAGGCAGTGATCGTCGGTACCAATTTCGACATCACGCCCTGGCGCACCGCCGAAGCCGCACTGCAGATCGCACTCCAGAGCCAGACGCAGTTGCTGGCCTTCCTCCAGGAAGTGTTTGATGCCCTGCCTACTCCGCTTTTTGTAGAGGACGCAAACGGCAGCTTCGTGATGGTCAACCGCGCCCTGGGGCGCATGTTCGCACGTGATCCAGTGGCCCTGATCGGCCAGCAGCCACGGGCTTTCGGCCTGCCTCCGGTACCGGGCATGGCTGACGCCAGCCAGGAACAGCAGATCCTGCAGCGCCCGCTGAGCCTGCGCCCGCAGGGCGGTAGCCTGCACCATTACGTGCTGCTGGACACGCTCGGCAAGGGTGCGGACGGTGAGCCGGTGCGCATCGGCGTGCTCTCGGATATCACATCCCTGCGCGAGACTGAAGCCCGCTGGCAGCAGGCCAAGGAAGAGGCCGAGCGCGCCAGCGCGGCCAAATCCCTGTTCCTCGCCAACATGAGTCACGAGATCCGCACCCCGATCTCCGGCGTGATCGGCACACTGCGGCTGGCCATGCGTGACAAGCAACTCACCGGCCCGGTACGGGATTTCGTCGCCACCGGCCTGTCAAGCGCCGAATCGCTCCTCGGCATCATCAACGACATCCTCGATTTCTCGAAGATCGAAGCCGGGGAGCTGAAGATCGAAAGTGTTTCCCTGGATCTTCACCGGCTTCTCGACGACACCGTGCAGATCATGCGCCACAACGCGCAGAACAAAGGGCTGCGCTTCACCCTCGACATGGGGCCACGGGTGCCGCGCTGGATCAGCGGCGACCCGGTGCGCATCCGTCAGGTACTCACCAACCTGATCGGCAACGCGATCAAGTTCACCCAGCAAGGCAAGATCTCGGTCCAGGTCGACTGCGATCAGGAGGTGGGCGGACAGGCCAGCCTGCTTTTCGCCGTAAAGGACACCGGACTGGGCATCCCGCCTGAAGCGCTGGGCCGCCTGTTCCATAAATTCCAGCAAGCCGATGCCTCCACCTCGCGCAAATTCGGTGGCACCGGCCTCGGCCTGGCGATCTGCCGCCAACTCGTCGAAGCCATGGGCGGCAGCATCGGCGTAGAAAGCCGCGAGCAGGAGGGCAGCACCTTCCGCTTCACCCTGCCCCTCACCCTGCCACAGCAAGGCTTCGATCAGGCCACCGCAAGCATGCCGCTGCCTGCGGCCCGGCATGCCTTGCGCATTCTCTGTGCCGAGGACTCCAGCACCAACCGTCTGATCCTGCGCGCCCTGCTCGAAGAAATGGGGCATCGCCCGGTATTCGCCGAAAACGGGCTCGAAGCCGTCCGCACCCTGGCCCGCGAAGAATTCGATCTGGTCTTGATGGATGGGCGCATGCCCGAAATGGATGGCCCGGAAGCCACGCGGGCAATTCGTGCCGGCGGCCTGCCCGAGCATCCGGTACGCCAGCCGCAGATTCCGATCATCGCACTGACCGCCAACGCCAGCGTGGAAGACCGTGACGACTACCTCGCCGCCGGGATGAACGACTTCCTCACCAAACCGATCGATGAGCAGCAGTTGCACACCGCACTGGCCCGCTACCAACCCACAGGCTGAATGCTTGTGCGCAAGATGATGAAGCGGCGTTGAGCCGGCCCACCCGGCTCACTCCCCCAGGCTCTCGCGCACGCGCTGCAGATCCGGCCACTCCGGAGTAGCCTCAAAATGCTCCACCCACGGCAGCACCTGAACCAGTCGGCAGGACGCACAGGATGCCCATGGGCGCAGCTGGCTCGTCCCGTCAGCAAGACAATCGACCCGCAAAGGCTCGCCATCCACACCAAAGAATAACCAGCGCTGCGCCCGCAAATCCGCCACAGCACGCCCCTGCAGGGCCGCTGCCGGATCAGCGCAGACGGCAAGGCTGGCGGCCTCACTGTCGAACACGAACACCGTCATCCGCGTAGTGCAGCAACCAGCTGCGGCACAATTTCGTGGGCATCCCCCACCAGCGCCAGATCGGCCACCTTGAAGATCGTCGCCTCCGGATCAGTGTTGATCGCAACAATCCATTTCGCATCGCGCATACCCGCCAGATGCTGCTGTGCGCCAGAAATGCCAATCGCAATGTAGAGCTCTGGCGCTACGGCACAACCGGTCTGCCCGACTTGCAGATCATTCGACGCGTAGTTCGCATCCACCGCCGCACGCGTTGCCGCCAGCGCAGCACCGAGGCAATCGGCCAGAGGCTCAAGCAGATCACGAAAGGCATCTGCACTGCCCAGACCACGCCCACCGGCCACCACCACCCGCGCCGTCGCCAGTTCCGGCCGCGCGCTATTCGTCCGCTGCTGCGCCACCTGCCGGCTCACGCCCATTTCCGGCCCGGGCGCCAGACTCTCGATCACCGCCGGTAGCTGCTGGCCTGCCGCCGCAAAAGCAGCGGGACGCAGGGTCAGTACCTTGACCGGTTCCGGACACAGCACCGTCTCGAGCACATTGCCAGCATGCGTCGGACGCACAAAGCAGTCCCCCGCGACAATCGCCGTCACGCCTGACACCGGCGCCACATCCAGCATCGCCGCTACCCTTGGCGCCAAGGCCTTGCCAAAGGGCGTCGCCGGCAACAGCACATGGGTATAACTGCCTGCCAGTTGGGCCAACACCATGGCCAGGTTTTCGACTGAGAAGTGCGCATAGTGCGGTGCATCGAGCTGGCGCACCCGCGCAACCCCGGCCAACAGGGCGCCCTGCTCGGCAACGGCTTGGCATGCGGCACCAATCACCAATAGATCCGCAGCCGCCCCCAACTGCTGCGCAGCCCCCAAAAGGCGCGCGGTCAGCGGTTTGAGGCGAATGTTGTCATGTTCAGCCAGGACCAGAATCCTCATGCCTCGGCTCCCTCTGCAGCGAGGCGCGCACGTAGGGCGTCTGCCAACTCGCCAGCGCTCGCCACCTGCCGACCAGCCGCACGCACCGGCGGCTCCGCGTAATGCAGGGTTTTCAGGCGCGGACTGAAGTCCACGCCCAGGCCGGTTGCCGGCAAGACCTCCACCGGTTTCTTGCGGGCCTGCATGAGATTCATCAGGCTCACGAAACGCGGTTCATTGAGGCGCAGGTCCGCTGTCACCAGTGCCGGCAAGCTCAGCTCCAGCACTTCCAGCCCGCCTTCCACCTCGCAACTGACTTGCAGCGCTGCCTTACCCAGCACCAGCTTGGAAGCAAAGCAGGCCTGCGGCCAGCCCAGCATCGCCGCCAGCATCGGACCGACCTGGCCCGCATCATCATCCGTCGCCTGTTTGCCCATCAGCACCAGATCCGGCGACTCACGCAAGGCCAGAGCCTTGAGCAATTTCGCCACGCCAAGCGGCTGGAGGCACTCGTCGGTCTCAAGCAATACGGCACGATCCGCCCCCAACGCCAGTGCGTTGCGCAGATTCTCCTGGCAGGCGGCCGGACCACAACTTGCCACCAGCACCTCGCTTGCCAGCCCCGCTTCGCGCAAACGCACCGCCTCTTCAAGGGCTATTTCGTCGAAAGCATTGATGACTCTTTTGAGGCCTTCCGTTTCGAGGCCACTGCCATCGGGCCTCACTCGCACCCTGAGCTGATGGTCCACGACCCGTTTCACCGGAACCAGGATTTTCACGCTGCCAACTCCCGCAAAGCTCGAACGATCAGGTCAGCACCTTGCGGTGCGACTTGTCCAATTACGCCAAGGCCGGATAATACGACGCCACCCAGCCCAACACCGCATCGCCCACATGAACACAACGAAATCGCCCGCCACCGGCACCGCCCAGCCCCGTCAGCCACTCGATCGTGACGCCTGGATCAACTTCGCCCTCTCAGTACTGGCCGAAGATGGCCTCGAAGGCTTGCGTGTGGAAGTGCTGGCGCGCCGCTTGAATGTGACCAAGGGCAGTTTTTACTGGCACTTCAAGGACCGGCAGGCGCTCCTCAATGCCGTCGCTGCACATTGGCGCGACTTGCGCATCGCCGAAGTGGAAGCTCAGGCCAGCATCGCGCCACAGCAGGCCCGTGAGCAGATTCACGCGGTCATCAACCAGTACGCGACCCAGCCCAACCAGATCCGCATGCGCATGGAACTGGCCATTCGGGACTGGGCCCGTCGCGACGCGTTGGTCGCCGCCGCCGTGGAAGCCGTGGATCAGGCCCGCCTGCGCAACTCCACCCGCCTTTTCGAACTGGCCGGTTTCAGCGCCGAAGAAGCCTATACCCGGGCGCTACTGACCTTCACTCATGTGTTCGGCCTGTCGATGATGATGTTTGAAGAAAGCATCTCAACCGATATCGCTTCGCGCCACACGGCCATCGCCACCCTGATCACCCGCTAACCCGGCCGCCCTTCTGCGAGGGTTCTGACAAGCTGTTCACGATCTGTAGCGAGAGGGCGTCAGCAGGGTGAAGAGCAACGCAGGGACCGGAGTTTATGTTGCTAAATGAGTATTCCGAGCAGCGCGCGAGCCCTCTCAGTGATCAATGAACGGCCTCGCAGTAAGATCGGGAACAGCTTCTGAGGGCCGCCACCGGTGACCGGCCGGCGGCCCTTGTTACATCCGCTTACACACGCTTTCCGCTGCGAAACATCTCGCGCGACACCCCGGCCTAGGATGCAAGTGCGGACGGAGCACACGCCCCGCCCACTCAATCATCCCAAGAGGAGTGTCACCATGAAAACCACCACCCGCAATCTGCTCACGCTAGCCAGCCTGATCGCCGCCGTTTTTGCCAGTGCCGGCGCCATTGCCCAGACCGGCCCCGGCCGCGGAGGCATGCAGCCTGCCACAGCCACCATGCAGGGCCGCGCCCTTGAACGCTTCCAGGCCGCCGATACCGACAAGGACGGTGCGCTGAACAAAGACGAAGCCAGCAAGGGCATGCCAGGGCTCGGTGAGCGTTTCGCCGCGCTGGACACCAATCAGGACGGCAAGATCACCACCGAAGAATTCCAGACCTTCCGCAACAATGCCCGAAGCTCCGGCGCACAAGGAGGCATGGGGGCTCGCGGCGGCATGCACAAGGCAAGCTACCGTGGGCAAGGATCTCAGGGCGGCATGCTGCTCAACGCCGACACCGACAAAGACGGCGTCATCACCCGAGCTGAAGCCGAGAAGTACCTCACCACCCAGGCCCTGAACCGCTTCGACACGCTCGACACCAACAAGGACGGCAAGCTCTCGGCCGAAGAGCAAGCAGCCGGCCGCGGCCCGCGCCGCTAAGCCTCATCACGGGCAGCCCCCAGCCCGGAAGCTGCCCGCGCACCCGCAACTCCAGCAGAGACCGATCCACATACCATCGGGGGAGTTGAATCATGAAAAAACACTACCAGCACAGTCCCTGGGTGCAGCCCGCACGCCTCATCGCCCAGCTTGGTTTTCTGGCCTTCGCCAGTTTTGCAGCCTGGCGCCATCAAAAACTGGGAGGCGGCCCGGACGGCGCGGTATCCGTCGATGCCCTGTGCCCTTTCGGCGGGCTCGAAGCTCTGTTCAAATTCGTCAGCAGCGGCGAATTCATCCAGCGCCTGAATACCTCTGACTTTGTGCTGCTGGCCGGCACCGTCGCGCTGGCCCTCGTGCTCGGGCGCTATTTCTGCGGCTGGATCTGCCCGCTCGGCACCCTCCAGGAGCTGGCCCGCAAGATCGGCCAGAAACTGTTCCGCAAAGTCCAGCTCAGCGTTCCCACCATGCTCGACAAGCCCCTGCGCTGGTTGAAATACGTCGTGCTGGCCTGGGCGCTGGTCTTCACCTGGAAGACAGGCAGCCTGATCATCCGCCCCTATGACCCCTGGGCCGCCTACGCCCACGGCTTCGCGGGTTGGAACGAAATGTGGAGCGAGTTTGCAGTCGGCAGCAGCATTCTCTTTGCGTCCCTGCTGATCGGCCTCTTTGTTGATCGCGTTTTCTGCCGCTACCTGTGCCCGCTCGGCGCCTTTCTCGGCATCGTCAGCAAGCTGGGCCTGTTCAGCATCAAGCGCAATGGCGAAAGCTGTCTCGCCTGCAACAAGTGCGAGAAAACCTGTCCGGTCACGATCCCCATCATGGCGGCGCCAGCCGTGCGCTCGGCAGAATGCATCGGTTGCCTCACCTGCACCACCACCTGCCCCACCGGCAAGCGTGGCACCGAGCATGAGGGCCAAACCTTCCTGCTGCCCGCAATCGCCGGCAAACAGATCTGCCCGGCTGTCATCGGCTGGGCCGGACTGGTCATCTTCCTGGGCATGATCGCTACGGCACAATTCGCCGGCTACTGGCGTACCCAACCGGCTTCGATCAGCGCTGCCCTTACCAGCGAAGGACGACTCGATGCGCAAGCCATCCGCGGCTACATGACGCTGGAAGAGATTGCAAAAACCTATAGCGTGGAACTCGGCAAGCTTTACCGAGAACTTGGCTTCTCCGAACAACAGGTTCCAGCCACAACCAGATGCAAGGAAATCCGCACACTGCTAGGCGATTCCGGAGCGGAATTCGACACTCAGAACGTGCGCGATGCGGTAAGCCGGCTGCAAGACCCCCAGCACAACTAGACCCGTTCAATGTGGTGCGGGTTGCCGATTCTCGGCAGCCCGTCTTTTGCGTCTCACTCCCGCACCTGCGGCAAGCCCACACACGCAATCCGGGCTAGAATCCAGCCTCCGCCGGAAACCGGCCCGCTAACTTCCAGTCGCTCGCCATGTACACCCGTTACCCGCTGCGCCTTGTTTTCTCCGCAATCTTTGCTTGGTGTGCCGGCCTGATCGGTTTCGGTCTAATCCTGCAGCACTTTGGTGGCTACGAGCCCTGCCCGATGTGCATCATGCAACGCTATGCCTTCGTCGCTTGCTCCGCGATCGCCCTCATCGCTGTCATCCACAACGCCCAAGGTGTGGGGCGTCGCCTCTACGCCTTCCTGATCGCAGCCAGCGCAATTGCTGGCGCCAGCGTGTCAGTCCGCCAGATCATGCTGCAACGCAATCCTCCGGCCGAAACGGTTTGTGGCCCCGATCTGGCCTACCTACTCAATTCCTTTCCGCTCGGCGACGCCTTCCCGATGATTTTCCAAGGCACGGGCGACTGCAGCAAAGCCGATCCCTTTCTGGGCCTGACAATCGCTGAATGGGCCCTGCTGAACTTCACGCTTGTTGCACTGATCGCCCTGTGGCAGCTTGCCCGTCGTACCCCGGAGCGTCGCCGCTTCGGCTAAGCCATCCCGCAAACACGACGCAGCAAAAACAAAGGCCGCATGGATCAGATCCATGCGGCCTTTATATTTTTCTGCCAGCAATCAGTTGCTGTGTGAAAGACCCGGATGCCCGGCACTGGCCACGGGCTGGCTGCGATGCATGGCCATAGTCTCCAGCCATTTGCGGATGCGCTGTGCATCACCCACCCGTGTATAGCGCCCCCAAGAGTCCAGCAGCACGATGGCCAACGGCTTGTTGCCCATCCAGGCCTGCATCACCAAACACTTGCCAGACTCGCTGATATAACCGGTTTTCTGCACGTCGATCTGCCAGTCCGGACTCTTCACCAGCGAGTTCGTGCTGTGAAAGGTGTGCGAGCGTCCGCCCTTCAGTGCCACCGTATGCTCGGAGGCAGTCGAAAACTCACGGATCAGCGGATAGCGCGAGGCATTCGCGACCAAAGTTGCCAGATCACGCGCAGAGGAGACGTTGTTCTTATTCAGGCCAGTGCCATCAAAAATTCGTGTGTCATGCAGGCCCATGAGGCTGATCTTGACTGCGACCGCCTCCAGAAAGGCATTCATCCCGCCCGGGTAGCTGCGCGCCAGGGAGGAGGCCGCGCGATTTTCGGACGCCATCAGGGCCAGACGCAGCATGTCTTCCCGACTCAACTGCGTGCCTACGGCCAAGCGCGAGCTGGTGCCCTTGAGCCGATCAACATCGTCGTCGCTCACTTCGATGATTTCAGAGAGATTCTGGTGGGCATCCAGGACCACCATGGCCGTCATCAGCTTGGTGATCGAAGCGATCGGCTGCGGTGCGGAAGCGTTGCGCTCAAGCAGTACCTCGCCAGTATTCACGTCCTGCACAAAGAAAGCGGACGAGCGGATCAGCGGGTTGCCTTCCTTGTCGAAATCGTTCTCCAGTACCGGCTTGAATTGCTTGCTGCGCACGCTGCTCGGTGCCAGCTTCACTTTCTTGGCCACCGGCTTGGTGAGCTTGCTGGAGGCAGACGCTTTAGTACTTGTTTTGGCAACCGGCTTCTTGCTGGCAGCTTCTGCAGAAAGCGGCGTCACAACGAGAAAGACCGCACTCATGAGGCCAAGCAGGATTTGGCTGACGCGCATCGGGGCAACTCCAGACTACTGAATCATTGCTGATTCTAGCAATGATTCTTGCAAATTAAAGAGATAGGCGAATTTCTTGAAGTAATTTCGCAGCTTTTGGACAGCTCGCAAAAAAACCTGCCCCAGTCCGAGGCAGGCCGAAGTATACGGGTTTTGTCCGGATGGCGACCGAATTGCGTCAAGCCATCCGGAAAGAAGACCTGCGATCAGCCGCGACGTTCAATCTGCGCAGCATCGACCACAGTCAGGGCGGTCATATTAACGATCCGGCGCACCGTCGCCGTCGGCGTGAGGATATGCACCGGGCGCGCAGCGCCAAGCAGAATAGGGCCAACCGTCATGCCATCACCAGACGTCGTCTTGATCAGGTTGAAGGCAATGTTGGCCGCATCCAGAGTCGGGAATACCAACAGATTGGCATCATCCCGCATGCGCGCATTCGGGAAAATCTGCTGCCGGATGCAGGCGTCCAGCGCCGCATCTCCATGCATCTCGCCCTCCGCTTCGATATCAGGGCGCCGCTCATGCAGCAGCGTAAGCGCTTCACGCATCTTGCGCGCGGTTGGCGTGTCATCCGTACCGAAACTCGAATGCGATAGGAGTGCAACACGCGGCGTGATGCCAAAACGCTGCAATTCCTCAGCAGCCAGGCACGTCATTTCGAAAACCTGCTCGGCACTCGGATCGTAATTGACGTAGGTGTCGCACAAAGCGATCGTGCGCCCTGGTAGGGCAAGAAGATTCATGGCGTAAAAGTGTTTCACGCCAGATCGTCGCCCCACCACGCTCTCGATGAACCGCAGGTGGTGGTTGTGCAGACCATAGGTGCCACAGATCATTCCATCGGCCCAACCAAACTTGAGCATCAAGGCACCAATCAGGGTCGAGCGTCGGCGCACCTCGCGCTTGGCATATTCAACGGAAACCCCGCGTCGTTCCATGAGCTGATGGTAGTGCGACCACAATTCGCGATAGCGCGGATCGGAGTCCTGATTCACTAGCTCAAAATCCACCCCAGGGCGGATGCGCAGCCCAAAGCGCTCGATGTACATGCTGATCACATCTGGCCGCCCAATCAGGATCGGCTGTGCGATTCCTTCATCCACGACCGTCTGCACCGCGCGCAGCACACGCTCGGACTCACCTTCAGCAAAGATGATACGGCGCGGCTCACGCTTGGCAGCGGAGAACACCGGCTTCATCACCAACCCCGAATGCCACACGAAATTATTCAGTTGCTGACGATAAGCGTCCCAGTCCTCGATCGGCCGCGTGGCCACACCGGAATCCATGGCAGCCTTGGCAACCGCAGGAGCAATCCGCACGATCAGACGCGGATCAAAGGGACGCGGAATGATGTACTCACGCCCAAAACCCGCTACCTGCTCCCCATAAGCCGCTACGACCACGTCCGACTGCTCGGCCCGCGCCAATTCAGCAATCGCTCGCACGGCCGCCAGCTGCATCTCGTCACTGATCGTAGTCGCCCCCACATCCAGCGCGCCGCGGAAGATGAAGGGAAAACACAGAACGTTGTTGACCTGATTCGGATGGTCGGAGCGGCCGGTTGCCACGATGGCATCGGGGCGCACCGCCTTGACCTCGTCCGGCATGATTTCCGGCACCGGATTGGCAAGCGCCAGGATCAGCGGATTCGCCGCCATCTTCATCACCATTTCCGGCTTGAGCACGCCGGCGGCGGAAAGCCCCAAAAACACATCCGCCCCCTCGATCACCTCGGTCAGGGTCCGCATGCCGGTGGACTTGGCATACACCGACTTGATCGGATCCATCTCTTCGGTGCGGCCTTCATAGACCACGCCCTTGATGTCCGTCACCCAGATATTCCGGACCGGAATGCCCAACATCACCAGCAGGTCCAGACAGGCCAGTGCGGCGGCTCCGGCGCCGGAAGTTACCAGCTTGATCTGGTCCAGCGGCTTGCCTAAGAGATGCAGGCCATTGAGGATGGCCGCTCCCACCACGATGGCCGTGCCATGTTGGTCATCATGAAAGACCGGGATCTTCATGCGCTCGCGCAGCTTGCGCTCGATATAGAAGCACTCTGGCGCCTTGATATCCTCAAGATTGATCCCGCCAAAGGTCGGTTCCAGCGAAGCAATGATGTCCACCAGCTTGTCCGGGTCACGCTCGGCAATCTCGATGTCGAATACATCAATGCCCGCAAACTTCTTGAACAGCACGCCCTTGCCTTCCATCACCGGCTTGGCCGCCAAGGGGCCGATCGCGCCAAGCCCAAGCACAGCCGTGCCATTGGTAACGACACCGATCAGATTGGCACGTGCGGTGTACAAACTGGCTGTCGCCGGATCATCAACGATGGCGTCACACGCAGCCGCAACCCCCGGCGAATACGCCAGGGACAGATCCCGCTGATTAGTAAGCGCCTTCGTCGGCACCACGGCAATTTTTCCGGGGCGTGGCAAGGCGTGGTATTCCAGTGCGGCAGCACGGATTCTTTCATCCATGAGAAGGCCTCTGAGTAGGGTTCGGGAAGATTGTTCTTGTATGTGCCGCTCATTCTAGAAGCCGCAATGCACACCTGACACCCTGCTGTTCATCCGGACATGCTTGTTGGCACAAATCACGTATGCTCGCCCCTTGTCCGCCCTTCCACAGCCACATGTCCGCCATTCTTCCCGACAGTCTCGCCGCGCGGCTGCGCGGCATTCCTCCTTTCCATGTCATGGAGTTGCTGGCTCGTGCCCAGGCACTCGAAGCCCAAGGGCACGACATCATTCATCTGGAGGTTGGAGAGCCGGACTTCCCCAGTCCGGAGCCCGTAATCCGGGCAGCCCAGGCCTTTCTCGCCAAGGGACAGGTGCGCTACACGCCAGCGGTGGGCCTTCCCGCCTTGCGCGAAGCCATCTCCGGTTTTTATGCAGAACGCTTTAGCGCCAACGTTGATCCTGAACGCATCATCATTACCGCTGGCGCTTCCGGCGCGCTACTACTTGCGGTAGCAGCCCTCACCAACCCCGGTGACGAATGGCTGCTCACAGACCCGGGCTATCCCTGCAACCGTCAGTTTGTACAGGCCTTCAACGGCAGCGTACGCACTCTGCCGGTCAGTGCCACGACAGCCTGGCAGCCGACCGCCGAACAACTCGGCGCCGCCTGGGGGCCGCATACTAAGGGCTTGCTTCTTGCCAGCCCTGCCAACCCAACAGGCAGCGTGCTCAGCCCAACAGAACTGAACGCGCTGTGCGCCAATGCGCGAGCCGCCGGCAAGCAGGTTATCGTTGATGAGATCTACCAGGGATTGGTGTATGGCGAAACCGCCAGCAGCGTCCTGGGGCAGCGCCAGGACATCTTCGTGGTGAACAGTTTCTCGAAATATTTTGGCATGACCGGTTGGCGCCTGGGCTGGCTGGTAGTTCCAGAAGGTTTTGCGCGCCCAGTGGAGATGCTTGCTCAGCACCTGTTCATCGCCGCTTCAACCCCTGCCCAACATGCAGCACTGGCAGCCTTCAGTTCAGAATGCCTGGAAATCCTGGAGCTCCGACGCCAGGCTTTTGCCTCGCGCCGCAACGGCATGCTGAAAGGTTTGCGTGAGCTCGGTTTCGGTATCGGACACGAACCTGCTGGCGCCTTCTACATCTATGCCAACATCGCAGGGCTCGCGACTGACAGCATGGAGTTCGCTCACCGCCTGCTTGATCAGGCCGGAGTGGCCTGCACTCCAGGCAAAGACTTTGGTGACTGGCAGGCTGCCGCACATTTGCGGCTAGCCTATACCGCTGACGAAACACGCATCGCAGAAGCGCTGGAGCGCATCCGCAGCGTCCTGTAGTCAGCTGGCCTTGTCAATGGCAGAGCGCGCTGCCGTGCGCGTGGCGGGTGCCGCCACGAAACCACGCAGGCGCTCAAACTCCTGCATGACCCGGCTGGAATAGGCCATCTCCGGATCGGCACTGGCTCCGCCATAAAGTTGCAGCGCTGCATCTACGCTTCCAGTGGAACGGATGTACTCCCTGAGAATCAGGGTGCCCACTCGAATGTTCTCAACCGGGTCGAAGAGCGCAACACTGCCCTTCTCAGCGGTGATCTTTTCAACGTGAAAACGCGGAATGATCTGCATCAGGCCCTGAGCACCGAAATTACTCTCGGCGAAGGGATTGAAGCCGGACTCAACAGTGATCACGGCCAGGATCAGCAGCGGATCCACACCGTTCGCCTGCCCCTCACGCTGAGCCGCCTTGACCAGCGTCTCAACCACCAGCGGAGAGACCCGATGACGCTTGGCAATGGCCGCTGCGAC
Source organism: Uliginosibacterium sp. TH139 (assembly GCF_002855595.1). Taxonomy (NCBI): domain Bacteria; kingdom Pseudomonadati; phylum Pseudomonadota; class Betaproteobacteria; order Rhodocyclales; family Zoogloeaceae; genus Uliginosibacterium; species Uliginosibacterium sp. TH139. The sequence goes on along the minus strand of NZ_PKRR01000004.1, from coordinate 50,232 downwards.
ACGTGCGTGACCAGCAGACATACCGCGCGAGTGTTCAGCCACGGCCTCTTCATATACAGCATCCACCATCGCAACTTCAGTCGTTTCCACCATCTGCTGGCCATAGCCAAACATTTCGCGGGGATTCAGACCATCCACACCGAAACGGCCCAGCTGATAAGTCATGCCGGCCATCACGATCACACCCGCCATCACGAAACCACCGTGAGCAAAGTGCAGGAAAAAAGTCAGCAGATGTTGAGCAAAGCGGGTCAGTCTGACTAAGGGTGTCATTCTGGCTCTCCTGTTCAGTCAAACCGGCACAGCGCAGTGGCGCGGACAACACTCCGCGCGCAGCGCAGAGTGATAGTTCATACCGGTTTTCTTCGAGTGTCAGATGGCGAAAACTTCCAAGTGGGAAGGGCCATCCTGCGTAACGCATCTCCGCAACCGGGAGGTGCCGGACTGGACTGCAGCAACACGATGCTTCTTGCATCGGCGACCACAGCGTAACGGGTCATCAGGGCATGTAGTTCTATGTGACGGAGCGCTCGATTCTGCTATGCAGCACCCTTAAGTAAGGGAAGAGCGTTTCCATCTGTTTCCAGAGGTGTTCGCAGTCTATTGATTACAATGAATTTTGTCAATCAGCCCACAAAGCCAGTACTGACGCGGCAATTCATTTGTCATTCACTCAAAAGCCGCACCAGACGGTAGATTCCGCCACCCCCTGTACTTACAGGCACAAAAAAACGGGGTCCGCAGACCCCGTTCTCACACACTAGCACTGGCCATAATCAGGGGCGCGAACCACCCGGAAAAGGCCAGCCAGCCTTCGGATCCAACGAGGACTTGATACCCGGAGTAGCCGCCGTCGAGGGCGTTGCGGGCTTGGGTGCCGGAGCAGGAGTTGCCTGAGATGTCTCGGCAACTGCGGCCGGCGCTGCAACTACCGAAGCCGGTGCAGCCGCAGCGGGGGCAGCAACCGGCTCAGCTTTTTTTGCGGCAGGCTTCTTGGCCGCGGCGGGCTTGGCAACTACAGCCTTCTTGGGTTCAGGCTTCACGACAGCCTTCGCCGGAGCAGCCTTCTTCACTACAGGTTTGGCAACAACAACCTTCTTTGCTTCAGGCTTGGCCGGAGCAGCCTTCTTGGCAACCGGCTTCGCAGCAACTTTGGCAGGAGCGGCCTTCTTCGCAACAGGCTTGGCAGCGGCTTTGGCCGGCGCAGCTTTCTTGGCGGCCGGCTTGGCGACAGGCTTTGCAGCAGCCTTTTTAGCGGCAGGTTTGGCAGCCACCTTGACCGGCGTGGCCTTCTTGGCCGCAGTTTTCGCGGCAGGCTTGGCAGCCACAGCCTTCTTTGCGACAGATTTGGCTGCCGCCTTGGCCGGTACAGCCTTCTTAGCTGCCGGCTTGGCTGCTGGTTTGGCAACGGCTTTCTTTACTGCGGGCTTGGTCGCTGCAGCTTTCTTCACTGCAACTTTCGCCACAGCCTTCTTGGCAACCGGCTTAGCTGCGGCCTTGACTGGCACAGCCTTCTTGGCTGCAGTTTTCGCGACCGGCTTGGCAGCAACAGCCTTCTTTGCTACGGGTTTGGCAGCAGCTTTAGCGGGAGCGGCCTTCTTCGCCACGGGCTTGGCAGCAGCTTTGGCGACCGGCTTAGCAGCCACAGCCTTCTTGGCCACTGGCTTGGCAGCAGCTTTGGCCGGCGCAGCCTTCTTCGCCACGGGCTTGGCAGCAGCTTTAGCTGGTGCAGCCTTCTTCGCTACAGGTTTAGCAGCAGCTTTGACGGGAGCCGCCTTTTTAGCTGCGGGCTTGGCGGCCGCTTTGGGCGCCGGTTTTTTTTCTGCTGCTTTCTTTACTTTCTCAGTTGTTGCCATCTTCACACCTCCTTGTTAGCACCGATCAGGTTGGTTACTACGCACGAACACACCATCCCCGGATGCCATCCGGATGGTGATCAAGCCACGCGATAACGCGGCGATGGGAAAACAGTCAACCACCCTGCTCAACATCGCGGCAGCATGGCAAAGAATGGGAAAGGGAAGTCCGAAAAATTCCGGCACGCAGACGCGATGAACATCACGTTTTTGCGGAGAACAGAAAGCCCTTGCGTCGAAGGCAGTGTAGGTAAGCACAGACGTCGGGTTCTGGTTCTGTATATGCACCGGCTCAGGTCGTGAATAAAGTTGAGCTTGTCATTACCGTTTAATGCAAAAAACTTGTGGAATCAAGACTTTTCTTCTTGCTTTAGGCGAAGACTTGCACGCTCGTCGCGAGCACACAACATTTCATCCTTGCCGGAAAAGCTTGCACCACAAGGCTTTCAAGCAAGCCAAAATAAAATGACAAATGACTTCACCCCACTCACCACAAGTATCAACGTTCGTCGGAAAGCCCGGCTACAGGGCAATTCATGCGCTTCCGGAAAATTGCGAGTCGCCACCACTCTGCCCGATCAGCGCACACTAGATATGGTGAGCTCGCCGCACAAGGCTACTATCGGCGGTAGCCGTGTTCAGCGCATGCGTAAGCCGCTATGCAGGGCACACGACGACAACTGGTTCCAGTCGAAAAAAGGCCCCGGATCCGTCTTGCGTCCAGGCGCGATATCACTGTGCCCGCAGATGGCCTGCAATGGATGATTTCCCGCAAGGCAGGCCACAAGCCTGTTCAACTGCGCATATTGGGCAGCCTCAAACGCTTGTGTGTCGCTCCCCTCCAGCTCGATGCCGAGGGAGAAATCGTTGCAGCGCTCACGCCCTTCCCAATAGGAGACGCCGGCATGCCAGGCACGCTGACGGGTGGACACAAATTGCAGCAACTCACCATCCCGACGGATGAAGAAGTGTGCTGACACCCGCAGGTGATGGATCTTTGCGTAATAGGGATGAGAGGAAGCGTCGAGGGTATTAGTGAAGAGTGCTTCGACGCCGGGGCCACCAAACTCCTCCGGCGGCAGACTGATGGCATGTATCACCAGCAACTCCGCCACACAGCCAACCGGACGTTCATCGCAATTCGGTGACGGAATCCAGCGAGCACCACGAAGCCAACCCTCATGATCCAGTTGCAGGACGCTCACTCGGCCTCGCCCCCCTTGTCACCCTTCATGCTCAGACGCTCCATGCGATAACGCAGCGAACGAAAAGTTACACCCAACACGCGCGCAGCCGCCGTGCGATTGCCGGAAGTCTTGCCCAAGGCCTCGATGATGGCCTCACGTTCAACCCGGTCAAGGTAATCCTGCAGGGTGCTCTCAGCGCAACCGTGGGCTCCCGGCGAGCCCTCACAGTCCTGTGGCTCAAGATGCAGATCCTCGACTTCAACCTGGTCCCCCAGTGCCAGTGCCATGGCGCGCTCAAGGATGTTTTCAAGTTCGCGCACGTTGCCGGGGAAGGCATAAGCCAGCAAAGCCCGCCGTGCCGCATCGGTAAGTTGCGGCGTGCGTAAACCGGCTTCCGTCGCAAGACGTGCCAGGATGTTTTCTGCAAGCGGCAAGATATCGTCACGCCGCTCTCGCAGAGCTGGCATTTTCAGTTCGATCACGTTAAGGCGATAAAAGAGATCCTGACGAAACTTGCCCTGCTCTACCCGCTCTCGCAGATTCTGGTGAGTCGCTGAAATGATGCGCACATCAACCGGTTGCTCCTGTGTGTCGCCGATACGCCGCACGCGCTTTTCCTGGATGGCGCGCAGCAGCTTGACCTGCATGGCCAGCGGCAAATCAGCTACCTCGTCGAGAAACAGCGTGCCGCCGTCGGCCGCCTGGAAGAAACCTTCCCGATCGGCATCCGCCCCCGTGAAAGCACCTTTGCGGTAGCCGAAGAACTCACTCTCCATCAGGTTCTCCGGAATAGCACCGCAGTTAACGCCAACAAAGGGCCTATCCGAGCGCGCGCCGAAACTGTGGATCAGGCGAGCGGCGCGTTCCTTGCCACTGCCGGATTCGCCAGAAATATAGACCGGAGCCAAGCTGCGAGCGAGGCGTTCGATCATGCTGCGCACCTGCAGCATGCTGGCCGACTCCCCAGTGAGCTGCGCGGCTGGTTTGCCAGCCTTCTGCTCAGCCTTCGGAATCTCGAGGGCCGATTTGACCAGTGTGCGTAGCTGCTCGAGCGACACGGGCTTGGAGATGTAATCGAAAGCGCCAGCCTTGAGTGCCGCCACCGCGTTATCCGTGCTGCCGTGAGCAGTAATCACGGCTACAGGCAAGTCGGCACAATGAGTGGCGATGTAGCGCACGACATCCAGCCCTTCACCATCCGGCAGGCGCATATCCGTCAGGCACAACCGGTACTGACGCTCACTGGCCAGACGGATCGCGTCTTTCACCGATCCCGCAGCGTCCACACCCAAGCCCATACGCACCAGCGAAAGCTCGATCAATTCGCGGATATCTTCCTCGTCATCGACCACCAGTACGTCGGCACCCCGCACACGGCCGCGACGCTCCATGCTCTCACTGCTCATGCAGCCTCCTCACAATCAGATGAAATTCCGCCCCGCCCGCAGCATCCAGCAAACTCAGATCAGCCGCATTAGCCTCTGCCAACTCGCGAGCCATGTATAACCCTAGGCCTGTCCCCTTTGGGTCGGAAGTAAAGAACGGCTCGAACACCTTGCTCCGATCCTCTGACGGAATGCCCGGGCCGTCATCACGAATGGTAAGCAGGCCACGTGCTTCGTCGATCCGCTGAACATTCAGATGAATGCTACCGGGCTGGCCGCAACAATAACGACGCGCATTGCCGAGCAGATTGGAAAGGATCTGATAGAGATGCACGCGATCAAAACTCACCCACACCTCCTGCTGTACATCGAGCACCACCAGCGTCATCACATCGGCGTGCTGCAGGGCATATTCATCCAGAAAGGTCCGGCAGAACTGCCCCAGCTCGAGGCGCTCACTGGTCAGACGATCACGCCGGCCAAGTTCCAGCACATCCCGCACGATGCGCTCGATGCGGGCCGTATTGTCATGAATGATCCGCACCAGGCGCTGCTGGACCTCTCCTCGCTTCTCTTCCAGCAAAAGCTCACCAGCGTGCGAGATTGAGGAGAGCGGATTGCGGATTTCGTGCGCAATATTGGCAGTAAGTCGCCCTAGTGCAGCGAGCTTCATCTGCCGCGCACGCGCCAAAACCCGCTCGGTGTCTTCTACATAGAACAATAAATCGGCTCCCTCGCCGGTCGCCAGCCGTCGCACCTGGAGTGATGCGCCAGTCTGTTCGTTCTGGATGTGGACGCAGAAATCAGTCTCGACGTGCAGCACCGCTCCAGCCTCCAGAGCCGGCACACATGCGCTCAGCGCCGAGCCTACATCCAACCTCACTCCGAGCAGCTCTGCCGCACGTGGGTTGGCTTGGCGAATCCGACCACGCTCATCGACCACCACTACGCCCTCTTGCATATCCTCGATGATGCGGGCATTGACGCGCAACTGGCGTGCCAGGTCGAGTCCGCGCTCCCTCGCCAACGCTTCATTGGCCAGCGCACGCCGGGCCAGCATGCGGGCCACGATGGCCACCGCAAAAAAACCAATGCAGACGATCGCCGCCTGTGGCAGATCTTCCGTAGTTCGCTCTCCACTCAGCATACGGGCGGCCTGATCGATCAGCACAGCAATCGTGGCCAGCGAAGCAGCCCCCAGCACCATGCGCCCCTGGCCAATGAGTCCGGAACCTGCGATGGACGTCATCATCAGGAAGGGCACGCCGCTGCGATATCCCCCGCTGGCATACATGAACATGGCTAGCACAATGATGTCCAGCGCCGCCTGCAACCCCAGCGTACGCTCGCCGTAATGCGGGCTGCCAGCATGCAGCAGGAAGAAGGTAAAGGCCATCACCCAGTAGGCCACCACCGCCACGATGAACACATCTGGTGCCTTCTGGCCAAAGCTCAGCACACCGCCGAAAATCGCAAAGGCACTCGCCACCACTATCCGGTACAGATTGAAGTACCGGATCGAAACCGCGCGTGCATCCGGAGCCTCGAATCCGGTCAGTACTGCAGTCATCAGCGGCTGCCTCCCACACCAAGATGAGCATGTTCGGGCGAACAGAAGTCCCGCCCACCGTCACTGACCGCCTCACTCTCTGGAACCAGCAGGCCGCAATGCGCGCACTCCACTATGCGCTCGGGTTCCGCAGGTGCAGCCCGCTCCGCCCCCCGCTCTTGCGGCACATCAGAGCGTTGCCACCAGCGGCGCACGAAGTGAACCGCCAGCAACAAGAGGAAAAACAGCAAAAGATTGCGCATGCTTGCTCCAGCGTTTCAGGAACCGCGAGTGTATCCCGGAGGCCAGCTCGGTCAAATCCATCAGGCGCCGCAGACGGACTCCCGAGACCATCAGCGTATCCCGGCGTAATGATCGGAGAAGGCCATTTCGCAACTCGTGGAGACACCCCCAACAAGATCAGCACCATGCTTAAAGCCCTGATCATGCAAGCGACGAGTCCGCCTCTCCACATCCAGGCGAAAACGATCTGGCGAGCTATTCAGACAGAGGTATTGCAATCTCTCACCCTGCACGGGATCAGGTCAGCCCCTTGATGAAAGCATCCCCAGCGTGCGTGGCTTTCCAGACCGCACACTCTTACTAAAACCCTATCCGCTCGCCGCTCCCGGCGGGAGCAGGCTTGGCGGCAGCACCGAGCAGCTTGCTGACATCCAGTTCGCCCGGTTGATCGAAGGGCGTACGGCCATATCCCTTGATCTGTGCCTCACCCTTCAGGCGATAGTGGAGCTTGCCATCCCTCCCAGTCAGCTCCGGCAAGCGACGCAATAGCCCCAACACTTGCGCATCCGCATCAACATCTACCAGACCTTCGCCGCGCTTCGGGATAGTCACCGGCGCACTCGATCGCCCACTGGCAAATTGGCTGCCGCCAACCAACACATCAAACACCAGGCTTTCGACACCAATATCCAGCGCATTCGGATTTGTCACCCGCAACTGCAGGCGCAATTTCTGCTGAAGGAGATTGCCACCGGAAATCCTCACATCCATCAAAGCTACTTGAGGCCTTTGCCAAACCGGAGCACAGGCAGCCAGCGCCAGCAGACACAACAGCCACTTACGCATCGCCAGCCTCCTCACTCAGTTCCTCCAGCACAGGCACCATCGACTCCACCAAGCACGACCATACGACCTGCTCATGCTTTGCACGAACTAGATCAAAATCCACAGGCCTGCCCGCGAGGCCCAGCCCGATAAAACCGACTTTCATGTGTAGCCTTTCTGTCGATTTGGCGTACGACGTTTGCCAAGCGATAATCAGTGCATGAATTACGCAGCGATCATCAAGGAAATTGGCCGGGGCACCAAGGGCGCGCGCGACATGTCGCGCGAGCAGGCTCAGGAACTGTTCGGCCAGATTCTGGACGGCAAGGTAGCAGATCTGGAGTTGGGCGCCATCTTGCTTGCCCTACGCATCAAAGGAGAAAGTCCGGACGAACTGCTCGGCTTCAAGGCTGCACTGGATGAGCGCACTCGCCAGGTAGAAGTTCCTCTAGGCCTGCGCTGCGTCGTACTGCCCACCTACAACGGCGCCCGCAAACAACCCAACCTGATGCCGCTGGTAGCCTTGCTGCTGGCGCGCGAAGGTGTGCCGGTACTGATTCAGGGACGGCATGACTTCGAATCCCGCGTCAGTCCCTTTGATCTGCTATCAGCGCTTGGAGTTGAGTGCGAACGCAGCCTGCCCGATGCTTCAACTGCGCTCGCAACACGGCACATCGCCTGCCTGCGCCTGGACATGCTGGCGCGCGGCCTGGACTGGTTGCTAGGCCTGCGCCTTGTGCTCGGCGTACGCAACAGTGGTCACACCCTGGCCAAACTGCTGGACCCATGCCGAGGCCGCAGCGTGCGCGTAGTAGGCGTCACCCATCCACCCTATCTTGAATCCATGCAGGCACTACTTGAAGCAGAGCAAGCCACTGCACTACTGATGCGGGGCACAGAAGGAGAGGCTTACGCAGCCCCGCGCCGTCGTCCACGCCTGCTTGGTTTCTGCGACGGACAACCAGAAGAGTTATTTCCCGCAGCTGAGTTCGATCTGGATCCAAGCAGTGAAGCGGCTTGCTCGGTCAGCGAAAATGCGACGCTGATCCGGCGCATGCTTGATCGCGAGATTCCGGTACCACAACCGATACGCGATCAGGTCTGCGCACTGGCCAGCCTGGCCCGTTCCTGAAAAAACAAAGCCTGCTTCACGCAGGCCTGGTTATTCAAAACGACCCATCGCGTCTCAATCCGTCTCATCCCCAGCCTTGGCATTGAAAGCGGCAACACCGGAATAGATTTCCTGACGTGCCGCGTCAATACCATCCCAGCCCAGCACCTTGACCCACTTGCCTTGCTCCAGATCCTTGTAGTGCTGGAAGAAGTGCTCAATCTGGCGCAACAGCAGATAAGGAAGATCCTGATAGGTGCGGATGTTGTCGTACAGCGATGTGATCTTGGGCACAGGCACTGCCAGCACCTTGGCATCTTCACCTGCCTCGTCAATCATGCGCAATACACCTACCGGGCGGCAACGGATCACCACCCCAGGAATCAACGCAAACGGAGCCATCACCAACACATCAACCGGATCGCCATCACCGGAAATGGATCGCGGCACGTAACCATAGTTGCAGGGATAGGACATCGAAGTGCCCATGAAGCGGTCCACATAGACCGCGCCGGTATCCTTATCAATCTCGTACTTGATCGGATCGGCGTGCGCCGGGATTTCGATAATGACATTGACGTCATCCGGCACATTTCCCGGCGGTACATTGTTGAAGCCCATGCAAAACCCCTCGTTGGTGTAGTCCGGTTTTATCGTTATGTGTTCATTTCACGCTCAGGCGGGCGCAATTGTCATGCTTTTCGTCTGCCCTGCCTATCAGTAGTCCTACCGACCCATGCGTCCCTAGCGCACCAGAGTCACCGGCCGGTGTGCCAACGCCACCACCCGCGCAGCCACTGAACCCAACAAAGCCTGAGTCACTGCTCCGCGTCCGTGCGTACCCATCCACACGGCATCGCACTCCAGATCATTGACAGCATTGGCAATCGTTTCGCCCGGCGAACCCACTCGCACATGCTGCTCGACATCAAGCCCAGCCGCACGCAGACGCTCGGCTACAGGCTGTACAACTGCCAGCCCTTCTTCATGGTAGTAAGCGTCAACTATCTCGCGGGCCACGTGGCGCGTCGCAAAACCAATCGGAATCGGCAGGTGCACATACAACACATGAACCTTGGGCATCTCGCGCAAACGAGCAGAAAAGGTCAACAAGGCATCCACCACACGTGCGGAGTATTCAGAACCATCGACAGCCAGCAGGATGTTCATAGCCTTGTCCCCATCAAAAACTCACACCTCGCAGATCACACCAGCCCACAACAACCCACCGAGTTCAGGCGCACGGATCAGGCCATATATGCCGAAAAACAGCACCACAAGACCAGCCACTAATCTGAAAGAACGGCTGCGCACCAGATTTCTGTAACGTGCGAGGAGAATGCCAGCGAAGAGCAGGTTCGGCAGGGTGCCTGCCCCGAAAGCCAGCATCAACCCGGCCCCCCGCACAGCCGAGCCATTCACCAGCGCTAGCGACAGTACGCTGTAGGTCAAACCACAAGGCAGGAATCCCCACAGGAAGCCTACTGGCAGGGCCTGGCGCCAGCTTCGCACCGGCAGGAAACGCTTGCTCAGCGGCTGGATACGCCGCCACAGAAGCTGCCCGCCACGCTCCACGCCAGCCAGTACGCGGGTGAAGCCCATCAGGTAAAGCCCCATGCCGATCAGCATCAGATTGGCCAGAACGAAGAGCATCAGCTGCAGCGGCAGGAAGCGATTGAAGAGCATGCTCGCCGAACCGATCGCGCCGACCAGCCCGCCGATCAGGGTATAGCTTGCAATGCGGCCGAAGTTATAGGCTAGCTGACGCGACCACACCGGAGCAGCACCCGGAACCGGCGATGAAAGCGCGCTGACGATGCCACCACACATGCCGATGCAGTGAGCTCCACCCAGCAGGCCAATCAGAAAAACGGAGAGAAAACCGCTGGCGGAAAAATCAGACACACCAAGCCCTTCGAGGGATACGCCCCAGTCAGCCAGGGCGCTTCCTACCATCAGATCACGCGGGAATAGCGCCGCTTCTCACGGTCGCTACGCAAGTAGGCGTCAAAAACCATGGCGATGATTCGTACCAGCATGCGCCCAGCCGCGCTGACCTGTACGCCATGCGCATCAATACTAAGCAAACCAGCAGCACCAAGTTCACGCAAGTCGTTCAGCTCTGCCGCGAAATACTCCTCAAAGCAAACCCCGAACCGGCTGGACATAAGCTCAAAGGACAGCGAAAAGTCGCACATCAAGGTCTGGATGACCGCATTGCGCAGCTCGTCATCCGCACTCAAAGCCCAGCCACGCATCACGGGCAATTCGCCGCGATCAAGGGCTGCGTAGTAGGGATCAAGCTCGCGCTGGTTCTGGCAGAAAGCCCCGCCCGCCTTGCCAATAGCGGACACCCCGAAGGCCAGCAGATCGCATTCGGCATGCGTCGAGTACCCCTGAAAGTTGCGCTGCAGGCGCCCCTCACGCTGAGCCACCGCCAGCTCGTCATCTGGCCGTGCAAAGTGGTCCATACCGATGAATACATACCCTGCAGCCCCAAGGCGCTCGATGGCAAGGGCAAGGATCTGCAGCTTGGCGTCCGGTGCAGGCAGGTCCGTCTCGTTGATCCTTCGCTGCGGCATGAAGCGACTCGGCAGATGGGCATAGTTATAGAGCGCCAGCCGATCCGGCTGCATCGCCAGAACCGTATCCAGGGTACGGCCGAAGCCCTCCACACTCTGGTGTGGCAAACCATAAATCAGATCCACACTGATCGAACGAAAACCCTCCGCACGCGCAGCATCGATCACCAACCGGGTTTCCTCGACGCTCTGGCGACGATTTACGGCCGCTTGCACCTTCGGATCGAAGTCCTGAACCCCCACACTCATGCGGTTAAAGCCTTCACGCGCGAGCAAGGCCACGGTCTCGGCGCTCACCTTGCGCGGATCAACCTCAATGGAGAACTCCCCTTCTGCCTGCAGCGTGAAATGCTGCCGGATCGCGCTCATCAGACGAAGGATCTCCTCCGGCTGCAGGAACGTAGGAGTACCACCGCCCCAGTGCATCTGGGCCACCGGCCGAGGAGCCGGCAGCAAGGCTGCCTGCATGGCCATCTCGCGTTCAAGATAGTCAATGTACTTCGCCGAACGTGAGTGATCCTTGGTGATCACCTTGTTACAGGCACAGTAGTAGCAGATGGTGTTACAGAAGGGGATGTGGAAATACAGCGACAACGGGCGAGTACCCTGCGGCGTTGAGAGGCGCGCAAGGTGCCCAACCTGGCTTTCCGGCGTAAATTCGGCCAGAAAGCGGTCTGCCGTAGGGTATGAGGTATAGCGCGGGCCCGGCACGTCAAACCGGCGGATCATGTCGGGGTCGAACTGGATCGTCTGGAGCACGATTCGATTTCTTTTGAGTTAATCAGCCAAGATCGCAGACTTATACCCCAAAAACGTTGATGCTGATCAATTCGCAGGGTACACTTCAAGGGTGGATCAAAAAGTAACCAAGCCCCTGCCCCCTGCTATGCGCATCGCCTGCAGTCAATGCAACCTGCGCGAGTTGTGCCTTGCCGTCGGTCTGGATGACGCGGATCTGCACAAGCTCGACGAACTGGTCGTGAAGCGCAAGCTCAAGCGCGGCCAGCAGCTCTACCGTGCCGGTGATGCCTTTGAGGCGATGTACGCCATCCGTACCGGATTTTTCAAGACCGACATCCTCACCGAGGAAGGTCTCGAACAAGTAACCGGTTTTCAGATGGCCGGCGAGATCTTGGGCATGGATGGGATCAGCAATGACCATCACGTCTGCAATGCAACTGCACTGGAAGACAGTGAAGTCTGCGTGATGCCCTACGATCAGCTGGAAGACCTGACGCGCGACATCAAATCGTTGCAGCAGCAGTTCCACAAGTTCATGAGCCGCGAGATCGTACGTGACCAAAGCCTGATGATCCTGCTGGGGTCGATGCGCGCTGAAGAACGTATTGCCGCTTTTCTGCTGAACCTTTCTCAGCGCATGCGTGTGCGTGGCTATTCCGCCTCGGAATTCCACCTGCGCATGACTCGCGAAGAAATCGGCTCCTATCTTGGCCTCAAGCTGGAAACCGTGAGCCGTGCCTTCTCAAAGTTCCACGACGAAGGCCTGATCGGTGTTCAACAGAAACATATCCGCATCCTCAATGCGGATGGCCTCAAGGCACTCCTGAACCACGCTCCGAGCTGACCGCTGAGTTCTCAGTGCCTGCCAAAGGCGCTGGCGTCTCAGGTTTCCAGCACGTACCGGCCAGGAGCAGCCCCAAGGCTTTTGGGTGCAAGACTCACGGCCTGCGGAGCCGGACGCAAGACTCCGGAGTGTGGCGCCAGCCAAGCCGCCCAATCCTCCCACCATGACCCAGACTGCCACTCTGCGCGGGCCAACCACTTTTCCGGTGAATCGGTACGGTGGACATGATCAGCCCGGAAGCGGCGCTTCGGCGGCGTAATCACTGGATTGACGATCCCAAGAATGTGCCCGGAACTGGAAAGCACATAGCGCTTTGGCCCGCGCACAAAATTCATGATCCGAAAAGTCTGTTTCCAGGGGGCGATGTGATCATCCTCAGCCCCCACGGAATACAGGGGCTGTTCGATGCGCTCCAGATCGATAAGCTGCCCACCCACCGTCAAGGCATCACGCTCGATCAAACGATTATGCAGATATAGCTCATTGAGATACCAGGCATGCATGGTGGCCGGCATACGCGTGGTATCCATGTTCCAATACAGCACATCAAAAGCAGGTGGCTTCTCTCCATACAAATAACCGTGCACGTAGTAATGCCAGATCAGGCTATTGGAGCGCAGCAAGCGGAAAGCTGAAGCCATTTCCTTGCCTTCCAGTACTCCCTTGCGACGCATCGCATCAGTAAGGAAGCGCACACTCCCTTCGTCGATGAAGACTTCGATATCCCCTGGGGCAGAGAAATCGGTCAGCGTGGTGAAAAGTGTCCAGCTGACGACCGGATGTTTTTCGGCAGGATACTGGCGCGTGGCCCAAGCCATGTAGATCGACAAGGCCGTGCCGCCAATGCAGTAACCAGAAGCATTCACCTTGTCGGCGTTCGACAACTCGCGCGCGGTATCGACAATGAAATCAATGCCTTCGGTGATGTAGTGGTCGAAACCTACATCATGCATCGACAAATCCGGATTCTTCCAGCTGGTGATGTAAACATCGATGCCCTGATCAAGCAAATAGCGCACCATGCTTTTCTTCGGAATCAGATCCAGTACATAGAATTTGTTGATCCAGGGCGTAACGATAACCATCGGCCGCGCATGCACTTGTGGCTGGGTTGGAACATAGCGGATGACTTCCAGCATGCGGTTACGCGCAACGACTACCCCCGCCGTAGTCGCAAGATTCTCGCCCACCTTGAAGTCGTCCGGATTCGTCATGCGGATATCACCAGCAGCCAGATCCGCCAGAAAATTCTCCATCCCCCGACGCAAACTCTCGCCATTGCTTTCTGCGGCCAGGCGCTGAGCTACTGGGTTGCTCCAGAAAAAATTAGTCGGAGCCACCGCATTGAGATATTTCCGCCACCAGAACGCTGCTCTGCGACGTTCGTTGTCGGACAGCCCGGGAGTCTCATAAAGCATATCCTGGATACGCCGGGTAACCAGCAAGTACCATTCCTTGGCAATATCCCAGCTGGCATGCTCGGTCCATACGGGATCAGCGAAGCGGATGTCGTCCGGTTGTGGCATCACCGGATCTTCACTCGGGAACCCAATTGCCCGGCGATACGCATGATTGCCGACGGTCAGCAGATCATTGGAAAAACACAGCATCTGTTCAAGCAACTCTTCCGGATGCAACACCCATGCAAGCTGGGCGTGCATGAGCGGTACAACCACCCCTAACGGATCGATCGTCGCAGTGATCTTGTCCCGCCAATCGCTATAGGATGGGCCGGGCCCATTCAGATTCCGGCACGCTGAATTCATGGCTTGCCTCCTGCGTGAAGAGCCTAAAATGAATCAAGGCTGCGGCTGATCGAATCATGGTGAAAGCCCGCCACACGTGCACTTGGCAACCCACCACCCTGAACATAGCCGAGGTATCTCTGCCCTACAGCCAGAGATACCCGGACAGGCCGGAAGATTTAGTAGAAGCTGCCATCCATCACGGAACCGCAGCTCCGATTTTCATGACAGGAGGTTCGTATGTACAAGCACTTGCTCGTTCCAAGCGACGGCTCCGAGCTATCCAACCGAGCCGTTCAAAGTGCCGTGACACTGGCAAAAAGCCTAAATGCGCGAGTCACGTTTCTTTACATCCAGCCAGAGTTTCCGCTGCCACTTGCGGGAGAAGGGGCCATGCTGGTTCCAGAGAGCCGTGAAGAATTCGCCCAGAGTACCCAGGAGCAGGCCAAACGCATTCTTGGCCAAGCTGAGGAGATCGCTGCGAAAGCCAATGTTGCTGCCGTCTCGCGCACGTCGGTGAGCGATATTCCGTATGAGGAGATCATCAGCACCGCTGAAACTGAAGGCTGCGATCTGATCTTCATGGCTTCACACGGACGCCGCGGATTGGCCGGCCTGCTGATCGGCTCGGAAACCCATAAGGTTGTTACCCATAGCCAGATTCCGGTACTGGTCTACCGCTGAAAGCAAGTAGAGTGACTCGCGCGAAGATCAATCCGGCTGAGGATTGATCTCCGCGCTACTGCGCATGAAGAACAGGGTCGCCGCAGAACTGGCCGCACACAGCAACCAGAACGCGATAAAACCGATCGAGTAAGTTGCTGTCAGGGAAAAATTAACCGGTCTCCCCAGCAGATAGAGCTGCTGGGGATCGATAAAGGTGAAAAACACAACTTCAGCAATACCCGCCATCAGGAACGATGGCCACAAAATCACAATCAAACGACTCTTCATCCATTCGCTCATCAGAAGCCCCTCCTCTCGGACATTCGTAAGCGCTTCAACAGACGCTCAGGGCTTGAAATCCAGCACTGAATCCAGAGGAAAAACGCCGCTTGCGATCAGCTTCCAGGTTCCTCCCTGATCTTCAAGAATGAGTTTCCAGTGACCGGCTGACAGGCCTTCAAGCACTCCTCGATACTCTCCACCTTCCAGCCGCAACTCAATATCCTGATCCAGACCCGCCTTGACGGGGCTGACAACATGCAAATTCAAACGCTGCGGAAAAGTAATCTCCCGCTCAGCCTCCAGATGCAAGGCAACCTCCCGACCTCGCTGCCGGAGCGTTCCGCTCAGGCCCAATTGGCGCGCAGTTTCCTGACTCGCCAACGAGCGATTGATCTCCATGCCCTGCTTGTAATAATCATCAGCCACCAGACCATCATTCGAATGCCAAGCCAGATACCAAGTGGCAGCACCGGCTAGCACAGCCGTCAGCGGCATACTGATGATCAGCCAAGGCCACAACTGTCGATACCAGGGACGGGGCTCAAGACTCATGGCAGGATTGTTCATGCATGCACCTCAACGTACGATGAAAACAGCTTTTTCCCTGATCAGCAGTGATGGGTCATCCACAGCTCTCAGTTCAAACCAGATCCGGTGCGAGCCTTTTTCCAACTCGTCCATGGGCACCCGCACACGCACCGGCAAAGATTGATTGCGAGCGGGGGGAATCACGATCGCAGCATCCACACCATCCAGGCTCACACCGGGCAGACCTGAAACCGCCAGCTGGACACTCCGGTCAGACTCCGCCATGTTCATCAGGTTCAACACGTAAACGTTCTCGATCATTCCGCCTTCAGCCTCTCGGGAAATGACCGATCGATCCTTGATTACATCCAAACGCAGCGGCGTACGGGTTGCCAATGCCCACACGAAGGCCACACAGATGATGCACAGGACAACGCTGTAAATCAGGATACGCGGCCGCAGCACATGACGCAGGATGTCACGCGCCCCCCAATGCTGCTTAATGGCATTTTCGGTGGAATAGCGAATCAGCCCACGCGGCGATCCCACCTTATCCATCACCTGATCACAAGCATCGATACAGGCTGCGCAGCCGATGCATTCATACTGCAACCCCTTGCGTATATCGATTCCCGTGGGACACACCTGCACGCAAATGCCGCAGTCCACACAATCGCCCAAGCCTTGGGAACGGGGATCGCTTCCCTTGCGACGCGAACCTCGAGGCTCACCGCGCTCCTCGTCGTAGGTAATTACCAGTGTATCCGGATCGAACATAACCCCTTGAAAGCGTGCATATGGACACATGAACTTGCACACCTGCTCGCGCATTACGCCCGCCATCAGGTAGGTAAAACCTCCGTAGAAAAAAATCCAGAACCACTCCCAGCCCCCCAGCGCGAGACTGCTCAGGCCATGCAGAATTTCGCGGATCGGCGTGAAGTAGCCCACGAAGGTAATCCCGGTCCATAGCGAAAGGGCTATCCAGGCCACGTACTTGGCGCTCTTGCGCCACAGCTTGCCAACACTGGCCTCCTGCGCATCCAGCTTCATGCGCTTGGCCCGATCACCCTCGAAAAACTTCTCGATCCACAGGAATATTTCGGTGTAAACCGTCTGCGGGCAGGCAAAGCCACACCACAAACGCCCTGCTACCGCCGTAAACAGAAATAGGGAGTAGGCAGATATGATCAGCAGAATGGAGAGATAAAACACATCCTGCGGCCAGAACACCCAGCCGAAGATGTAGAACTTGCGCTCTCCGAGATGGAACAGCACAGCTTGGCGATCATTCCAGGGCAGCCAGCACAACCCGTAGAACACTAGCTGGGTAATCCACACCATCGCCCAGCGTGCCGTCGCGAATGCCCCTGTCACCGCCCGCGGATACACCTTCTGGCGCACGGCATAAAGTGAATCCCCTGCATCCTGATTATCGATTTCCCGGACGTCAGCCATCACTACTCTCCTGCTTTAACTACAATTGTCCTGCTCCAAACGCAAGCGGGGCGCCGAAGCGCCCCGCTCATGCTGAATCCTTACTTGGCCTGACTCTTTGACAGACTCAACACATAAGCGGCCAGCAGATGCACCTTTTCATCACCGAGTCGCTCCTTGAAGGCCGGCATCTGGTTAGTGCGTCCCTTACTCACAGTTTCGATAATCGTCGCTTCCGAAGACCCCCACAACCACACGCGGTCAGTCAGATTAGGTGCGCCAAGCGCGGCATTACCCTTGCCCTCAGGGCCGTGGCAAGCCACACAGTTACTCATGAAAGCATCCTTACCGCGCTGGGCACGCAAGGAATCATGCGCCAGCCCAGAAAGGGAGCGAACGTAGTTCGCCACATCCTTCACGCCATCAGCACCCAGAACAGCCCCCCACGGAGGCATGACGCCATTGCGCCCGCCAGTGATGGTGGTCTTGATCGTCGCCGGCTCCCCGCCGTACAGCCAGTCCGTATCAGTCAGATTGGGGAAACCTTTGGCACCCCGCGCATCTGAACCATGGCACTGCGTACAGTAAGTCAGAAACAGGCGCTGCCCCATCACCTGGGCTTCTGGATCAGCGGCCACAGCCAGCAAATCCTGTTTCATGTACTTCTCGTAGATCGGCTTAATCACAGCGTCCTCTGCCGCGACCTCTGCCTTGTACTGCCCGACAGCACTCCAGCCAATCTTACCCTGCCAGCGGCCCAGGCCCGGATAGAGCGTGAAATAGGCAATACCGAAAGCCAGAGTCAGCCAGAACAACCACATCCACCAGCGCGGCAGCGGATTGTTGTACTCCTGCAAGTCTTCATCCCAGATGTGGTCATGAAGCGCAACCGGCCCCTTGACCCGCTTGGTCATGTTGGAGATCAGAACCCATATACAAAACATCAGGCTCAGGATCACCAAACCTGCAACGTAGTAATGCCAGGTATCGCTGACAAAATCACTCATGACGCCTTACCCCTCTGATTTCGATCGGGAAGCGGACTGCACATCCGCAGCTTCCTCATCCTGAAAAGGCAGCATGGCTGCCTCATCGAACCCCTTTCGGGCGGACTTACTGAAAGCCCACAGGATGATCGCCACGAAACAGCAGAAACCACCTGCTGTCACCAGCGAACGTACAAGATTGATATCCAATTCCATGGCACGCCGCCTTATTTGTTGCCTGCCGGAATGGCTGTGCCCAGCCCTTGCAGGTAGGCCACCAGCGCATCCAGTTCAGAAACCCCCTCAAGCGCCTTGGGCGCTGCAGCGATTTCCGCATCGGTATACGGCACACCAACCGCACGCAGGGCGCGCATCTTCGTCTCAATGGTCGCAACATCTGCTGCCTTGAGCGGACGGTCCAGCCACGAGAAAGCCGGCATATTGGACTCCGGCACCACATCGCGCGGATTCAGCAAATGGGCTCGCTGCCACACATCCGAATAGCGGCCACCAACACGGGCCAGATCGGGCCCGGTACGCTTGGACCCCCACTGGAAGGGATGGTCATATACAAACTCGCCTGCCACCGAGTAATGGCCATAACGCTCGGTTTCAGCCCGGAAAGGACGAATCATCTGCGAGTGACACAGATAGCAGCCTTCGCGAACATAGATATCACGCCCGGTCAGGCGTACCGGATCGTAAGGCTTCACGCCCTCGACGGGCTTGGTCGTGGAATGCTGGAAAAACAGCGGCACGATCTCCACCAGGCCACCCACGCTGATCACCATCAGCGTCAGCACGATCAGCCAAGGAACACTCTTTTCGATCAGTTCATTATTCAGTTTCATCTGTGCTCTCCCCTCAGTGCGCAGCAGCCGGAGCTACGACTGGCGCATCGACGGCACGACCATCAGCGATCGTGCGCACCATGTTGTAGAACATGATGAACATGCCGCCCAGATACAGCGTGCCGCCCAGCAGACGAATAATCCAGTACGGATAGCTGGCCTTGACACTTTCGACGAAAGCCCATTTCAGGGTGCCGTCAATATTGGTGTCACGCCACATCAGCCCCTGCATCACCCCAGCAATCCACAGCGAAGCGATGTAGAGCACGATGCCGATGGTGGCGATCCAGAAATGCCAAGTGATCAGCTTGGTGGAATACATCCCGGTCTTACCGTAGAGGCGCGGCAACAGGTAATAGATAGAGCCGATCGAGATCATCCCCACCCAACCCAGCGCGCCCGAGTGCACGTGACCAATGGTCCAGTCGGTGTAGTGAGACAGCGCATTCACAGTCTTGATCGACATCATCGGCCCCTCGAAGGTCGACATGCCGTAGAACGAAAGAGAAGTGATCAGGAACTTCAGGATAGGATCATCCCGCAACTTCTCCCATGCGCCAGAGAGTGTCATCACCCCGTTAATCATGCCGCCCCAGCTGGGAGCCAGCAGAATCAGCGAGAACACCATACCGACCGACTGAGTCCAATCAGGCAGCGCCGTGTAATGCAGATGGTGAGGGCCTGCCCACATATAAGTGAAGATCAGGGCCCAGAAGTGCACAACCGAAAGACGGTAGGAATACACCGGACGACCGGCCTGCTTCGGCACAAAGTAATACATCATGCCGAGGAAGCCTGCGGTCAGGAAAAAGCCCACCGCATTGTGACCGTACCACCACTGAATCATTGCATCCTGAACTCCAGCATAAGCCGAGTAGGACTTGAACAGGGATACTGGAACAGCCGCCGAATTCACGATGTGAAGTAGCGCAACAGCAAGAATGAAGGCGCCATAGAACCAGTTCGCCACGTAGATATGAGGCGTTTTGCGCTTGGCTATAGTGCCGAAGAAAACTACGGCATAAGACACCCATACGATGGCTATCAGGATATCGATCGGCCATTCAAGCTCGGCGTACTCCTTTCCTGAAGTCATGCCCAGCGGCAGCGTGATCGCCGCCAGCAGGATCACCAGCTGCCAGCCCCAGAAGGTAAAGCTGGCAAGCTTGGGAAGAAACAGATTCGTGTGACAGGTCCGCTGCACCACGAAGTAGGAAGTCGCGAACAGCGCACAGCCGCCGAAAGCAAAAATCACCGCATTCGTATGCAGGGGGCGCAGCCGCCCGAAGTGAAGGAATTCGTGGACATTGAGTTCGGGCCATACCAGCTGGGCCGCGATGATCACGCCCACCAGCATGCCGACGATACCCCATACCACCGTCATTATCGCGAACTGTCGTACGACCGAATAGTCGTAAGTCGCCTGGGTTTGCATAAGCCACCTCGTGTTGGAGAAGGAACCCAGCGCCTGCCAGGCTGTCACATGTCATCGGCTACCTGCAGCAGATGCGTTCAGGTAATGCACGACAACTTGAAGCAGCAGGAGAGCCTCATCCTGCTCTCTTGAGCCCTGATTGACGCACGTCAATCGGGTTTTTGCGCTGGCGCAAATCCTAGCACAACAGAAGGGTCTTTTCGGCACCCAGGAAAACCTGTAGACGAAAAAAAGGGTGCGACAAGCGCACCCCCAACCCCAACAGAGAGACTTCACGAAACCCCAGAACTTAGCTCTGAAGTTTCGCCGCCGACGCCCCCGTCGGCATGGGATGCAGTATGCAGGAGTACGAGAAACACGGCTTGACTGAAATCAAGCGCCCTACACCAAAGTGCTATTTTTCTCGCCAGCTCCCTGAGCGCTTTCCGCATCGCGCGCCGGCGCACGATCATCATCCATCATCAGCTTGAAAGCAGGCCCTTCCATGTCATCGAACTGCCCGTCCTTCACTGACCACCAGAACAACCAGGCAATGACAAAAACCAGCACAACCGACAGCGGGATCAATATATAGAGGCTGCTTTCCACGTCAGTTTCTCCGCGCGATACGCAAAGCATTCAGCACGACGAGCAAGGAACTACCTCCCATGCCAATACCCGCCATCCAGGGCGTAACCCAACCCAGCGCAGCGGCCGGAATGGCCAAAAAATTGTAGGCAAAAGCCCAGATAAGATTTTCGCGGATAATCGCCTGCGTCTTGCGCGCAATCTGTCGCCCGAGCAGCAAACGCTCAAGATCGTCTCCCAGCAGAACTACATCCGCCTGATTTCGCGCCAGCTCCGTCCCACCTGCCATAGCGATTGACACCTGAGCCTGCGCCAAAACCGGCGCATCGTTGATACCGTCTCCCACCATTGCCACGATTTTCCCTTGTGCTTGCAAGGCAGTCAGTTGGGCGTGCTTGCCTTCAGGCAAAAGCTCGGCACGCGCATCCTCTACGCCCAGGCGATCGGCCAACGCACGTACCGGCAAACGGCCATCGCCACTAAAAATGCTTATTCCACAGCCTTCTGCGCGCAAACCTGAGATAAGTGCTGACGCAGCCCCACGCACGCTGTCCGCCAGAACGAACATCGCCAACCAAGCACCTTCCCGCGCTAGAAAAACTACGCTATCACCTTGTGCCGACACAAAACTGACGGGTAAAGCCTGCGCAGCCAACTCCGCAACAAAATCCTCCCGCCCCAACGCCAGACGCACCCCCTCCACCTGTCCAAGCACCCCTTGTCCAGGATGAATGCGAACCTGATCAGCTATCGGCACCTCAGCCTTTGGCCCGACATCAACCAGCGCACGCGCCACGGCATGCTCCGAATGGAGTTCCAGCGCCGTAGCCAGAGCCAGCACAGACTCCCGACTCTCGCCTTCCACGCAAGCAACATCCATCAGCAGCAACCGTCCCGTTGTTAGCGTTCCCGTCTTGTCGAACGCGAAATGATTTGCCCGAGCCAAAGTCTCAATGGCATGCCCACGCGTCACCAACAGTCCAGCACGAGCCAGTGCGTCAGTTGCTACAGTCAGCGCCACCGGTGTTGCCAGCGATAAAGCGCACGGACAACTCACCACCAGAACAGCAACACAAATCGACAACGCACGAGCAGGCTCAGACCACCACCAATAGGCTCCGACCCCAGCCGCCAGAACCAGCAGCAGCACCGTAAAACCCAGCGAAACCCTGTCAGCCTGCGCCACGATCCGCGGGCGCTCAGCACTTGCCCGCTCCATCAAGCGACGAATCGTCGCCAGCCGGGTAGCCTCCCCCACTTGCAGCGCCTCAATTTCAAGCGCCCCCGTACCGTTCAGACTCCCCCCCAGCACCCGCGAGCCCTCCTGCTTCGCCACAGGAAGGCTCTCGCCGGTCAACCAAGCCTCATTCACTTCACTGACGCCTGCGCGCACAACCCCGTCCGCCACAATGGTTTCACCAGGACGCACCAACAAAACATCCCCAACCGCCAGACTCGACACGGGCACCTGCTCTTCTACAACACCATCAGCGCTCAATCGACGGGCAAACACAGGCAGCAAACGCCCAAGCGTTTCGGCACCACGCGTGGCTCGCTGCCGGGCCAGCATCTCCAAGTAGCGAGCGCCGAGTAAAAAGAACACAAACATCGTGACTGAGTCGAAATAGACCTCGCCCGCGCCACGGAGTGTGGCCCACACACTCGCCACAAAAGCCGCCCCCACTCCCAACGCTACCGGCACATCCATGCCCAGTCTGAGCAAACGAAGGTCGCGCCAAGCACGCGAGAAGAAAGGCGCCGCCGAATACAGCACCACAGGCAAGGTCAACACCATGCTCGCCCAGCGCATCAAACCGGCAGCCACCACACTGATATCGCCCTCAGCCGCGATATAGGCAGGAAAGGCATACATCATCACCTGCATCATCCCGAAGCCAGCCACAAAGAGCCGCCACAGGGCGGTACGCCGCTCCTTCTGAGCCAGTAGCTCAGAGCGCTGTGGGTCATAGGGATGGGCGCGATAGCCAATCTCCGCCACTGCAGCCAGAATCTGCGAGAGTCGTACATCTTCCTCGCGCCAGCGGATGCGCGCACGCCGCGTCGCGTAATTCACCTGTACGGCCACAACACCAGACAGCGTCGCCAAATGTCGCTCATTGAGCCAGACGCAAGCAGCGCAGGTGACACCCTCCAAAATCAGATCAGCCTCACGCTCGCCTCCAGCCAGAGGCCGCACAAAGGCCTGCTGAAACTCGGGATGGTCAAACAGCCCCAACTCCGCCAACGCAGGCGGTAAAACCACCTCACCACGATCAGGAAAAGCCTGGCGATGCTGGTAGTAATCAGCCAGCCCGCCCGTCACGATCGCCTCGCACACCGCCTGGCAGCCGGCGCAGCACATCTGTCTCGGGATTCCCTCCACTGGAACAAACAGCACTGTTCCTGCGAGCACAGGCTGGCCACAATGGAAGCAGACCATCCCGGCAGAAGAGCTTGTAGAAAGGGTGGAAGGCACGATCGGGCGGATCCAAAGAGAGCTGCGGCCGTCGATTCTATCCTGCAGGCACAGCCAGCCCAGCAAACAAAAAAAGGCCGCTCCTTGATGGAGCGGCCTTTTCGGCGGAACTGGTGCTGCTGACCGGAATCGAACTGGTGACCTACTGATTACGAATCAGTTGCTCTACCAACTGAGCTACAGCAGCGAAGGAGGCGGATTGTATGCGAACAACCGAGATTGCTCAACCACCTTAGACACAGATCCACCCGTCAGGAACATACGCCCCTTTGTCGCGATTTTGTTGAATTTGCCATTTCAACAACCAAAACTCAGGCAATCTTAAGCAAGCCATGTCATGCAGCAACTGCAATGCTAGGCACAAACGCAACACCAGACAGCGAGGTCGCCATGAAGCGCGCACAGTTCAAGCTCAGCACCCTATCTCTCTCCATCGCACTGGCCTTCCCGGCAACCTTCGGGGTACGTCTTGCACAAGGATCTGAGTTTTATCCTGCGCTCCCCCCGACCCTATCGAATTCGGTCACACCCAACGTACTGCTCTACATCGACACTTCTGGGAGCATGGGGCAAGACAGCAACAACAAGTGGGTACAAACCAGCAAGTGCAACCCTGACACCCAATCTGGCGGCTACAACAAATGCATCAACGACAACATTAAAGGCTTTCGCGACGCTGTTGACAGTGAAACAGTGTCTCCAGACACAAAGATGAATATTGCAAAACGGGTTGCCAGGAATGTTGTCGCCAACAACCCGGGCGTGCGCTTTGGTTTATTCACTTTTCAGGACGAAAAACTCAACGCCAGCAATGCAACTCGCGGCGTCGGCGCTAAGCTGCGAGCTCCAGTTGCTGATATGACGGATACGAACAAGGCAACTCTCAATACTGCCATCAGCAATATGTGGGCACGCACGTCCACTCCACTCGGTGAAGGTCTTACGGAAATCACGCGTTACTTCAAGGGGGAGACATCTCTCTACAACACTTGGAGTGGAAGTTACACAAGCCCAATCCAGTATCGCTGCCAGAAAAATTTTGTGCTTGTCATTACTGACGGCATGGCAACTGATGAAGACACTCTCCCCGGTGCAGGACTCTCCGCGCTGTCTTATACCGCCCGAAAAAGTAATGGTGATGCTGTCAGCAAAAATTTCTCTATCTGCAAAAGTGCCGACACTGCAGCCGACGACGGACTGACCGTCACCTGCCCTGCAACATTGGAAGGCTCCACAGGGACCCCAGGCTTCGACGACGATACAAGTAAGGATGGTTACAACTGGTTTCGTGCTATCAGGGACGTTGCAAAGTATGCCTATATTTCGGATCTAAAAGTCGGCGGAACAGACGGCGACAGTAAATCCTATGACGATCCTAAGTTCATTAAGCAGAATTTGATTACCTACACGGTCGGTTTCTCCGTAGACAATCCTGTATTGGCTGCTGCAGCTACCGTTGGAGGCGGGAAATCCTACAAACCGACAGACGAAGCGACTTTAAATGCCGCTTTGACGAATGCAATCAATGACATCGTAGCCTCGGTTTCAAATGCGGGTGGCGTAGCCACGCGAAGTGAGGTGGCTTATGCCAGCAACGTCGCAATTCAGCCTGTATTTAATCCGCAAGGCTGGTATGGCGAATTACGCTGCAAAAACCTAGACAAGAGTGGAACGATCACAGGAGACTGCAGCACGCCGAAAGCTATTATTCCGGCCGCTGCATCACGCAAAATCTACACAAGCCAAGTCACATCCAGCTCAACATCTACTTTCGATTTTACTTCTGCAAATCTTGGTTTGATGAGCACCAGTCAGCAGGCGGGCTTGGGCGCTGACGCCACGGAACGCCAAAACACGATCAAATGGATTCGTGGTGAAGACGTAACAGACCTGAGAAGCCGTCCCAACGGAAAACTGGGGGACATGGTCGACGCGCAGCCCACCATCATCGCGCAATCGTCCGGTTTTACTACTGACCCCACTTACGCCCAGTTCAAAACAGACACCGCCTCGCGCAACCTTGTGCTGGTCGGAGCCAACGACGGGATGATGCACGCTTTCGACATCGGCACGATGACTGAATTGATGGGTTATGTGCCGCATGCGGTGTATCGCAATCTTAAGTCCTTGCCAAAAACCGATTACGGGCAGGCAACTGGCACGCCTCACGCATTTTTCGTAAATGGCAGCTCACGGCGCGAAGATGTCAACTTCCCAACTACCTCTTCAGATGGAAAGACCACTACTTCCAACTGGAGAACCATTCTTGCTGGCGGACTTGGTCAGGGTGGGCAAGGTTATTACGCTCTGGATGTAACGTCTTCAAGCACACTGACAGGCGGAGCTGCTAGCGCCGTGAAATGGGAATGGAACGACCAGCGCGATGCTCAAATCGGCTATAGCTTCAGCACACCGATTATCTACAACGTACGCACCTCGGCGACAACAGCAACACCAGCCATCATTTTCAGCAATGGCTACGAAAGCGACTTCGATGACACAGGTAGCAATGGTGGCGGCCAGAAGACAAGCAGCAAAGGCTCTGCCTTATTCATCGTAAATGCCAACACCGGAGCCTTGATCAAAAAAATTGAAGTCAAAAATGGCACAACAGAGCTTGGCAGTGGTTTATCTAGCCCGGCGGGCTGGGATTACGACAGTGATGGGATCGTCGACTACGTTTATGCGGGCGATCTTAATGGGAAGGTGTGGCGTTTTGATCTGACAAGTTCAAGTACATCAGCTTTTTCAGTTTCCACCACCCCGCTTTTTGACGCAGGCACCACACAGCCGATTGTGCAGCGCCCAGGTCTTTTCCCGACCGGCACCGATGGTGAGGTGATGGTAATTTTTGGTAGCGGCAAGCTTTTGCTCGATACCGATAGGACCGACACCAGAACGCAGGCTCTTTACGGTGTAGTCGATAACTTCAAGAGCGCAGTTAGCACCGCAGCAAAGTCCAGCCTCGTGGCACAGACCATTGATAGCACCTACACAATGAGCGCGACTGGAAAACGCGCGGGCACCTATCGCAAGATGTCAGCCAATACGGTGGATCTCGGCGTTAAACGTGGCTGGTACATTGATCTTCCTGGCGGAGAGCGCCTCGTTACGTCACCAATGGTGTATGCAGACAAAGCACTTTTTGGAACCGGCAGCGTGCAGTCTGGAGAAGTTTGCACTCCAGGAGGAAAGGGCTGGATCATGGGCCTCAACCCGCTCACAGGCTCCACTCCGAAGAGCCGCACCGGTCGTGAATACAGCTTCGTAGATATTGATGGAGACGACAAATCTACAACTGCAGACCAGATCCCCTTCACAAGCGGCAATGCCTATGCGGGCGGGTTTGATCGCAGCGGCATGCCCACAGAACTCACTTTCGTAGCGGATCAAAGCGCAGTCGTTGAGCTCACAACAGACGGAGCTTACGGCGCTGAGGGCAGCAAGATAGCCCTCCGCGAAGTCAACTCAATGGCGGTGTATCGTGCAGCTAAGTATTACTCATCCGGAAAAGGAGTCGTGCTAAGCGGCACGATCGGTACCGACACCATCGACCGTGACCGGATGCTAGGTCCAGCCTCCGGCGTCCGCGTTGAAACCGGCACATGGAAGGAACTCAAGTGAGGGTCTTCTGCAGCCCCATCTCAGAGGAATCCAGAGGCTTCAGCCTCATAGAATTGATGGTTACGCTCGCGCTGATGGCCGTATTGGCCTCCTTGGCGGCTCCAAGCATGATGGATATGGTGCGCGATTCAAGACTATCAGCTCAGTCTGACGCACTGGTGACCGCCCTGAATCTTGCTCGGCAGGAAGCTGTGCAGCAACGCAAGGTCGTCAAGTTGTGTCCAGCAAACAGTTCGGACACGGACTCTGCTTTAGCAGCATGCTCGACTACAGCCTCTTGGGGCAACGGCTGGTTGATCGCAGAGGGGAGCAACATCCTGAAACGCATACCGACCGGCTCGGGCGTCAGCGTCACCAACTCAGACACGAAGGTCGAATACTCAGCCACGCTGGGTAGCGTGACGGCGGTAAGCACTTTCACTCTGTGTATCAGCGGGCGTAAGCAACAGACGGTCAGCGTATCCGCCTCCGGGCGCGCCACAAAATCCATCGGCACAACTACCTGCACATGATGACCAGCAAGGAATACGAAATGTTAGCCCGCCGCTCCCAAGCTGGGGTCACGCTCATCGAGGTGCTCGTATCGATCACTGTTCTGGTGCTGGGCTTAGTGGGCCTTGCAGCCCTTCAAGCCAAAACCCTGATGATGAGTCAGAGCAGCTATTACCGCAGTATCGCTGCCGATCTCGCTACCAACCTTGGCGAACGAATTAGAGCAAATCGCTCGCCCTTTCTGGCTGATTCGACCTCGGAAGTCAAACCCGCCACCCCACCAGACTTTTCCAAGTGCGTGCAAAACACATCAGACAAAAGTACGGTAACTTGTTCTGCTCAAGATTCAACAGATCAGGCCTATCGTGTCAGTACGGAAATGACTGATTGGAACACACTCCTGCGCACTCAGTTGCCTGAGGCAACTTATACGCTGACCAGCGCTGCTGGTAATTATGCCGATCATTTCCGCTACACCCTTACCATCACTTGGCTGGACGACCGTAGCCAATCCAGCAACACCAACACCAGCTACTCTGTGGTGATCGAATGATGAATAAAAGACAGCCGGGTTTCTCGCTGATCGAACTGATGGTGGCATTGGTATTGTCAATGCTGGTGGTGGTCGCACTTGTTCAGATATATATAGGCACCCGCCAAACCAACCGCACTCAGGAAATGCAGGCGCGGCTCACCGAAGATGGGCGATTTGCCCTGTCCATGCTGCAGCGCCTGATATCCCAGGCGGGTTATCGCCCTCCCAGTGAGGCACTTGCAGCAGATCGCATAGCCCCTGATGCAACCACTCCTTCGACAAAATTCGTCCTCAGAACAAAAGGGGATGGCACAAATATTGTCAACTGCAATGGGGCCGCCATCACTAGCGGAACTGACACCACGCTTACCATTCAATTTGCCAGCAGCAAATTGAGCTGTATTACGAGTGACACCACCCCCGTTACCACCGACTGGATTGCCACACAGACCGGAGGCCGCGGTACCGAAGTGGTCGATTTTCAGGTCATGTATGGCATCGATACTGCAGCCGCCCCAAACACACTAGCAGATGACTATCGGTGCGGAGGTGCTGGCGCGAATCGCGACTGTGTCGCAGACAGTTATGTCACCACGCTACCAACAGGCGTCACCAGTGTGCAGATCGTAGCAGTACAACTTTGTCTGATCTTGCGTACCGAGATGGCCGACGCAGGCATCAGCAAGGCCTCTGCTGTCAAGAATTGTAGCGGCACCGATATCAGCAACTCCCAGACCGATAGCAAGCTCTATCGCCAGTTCCAGAGCACGGTTCTGCTCAGGAATCGCTAGGAAGAAGACACCATGAGCTACTTCGGAAAAAAAGAACAAGGTTTATCACTGATCGTATCCTTGGTTTTGCTTCTCGCACTGACCATTCTTGTACTCTCTGCAACCCGCACAGGAACGCTTGGGGAACGCATTACAGGGAATCACATGGACCGCTCGCGAGCCTATCAGGCCGCCGAACAAGCCTTGAGTCAGGCACAGGCAGCACTGACTGCAAACGGAGAGGCATGCATGGGGCCGTGTACCAGTATCCCAAACACCGGTATTGGTGCTGCATCTGCAGCGAACACTGTTCCTTCTGCTTGGTCTGATACAGACTCAAAAGAGGTCACCCTTGCCACAGGCCAAGGAACTAGTGCCAAATTCGTGATTAATGCACTGACACCCGCCAGCAGTTTCGTTCCTACAGGAAAAGAAAGCTGCCTGCCCTACAGCATCATGGGGAAAGGGCAAGGGTTGAATTCGAACTCTGTCGTCATCCTGCAGGCGATTTCCTTCGTCTGTCCGATGTAATTCCCACTCAGGAACCTTGCATCATGCTTGCCCTAAATCATTCACACCGAAAATCCGGCTTCACTCTGATCGAATTGATGATCACCGTGGCCATTGTTGCGATACTTGCGAGTATCGCCTTGCCATCCTACACAAGCTACATTGTCAGTACACGACGTGCTGACGCTCAACGCGCCGCAACAGAGTATGCCCAAAGCTTGGAGCGCTATTACTCAACAAACGGAAAATACAACTCAAGCGGCACAACTTGTGGCGTATCAGGCCCTAGTCATGACTTTTACACGATTGCGGGAGCCTGTAATGCAAATGATTTCACCGTCACCGCCACCCCAAAAACCGGAACAAGTCAGGCAAACGATGGAAATCAAACGCTTACCAATACCGGCGCACGTACAGGCAACTGGAAGAAATAGCCTTTGGCCGTGAGGAATGCAGACCAAGCCCGCTATTAGCGGGTTTTTTTCTGGGGAAAGCGTGATTGTCAGACATGACACCCAATCGATAGTGGTAATTCCGCCCTTGCTCCATCGATTAGCTCACTCCTACACTGCAGTGCAACATCCCTCCTGCAGGAGCTTCACACATGCCACGCCCCTCTGTTATCGAGATCTATGCCCCCCTCCACTCCGGCTTCGAAACTATCCTTACATCTGAGGCATTGGCTCTTATCGCTAAGTTGCATCAGGCGTTCGAAGGCAGACGCCAAGTACTGCTAAAAGCTCGAACCGAACGTCAAGTTCGTATCGACGCAGGTGAGCTCCCGGATTTCCTGCCCGCAACCCTAGTCATTCGCGAAGGAGAGTGGCGGATCTCGCCCCTTCCCCCTGCCCTGCGTTGCCGCCGCACCGAGATCACCGGACCGGTCGAGCGCAAGATGATCATCAATGCACTGAACTCCGGGGCGGACTCGTATATGGCTGACTTCGAGGATTCCAACGCGCCGAATTGGTTCAACCAGATTCAGGGGCAGATCAATCTACGCGATGCCATCCACGGCACGATCAGTTACACCAGCGAAGCCGGCAAGGAATACAGACTGAGGGACAAGGTCGCCACCCTACAGATTCGCCCGCGTGGCTGGCACTTGGACGAGAAACACGTACTTGTTGACGGACAGCGTGTGTCCGGCGGGATCTTTGATTTCGCGCTGGCCTTTTTCCACAATGCAAAAGAGCAGATCGCGCGAGGCGCAGGCCCCTTCTACTATCTGCCGAAGATGGAGAGCCATCTGGAGGCACGCCTGTGGAACGACATCTTCTGCATGGCACAGGACGAACTGGGCATCCCACGCGGCACGATCAAGGCCACGGTATTGATCGAGACCATCCTTGCAGCCTTCGAGATGGAAGAGATTCTCTATGAGCTACGCGAGCACAGCGCAGGGCTCAACGCAGGGCGCTGGGATTACATCTTCTCCTGCATCAAGAAATTCAAGGAAAACAAAGATTTCTGCCTGGCAAACCGCTCCGCAATTACGATGACCGCGCCCTTCATGCGTGCCTATGCGCTGAGTCTGGTGAAGGCTTGCCACAAGCGCGGCGCACCCGCCATCGGTGGCATGGCAGCGCTGATTCCAATCAAGAATGATCCGGAAGCCAACGAGAAGGCGCTCGCCGGTGTACGGGCAGACAAGGCTCGCGACGCGGTGGATGGCTTCGACGGCGGCTGGGTGGCCCACCCGGGGCTAGTGCCGATCGCGCACGAGGAGTTCGTGAAGGTGCTTGGCGATGCGCCCAATCAGTGGGGTAAGCAGCGCGACGACGTGCAATTTTGTGCCGCCGACCTGCTGAACTTCGTGCCTGAGCAGCCGATCACCGAAGCGGGCCTGCGCAACAACATCAATGTGGGCATCCACTACCTCGGCTCCTGGCTCGCCGGCAACGGCTGCGTGCCGATCCACAACCTAATGGAAGACGCAGCCACCGCGGAGATCAGCCGCTCGCAGGTGTGGCAATGGGTACGCTCGCCCAAGGGTGTGCTGGACGACGACCGCAAGGTGGATGCCGTGCTGGTTCGCAACCTGATCCAGCAGGAGCTGGAAAAAGTCAAAGCCACGGTAACCGCCCAAGGAGAAAACGCAACCAACTATGAACAAGCCGCCAAGATCTTCGAAGAGATGTCGCTCTCGGATCCGTACGTAGAATTCCTCACCCTCCCGCTTTACGAAACAATGAACTAAGGCGCTTAGTTGGTTGGACAAACTCGCGCTGAAGGCATTGAGATAGCTCGACAAGCACTCATGCCCGCGAAAAAATAGGGTCTGAAAAACAAAAAGCCCGCTATGCGGGCTTTTTGTTGAATCCAGGAAACGCTTAGCGCTTCGAGAATTGCTTGGCACGGCGAGCTTTGCGCAGACCGACCTTCTTACGCTCAACTTCACGTGCATCCCGAGTCACGAAACCGGCCTTTTTCAGAGCAGGCTTCAGTTCAGGGCTGAAGTCGATCAGGGCACGGGTGATACCGTGACGCACTGCACCAGCTTGACCCGACTCACCGCCACCGTTCACGTTGACCATGATGTCAAAACGATCGCTGGTCTCAGTCAGCTGCAGAGGCTGACGAACCACCATACGACCCGTTTCACGGGAGAAGAATTCGTCGAGCGGCTTGCCGTTGACGACGATTTTGCCGGAACCGGCCTTGATGAATACGCGAGCCACCGCAGTCTTGCGACGACCCGTGCCGTAGTTGTACTGTCCAACGGGCATTTTCTCGCTCCTAGATTAGATGTCCAGCACCTTGGGCTGCTGGGCAGCATGCGGATGCTCACCACCAGCGTAGCACTTGAGCTTCTTGAGCATCGCGTAGCCGAGGGGGCCCTTGGGCAGCATGCCCTTGACGGCCTTCTCCAGCACGCGAGCGGGGAAGCGCTGTTGCAACTTGGTGAAATTGGTTTCGTAAATACCGCCCGGGTAGCCCGAGTGACGGTAGTACTTCTTGTCCAGTGCCTTGTCGCCAGTCACACGCAGCTTCTCGACATTGGTCACGATGATGAAATCACCGGTATCAACGTGCGGCGTATAGATGGCCTTATGCTTGCCGCGCAGGCGGCGTGCGATTTCGCTGGCCAGACGACCAAGCACCTTGTCGGTCGCATCGACGACGAACCAGTCGTGCGTCACTTCATGCGGCTTGGCGGAAAAGGTCTTCATCACAGAGTTTCCTCTAGTCTTGTCTTGTTGTACGCGAAACGGACACCCGTACGCGGAAAGTCGGCAAGTATATGCGGTTTAAAACAGCGGTGTCAAACACATCATCAAAGACGATGTTGTCACCACCGGCGGAAGGCTTGCCGTCGATTACAGGCGAAAAAAACGCAGCCCTTGTGGGGCTGCGCCAAGTCCACACCAAAGGAGGAGGGTGGAGGAGACAAACGACGGATCGCAAAGCACTGCGATCAACACGGTTCAATTATGGAGTGACCGATGGTGCATTGCAAGAATCAAGGCTGATCTTCGGGCGAGATTGTTTCTATTCACCCATAAAAACTGCCAATACCAACAAAACCATGATTCATCAAGGGAAATATTCACGGACTGACAAATACCAAAGGCGCGTCGAACCATGGCAAGCCTCTCTCCCAGGCTGCAGGCTACACCGCAAACACGCAATTCACACGAGACTTCCACAGGGTTTTACACTCGCGTTCCCGAGAATAGAGAAGAGAAGCTCAAGCCATGGAATGCACTGTCAAATGGGATGGCGATGCCCGTTTCGTCGCCGACACCACCAGCGGACACACCATCCGAATGGAGGGGGCGGGTGATCTGGGAGGGCAAAATCAGGCGCCTCGCCCCATGGAGTTGATCCTGGCTGGCGCCGGCGGCTGCACTGCTTACGACGTAGTGCTAATCCTCAAGCGAGGACGTCATGCGGTTGCTGGCTGCGAAGTACAGCTCAAGGCTGAACGAGCCGAAACAGACCCGAAAGTCTTCACCCGCATCCACTACCACTATCTGGTCAGCGGCCAGAAATTGAAGCCGGAGATCGTTGAGCGCGCCATCAAGCTGTCAGCGGACAAGTACTGCTCTGCCTCGATCATGCTTGGCAAGACGGCCGAGATCACCCACGACTTCGAAATCATCGAAACGCCCGCTGCCTGAAGCCGACGGCGGTATTAAACGCGATAGGCCACTGTCGTCATGACCCGGGAGGCCAGACGCATGGCCTCCTGCACAGGCCCTGGCAAGGCGGCACCGCCAAGCTCCTGCGCCATTTCAGCGTGCGCGATCTCGTCGCTCCGCATCTGTTCAAGAATCTCGCGGCTGCGCAGATCATTCTGTGGCACTTTACCAAGATGACTGTCGAGATGGGCTTCAACCTGCTTTTCCGTCTCAGCCAGAAAACCCAGACTCCAGCGATCTCCCGCCAGTCCCGCGCCGACGCCGATCGCCAGTGCTCCGCCGTACCATAGAGGATTGAGCAAGCTGGGGCGACCACCAAGCTCACGGATGCGCTGCAGGGTCCAGGCCAAGTGTTCGGTCTCTTCGTCCGCGGCATGCTCCAGCACAGAGCGTGAGTGCTGAGTCCGTGCCGTCAGAGCCTGCCCCTGATAAAGAGCTTGGGCGCAGATTTCGCCGACGTGATTAATGCGCATCAGCCCTGCTACATGCTTGCGCTGGGAATCATCAAGCACAGCTTCAGGCTGTTGCGCACCCGGCACCGCACGCATGCTGCGCGGCTCGGCCGCCAGGGTGCGCAGGGCACGATCGAAACTAATGATGAGGCGATCGAGCATGATTCAGGCCTGACGCGCCGGCGCTTCGGGCTCGTAGGAGCGCGGCCGGGATTGCATGTCGCCATGAAACAGGCTGACACCCAGTTCATTCAGCGCAGCACGATAGACACCGCGCTTGAACTCGATGACGCCCTCCAGTGGCACCCAGAAATTAGTCCAGCGCCAAGCGTCAAACTCGGGGTGACCGCTGGCGCGAAGGTTCACGTCGCAATCTCGCCCCGCAAGACGCAACAGAAACCAGATCTGTTTCTGACCGCGGTAGGTGCTGCGCCACTCGCGCTTGATCCAGTGCTTCGGCACGTCATAACGCAACCAGTCACGGGTCCGGGCGAGCACGCGCACGTGCTCGGGACGCAATCCAACTTCCTCATAAAGCTCCCGGAACATCGCCTGCTCGGGGGACTCCCCTTGCTTGATGCCGCCTTGCGGGAACTGCCAGGAATGTTCGCGGATGCGTTTGCCCCAGAAAACCTCGTTGAGTGAGTTGACGATGACGATGCCGACGTTGGGCCGATAGCCGTCCCTGTCGAGCATGGGTATCACCATGAAATTCATGAACTGCTGCGATTCTTCCATAGTTCCCCGCCCAAGGAAACCTCTCGCCAGCCCGCGCTGCGCGTAGCCGGGGCCCTCGGGTACAATTCCAGATTGTCCATCCGCTTTCCACCCGAAGCCTCATCATGCGCGCTAGCCAGTTCTACATTTCGACCCTCAAGGATGCCCCCGCCGATGCAGAGATCGTCAGCCACAAACTGATGATGCGCGCCGGCTTCATCAAGAAGCTCTCCGCCGGTATCTATAACTACATGCCGATGGGTCTGCGCGTGATCCGCAAGATCGAGAACATCATCCGTGAGGAAATGAACCGAGCCGGCGCGGTGGAGCTTTCCATGCCCATCGTGCAACCGG
Organism: Uliginosibacterium sp. TH139; assembly: GCF_002855595.1. Lineage (NCBI taxonomy): Bacteria > Pseudomonadati > Pseudomonadota > Betaproteobacteria > Rhodocyclales > Zoogloeaceae > Uliginosibacterium > Uliginosibacterium sp. TH139. Next base: position 15,337 of record NZ_PKRR01000004.1, on the reverse strand, counting down.
CCGAGCTGTGGCAGGAGACCGGCCGCTTCGACAAGATGGGCGACGAGCTCTTGCGCTTCAAGGATCGCCATCAGCGCGACTTCGTGATGCAACCGACCTCGGAAGAAGTCATCACCGACATCGTGCGTCAGGATCTGCGCAGCTATCGCCAGCTGCCGAAGAACCTGTACCAGATCCAGACCAAGTTCCGCGACGAGCGCCGCCCCCGCTTCGGCATCATGCGTGGCCGCGAATTCACGATGAAGGACGCCTATTCCTTCCACAAGGATTTCGAGGACCTCAAGCGCGAATACCAGAACATGTTCAGCACCTACTCCTCGATCTTCACCCGCCTCGGTCTGGAGTTCCGTGCCGTTGCAGCGGACACCGGCGCTATCGGGGGCACTGGTTCGCATGAATTTCACGTGATCGCTGAGACCGGCGAAGACGCCATCGCCTACAACCCGGACTCGGAATACGCCGCCAACGTCGAACTGGCCGAAGCCGTCGCGCCCGCGACGCTGCGCCCCGCGCCGTCTGCCGCGCTGACAAAGATCCACACCCCCGGCGCCAAGACCATCGAACAGCTCGCCACCTTCCTCAAGATCGAGGCCCGCCAGACCATCAAGTCGGTCATCGTTGATGGCGACGACGGCGTGCCGGTACTACTGCTGCTGCGTGGCGACCACGAGCTGAACGAAGTGAAGGCCAGCAAGCTCGCCGGCGTATTCTCGCCGCTGCGCTTTGCCTCCCCGGCCACCATCCGCGACGCCTTCGGTGCCGAACCTGGTTCCATCGGCCCGATCGGCTTCCAGGGCAAGGTCTACATGGACCGCGCCGTTGCCGTGATGAGTAATGCCGTGATCGGTGCCAACGAGAACGACTACCACTACACCGGCGCCAATCTCGGTCGGGACTTTCCGGAACCGGCCGTTGCCGATATCCGTAATGTCGTTGCCGGCGACCCCTCACCGGACGGCAAGGGCACGCTGGCCATCTGCCGCGGCATCGAAGTCGGTCACATCTTCCAGTTGCGCACACGCTACTCCGAAGCCATGGGCTGCAAGTTCATCGGTGAGGACGGCAAGGAACAAGTCATGGAGATGGGCTGCTACGGCGTAGGCGTCACCCGCATCATGGGCGCGGCCATCGAACAGAATTTCGACGAGCGCGGCATCATCTGGCCGGACGCCATCGCCCCCTTCCAGATCGTGATCTGCCCGATGGGCTGGAGCCGCTCTGAAACCGTACGGGAAGCGGCCACCTCGCTGTACGCCGAACTGCGGGCGGCGGGCATCGACGCGATTCTGGATGACCGCGATGAGCGCCCAGGCGTAATGTTTGCCGATTGGGAATTGATCGGTGTGCCGCACCGCGTGGTGATTGGTGATCGTGGCCTGAAGGAAGGCGTGGCCGAGTATCAGGGCCGTCGTGAGGCCGAAGCCACCAAGGTCCCGGTTGCCGAGATTGCGGCTTTCATCAAGACACGCCTGTGCAACTGAGTCTGCGCCCTCTTCTTGTTGCATTGCTGGCCTTGTCGTCCTGCACGGCATGGGCCGGTGCGCAGCGCGAAGAGGCGCTCGCAGCCAGCGTACAGGCCGCGCTGCACGCGGCGGTTGCGGACCTGACCGCGCCAGAGCCCATCTTCCCGTCGCTGAACGAAAAGCTGCGCTGGCTCAACGAGATGGCTCCACGCCTGGCCAAACGCATGCCCGACACGCGCGAACGGGTCGAATTTCTCAAGACCGTATATTACGAAGCCCAACGCGCGGGGCTCGACCCGCAAATGGTGCTGGGCCTGATCCAGGTCGAGAGCGGCTTTCGCAAGTACGCCGTATCCAGCGTGGGCGCGCGTGGCCTGATGCAGGTCATGCCCTTCTGGGTGAAGGCCATCGGTACGCCGGACACCAACCTGTTTCACCTGCGCACCAACCTGCGCTACGGCTGCACGATCCTGCGCCACTATCTGGATATCGAGAAGGGCGACGTGTTCCGCGCCCTGGGGCGCTATAACGGTAGCCTAGGAAAACCGGAATACCCGAATGCCGTTCATGCCGCCTGGAAGAATAATTGGTCCTTCACTGCTGGCACTGGCGCAACACCAGTGGCTGCAAACTGATAAAGCAAACTCATATAGGCATTGAGAAAGTTTCTTCTCCTTGGAATAATGCCTTTGGCGTCCAAGACGAGACCCCGAGTTAGCTTGACAACACATCAGGAGGATCACCATGAAGCACCCGCTTAGCCTCGTAGTTGCATCGCTTTCCCTCGCACTGCTTTCGGCCTGTAGCTCGGCCCCCAGTTCCAGCTTCGTGGCTCCGACCGTCGTCAAGGATGGCACTCTGGTCAGCACCGGTGGTGAGGTGCTTTACACATACAAGAAAGATGCGGGCGCAGATAAGAGCGCCTGCGTGCTCGATTGCCTGAAGGTCTTCGGCCCGCTTTATCCGGGTCCGGATGACGTAGCCGGTGGCGACTACAAGATCATTGAGCGTGAAGATGGCTCGACCCAATGGTCTTACAAGGGCAAGCCGCTGTACGTTTGCACCGGCGCCAAGGCCCCTGCAGGTGCGCCGGCTTCGATGGTGAAGATGGCAGACAAGGCCGCTGAAAACTGCAAGAAGGCAGGCGCCGATTTCGAACTCGCCAAGCCCTGATCAGCCCCGTCTGCAACAAAAAAGCCGCTCATTACTGAGCGGCTTTTTTGTTGCCAGCAAACGCTTAAAAGCTGACCGAGTACTGCATACCCAGAATCACGATGCTGCCATCGTAGGAGCCCACCACGCTGCCGCGGCCACTGCTGCGCTGATCAGCCGACACGCTTGACTTGGGGATGTAGAGATAGGCAGCACCAACATCAACCGTGGAAGACTTATCCAGCTTCCATTGAGCTCCGGTAGAAATCCAGTAACGGTTGTTATCCGGCAGCGAGAGCAGACGCTCCTCTGCACTACGCACCGGGGTCTGGTCGTAAGCAATACCGTACTTCCATTTCCAACTGGCATTGATCTTATAGGTGCCGCCCAGCGCGAAGCGCCAGGTGTCACGGAAACGCGCATCCAGCGTCTGAGCAGTCGAGCCGTTGGCACGATCGATTGCCACCTTGTCCACGCTGCTCCAGTTAGTGCGCGACACATCGCCCAGCACTTCCCAGTTCTCATCCAGACGCTGGACGATACTCAGGATATAGGTATCCGGCAAAGTCAGATCAGCCCTGGCATGGGTATCCGGCGATACGGCCTGATTGGTCGAAGTAAGCGTGCCTTCAAGGCGATGAAAGACCTTGGAGCGATAAGAAACGCCAAGATCCATGCTACTGCCGAGCTTGAACAGAGCACCAGCATTCCAGCCCCAGGCTTCACTCGTGGCATCCAGCGTTACGGTGGTGCCCTGCACCATGGCATTCAGTGCTGCATTCGAGCCCGGAGGGTACGCAACACCAGCCTGGCGCTTGTACAAAGCCTCCATGCGCTGATAGTTCACACCAAAACCCAGCGACACGTTCTCGGTCGCCTGCACAGCCATAGAGGGATTGACGTTGTAAGTCTTGATATCAAAAGTAGTGGACTGAAAACGCCCGACCCAGTCATTGTCATATTCGGTCTTCAAACCAAACGGGCTGCCCACACCGAGACCGGCAAACACCTTGTCGCTAACCTGCCAGCTTGCATACATGTTTGGCAGCGCGGCAATACCACCGGCATCACCACCATTCGTACCCTTGGCTGCGGGAGCATTCGAGGAGCCTTCATCACTGAATTTGTAGCTCGGCTGGATCAGTGCGACCCCGGCGGACACATTAACGCCCTTCAGCTTGGTCATTGCGGCTGGATTGAAAAACACCGTGCTGGCGTTCTCACCCACCGCAGCCGAGCCCGCATAGGCATTGCCCAGACCGCTGGCGTTTTGCTCAAGCAACTGAAAGCCCGACGCGCCTGCCACACCACTCAAGCCCAAACCGAACACGGCGGCAATCGCTCGAACCATCCTCTTTTTCTGCATGCAACTCTCCTGAAAACCTCTAGTTATATAAACCTGCACTCACCCACAAACCCCGCACCAGCGCGCACCCATCAAGCTGCTGGCCAAGGGGCTTGCAGCCCTCCCAGAAAGAAAACCTCCATCCGACGCAGCAAGCGCGCCGGATCCCGCTCTTCCGGATGCTTCAGCAAGGCCAAAGCATCGGCACCGGAAATGACATACGTCGCGGCGCCTGCCACAAAATGCAGGCGCCAGGCCACTTCATCACGCGGCAAGCCCGGCAACGCACGGCACGAAGCCTCCAGATAGCGTTGCAACACCTGCTCGTAGGCCGCAGCGATGAACTCACCCAAGCCCTCCACCGGCGCCGTATACGCCTGCCCTAGAAGACGCATGAAGATCGCACCACCACCGGCCTGATCGCTGGCCAGACGCACTGCCGGCGCAAAGAAGGCTTCGAGGATCTGTTCGGGCGGCAAAGCCGCACCCGGCTCTACGCTGGCCTCAAGTGCCTCCAGCCTCGCCATGCGCTCACCATTCAAGTCGGCTAGCCGACGCTGGAAAATCCGTCGGATCAACTCAGCCTTGCTACCGAAGTGATAGTTCACCGCCGCCAGATTGACACCTGCCGCAGCCGTGAGCATGCGCATCGAGCTTCCATCGAAACCATGCTCTGCAAACAGGCCTTCGGCCGCATCCATGATGCGGGCGGCAGTTAGCGAAGAAGATTCGGGCGATCCGGCAGGCGGCATGTAAAGGCAATATTCAAACAAACGTTTGGATGCTACCTGCGTACAGGATCGAGTCAATCCGCAGCGCACAATCGCTAGCGTATGGAAAGCAGACGAAAGTACGCCCCAACGCCCTCAGCATGAACGCAGAATCCTCTGCTCGTCGGCACAGACCAAGGGCTGGTCGGAAAGTCGGGCCTCACAAGTTGCATCAGAATCGCGCCTCGCGCACATTCCGATCCTGACCAGACGAGCGCTCTCCTGCTCATTTTTCCCGTGGACCTGACACCATGAACGCCTCTAGCTTGCCCGAACTCGACGCCCTCGGCGCCGCACTTTCTGACACCAATCCGTGCGGGGAAGACATGTCTTTCTCCAGCGAATTCGACGAGATCCAGGAAGCCCGCCGTGAGGACGACCCCAGCATCGATCAGGGCGAATGGGTCACTTCGATCAAGGAGGCCGACTGGAAGCGCGCTGCCAGCGTCTGTCAGCAACTGCTGACAGAGCGGACCAAGGATCTGCGCCTGGCCTCCTGGCTCACCGAGGCACTAGCCAAGACCCACGGCATCTCCGGCATGAACCATGGCCTGCGGGCCATCGATGAACTGGTCTGCCGCTTCTGGAGTGATCTTCACCCTCAGGCAGAAGACGGTGACCAGGAGCAACGCATCGGCAATATCGGCTGGCTGATCACGCGTGGCGTACAACTCGTACGGGGTTTTCCGGTTGTTCAGGGCAAAGCCGCCCGCTACACCCTGGGAGACCTGAACGCAGCGCGGGCCCTGCAATCCCTGCTCGATCGTAACCAGGCCCCCGAAGACGATGGAAGTGCCCAGCGGATCACCCTGCAACAGGTTCGCGACGCTCAACGCTCAAGCCCGCGCGCCTTCTACGAGCAAACCCTGGCCGCCTGCACCACCTGCCTAAACACTCTGGAACAGCTCGGCCGCAATATCGATGCGCACCTTGGCATGGACGGCCCCTCCTTCACCCCCTTGCGCAGCGCAATCGAAGCCTATGCCGCAGAAATCGAACGCATGGCCCGGGAAAACGGCATCAGCGCAGAAGCTTCGCGCCAGCCACTTGAGGCCTCGGGCGGCGAGAGCCTGGCGAACGAAACCCCTTCCGCTACCCAGACGAGCCAATCTGGCGGCCCCCTGCGCTCACGCGAACAGGCCCTGAAGCAGTTGCGCGAGGTGGCCGATTTTTTCCGTCGCACCGAACCGCACAGTCCGGTCGCCTACCTGGCCGACAAGGCCGCCAACTGGGGGGAAATGCCACTCCATGTCTGGCTCAAAACCGTTCTCAAGGAAGAAGGTGCGCTATCGCGCTTCGAGGACCTGCTGGGCTTCGATGCCGGCGAGGAGCATTGATCGGAGGTTTCTGGCTGCGCCGCCAGGGAGCATGCTTAAGTAATAAAAAGCCCTTCGGTGGACGACCGTCTGCCGCAGGGCTTTTTTCTATTCAGATCACGTCAAATAATTCAAGCAGACCAATCGGGCACTTGCCCTTCAAAGCGCCTTCTGTAAATATCCAAGCCATTGAATTTAAATGATTTTTTAGTCGTCAAATTCACCTCAAATCAACAAAAACACCAACTCTAAAAAACCTTCTGGTAACACAAAAAGAGCTTTTGAATCGGGGACTTCGTGGCAGTAGCAATAGTTTTCGCTTATGTGATTTTGATTGTTCTGGTGTGTGTTTCGATATTTTTCGCAGAAACCCGGAAATATCTGCTCAACACCACAATCAATTTGGCAAATATTGCAATTTCACCATTCAGCCAGTTAGCCCAAGCCTGCATGAAAGGCTGGCGCAGCGGCACCACGCTCACCGGCGACGGTGTGTCGCGCCTGCGTGAAGAGTTGTGGCAATACCGCCTGTGGTGGCTGGGAGCCGCTGCGTTTCTGCTCATCCCCTTGCTCGTGCTCCTGCTCCTGCGTGAGGACATCAACGTCGGCAGCTTCGCCGACGCGCCGCGCGGAGGAGATGCCGTGATTGCTGCCCTGCTGGCTGGCGAGCGCCTCGTGCCTCCACCACCACTGCCGCCGGACTCCTTTACCACCGTCGAAGTCCTCACCCTCCGCCCCGCCCTGGCCAATGCCAGCCGGGACTGGGGCTTGCTGGATGACGGCTTCAGCCAGCGCCTCTTGCACGTATTCCAGCGCATGCATGAACACGGTTATGAAATGGCTCTACTCGAAGGCTATCGCAGCCCGGAGCGACAGGATCAACTCGCGGCCATGGGCGGCCATGTCACCAATGCCAAGGCTTTCCAGAGCTATCACCAGTACGGTATGGCCGCCGACGTGGCTTTCGTGCGCAACGGCAAGCTGGTGATCTCTGAAAAAGATCCCTGGGCCATGCGTGGCTACGAGCTCTATGGCCAGGAAGCCGAAGCCATGGGCCTTACCTGGGGCGGGCGCTGGAAGATGATGGACTTCGGTCACGTCGAACTGCGCGGCACGACGCGTCTTCCCAGCCGCACCGACAAATCCCCCGCAACACTTTAAGACAGGCAATTCAAAGATGAATCGACCGATCATTCTCGTTGGCGACAAGACCGATCATGGCGGCGTGGTGCTCGAAGGCGCCCCGACCACCGATATCCACGGCCGCAAGGTGGCTCGCGTGGGCGATAAGGTGAGCTGCCCGAAGCGCGGGCACAACGACACCACCGTGATCGTCACCGGCGACGAAACCTGCCTGATCGAGGGCAAACCGGTTGCCCGGCATGGCGACAAGACAGCCTGTGGCGCCACCCTGATCGCCTCACAGTCCTTCACCACGGACATCTGAGGCCGGCATGCAACGTATCCTCGGGCTGCTGCTCGTACCCTTCCTGCTGGTGGGCCTGATCTGGCTGGCCACCGTGATCTACCTGCAGCAGAGCGCTGCCCAGGTCGATGGCAATGCCTTGTTGCTGCATTTCGTCTATATCCCGCTCGCCGCGGTGGCCCTCTGGTTTGCTGGCAAGGCGGCCTTCACCTGGCTGACACGCGAGCCCGCTACCAGCGCCAGCCCGGCTACGGCCCCTGCCGCACCGCTTGCCCAGCCTGCTGCAACACCCATCCCGCTGCCGCTGGCGATCCTGGCCGCTGAGTTCTCCACGCCCGGTGGAGACTGGGCCGAACAAGTTCTGCCAGAGCTGCGCGAAGGCAAGCTGCGGCCGGAACTTGCTGACGACATGCTCAATGCCGAAGGCCTGCCGGTGAGCTGCGCACGCCATGCCGATCTCGATACTGAAGCCCATCAGGAGTGGCTAGAGAAATGGCTGCACAGCGCGAGCCCCGAACATCCCTCGCAACTTGAAGCAGTGGCCGATGGCGCACGTCTGCTGGCCCTGCTGGACGGCCCGCTCACCCGTAGCCTGGACACCCTGGCGGCGCTCCCGCCGCTGCCGCTGCCTGAGCACACGCCCGCGGGTACGCCGCCCGCACAACGCCCGCTGCTGATCAAGCTCTTTGCCCCCGCCCCATGGCAAGACATGCTCACCGCCCATCTCCGCGAGCGTCTCACTGAACTCTCAGGATTTGCCATCGGCTTCATCAAGCACGATGCGCAGCGCCCGGAGCTGCATCACGACCCGATTCGGGTCGCCGACGCCTTCGCTCTGGACCTGCGCAAAAATCCGGGCAGCCAGGCCACCCTGATGCTTGTGGCCTGCGATAGCCTCAGCAATCAGGCACGGATCGATCAACTCGAAGCCGAAGGGCGTCTCTTCAGTGCCAGCACGCCGGACGGCCTGGTCCCGGGAGAGTCCGCCGCAATCCTGCTCGCCGCCGCGCCCTCGCAGATCCCTGCAGAAAGCGAGGCGCTCGCACGCCTCGAACGCAGCGCCTGGGGGGCACGCCAGAAGCCTGTCGACGCACGAGGTCGCACCGACGCCGAGCTGCTGGGTCGCCTGCTGCCGGAATTACTGGAGCACGCCGGCCTTGCTGCCAGCGAAGTCTGCGGCCTGAGCTCGGATTGCGATCAACGCGCAGCCTGGTTCACCGAAGCCGCCACGCTCATGAGCACCCATCTGCCTGAACTCGACCCGGTGAGTGACCACCTCTCGCTGGGCCGTAGCTTCGGCCACACCGGCCATGCCGGCCCACTGCTGGCCCTGGTCATGGCCGCCCATACGGCGCAAGCGGAGAGCCGTGCAGTGCTCGCCGCCGCCCTGTTCGATCCCGTCCAGCGCAGCCTCGCCGTGCTGCGTCCCTGGCAAGTTTCCGCAAGCTGATTTTTTCCTGGTCCGATTCAAGATGAGCCGCCTCCTGTCCTTCCTGTTTGATTCCCGCGTGTTAGCCGCCATCGGCTTCCTCGCCCTGACCGCCTTTCTGTTGATCTCTGCCAGCACCCTGCAGATCGCCCTGCTCTGGGTAGGCATCGTGCTTGCCGTGGCCGTACTGGCCTGGGTACTGATGCGCCTGTGGCGTGCCCACCGCGCCCGCAAGGGCGCTGAGGCTATTTCCGGCATGCTGGAAGCCGAAGCCGAGCGCGCCGTGCAGGCCGCTACACCGGACAAGCGCCCGGAAGTCGAAGCCCTGCGCAAGCGCATGCTCGACGCGGTCAAAACGATCAAGACGTCCAAGCTCGGCGAGCTCAGCGGCAACGCAGCCCTGTACGAGTTGCCCTGGTATCTGGTGATCGGCAACCCGGCCGCCGGCAAAAGCTCGGCCATCGTTAACTCAGGGCTGAACTTTCCCTTCTCGGACGTCACCGGCAACGTGATTCATGGCCTCGGTGGCACCCGCAACTGTGACTGGTTCTTCACCTCGGAAGGCATCCTGGTCGACACCGCCGGCCGCTACTCCGTGTACGAAGCCGATCGCGGCGAATGGCTGTCCTTCCTGCACCTGCTCAAGCGTCATCGCCCGAAGGCTCCGATCAACGGCATCATCATCGCCGTCAGCATCGCCGAGCTGAGCCAGAACCGGCCCGAGTACGCGATCAATCTCGCCAAGCAATTGCGCCTGCGCGTGCAGGAGCTCTCTGATGAGCTGGGCGTGTTTGCCCCGGTTTACCTGATGTTCACCAAGGTCGACCTGATTGCCGGGTTTGCCGAGTTTTTCGAGGATGCGGACGCTCAGGAGCGCGCCCGCGCCTGGGGCGCCACCCTGCCCTTCGACCCGGAGGGCAAGACCGACGCCGTCGCCTCCTTCGAAGAGCACTTCGCCAAGCTGATCGATGGCCTGCACGAATTGTCGGTCGCCCGCATGTCGATGAGCCTCGATGGCAAGATCGGCGCTGGCGTGCTGAGCTTCCCGCTCGAATTCGAAGCCACCCGTGCCAGCCTGCGTGCCTTCGTCGCCACACTCTTCGAGGAAAACCCCTTCCAGTACAAGCCGGTGTTCCGCGGCTTCTACTTCTCTAGCGCGGTCCGTGAAGGCGCTCCGGTCAGCACCTCGGACCAGCGCATGAGCGAGCTCTTCGCCCTCAAGCCGACCGGCGTCACCCGCCCGCCGGTCAGCATCTACGAAGGCGCCGGCTTCTTCCTCTCGGACCTGTTCTCCAAGGTCATCTTTGCCGACAAGGGACTGGTGCGCCAGTTCACTTCCCGTGCGACTCAGCGCGCACGCATCATCGGTTTCAGCGCTGCCGTACTGCTGCTCAGCGCGGCACTCTCGGTATGGACCTGGTCCTTCCTCGCCAACCAGAAGCTGCTCGCCAATGTGCAGGCCGATCTGGACCGCGCCGTGGCCATCCAGCAGAGCCGCACCGATGTAGGCAGCCGTCTGGAAGCCATCGAAGTCATTCAGGATCGCATCCAGCAGCTCCAGCAGTTCCGCGAAGACAAGCCACTGGCGCTCGGTTTTGGCCTATACCAGGGCAATGCCATCGAGCAGCGCCTGCGCTACGAGTATTTCAACGGCATCAAGGCGGTGTTGCTGGGTCCGGTCGGTGAATCGATCGAGAGCTATCTCAGCGAAGTCAATGCCAACGCCGACAAGCTCCAGCCTCAGAGCACCGCCACCCAGGCCTCGGCGGCGCCCACCGTGGCTACTGCACGCACAGAACCATCGCTCTATCGCGAAGTCTCCCCGAGCAGCGTGGAAGACGCTTACAACGCGCTCAAGACCTACCTCATGCTGGCCAACCGCGAGCGTCTCGAATCCGGTCACCTGAACGACCAGATCACCCGCTTCTGGCGCGTGTGGCTGGATGCCAACCGCGGCAGCATGCCGCGCGAGCAGATGATCAAGAGTGCCGAGCACATTCTCGGTTTCTTCCTGGCCCAGACCGCCCAGCCGGACTTCCCGGTGCTCGACAACAAGATTGCGCTCGTCGATCAGGTGCGCGAAAACCTGCGCCGCGTGGTGCGCGGCATGCCGGCCCGCGAACGCGTGTATGCCGAAATCAAGGCCCGCGCAGCCACCCGCTTCCCGCCGCTGACCGTGGCACGCATCGTCGGCGAGGAAGACAGCAAGCTCGTTGCCGGCAGCTACGCCATGTCCGGTGCATTTACCCGCGATGCCTGGGAAAAGTTCGTCGACCCGGCGATCAAGGAAGCCGCCAACAAGGAGCTGCAGTCCTCCGACTGGGTGCTCAAGACCAGCACCCGCGAAGACCTCACCCTGCAAGGCAGCCCGGAGCAGATCCAGAAGGCACTGGTCGAGATGTACAAGGCCGAGTACGCCGCCGAGTGGAAGAAATTCCTGCAAGGTGTCACGGTGGCAGGCTTCACGGATTTCACCGCCGCCGTCACCGGCCTCAACCGCCTGGGGGACCCCGGCAGCTCACCCGTCAAGCGCCTGATGGAAGCGCTCTACCGCGAGACCTCCTGGGACAACCCCTCGCTGATCAACTCCCAGCTTGCCGGTGCCAAGCGCGGCATCGTCGCCTGGTTCAAGGAGACCATCCTGCGTCAGGCTCCGGGCCAGGTGAACGTCAATGTCAATCTCGCCAGCGGTGCCGGCGAAATGCAGATGGGCCTGATCGGCAAAGAGTTCGCTGCCATCGCCGCCCTCATGATGCCGCGCGGCGAAAACAAGGATGTGCTGCTCACCGGCTACCTCTCACGCCTCTCAGCCCTGCGCACCCGCTTCAATCAGATCAAGACCTCGGGCGACCCAGGTCCGGCCGCCCGTCAGCTGATGCAGCAGACCTTCGACGGCAGCAGCTCCGAGCTGGCCGACGCGCTACGTTTCGTGGATGAAAGCATGCTCATCGGTCTCTCGGACTCGCAGCGCAGCACCATCCGGCCGCTGCTGGTTCGCCCGTTGATGGAATCCTTCACCGTCATCGTCAAGCCGGCTGAAGTAGAGCTCAACAAGATCTGGCTGGCCCAGGTCTTCGAGCCCTTCAATCGCACGCTGGGGACCAAATACCCGTTCCAGGCCGATTCGCGCATCGAAGCCAGTCCGGCCGAGATCGCCCAGTTCTTCGGCCCGGACGGCGCCATCTCGAAGTACGCCAGCGCCACCCTCGCCACCCTGGTCGTACAGCGCGGACAAACCTTCTCGCCGCGCACCTGGGCGGATATTGGCATCACCCTCAACCCCGAGTTTGCCGCCAATTACCCGCGCTACGTGGCGAACCCCGGCGGGCCGGTGAATAGCGGCGCGGCAGCAGGTGCACCGGAAACTGTCTTCCAGATCATGCCGGTGCCCTCCTCCGGACTCACCGAATACGCCGTCGAGATCGACGGCCAGCAGATGCGTTATCGCAACGGCGCAACCGCCTGGCATCGCTTCCAGTGGCCGGGCAGTGGCACGCCAGGCGCACGCGTCACAGCCACCGGTTTTGATGGTCGCGTCACCGAGCTGCTCAACATCCCCGGTCGCTTTGGCCTGGAAAAAATGATCGGAGCCGCACGCCGTCAGCGTCGTGACAATGGTGATTTCGAGCTGAGCTGGGGCGAAGGCAACCAGCAGGTCTCGGTGGTGCTGCGCATCATCAGCCAGCAAAGTGCCGATGCCGCTCAGGCACAGGGCAACAGCAACAGCCCGGCTCCTGCCCAAAGCCTCAAGGGACTGCAATTGCCGCAAGTCATCGCAGGCACTCCCGCTCCGGCGGTCGCTGCGGTCGAGGTGCGCTGAAACATGAATGCGCCCTACACCCTGCAGATTGGCAACGAGCCGCTGATTCACTTCGGCAAGCTGCCCTCGCGTGGCGATTTCATCCGCAGCCACAATGGCTCGGCCGTCATCAACACGCTGGATAGCTGGATTTCCGCCAGCCTCGCTCAACTGGCCGTGGATGCGGACTGGAAGCGCCACTTCGACGCCCTGCCCGCCATCCTGTTCACCTTCCTGGGCAGCCGCAGCCCCAACGTGTTGCTCGGCCGCATGATCAGCAGCGAAGACAGCTCCGGCCGGCGCTTCCCCTTTTTGGTGGCCGGCAGCCTGCGCAGTGAAACTCCGCTCTCCTTCCTGCCCTGCCTACCGCTGGCGATGAAACAGAGCTGGGAAGAGATGGAGCGTCTGCTCGACGACGCCCGCCAGGCCAGCGATATCAGCGAAGCCCTGGCCCGCATCGAAGTCACCCCTTTGCGTGTGCCAGCCGATCTGGCCGAGCTGGAAGCGGAGCGCAAGGGTCTGATGCTGGATCTGAGCATCGGCCAGCTGGAGGCCCAGCTGCATGCGGCCGGCAATCCTGGCCTGTTGCGCTACAGCGTGATCGCCTTGGGCCTGCTGCTCTCACCGCTGCTCTCCGGCTCCAGTGCAGCCGCCAGCAAGGGCCTGGCCCTGCCACTGCCGGAAGACAAGCAGCAGGCCGGGCCGGCGGCCGTTTTCTGGCTCAGCCTGGTAGCCCCCTTCCTGGCACGCGGCGATCATGAAATCAGCCTGATGCGCACCCATTTGCAGGGTCGGCCCCAGCTGATACTCGGTTTCTCGGGCGCCAGCGCGCTCGGCCTTGAAGCCATCTTCAACCCGGCGCGTTCCTTTGAAGCCAACATCGACCTGTGCGATGCCGAATGGGTAGAAGACTACATCGCCTCCGAATACGCGCTGACCAAGCTCTCCACCTACCTCGAGCATCCCGACCTCTCGCTCGCCCAGGCCATCACCACCTTCGGCGAAGTATTTCTCGGCGCCTGACCCCAAGGCACAGCACACATCATGAAGATTCCACACCTCCTCCTGCTCTCCACCCTGCTCGCCTGTAGCGTGACCAGCCATGCCCAGACCACACCGGCCGCCCCTGCTGCTGCAGAGCGCCCGGTCGTCGTCAGCGGCACCGTGCCGGACGAAGCGACTCGCCAGGCCATCCTCGGCAAGCTGCGCACCCTCTACGGCAACGATCGGGTTGTCGATCAGCTTGGTATCGGCAAGGTCTCCGCCCCCCCGAACTGGTCTGACTATGTGCAGAAGCTCATTACCGAAGATCTCAAGCAGGTCCGCAACGGCGAGCTGGACGTCAACGGCAACAGCCTCAGCATCCGCGGCGATGTCGGTAGTCAGCAAGAAGTCGAGCAATTGCCTGCCCAGCTCGCCGCACGCCTGAATCCCACCTATCAAGTGCGCAGCGGTTTGCGGGTCGGCACCAACGAGCAACAGGTGCTCGACAAGGCGCTGGCCAACCGCATCGTCGAGTTCGACCAGGGCTCCGCCATTCTCACCCCCCGCGGCAGCCAGCTACTGGACGAAATGCTCAGCGCCATCAAACAGCTGGGAGACCGCAGCATCCAGATCATCGGCCATACCGATAGCTCGGGCCGCCCCGAAGCCAATGCCATGCTCTCTCAGGCCCGCGCCGACTCGGTGCGCCAGTACCTCGTCCAGCATGGCCTGGCCAGCACCCAGCTGATCTCGATCGGCAAGGGTTCGCTGGAGCCGGTCGCCTCCAACAACACGGCGGAAGGGCGTGCGCGCAATCGCCGCATCGAATTCCGCATTGCCAACTGAACGCGTGCCTGACGACATGACCCAACCCACGCCCGCAAAGCCGACACCGCCCAGTCGCCCGTCCCTGTTCGGGCCGGCAACCGAAGCCGCAGGACAGCCGGCCCCCCAGCGCATCAGTGTGCTGGCCTCGCTGGACGCGCGCCCGGCGCCCGCGCCCAAAAAGAAGCGCCGCCCGCTATGGCTGGCTATCGCAGCCCTGTTCAGCGCCGGCCTGATCGGTTCGATCGTCTGGGAGCTGACCGATACTCCGGCTCTCCTCGCCCAGAAACCTGAGCCCGCCGTTGTCGCACAGCCTGTTCCGGCCGCCCCGCCGCCTGCGGCTGCTGAATCCTCTCCCGCCGCAGAGCTGGTTGCGGAGAACGCCCCTGCCAGCATCGAGCGTATCGAGCCAGACACCCCTTTGGCCGCGCTCGAAGCCCCCGCAGCCCAGGCCAGTGCGCCGGAGGAAGCCCCCTCTCCCGCACCCGCAGAAACTGCAGCACCGAAAAAATCATTGCTCGCCACATTGGCCGCTCCGGCCGCCAACACGCCGGAGTCGCCCAGCCGAAAGAGTGCCGCGCCCGCAGGAAAAGGCAACACAAGCAAAGCGGAAGTCGCCACAGCCCCCCGCAAGGTGGGCAAAAAAGACGGCGCACGCGAATCCGCCAACGACACCGACGTGCTGCTGCTCGAAGCCCTGGTTGCCCACGATCCGAAGGCCCAGACCCCCTCCGCCCTGCCAGACAAGAAGCCATGAACCAGGCCTTAGACCCCCGCAGCCTGCCCGCCGCAGCGAGCGCACTGGAGGTGCTGGCCGGCCTGCGTTCC